>CAIVRH010000018.1 GCA_903908285.1 uncultured candidate division Zixibacteria bacterium
AGGATGGAATTATGGATATCTTCTTTTGTAAACAGAGAATTACACATATTAACTTGAAAGAAAAATGATCCTAATGTATAATACAAATGTGTTACCCATGTCCCCGAACACCTGTTACCCTTCTCTCTGGTCTATACACCCACCAGGGGAGAGGGTAAGTTTCTAGTGACAGGTGCGCATGGCACCGAACCAACAACCTGGAATTGGATATCTAATCTTCATGTGGCTAAAGCCAATCAGTTAATGATCTCTTTTATCAGTTCACTAAAGTGAACTGCAATAGATTCTCTTGACCTAATCTGTGCCACAACAGAGCTGTGGGCCACCAGTCGAAACGAATTATGGTCTGCCGGTAAGGAGACCACCAAAGAAAAAGCCGAATCCCAGGACGGATTCACAATGCGGACACGAGTACATGATTTCCTTTTTTACTGCGCCAGATACCTCTTTGTGCACTTCCTCGGTAAATTCAGCAGATTCTCTTTTGGTTTTTTCCAAAGTGATCGCTTGTTTGCAATACGGACATTTTGCCATTTATCTCTCCTTTATATGTAAAGTTATCTCTTACGATTTCAAACCGCCCAACAATGATTATACAGCATGTATAAAACGGGAAACGCAGACGGACTCGTCCGAGCTCCTGGCTTATCTTGGTGTCGGCAGATTCTGTGAACATTGTTCCTTCTGTGAATGTGATATGTCTAACGGTGTCGATTCTAAGAAATCCCGTTAGGGATTGAACATTTATAGCAATTTGTGTTTTTATGTTTTGTGCGACCCCAGAGGGGTCGTAGGTGAAAAGAATAAATCAAATTCTATAAACGTGTGATGCCTATCGGCATCAGGCTAAGATTAAATGTCAGGAGCTTTGGGCTCCTGAACTACCGGACTACGAACTTAGCTATCTTTATCCAATTGCGTGCTGGAAATCTCTTTAATGATCTTCTCTCTTTCGGTAACTGTGAAATCATCCCCATATATTCGCAAAAAAAGTTGAACACGCAATCGTGACGAATCGAGGTGTGGTCTTTCCTTTAGAATTCCCGATATCACAAGTTTTCTCCCCGAATCATACATTCTGCTTGCCATCTTCAAACGCTCCAGGGGAGATTTGGACAATAACATTTCTTGATAGCGTTGTTCTATTTTCGCCTGGGTATCATTCATTTTCTTTTAACTTTTCCAAGAGTGTACGACAGTTGCTCCGAGCTATTGACTTATCTTAGTGTCAGGTGCTCGGACGAGCCCGTCTGCTCAGACGAGCACCCCCAGACGGGAGCGTCCGCTCGTCCGGGTGGGCGCAGGGCACCGGACCTGCGGACTATTGTCACAGTAGCATGTCACAGTATGTCACAGTAGCATGTCACAGTAAAACGTAATGTTTTGTCGGATCGGTAGAGCTCTTGGACACGACTCGTCCTTAAGATTAACCGCATCAAGAAAACCCCGCACCCGTTCGATTTCAACGAGAGCTTTATTGATCTTGGGGATAATAGTGAATTTTGGGTTAAATGATGCCATTGGTAACCTTTCTAATCCAATCTCGTAGGTTGAGAGCCACCGTGGCCAGCCGGACGAACTTGTCCGAGCTACTGACTTATCTTGGTGTCAGATGCTCAGGGCACCTGACATACGAACTTTCTTCTCTCCCGGGATCCCGCCCAGCCAGTAGCGTTTAGAGCGGAGGTAGAGGAACATGGGATTATTTACTGTATTTTATTTCGTTAAGTTTTTCCTCTATTCTTCTTAATTGATTCTTTATATTATCCACTTCCGTCTGTTCAAGTATCTGTAACCATTGGTTCCAGAGTTGTGCATTATATTGTCTTTGACATTCCGCATGAAACTTACGATTTAAATTCCATTCTCTGTAATCCTTTTTGTATTTTACCCATGCACTGTCGGTTCTCTGTACTCGGTCGAGAGTGTCACCAATAGCAAGTTCCCTGAATAATTGATCTGGGGGAATAAGACTGTCTGAATTTGGCGTCGCTGACAGAAGGGACGGCACAACATTATCTTGAGACCATACAGATAGCGGTATCACAACCATCACCAAAACTATTACTAACTTTTTCATACCAACCTCCCTGGCCGTCTGGCTTATTTTAAGAGTTCAGTAAGAAGACATATTCTTCCTCCAATAAGAAAAAATAATAGACTAAAAGTGATTAAGCAGTTTGCAGAACAGAGGTTCCGTGCGCTTGACTCATCTTGGTGGAAGGTGCGCAGGGCATATGACCGACGAACTCTAATTCTTATATATTAAAAATCGTTCTCCTTTTCAGAAGTAGAAAAGGACCATTTTAAATATCTACATAATCCATCTAAATCAGGAAAGAGTGAAGCGTAATTAATTCCTAATCGATCCAAATCATTTTTTATTTGAGTCCTATATTCCCTTTTTATTGTAATCTTCACAAGTTCTTCATCTGTGCGTTGCACTCTACGCATATCATAAAAAGGTGGGGGATGAACCGTAAAACAACCTTGTTGAGCAGTTATACGGACAGTTACATGACTTGGATGATAAACATGGATTTTTTTAATTAGAAATGGATCCAGATCTTTAGTTGCAACCAGATTATACCTATAAGCCCAAACTGCGCATTTTCTAGATTCGGAAGGTTTATCAACTGCAAAAAACAACGCGACTAATGGATTTAGAGTCCAGTCTAAAAGCCGTGTCGGTAAGCCATGATGTTGCACTAGTGCCAATAATCCCCAGTTATCAGCCGGAGAATTCAAATATCGTCTATGAAATTCATTAATCATTTTACTTTCCATAATTTGAATAGTTTCTTCTCGTGGCTCTATTCTTGCAATGGATGGTTTTAAGGAGAACTTATCATTTTCATGACCTCGGAATATCCATTCCTTCTCAACCATCTCATGTGAAATATAATCTACATAAGCACTTACTTTTTCTATTAGGTGAGTAGTAACATTCATAATAATTCTGCTATCTTATTATTTTGCCCGACGAGAAGATGTGTTCTTTTTTCTTCTTTTTCTATAGGACCCCACTAACCCTTTTGGCTGCACAGGAAGTGATTCAACTAATTTTTGCCCTTTGATTCCTATTCTATACAACCCTTTTTTTTGTCCAGAAACAAAATAATTATACTTAGTAAGTGTAGAATTGAGTACAGTTGAAAAAACCCGTGGACTTGGCAATACTTCTCGGGTTTGTTTCCAAGCGATTTTTAAATCTTGAGAATTGAATTCATCTTTACCCTTCATAAATTCTAAGTAATAACCTAAAACAGCCAATTTCTGATAATTATTCTTAGGTTGTTTATTCTGAAAGAATTCCTTAGGACCTTCTCCTTTTTGATATGATGACCCAATAACACTTACTTGTGTAGGTATATTTTTTTCTGAACTTTGTAAATTATTAACCGATTGTGGTAAATCCTTTACTGTAGACATAAGCCACTTAACAATCCTTTGTTGTGATTCTTGGGGTAAATTTTCTAATTCCACAGCAATATTTTTCATAGCTTCTGTTTCATCTTGTAATGAAAACTTTTTTTTGATCATAACGACTCCTTCATTTTACATAATTATTTACGCAAAATGATTATAAGACGGGATTTGCATCTGTATAAAAATGTTCCACTTTTTCTTGTTTTTAGCATAATAGTGTTCATACTAACCGTTGAACAGCTTGCTTACTATTAACTGCTCCCGATTTGTACAAACCGTATAAATTAGTTTCTCAATAACTCCAGCTACTCCATTATTTATCTTATCCCCTTGGGTTGCATCAGTTAGACTTCAAATACAATATAGTGATGTCAATACAAAAATCAAGGAAAATTTGGCTGTTATTGTATGAAAACCAAATGTAAACCATACAGTTTTCCTACCACATTTTCAAAACCAGCCGGAACTCACCCTTCCGCCATAGGCGCCCGCCTGCCATCCGTCGGGCAGGGATCCGCCTCTGGCGGAGTGTCCCTCTCCCCGCCGAGGGTGGTTCGACTTCCTTCGGCTTTGTCTCTGGACAAGCCCTACGGCTTCGCCTCTGGACATGCCCTTCAGGTTTGCTTCAGGACAAATCGCTCACAATCCTGAATTTATTGAAGGACGGGATCTTCGACTTAGGAAGAGAGGGACTTCCAAATGACAAGACCTGACTAAAGTCAGTTGGAATGAAGGTTGTCGAGTTATCACCCTCTCTCCCGCCTTTGGTGGTTCGATCTTGCTCACCATCCTGAATTTATTGAAGGACGGGATTTTCAACTTGATCCTCTCCCGTCAAGGGAGAGGAAATCCCTCCTTCTCCCATCAGGTATGAACCGTATGGTACATACCAAGGGGAGAGGGAAATAGTGCCATCGGGCAGTCTTGCGACAGCCCGACCTACCCGTCTGAAGTTTGTTGGAATGCATAGACACCTGACTAAAGTCAGTATGAAAAAAGAACAGCCCGACCTACCTGTCTTACGCAATCTAAAGATTGCGGCTACAAAATCAAAACATTGATAATGATGCACCCTCAAAAAGGAAAGGGAAAGTTTTTCTTGCCCATCCAATAAGCCCGGTTGGCACGTATAATAATAGAGGGTAAAATTTAATCTTCGAGAAACTCTCTTTAAATAAAAATAATTTTGATAAAAGCAAACAAAGTTAAATGCGTTTGAGTATAAGTATTCTTGGAAGAAAAAAATTTTAAAAAAAAGACTTGACAAGCATAACTTCAGAACGTATCATAGCAGTGCCGATAAAGTAAATAGGAGCCGAGCGTAGAAAAACAATTACACGCGAGCCTATTTTGAGAGCAAAAATATTTAAAGATTTTACTTGACAAGTGCCGTAAAGCGGAGTAAATTGAGAATCTGCCGTGAGCGGTAAACTTCGGCAGATTTTTTTGTCTAAAGCTTCTTCCTTAAAGTTAAGGAAGGTTTGATCTCTGAAAACTAAATAGTGTGCATAAGCGAAGTTTTGAAAGGATCGATTCCAATAAAGAGTAAGCAATCCTTGCGAAACATATTCAATCGGATATAATTTTTAAATTCTCAACGGAGAGTTTGATCCTGGCTCAGAACGAACGCTGGCGGCGTGCTTCATACATGCAAGTCGTACGAGAAAGTCCCGCTTCGGCGGGGTTAGTAAAGTGGCGGACGGGTGCGTAACACGTGGGCAATCTGCCTTGGAGATGGGGATAAGCCTCCGAAAGGGGGTCTAATACCGAATAACGTCTTGAGGGGACATCTCCTTAAGACCAAAGGAAGCTGATATTTATAAGCTATCACTTCAAGATGAGCCCGCGCTTCATTAGCTTGTTGGTGAGATAACAGCTCACCAAGGCTACGATGGATAGCCGGCCTGAGAGGGTGTACGGCCACACTGGGACTGAGATACGGCCCAGACTCCTACGGGAGGCAGCAGTAGGGAATATTGCGCAATGGGCGAAAGCCTGACGCAGCAACGCCGCGTGGGTGATGACGTTCTTCGGAATGTAAAACCCTGTCTAGAGGAAAGAAACTCCCCAAATCAAATAGCTTTGGGGACTGACGGTACCTCTGGAGGAAGCTCCGGCCAACTCCGTGCCAGCAGCCGCGGTAATACGGGGGGAGCAAGCGTTGTTCGGAATCACTGGGCGTAAAGGGTGTGTAGGCGGGTAAGCAAGTCGGGCGTGAAAACTCCTAGCTTAACTTGGAGCGTGCGTCCGATACTACTTGTCTTGAGTACGAGAGAGGAAAGTGGAATTCCTGGTGTAGCGGTGAAATGCGTAGATATCAGGAGGAACACCGGTGGCGAAGGCGGCTTTCTAGCTCGATACTGACGCTGAGACACGAAGGCTAGGGGAGCAAACAGGATTAGATACCCTGGTAGTCCTAGCGGTAAACGTTGGGCACTAGGTGTTGTTCCTTAACCGGAGCAGTGCCGCAGTTAACGCATTAAGTGCCCCGCCTGGGGAGTACGACCGCAAGGTTGAAACTCAAAGGAATTGACGGGGGCCCGCACAAGCGGTGGAGTATGTGGTTTAATTCGACGCAACGCGAAGAACCTTACCTGGGCTTGACATCCCGATGTAAACCTAAGAGATTAGGTCCCCCAGCGATGGGCGTCGGGACAGGTGCTGCATGGCTGTCGTCAGCTCGTGCCGTGAGGTGTTGGGTTAAGTCCCGCAACGAGCGCAACCCCTGTCCTTAGTTGCCACCTTCCCGCAAGGGAGGAGCACTCTAGGGAGACTGCCAGTCATAAGCTGGAGGAAGGTGGGGATGACGTCAAGTCCTCATGGCCCTTATGTCCAGGGCTACACACGTACTACAATGGCCGGTACAGAGGGTCGCAATGCCGCAAGGTGGAGCCAATCCCTAAAACCGGTCTCAGTTCGGATTGAAGGCTGCAACTCGCCTTCATGAAGTTGGAATCGCTAGTAATCGCGTATCAGCAGGTCGCGGTGAATACGTTCCCGGGCCTTGTACACACCGCCCGTCAAGCCATGGAAGCCGGGGATACCCGAAGTCGTTTTTCCAACCCGCAAGGGAGGATGGCGCCTAAGGTAAAATCGGTGACTGGGGCTAAGTCGTAACAAGGTAGCCGTAGCGGAAGCTGCGGCTGGATCACCTCCTTTCTAAGGAGTAACTCACAAGGTGTGTAAAGACTCTTGTTAATCGATTTTTTCAAGCTTTTAGCTTGTGCACACTATTGTTTAATAAAGCGTCAGTCTAACCATATAGGTTCACGGAAATGGGTTCATGGTTTGCTTAAATAGAAGTTTTTAACCGTGGACTATGCACTGTGAACCGTAGAATCAGATCCCGTGGGCCTATAGCTCAGTTGGTTAGAGCACTGTGCTGATAACGCAGGGGTCGGTAGTTCGACTCTACCTAGGCCCACCAATTAAAGGCAGTCAAAAGTAATCAGTCAAAAGTCACAAGTTAAAAGCAAGAACCAGACATCAGGGACTAGGGACTGTTTCTTAAAAAGAAATTCACGGGGAATTAGCTCAATTGGGAGAGCGTCCCGCCGTTGGCGGGAAGGTTATCGGTTAGAGGAGAATAAAAAAGAAAAATTACACGGGGATATAGCTCAATTGGGAGAGCGTCGGCTTTGCAAGCCGAAGGTTACCGGTTCGATCCCGGTTATCTCCAATAGAAATAAATGGAATTGGGTTTGAATTCATATAGTTAAGGAGAGCATCCTGCGGGGTTATCTCCACCAGACTAGAGAAAAAGGTTTAATTTAAAAATATTCATTCTCTCCCCTGTTTTACCGGGGGGGATGAATTCGGTCTTTGACAACTTCATAGAGAATCAAAATGCGGGCATCTTCATTTGTAAGATTATAAGAATATTTAGGTGTGTCGCTCAAGATTGAGAGAATTGGATCAAGTTACTAAGGGCACATGGCGGATGCCTTGGCACAAGAAGGCGATGAAGGACGTGGTAAGCTGCGATAAGCCTCGGGTAGGTGCAAACAACCCTTGACCCGGGGATTTCCGAATGGGGAAACCCATCCCGAGTAATGTCGGGATATCCTCCCGGTGAATACATAGCTGGGGGGAAGCGAACGAGGGGAACTGAAACATCTAAGTACCCTCAGGAAGAGAAAATAATAATGATTTTCCTAGTAGCGGCGAGCGAACGGGAAACAGCCCAAACCGGTTGGCACGTTAAAGCATGCATGCGTTGTGCTGCCGGGGTAGCGGGATTTCGTATGGATCTGAATGCAGACAGACCGGGGAGTTACAAATTTGTATCTTAGCCGAATGGCGTGGAAACGCTAACCATAGATGGTGATAGTCCAGTAAGCGAAAGGATACAAACTCCCTGTATGAAATCCCAAGTAACACGGGACACGAGAAATCCTGTGTGAATCTGCCCAGACCACTGGGTAAGGCTAAATACTATCTTGTGACCGATAGTGAACCAGTACCGCGAGGGAAAGGTGAAAAGTACTCCTGACGGAGAGTGAAATAGAACCTGAAACCGTGTGCTTACAAGCTGTGGGAGCTTCAAATTCGAACTTTCGGGTTTGGATTCGGAGTGACTGCGTGCCTATTGAATAATGATCCGGCGAGTTACTTGTGTGTTGCCTAGGTTAACCCAAACACTGGGGTAGCCGTAGCGAAAGCGAGTCTGAAACGGGCGAATAGCCGAAAGGCTAAGGTAGCATGCAGTAGACCCGAAGCCAGGTGATCTATGCATGGCCAGGATGAAATCCAGGTAAAACTGGATGGAGGTCCGAACCCACTAGCGTTGAAAAGCTAAGGGATGAGCTGTGCATAGGGGTGAAAGGCTAATCAAACCTGGAGATAGCTGGTTCTCCCCGAAATAGTTTTAGGACTAGCCTCGGATAATAGAGTGGCGGAGGTAGAGCACTGAATGGGCAAGGGACCCTACAAGGTTACCAACCCCAATCAAACTCCGAATGCCGTTTACTTGTTCTCCGGGAGTCAGTCAGTGAGGGATAAGCTTCATTGGCGAGAGGGAAATACCCCAGACTATCAGCTAAGGTCCCTAAGTACAGGCTAAGTGACTAAGGATGTGGAATCGCTTAAACAACTAGGATGTTGGCTTAGAAGCAGCCATCATTTAAAGAGTGCGTAAATGCTCACTATTCTAGCGGCTCCGCGCCGATAATTCGCGGGACTAAGCCTGGCACCGAAGCTATAGACTGAAATGGTTCGGAGAATTCGAGCAGATTGTTTTCGGACTTTTTGCTTACAGTTTCTTCGATCAAAAACTGTTTCAGTGGTAGGGGAGCATTCCATAATAGGTTGAAGTTCCGTCGCAAGACGGGATCGACGAGATGGAAGAGATTATGCCGGAACGAGTAGCGATAATGTCGACGAGAAATCGGCACACCGTAAACCTAAGGTTTCCTGAGGAAGGTTAATCCGCTCAGGGTTAGTCGGACCCTAAGCCGAGGCCGAAAGGCGTAGGTGATGGAAAAGGCGTTAATATTCGCCTACCACCGGAAGGGCGTTTGAGCTTCGGGGTGACGCAAAAGTGAAGACCATCCAGGTGTTGGACGTCCTGGTCTAAGCCGGTAGAGGTTCTCGGCAGGCAAATCCGCCGAGATTTAACCTCGAGAGGTGATGGGGAGGTCGCAAGACCGCAAACTGGTCTTAATCATGTTGCCAAGAAAAACCTCGTAAGTTAGCTTTTCAGGTGGCCGTACCGCAAACCGACACAGGTAGGTGAGGAGAATATCCTAAGGTGCTCGAGAGAACCCTCGTTAAGGAACTAGGCAAAATAACCCCGTAACTTCGGAAGAAGGGGTGCCTCTAGTATGTGTTCCGGACTTGCTCCGGGCTGCAGAATGAGGTCACAGTAAAGGGGCCTGGGTGACTGTTTACTAAAAACACATGTCTCTGCTAAGCCTCTCAAGGCGACGTATAGGGACTGACACCTGCCCGGTGCTGGAAGGTTAAAGGGAGAGGTCAGCTTTTTTGAGCAATCGAGAAGGCGAAGCTTTGAACTGAAGCCCCAGTAAACGGCGGCCGTAACTATAACGGTCCTAAGGTAGCGAAATTCCTTGTCGGGTAAATTCCGACCTGCACGAATGGTGTAACAACTTGGGCGCTGTCTCAACGAGGGACTCGGCGAAATTGTAGTAGCGGTGAAGATGCCGCTTACCCGCATCGGGACGGAAAGACCCCGTGAACCTTTACTATAACCTGACATTGGGTTTTGGTACTGCATGTGTAGAATAGGTGGGAGGCTTTGAAGCTGGCCCGCTAGGGTCGGTGGAGCCACCGTTGAAATACCACCCTTGCCTTATCGAGATCCTAACCTGAGCCCTTGAATCAGGGCTGGGAACAGTGTCAGGCGGGTAGTTTGACTGGGGCGGTCACCTCCAAAATCGTAACGGAGGTGTTCAAAGGTTCCCTCAAGCTGGATGGTAATCAGCTGTAGAGTATAAAGGCATAAGGGAGCCTGACTGCGAGACCTACAAGTCGAGCAGATGCGAAAGCAGGACTTAGTGATCCAGTGGTTGTGCGTGGAAACGCCATTGCTCAACGGATAAAAGGTACTCCGGGGATAACAGGCTGATCTCCTCCGAGAGTTCATATCGACGAGGAGGTTTGGCACCTCGATGTCGGCTCATCGCATCCTGGGGCTGAAGGAGGTCCCAAGGGTTTGGCTGTTCGCCAATTAAAGCGGTACGTGAGCTGGGTTTAGAACGTCGTGAGACAGTTCGGTCCCTATCTGATGCGGGCGTAGGATATTTGAGAGGAGCTGTTCCCAGTACGAGAGGACCGGAACGGACGAACCTCCAGTGCACCAGTTGTCTCGCCAGAGGCACACGCTGGGTAGCTGCGTTCGGAAGGGATAAGCGCTGAAAGCATCTAAGCACCAAGCCCACCTCAAGACTAGATATCCCCCCCTTGCCTTCGGGTAAGGGGCTTAAGGCTCCACGTAGATTACGTGGTTGATAGGTCGCAGATGTAAGTCCAGTAATGGATTCAGTCGAGCGATACTAATCAGCCGTGCGACTTGATCTAAATTCTTTCTTTTAATCTCAAGCGATACAGGTAAGATGTCTCATTTTGGTTTCTCTATGGATTGTCGAAAAACTTTTCCGGCGGCCTTAGCGGGAGGGAAACACCTGTTCCCATTCCGAACACAGAAGTTAAGCCTCTCAGCGTCGATGGTACTGCTCGGGTAACCGTGTGGGAGAGTAGAACGCTGCCGGGAGTAAATTAAAAGCCCTTTTGAAAAAGAGGGCTTTTTTACTTTAGGGGTAGCCGTGTGGGAGTCCTTCGCATGCGCTCAGGATAAAATCCTTCACATTCGTTCAGGACATGTCCGAACGCTGCCGGGAGTAAATTAAAAGCCCTCTTGAAAAAGAGGGCTTTTTTACATGTCAAGAATACCAAGATCCGTCTTTAGCATGACTATCCCGTATATCGGGCAGGCAAGGTGCCTGCCCTACGAACCTCTCCCCTATTGAATCCTTCCCTTCGGTTCAGGACAAGTCCGAGCATTGCCGGAAGTAAGATCGATTCCGGATTCAGTTGGGTCGGGACTTTTTTGTTGACAAATCGGGCTTCAATTCATAATATTAGCTTCGATTGAGAATAATTATTATATTAAAAGATGAGTAATTGACGGTTAAGGGTGACTATAAACGCAGAGGTGAACTAATGATTACGCTGCATAAAAAAATCGTAGTGGATGAAAAAGGCAAACCAACTGAAGTCATTATTCCTTTGAAGGAGTACAAAGAGATTGAGGAGCTATTAGGGTTAGACCTTGACAAGAAAGCTATTCAGGATCTCAAGCAGGCAAAGAAAGACCGGGAAAAAGGTAAGAGGGAAGCATATGTAGATTTGGATTCCATATGATATATAAAGTCATCGTCCACAAGCGAGCGGTTCGTTATTTAAAGAGACTACCTGAATCTCAAAGGCAGCGAATTAAAAAGTCTTTGAAAGAGTTGGAAGACGGGATTACCGATAAGGTTGACATAAAAGCAATGGCTGGAGAGTGGAAAGGATATTACAGAATGAGAATTGGGGATGCTCGAGTGATTTTCTGGATAGATAGAAAATTGAGAACAATTTATGTTGATCATATTGGTGCGCGAGGAGATGTATATAAAGAATAATATCTTCTCGATCGGCAGCCGTTAAGCTCCGAGCACTGCTGGAGGTAAGATCAAATCCGGATTCAACTGAGTCAGGACTTTTTTGTTGACAAATCCGGCTTCAATTTATAATATTAGCTTCGATTGAGAATGATTATTATATTAATAAGGGAAATCCTTTTCACGTTGATTGGAGCAAAGGGAAAATAGGAGATGGTGTATGCGTGATCTTTCTTCGATAGATAATACAGAGCTTCAGTTGAGATTTATACAACTGTATGATTTCACGGACGATGCGCAATTTGAGATTCGCGAGGAGTTGAAGAGAAGGGGATTGGATAGCGAGGTGAGCTTAACAGGGTTTGTCGGGGAATTGCATGATGATATACTTAAGAAGATCGCCAGACGGCTTGACTGTTGTTCAGAGGGAATCAGAACCATCATATGCAACGAGATCAAAAACAATAGAGAAAATCTACTGAAGCATTTCCGTCAATTTCCGGAGCAATATCAAGTGGCTATCAAAATCCTGGGGATAAATCTTCCAAAATTGACGAACATTCCTGGGAAGCGAGTGACACCCGAATTGCTGGATCGTCCACCATGCCGTTTCTTGACCCAGCCTCTAAGAGGCAGAATCAGTATACAGCGACCCTTTCCAATGAGGTCATTATACACACTCGTAGGGTTTGGGGTAGGATACTTTTTGTTCACCTTATTTACAAGAAGTGCCTGGTATGGCATCGTGGGGGGGGGGTTGGGTGCTGGTGTAGGAACTTTGATTTCTTCGGTAAGATATCACGCAGTTCGACGCAAGGCAGTCGCTTACTGGAATGAATTGCTAAATGCAGACCCAGATAATATGGACGCGTTAATCCAGCGCGCAATGTGGCTACAAGGTACCGAAGAGGGTCATTTCGTCGACGAAGCAAAGGATTTGCTAGAGCGCGTCTTGTGCAAAGTTCCCAACCACCGTGATGGTATCCTTATGCTTGCCATAGGCTTGATGAACTCAAACGATCCACATGCTGCAGTTGCTTTACTCCGCCCATGGGTTGAAGTAAATAGTGATTTCTGCGGGGAAGCAGTTTACGCTGAGGCACTGGAAAAGGTCGGTAACTTTTCCCAAGCGGTCTACCATTATAGACAGATAGTTAATTCACTCCCGGACGACGATGAAAAGAAAAGGATCGACGTTTTTCTAAGGAAACACGGTGCGTAAACTGTATGCTGCAGATGTCTTCATTTGTACGTCAATGCGAAAATTTCACCGGGGTAATAGCGAGTGGGAAACACTTGTTCCCATTCCGAACACAGAAGTTAAGCCTCTCTGCGTCGATGGTACTGGTCGGGTAACCGTGTAGGAGTCCTTCGCATGCGCTCAGGATAAAATGCGAACGCTGCCGGGAGTAAATTAAATCCTGATCCAATTGGATCGGGATTTTTTTGTTGACAACTTGAAGCACTAAAGCATTAATTAAGCTCGAATGGGTTGCATGAATGCCCAGACGAGCGGACGCTCCCGTCTGGGGGCACGTCCGTGCGAACGCTACAAATAAACATGAACAAAATCAACTGGTCAAAGAGCGAGAAGGCGGCAGCGAGACGGGCTTTTGATACTGCCTATAAGAGAGAATGTGATGCAATAATAGCGAAGCTCAAAGAGATGATCTCGAAGGCTACAGAGCCGGAGCATATCTGGCAAATTCACGATTATCTTGACAAGCAACAAAAAAACATAAACGATAAATATGATTATAGATATTCCGTTTTAATCTTAATATTCGCTCGTCTACTATCGGAGGATTGGCTGAAGAAGAGCGATCTCGAAGGACTCGGGGAAGACAAGATCAAGAAGATAGAGAAATTAGCCAAAAGAGTGTCAGGAGCAGAGGGCTCCTAATTAAACCTCTCCCCCATTTTCCCACTATCCACATTTGTGGAGAGGGAGATTTGAGGGAATGAGGTTTTTTCGGAAGAAAGACATGAAAAAGAAAAAGCCCTGGCTGGCGGCAATTTTGAATCTCCTCCTTCCCGGAATTGGTTTTGCCTATTTGGGTTCAGTCCCTCTTATAGTGGCGGGTATTACACTTTTTGTTTCCAACACTGTAATTGATATAATATATCTCAAGTACACTATGGGGATGGCTGAACGACCTTCATTTTGGGTGTTCTCCATATTAGTTAATCTGGCATTAGCGGTGATCACATTTGTCCTCACCAAAAGCCGGAATAAAAATATACCATAACTTAATAGTCTTTCATTGTCCGAAAGTCCTAAAAGGATATTTCGGACCTACCGATTTCGGACATACCCCTCGCCAAAAATGGCGAATAAAAGATGCCCGCAGAAATAAAGTTTTCTTACTTAATTTCACTCTAATCCAGGAACTCTAGGAAAGTTCTTACGTAAAATAAATAAAGTAAAGGGGCAAAGCGGAGGAGTAGGGAATGATTAATTGTTAACAGATAAACTTAAATCTCATTACATAACAAGGAGCGGATCTATGTTGAAAAAGATCTACCTGGCAGCACTTATAATTTGTGTTGTCATGCTTTGGGCTATTGCGGCATTCCCGCAGGAATTGCCCAAAATCGCATTTGAGAAGTTCACCCTCAAAAACGGTCTGCAGGTGATTTTGCACGAGGATCATTCGGTTCCCATGGTTGGCGTTAACATCTGGTATCATGTCGGCTCCCAGAACGAAAAGGAGGGCCGTACCGGTTTTGCCCATCTTTTTGAACACATGATGTTCCAGGGGTCCGAACACATGACAGAGAATTTTGATGTAGTCTTTGAACGTATCGGGGGGAACAACAATGGCTCCACCACCGAGGACCGAACCAATTACTGGGAGAATATTCCCAGCAACTACCTGGAGGATGCACTCTGGATGGAGTCGGACCGGATGGGCTTTCTTCTTCCCGCTATGACCCAGGAGAGATTGGATAACCAGAAGGATGTGGTGAAAAACGAACGTCGCCAAGGTGTGGAAAACGAACCCTATGGTAAAGTGTGGCCCCTGTTAGCCGAAACGGTCTTTCCCAAAGGCCATCCTTACTCCTGGCCGGTGATCGGCAGCCAGGAAGACTTAAGCCGAGCTTCCAAAGAAGATGTCGAGGATTTCTTCAAATCATACTACACTCCGAACAACGCCAGTTTGTGTATTGCCGGAGATTTCGATCCTAAAATTGCCAAAGCTTTAGTGGAAAAATACTTTGGTGACATCCCGCCCGGACCCCCGGTAGACCGGGTTAAAACTTGGATTCCAAAATTTGAGGGGGAAAAACGGGTGTTGGTGGAGGACCGGGTCTCTCTCCCCCGTATCTATATAGTTTGGACTACCCCGGAATTGTTCGCCCCCGGCGATGCGGAACTGGATCTGTTGAGTAATATCCTAAGTGAGGGAAAAACCTCCCGGCTTTACAAATCGCTGGTGTACGATAAACAGATCGCTCAGGATGTAAGCGCTTTTCAATATTCCCGGGAACTGGCCGGAGTATACATGATAATTGCAACCGCCAAAGAAGGACATACTTTGGATGAATTGCAAAAAGCTATAGATCAAGAGATCGAATTGGTCAAGCAAAAAGGCGTAACGACTGCCGAGCTGGAGCAAGCCAAAAACAATTACGAAGCCAATTTCGTCCGGCAGTTGCAGAGGATCGGCGGATTCGGAAGCAAATCGGACAGGCTGAATGAATACAATATACGGTTGGGTGACCCGGATAAATTCCAGTGGGATTTGAATCGCTACCTGCTGGCAACGACCGAGGGCGTGCGATCGATGGCTCTTCAATATCTGGGAAAAGACCGGTTAGTGCTCTCGGTGATACCGCGACCCGATCTGGAGGCTGAAAGTACTTATGTTGTTCGAACCTCCGAACCCAAACCGACCGCAGAACGCTCCTTCAATCCCCCCCAGATTCAGAAGGCGAAATTGGCCAATGGCATGGAGGTCTTGGCGGTGGAAGATCATAAACTACCTTTAGTGGCGATCTCCCTGGTGATCAAATCCGGATTTTCCGCCGATCCCAAGGAACGCCCCGGGACTGCCAGTTTGACATCCGAGCTGTTGGACGAGGGGACCACCACCCGTACTGCTCTGCAGATAGCGGACGAAACCAAAAAATTGGGGGCAGACCTGGGTACCGGCAGTTCATCCGATGCCAGCACCATCACCCTGAACGTTTTGAAAAAGTATTTGGATCAGGGCTTGAATCTGATGAGCGACGTGGTGATAAATCCCATCTTTCCCAGTGAAGAATTGGAGCGCCAGCGCCAGATCTACTTAGGTCAGATCAAACAGGAGAATATGGAGCCGTTCACCAGCGCTCTCAAACTCTATTACCGGACTCTGTATGGTTCGGACCATCCTTACGCTCAACCCTATACCGGGAGCGGCACCGAGGCTTCGATCAAAGCGCTGCAGAAGGATGATCTAAAGAAATACTACGAGACCTACTATCACCCCAACAATGCCACCATCATCCTGGTGGGTGATATTACCATGAAAGAGATTCTACCCAGGCTGGAGACAGTTTTCAAGGCGTGGAAACCGGAAGATATCCCGGCAATGACCGTTCCACCGGCAGTTCCCCTTACCAAGACCAAAATTTATCTTATCGATAAGCCGGGAGCAGCCCAATCGGTGGTAATAGCGGGCAATCTGGGTATCCCACGCAGCTCACCGGACTATTACGCCATACAGGTAATGAACAATGTCCTGGGCGGGATGTTCAGCAGCCGTATTAACTCCAACCTGCGTGAAGAGAAAGGCTACACCTATGGTGCTTTTTCGTTTTTCTCTACCAATATATTCCCGGGGGCATTTGCCACCTATGCGCCGGTCCAAAGCCAATTTACCAAGGAAACCGTGGTTGAGATGGAAAAGGAACTCCGGGGAATATGTGGTCAGAAGCCTTTGACCGCAGAGGAACTTCAGAGAAGCAAGGACTATCTGGTAAAAAGCTATGCCCAGAAATTTCAATCCTTCGATCAAATTGCCGGACAGATCGCCACGCTGGTGACGTTTAACCTGCCGGAAGATAACCTACAGCGGTATGTACCTTCCGTTACAGCAGTCGATGCCAACGCAACGGCTGAGGTGGCAAAAAAATATATTCACCCGGATGCACTGCTTTATGTAATCGTGGGGGATGTATCCAAGATAGAGCCGGGACTGCGTGAATTGAATATCGGGGAAATTAGTTATCTGGATAGTGAAGGGAATCCGATAACCCGGTAGAACAATTTTAGCTAAGCGGACTGAATATAAACTATAAAGGGTGGGGGTTAAATCCCCACCCTTTTATCTTGATCTTTAACGGGTAATCTTTCTTGTTGTCAAATATTAAAAATCACTCCTGTTTGTGCTCCTCTACCTCGATTTGAACCACCCGGTAGGAAATCCTCACCTCCAAATAGGCAAAGACCGTCCCGGCGAATACAAACCCGGTTCCGATCAAAAAGAGTATCAGGGTAAATATGTCACTTCTTAAAATCCATCCTAAGTCTTTTACCGCAATGGAAAGCGAAGCCAGGAGAAAAAATATCATTCCGGCATAAATGCTCAAAATGGAATCTTTGTCCAAGCGTGCTCTGTTCAAAAGACCACCGATTTGCTTTTCGATACTGTTTAGTCTGCTCTGCTGGAATTTATTCATTTGATCCTGGAGTTTCAGCTCCCTTCTTTCTTCGGTCAACTCCCGCAGACGGGTAATGATGTTGGAGAATTTGTTTTGCAATCCCAAAAGGAAAAGGCCGCAGGCCGATAGCATCACCACCGGCGTCAGCATATCGCTGATGAATTTGGTTACCTCGATATTTTCAAACATCTGTTTCTCCTTTAATCCAAAGAATTCGCAAATGAATCTTAATTGCTATCCTGGTGCATCAACTCGATCACCACGATATCCGGAGGCGCCAGAAAACGAATGGGCGGTCCCCAGGTTCCCGCTCCCCGGCTCACATATAATATGGAATTGTGGGGAAGAATCAAGCCTCCTTCATCCGTGGGATAAACCAATTTGGTGACTAAGCTGAAAGGAAAAATCTGCCCCTTATGTGCATGCCCGGATAGCTGCAGATCGAAAAGCCCGATCGCCTCTTTATCGACCAGGGGACGGTGTTTGAGATATAAGATAAATTGATCTTTAGGCAACGGGGAAAGTAAATCCTTTTCGGATTCTCTTTTGGAATGATCGAAGGATCTGCCAGCGGGATCATCCACCCCTACGATATCAATGATTCCCGGAATGATGTGCCTCTCCCCTCTTAACATGGTAAATCCGGCATCCTGGGTGAACTTGAGTGCCTTGGTAATTCCGGCAAAAAATTCGTGGTTGCCGGTTATGGCAAATTTCCCGTATCTGGGATTGATCTCCTGGAAAAGCTTTATTAACCCGGAGAGATTATACATCTCTCCGTCGACCAAGTCGCCGGTGGATACCAGTATATCCGGATTTTCCTTCCGGACTTTTTCCAGAATGTTCTCCAGCTTTTTTTCCCCGACCATCACCCCCAGATGAATATCGGAAATCTGTACGATTTTAAGCCGACCGACCTCTGCAGAAATCTTGGGAGTTTTGATAGTGAACGTCTCGGTGCGGATATTCCATGCCTCAAAGTAGCCATAAATGGTTATGATGGTGGACAGCGAAAAAGGGATGAGAAAATAGACTAAGGGCAAATGGGTAAGGCCGGAAACGTCTCTTTTACCGATTAATCCGCCTAGGTTAACCAGTAAACGCAACAGATCGATGACAATGGAGGAAAAGAAGAATAGTACTATAAAACCCATCCAAGTGTAACCGACATAAGCCAGCGGGGTTCCGAGCCATTCCCATCCCGGCTTCTCGAATATCCGCACCAGAATGGGGGCAAATAGCATCAGGAGCAGGAAGAGTGAAACCCCAATACTGGACCAAGTACCAAAGGAAAAAGCCGCTTTTGCCTTCACAAACATGTAGGTATGAAGGCCGCCGTAGAGTAGAATGAAGATCAATATAAATAGAGACATAAAGAATAAGTAACGTTTTCGGTTAGATTGCTCGACTTTGGATTCTTGAGCCAATTATTCCGATCCTCTCCTTCCCCAGCTATACGAAAAACCGATCTTATGGGTGTTGCCCAAAATGGAGTGATTCAGATAGGCATAATCAAAGACAAATTCATTCCAAATCAAACCCATGCCAAAAGCGTAACGAGCGGGCGAAGTCTGAATGCCGAATCGTAAAGGCAGATTTTTCAAGAGACAGATCTCCTGTCCCAGATGGAACTGTTCCTTGTATCTGTCCTCGTAAGTGAGATCAAGAAACAAAGATGCCTCCGGAAATGGAAATACGGTCAGACCCAGACAATAATTGGCGGGAATATCACTGGAGTTTTCAACCAAGTGCGGCTGATTGATATTTTTGGTTGCAATACCCAGCCGGAGTTTTTCATTAACCTTATAGGCGGATCCGATATCTACGGAAAATGAGGAAAGAGCGTTATATGCCGGTGAAAAGGAAACCCGCATGTACTTAAGATTGGAGCCAAAAGAAAGCTTATCCCCTATCCGGTATGCCAATGCCAAATTCAGCACATTCTCCTGATAATAATCCCTCTTTCCGAACACATAAAACCCTGCTCCAAATGCAAACTTATTGTAAGGAAAAGCCAGATATATTTCCTTCTCCGAAAGCTCATCCAAATCATATAATCGGGAGAGGCTGGCTTGGATTCCCTTCTGCTGAAGAAATCCCAATGCGCCGGGATTGATCTGCATTATGGATGGCTCATCCGCCGATGCTGCCGAGGCGCCGCCCAGGCTTAAGACTCTGGCGCTTGAGCCGTAGTTATCGAACGCTGCCCAAGCGGAGCACGTCCATATCAAACTTAACATGAAAAAGAATATTCCTCTAAATATAATCATTTCATGAGTGCCGGAAATCGGAGCTTTAAACCGCAGAAGCCCCGCATAGCGGGATCTCCGCTTCGCTACGACAAGCTTCTGCACTCCGAATACACTTTCTTGGAACGTTTTAGAGGTTTACCCTCACTTCTTCGCCACCACCAGAGTCATCTTCTTAACTTTATGAGAATTCCCTTTCACTTCTACCCAAACTACATATATCCCAATACGAACATATCTGTTATCATTATCCCTTCCATCCCAGGTTACTTCTCCTGATACCTGTGACTCTCCATCGAAAATCGTTTTTATTAATCTCCCTTCGATGTCGTAAATCTTCAGGGTCAAATCCGACATCATGGGTAACGTGTAGCGAAAGGTCACTTCATCCTCGAACCCGTCACCATCCGGTGAGAAGGGATTCGGCTCCATGCTTAAATCTAGGTTTTCCGAATATGTTGTACTTATGCTGTTTTTCTTTCCGGGAGTGCTTTTACCAGAACTGGCACAACATAGCCAGTTATCCTGATCCGGTGAGACTCTCTCCAGCGAAATGCCATCACCGCAATCCTGATCCCAGGTAAAAGTCTGGACGTTCTTATCCGGGTCGATCAAGGCAATGGCACCTCCGCTGTTGGTCAAACCCATCTCCGCCTGGAGAGCGGGATAATTCTCTTCCGGTGAATCGCCCCAGACCCCGCTTCTGTCCCCCCACCAACCTTCAAAGCTGATCGAGTCGGGGGGATTGGAGAGAAGCTGGCGGGCGAGTATCAGGAATCCTTTAGCGGGAATAATGGTATTCGGAGGAATCGGAGTGGTATCTTCCTTACAGACGAAAACCCATCCGCCGAGATCATGCGAAATCGAATCATCATTGTAAAGCTCTACCCATTCCAATTTGGTATAAGACCCCGGCTCGTTCGCCTGGACCTCATTAATGACAACATTGTTATTGGAGAGAATGGATGGCTGGGCAAAGCCGGTTTCAAGAAAAGGTGAAGGGAAAAAGGAAAAAAGAAAAAGGAAGATAAAACCTTCCGACAAGCTATGTCTCATATATTTGGTTGAATACAAGGTTATTCTCCGGCTCACTTTGGTCCGCGGATGCATTGGCAAAAACCGTGGTAATTAGCGCAGATGCCGCCGAACAGGGAGATCATGCCCCAGAAGAGAGGGAAAGAAAGAACGTGCGACAGGTCCGGTTTGGCATAAGGCATAAGATAAATCCCCCAGGTGATCATGGCGCAACCGATCACGATGGCGGTGTGGCCGAAAACGATCATAGCAGTCCTTCCCCCGCGCCAGCCCAAGTAAACCAAAGAGCTCCCGATAAGCAGAGGGATCAGGGCAGCGGCGTTCCGGCTGGAGATAAAAGTTATCACGCCCATTACGGTCAAGAAGATACCTAAAATCATGGTTACCCAACTCTGTGGCTTCATGTCTTTCCCCTTCTCATATAGTTCTTATCAGGTGTTATTTCACATCGCTATTTTACTAAGAAAGAGCATGATTGGCAAGAAAATTTTATAAATACCCTTATAAAATTGCTTGCTTTCCTCCGTGAAAATCGATTTAGAATGCTTGTCCGAAAGTCCTGCGGACATTTCGGACCTACAATCTTTCGAAATTAGTCAACTTCCTTGCCCGAAAATCGGTGGACAGCAACTTAGTTCTATATTAACTTGGAGCCATGATGAAGCCGAGTTATAAAAAAATGGTCGAGGCGATGATCCAAAGGGATTCTGGCTATGATGGTAAATTTTATGTAGGGGTTCATTCGACCCGGATCTACTGCCTACCATCGTGCAAAGCCAAGAAGCCATATTTAAAGAACGTGGTTTTCTACCCTAACCGGGAAGAAGCCATTGCCGCCGGGCTGCGGGGATGCAAAAGATGTAAATCCGAGAAGTATCCAGATGTTCTACCCCCATGGCTTCATTCCGTCTTGAAATTCATGCGAGAGAATCAAACCGAACGGTTAAATGAGAGTAAATTGATTCAAATGACGGGCGTGGATATTTCCACAATCCGCAGATATTTCAAGACACATCTGGGGATGACCCCTTTGGCTTTTCACCGGAAAATAAGATTGAATTTTGCCCGCCGGCTGATCGAATCGGGACAGGATTATCTTTCTGCTGCTTATGAATGCGGGTATGAATCAGCCAGCGGATTTAGAGAGGCGTTTGAACGTCAATTCGGTCAACCACCGGGGAGGTATTATGCAAAACGGTAATATCGTATTCAGGAATATGGACAGTCCGCTTGGAAAGATGATCGCCGGCGCCACGGATAAAGGCGCCATCTTTTTGGAATGGCACGACCGGGGCGGGGTGGAGCGGATCAAACAAAGGGTGGAAAAACGGTACAAAATGCCATTGGTAAAGGGAAATAACAAGCATCTGGACCAACTGGAGAAAGAGCTGGCTACCTATTTCAAAGGAAAGCTGAAGCGGTTCAAGGTAAAAACAGATGTCACCGGTACGCTGTTCGAGAGAAAGACATGGGAGCAGTTGTTGGCGATTCCATACGGTCAGACCAGATCATACACGCAGATAGCGGAGAAGTTAGGCAAACCGGGAGCGCGCAGGGCGGTTGGGCGTGCCAATGGTGCTAATTATCTCGGAATTGTTATCCCCTGCCACCGAGTGATAGAAGCCAACGGTAATCTGCGCGGGTATGGGGGGAAAGTGTGGAGAAAGAAATATCTATTGGAGCTTGAGGCGGGGAAGAGCTAAGATTAGAGGGAAAGAGGAAAATGTTCCTTCCAATTGCAGAATGCAGATTGCAAAATGAAAATTGTAAATTGAAATTCGTACAATCCTGTCCTAAAGGACATTTCGGACCTACTTTTAGGAATTTTCAATTAGTCCCATATCTTCCGGTGTTCTTGTTATCGTGGCGGAAGCGGGGCCAGGGGGAGGAAGCGTAACCCATACTACTCGATCTCAATGCGTATAGGTTACCTTGATAACTGGTACCGGCACTGGTGCCGATGTATAGCGTGCCATCACTGGTGATGGCCGCGGATGACCAGTTTATGCCGTATTCCAGTTGACTCGTCCAATTCAAGGTGCCATCGGGATTCAGCGCATAGATATGGCCGTTCTCGGCACCAAAATAGATCATGCCATCCGCACCCACCGATGGAGTAGTATAACAATCATCCGCCACATGCATGGGATCGACCACATATTGCCATTTCTCGGTTCCGGATGGTGTTAGTGCAATGACTTTTGCCGTCAAATTATCCCCTCCCGCTTTGGTGGCGATATAAATCGTCCCGTCGGACCCGATAGTCGGCGATGCCCGGACGTGGCGATACTTTCCATCTACCGAGTATTTCCACTTTAGAGTGGAATCGGGGTTAAAGGCATAGATCCAGGAGTAATAGCCGCCTTCCGCGCCCAGATAAATGGTGCCATCGTCATCGATAGCCGGGGAGGTGAACGACATCTCGTAATCGTGATCTAAGCGGGTATGCCATTTTTGGGTGCCGTTCGGATTGACCGCGAAGAAATCATCCTGATGAATGGTGACATAGATGGTGCCATCCGCACCGATAACCGGCGACTGGCGGCAGGACCCGCCGGCTCTGGGATTGAAACGCCAGATACGGTTGCCGTTTTCCGGATTGAGCGCATATAACCCGTCTGCGACCACGTAGACGGTGCCATCCGCGCCGATGGCGGGTACCCTTTGTCCCACATCATATTTAACATGTTCTGGGTTTTCGAAGTCGTTAAATTTCCATTTAAGCGTTCCCTGGGGAGTTACAGCATAGGCGTTATTATAAGAATCCTCGATGTAGATGGTGCCGTCGGGTCCGATTGCCGGTGAATATGCATTATAATCTAAGGGGTATGACCATTTTACCGTCCCATCCGGATTGACTGCCCATAAACTACCGGATGTAGTCATCATAAAGATTCCCGTGCCGACATAGATGGTGCCGTCATCTCCGATGGCGGGGCAGGAATAATAGACGGCTTTATCCAGAAACAGCTTCCATTTAACCTTCACATCACAGGTTGCCTGCAGAAGATGATCGGAGAGCATGATAATGCTGCCACTGTCTGCCACCGCATCGCCATCTAGCAGGACCGATAGATTGGTTGAACCATGCTCCAGCCAGTAGATATAATTGACGGTATCCCCTTCGAACCAATCCCTGGTGTCTGTAGGGGGCCAACCACCAATACCGGAATCGACTTCGGATATAAGGATATATGTCGTCGGTGCTTGATACGGATTCTTGTGCTTTTTGCCGCAGCTGATATCGAGAAAGTAAATGCCAGCGAGTATAATGAGAGGTGCTATTCTTAATAAGTGTTTCATTGTTTATTGTCCATAAATAACAATTATGAAACAAAAAGAACTTGCAAGGAAAAGAATAGGGGATTATTTCCAATAGTCAATATATTTTTGTTTGTTAATTTCTAATGTGATAGATACAACAGTGAGTAAAACTTATCAGAGGATACGATTTGAGCGTTAATGATGAAATTCGAAGGGCTCACCACAAAGGATGAGCCCCCTCTAACATTAGCTTCTACCTGACATGTTCTTCGTACGATCAACAAGTTTATAACCCTGACCACCGCCTGGAGTTGGAGGTAGCGGTTCTCCCTTAACAACCGTACGTTCATGTCCCGTATGGCCACCCCGAGGTCCGATAATCTCATATTGACCTGAGGATGGAGCAGTTTCACCAGGTTTGTAAATAGATTTGTTCGACATGAGGGAAACCTCCATGTTTAGTGTACGTTAGGAACACATTAAGCTGCATCCCTTTGTCTTTTGCCTCCCTGGAAACGGAAGGCTTTTAACCCGTAGTCATGTGCGTAGATGACTTTTCCATTTCTGAGCCGTATACGCTTCGTATAAACCCAAGCGACAGGTTCTTCTTTACCTAATTTAGCCATTCAACCACCTCCTTTCAATTTTTAGGGTTGCTTTCCTTATCACATTCATATATATATGCTCCAAAATTAAGGATTTTTGCCAGGGTGTGGCAAATTGATGTTTGTTTGGAGCATATATATATTAGAAGCATGTTAATCCGAAATCAAATGATTACAAAGGTGGTCTAATTGAGCCTTGATGAATCAAAACA
Organism: uncultured candidate division Zixibacteria bacterium; assembly: GCA_903908285.1. Lineage (GTDB taxonomy): Bacteria > Zixibacteria > MSB-5A5 > MSB-5A5 > SM1-73 > CAIVRH01. The sequence goes on from CAIVRH010000018.1 coordinate 24,567, forward strand.
AAAATGGGAACAATATACCGACAAAGAATGGAAACAGATTTTGCTACAGCTCCGTAATTATGCTAAAGCAAAGAGTACTATTCTACCGGCCGATATGGAGCCTGATGACCTAGCATCTGAGGCTCTGACACGCGTTCTGGAAGGTTCTCGTAAATGGAATCAGGATAAATATCCAGATATCATTTTTCTATTGAAATCTACTGTAGATAGTATTATAAGCAAAATATGGAAATTAAAAGACAACGTGCATAGATTACGTGAATGTGGTGAATATACAAATATTAAAGCCCTTGAAAATTATGAATCACCAGAAGCAGAAAAAAACGAAATGAATGAAGTCTTAGAAAGTAGATTAGATGAGATCAGGAGTTATATAGAGGGTGACAATGAGTTAGAGGAACTTTTTCTTGCGATCGAATATGGCAATTTTTCACGCAAAGAGATTATAGAGGTTTTGAAATGGGAAACTAAGAAATTTGACAATGCAATGAAAAGACTTAAACGAATAGTTAAGAATAAAAATGAAGAAATGAAAGGTGGTAACCAATGAGTAAAGATCAGGAAAAACTATCAGCCGAAGCAAAACTAAATGGCTTGGCAAATGTTTTAGCTGAATCTGAGCTTAATGGTGAAGAACGAGAATCAGATATCGAAGAAGCTAACTTCCTCTCTCAATCGATGGAAATAGTTAATAATTGGCGTCGTGGATTGAAGTTCGAAAAAGGCCGGAAGAAGAACGAAAAATTTCGAGAATTTTGGGATAGTATTATTGAACTATCATCACTGGATGAGATAAAACATAAAATTGCAGACGCACTACGACCAACTGATCCAACTAAAAGGTTGGTTTTTCACCGAAAATTGGAAATAATCACAAAACAGGATATTGAATCCTTGAAAAATGAGGAATATCTTTTGGAATTATGGTCTGAATTCTACGAAGAGACAGAGGAGAAATCATAGAATGGTATTCCACAACTTTACAATGTCCATAAGAATAGCACGCGAGATAACACAAGAATTTTATATATCACAACCTTCGCATATTGCAATAGAAGAAATTGCTGCTTACCGTGGTGTACTTAAGCATTTAGCAATACTTGAAGGATGTGATGCTCGGTTGGTTCTTAATTCAAAATATAAAACTGGTATTGCAACTATAAGCTCTGCAATAATAGAAGAGGGCAGAAAGAGATTTGCATTAGCACATGAATTAGGGCATTTCGAACTACATAAAAACAATAAACAGATTTGGACCTGTACAGAATCGGATTTCTTGAAATGGTATCATAGTAATGATGAAGAACCGGAAGCAAATGCTTTTGCAGGAGAATTGCTAATGCCTGATGAACTCTTTCGAAGACACTGTGTAGGTAAAAAACCTGGATTCTCTTCAGTTTCTGAACTAACAGAGCTATTTCACACCAGCCTTACCTCCACAGCTGTTCGATACACTGAAATCGGCAATTACCCTTGTGCTCTAATTGCTTCTCGTGAAGGTAAGATTTCGTGGTTTCGAGTTAGTAACGATTTCAATCATCGTCTACTTTCTCCAGGAGCTAAACTAAACCCATATTCTTGTGCTGGAGACTACTTTTATAATCATATAATCCCACCTCATCAGCCAGAACAGGTAGAAGCAGGTTGTTGGCTTGAAAATACAAATGGTAATGATGGCTATTTTCTATATGAAGAATCTATAGCCATGCCAAACTATGGTGTAGTACTTACTATGATATGGAAGAAATGACACCACTTTCCCCGATGCTTCGGAAATTGGAATTCCCGATGTTTAAATCATTGGTATTCGCTCATACCAATCCGACAAGTCAAAAACTAATAACAAAAACTGATGGCTATGAAAATCTTTATCAACGTATTGGCTAGTGTTCTGGCCGTATTGGGTTATTTTCTAACCTACATCCTCAACAGGAAAAAACTACGTGGCTATAAACAGCTGCCTTTATTCTGTGCCGCTGCGATAACTGTCGCGTTGATATGGGTACAGTATTGTTCTCAGGAAAAGGAGTCTGCATCGAAGAGCAGGGAGTACACGTCTATCAAAACTCAACTCGCGGAAATCAGACAGCAAAACGATACGCTCAAGCTTCAAGTTAAAGAAACAGTTGAAGGTAACAGGAAGCTTCTGGGTGATTTCGAACCTCTAATGCAAATCTGGCAGACCAAATACCCAGCATTAGCACCCAAAGAAGCATTCGCTGCTATTGCACATGATCTTCAGGGAAAAACCGAAACTGCAAAACCTAATCAAACCTTACTGCTTCTTATGAGTGATAAAACTAAAGTGCAAAAGGCAACCGATACAGGATTGATACATACCTATTACTTCTTTCGTTCACGTTACACTATGCCATTAAGAGATATTTCTATTAGTCTCCGATTCGATACCCCTTTCATCTCAGTTAATGTAAGAATAGTTGGTGCCGTAGTTTTCGAACAAGGGTCTAGGCTCTCAAAATCGATTGATTCTAGTTCTCTCACTTATTCGACAGGTTATTTGAGTGAGAGTAACGATATAATGATAGAAGTTGTTAGCCAGGAACCCATAAATATCTTTTCAAGTCAATTATCTCCGTAACCCATTTTATCTTCTTGTCTGGGTCAATCTTCAAGCGAAGATCCCATTTAGGAGTATCGGACACGTTTATTTGTGTCCGAAAGTCCTGACGGACATTTCGGACATACAAGATATCATCCATATCAAAGGATCAATTAGGTCGTTTCCACAAGACCAATAATTCTCATTTCTCCGGGGGCTTAAGCGTATAATACATATAAAACTGGAGGGCTAAGTTTACTATGAAAAAACTGGTCATTCTCGGCATATTATTCACATTGTTCGTCTTTGCTTTTGTTTCTACCCCTGCTCAGATGATAAAGCACTCGTTCGAAATCCCGCCTTTGGAGAAGAAAGTGGATAAGTATCAGCAAGGGGTGGAAGTTGCCAGAGCCCTGATCAGAGAAGGGAGCCCGGGCGAAGCGCTGAAAATAATCGTGCAGCTGAAGGACACCTACGGAGACAACACCGAGCTGAACGATCTTTTGAAAGAGGCATATCTGGCGGGGAAAGAATACGGCAAGGTGGAGGAGCTGATCAACAAAGACCTGGAGCGCGATCCAAAGAATTGGCAGCTTTACTGCGAGCTGGCGAACGTCTGTATAAAAACCCAAAGAATGGACGAAGCCAAGCAAAATTTAAGTAAAGCCGTCGATCTCTCCCCCGACAAGATAAGGGCATACCAGGAGGTGGCATGGGTCTATTTGAGGAACGGGCTCAACCCCGACGCCATCGATACCTACAAGAGAGCCCGGATGAAGCTGAACCAGCCCGACGTTTTTGCCATCGATTTAGCCAGCTTATACGAAACCTTAAAAGATTACAAATCCGCAGTGGACGAATATTTCCTTTACATGGGCAACGACTCCACCAAGTTCGAGGTAGTGGAAAACCACATCAACGATTTAATCTCCAGCCAGGAGAACTTGGATCAGATCCAACTGGCTTTAAGCGAGAGGATCAAAAAGAAACCTCAGGATAAATATTATCAGAAGCTATACGGGGACCTGCTGTTCCGGGAAAAAGATATAAGTGGCGCATTCGAAATCTACAAAAAAGTGGACGGCCTTTTCAACGCCCAAGGAAAATTCATCTTAACCTTTGCCCAGATGTGCCATAACCAGAAATACTACGGGCAAGCCATTCAAGCCGGCCAGTATCTTTTGTCTGCCAACCCGGCCAAGGACTTGGACCTGTCCGCCAAAATGCTCATCGCCAGCTCGGACGTGGGGATGGAGAAGTTCCCGGATGCCATAACCGTCTACCAGGAGATCATCGACCAATATTCGAATTTGAATCTGGCGGAAGAGAAACTGTATCGCCGGGAAATTTCCCTTTCGTTCTTTGAAATCGGGGAGATCAAACTCTTTCAACTCCGAAAGCCGGATGAGGCCTTTACCTATTATCAAAAAGTGGTGTCAGATTTTAAGGATACGGATGCCTATCCCCCGGCTCTGGTGCGCTTGAGTGATTGCCGGATGATCAAAGGCGATTTAGACAGCGCCCGGACCCTGCTGGAAGCCGCCTCTTTGGACCGGAGGGCTGAGGGAAAGCAGGAGGAGGTAGGTTACAAGCTGGCGGAGATCGAATTTTTCAAGGGGAATTTCGAGAAGGCTCTGACCGGATACAACCAGGTGATAACCGACTTCCCCAAGGGGCTTTATGTGAATAACAGCTTAGAAAGAATCATCACCATCGGCGATAACCAAGAGCTGGAACGGTATATGCTCTCGGTTTTTGCCTTGGCCATGCTGGAGAAACTTCAAGGGAATAACGATTCTGCCATCATCAAGCTGGACCAGATAATCAATACCAAAAACGAGAAATTGTCGGATTTGGCCCAGCTGGAAAAAGGGAAGATCTACGCACAGGAAAGGAATTTCTCATCATCGGTGGAAGCTTATCAAAAACTGCTGGAGAAATATCCCAAAAGCTTATACCGCGATCAGGCCCAGATGCTGATCGGCGACGTTTACAATTACGGCCTGAAGGACAAAGTCAAAGCCGCCGATGCTTATCAAAAGCTGCTTAAAGATTACGACCGGTCTATCTATGTGGACGAGGTTCGGGATAAACTAAGGGACTTGAAAGGAAACAGCTCCTCCGGTTGAGGGGGACGGTATGCCAAGTGAATCGGTCAGGAACTTGCGTTCTGCGACAGGTGAAATTCGAATATCGGTTCTAACCTACCTCAACCCTCTCCTTTTTATCTTTCTTACTCAATTCTGTCACTTGCTCCTCTAACTGCTTGATCCGGTATAGCATTCCTTCTCTTTTCGCCGATTTTATCTTGGCGCTGGTCCGGACCAAAAGCCCCAGAGAGACCAACATGAAAAGAATCGAATTGACTGTCCGGAATATCTCGCCGAAGGCGAAGAGGGAGTCCAAAAAGGCGGCTACCCCCAAAAGCAGAAGCACACTGCTCCAAATAAGCATTTTACCCTCCTTCAGTTTGTGTTTGGGTCTATAATTGTTTTTCGGACTATTTTGAATAAACTTAATCGACTTAGTCCCAAAAAAACAAGCCGTATGTTTTTTTTAAATGAAAGATATTAAGCATTTGGACAGAACCGGTGGTTAATCCCGAGAATCTCCGAAGTGGCTTGTTTTTGATTTGACAAGAGGGGAATACACCGTATATTATCTAACCGGTATTTGCGTAATCGCATATACTGTGGGTTTTGGGAAAGAGCTTGATTGCCATAACATATAAGCCATCCCGGTTTGACTGGGTCAAAGATTAAACGGAGAGAGTCAAAGTGGTAGAAAAACTGCAAAACTGGTTACAAAAACAGGATCGGGTTTCGCTTTTAATCTCCCTCTTTGTTTTTCTGGTGAGCATTATCGTCTATTTAAAAACCATGGCTCCTACGGTCCCGTTTTGGGATTGCGGTGAGTTCATCGCCTGCGCCTATATTCTGGGAATTCCCCATCCTCCCGGAACCCCTCTTTTCGTCTTAATTTCCCGGATTTTCACCCTGTTTCCCATCGCCAGCCAGATAGCCGTGAGGGTGAATTTCGTCTCTGCCTTATTTTCTGCCCTTTCCGTTTGGCTGACCTACATCATAATCGTGAAGCTCCTCAGCCGATGGAATAAGGAGGACGAAAGCTTATGGCTGAGGATAACCCGATACTCGGGTGGGATAGTAGGAAGTTTATTTTTGGCATTTTCCATGACCTTCTGGTCCAATGCAGTGGAGGCAGAAGTCTATGGAATATCCATGTTTTTGATTCTTCTTATGTTCTATCTGGCATTGGTGTGGATGGATAAAAGAACTACACCCAAAGGGGACAAGATACTGATATTGATTGCTTACTTGGGGCTGCTTTCTACCGGGATTCACCCCACCGTTTTTCTGGTGCTGCCGGCAGTATTCCTGTTGGTGGCGCTGATAGACCGTCAGAAGCTATTAGACTGGCGATTTTGGGTTACCGGTATAGTTTTTGGCCTGGTGATGCACAGCCTTACCCCATTTCTGGTGGCGCTAGGCAGCTGGTTTGCCATAACTCTGCTTTTTACCTTGTTTTCCCAAAAAAGAAAAACCTGGGCGCTTTATCTGATAATAATCTCCACCGGTATTCTGGGTTATTCCAACCAGTTTTTTATCCCCATCCGTTCCGCTCAGGAGCCAGCCATCGATGAGAACAATCCTTCGGACTGGAGAAGTTTCAAAGCCTTCCTGGAGCGGAAGCAATACGGGGATGAGAGCATGATCGGCAGAATGTTCTACCGCCGGGGCACCTGGGGAAATCAATTCGGCACCAAGGAACGGATGGGATTCTGGGGATTTTTCCGGGAACAGTTCATGGACAAAAAGCTCTGGTTTATTCCCGTATTCTTGGGACTTCTGGGCATCTGGGAGCAGATCAAAAGGAGAAAAAACGAAGGGGTGGTGCTCCTCTTCCTTCTCTTGGCCTGTACCGTCGGGCTGGTTTTGTATATGAATTTTGCCGACGGCACCAAGCCGGATTTGGCAAGCGGAGAAACCATCCGCCTGGAGGTGAGAGACCGGGATTATTTCTGGACTCCGGGATTTATGTTTTTTGCCCTGCTGATGGGGCTGGGAGCATTCGGGGTGGTGATGCATCTGGGCAAGTTTCTTGAAAAAAAAGCAAGATTCAATTCCCCCGGATCGAAGGTGGGACAAGTCATTTTAGGCATCACTGTGGCGGTTCTATTGGTCTTGCCTCTTTTAGCTTTAAAGAATAATTATCGCAGGAATGATCGCACCGGAAACTGGATCCCGTATGATTATGCTTATAATCATCTGCAAAGCTGCGATAAGGACGGTATTCTGATCACCAACGGGGATAACGACACCTTTCCTTTGTGGTTTTTGCAGAATGTGGAAAAGATCCGGCAGGACGTAAGGGTGATCAACTTGAGCCTGCTGAATGCCGACTGGTATATCCTCCAGCTGAAGGATATCTGGAAAGTACCCATGAATTTGACCTATGACCAGATCAAGGGGGTTCCCACCCGGATGTCGAACGGAAGATTCGCTCCCCGGCCGGTGAAAACATATTTCGATCCCATTCGCAAGCAGAACCATTATATCTTTCCCTATTACGACGAGAAATCCAAAAGCGTCATCCGTATCCAAGATATGATGGTGGAAAATATCGTTTTGACCAATAACTTTAAGTATCCTTTCTACTTTTCCCGGACTACCCCCTCCAGCAGCCGGGTGGGATTGGATGACCATGCAAAAAAAGAAGGGCTGGCGGATCTTTTGGTGCCGGAGCAGGGAAAGGAAATGATGGACCCGGAGAGATTCCGCAAGAACCTGTGGGAAGTCTATCGCTACCGGGGGCTGGATGATGTGAATGTCTATAAGGACGAAAATACCGTCGGGCTGTTGATGAATTATGCGGAGAGATTCATCGATTTGGCGGATTATTACCAACAAAATAAACAGGTGGACAAAGCTAAGGAGACACTGGAGAAATCCGTGCAAGTTTATCCGGATTATTACCGAACCCAGCTTCAATTGTACCGGCTGTATAATGACACCGGAGAAAAGGAGAAGGCGGATAAATTGCTGGAAAGTTACGAGAACCGGATGAACACACAAATCCGCAGATGCCCGGAGATCCTTTTGTACTATCAATATCTGGGACTGGCATATCAATCTCAAGGGAAAGCGGAACAGGCAGAAAGTATCATGGAAAAAGCATACCAAATCAATCCGACCGATATCATGAACTACCAGCTTCTAAGACAGGTATATGCCTATAATAAGCAAGGCGAAAAACTGCTTAAGCTTATCACTGATTGGCTGGAAGAAAATCCCAACGACGAACAATCCAGAAAAATTCTGGAAAATTATCGAAACCAAAAATAACCTATAGATTTATCCACCAGATTCCTGGTAGCGGGTCGAGGGCGCATTTACCCTTGACCTTTTTATTTTGGAGAAGTAACCGGTCGGGGTGCCGGGGTAAGCGGCTCCGGTTATACTAAGACAGGGGAAAATGGATTAAAGTAAATTCAATAATCCGCCGATAGTATATATGGGTATACACCCAACTAATTCTTTCAGTTCCGAACAGCGTGCCGCTTCGGCGGGACGCTGTTTTAATTCCGGCAGAAAGAACGATAGCCCTGCCCTATTCATCCCATTTTTTACCTGATCCCGGAGCTAATCTGCGCTAAAGTAATCCAGCCACTCTGTCGAAAACTAAATTGATGTTTTGATGGTTTTTGATCTTCAAAATTATCCAAATTTTTCCAGGGATGGACCCGATGACGCCCCCAACGATTATGGCAGTTTCTTCCGAAAATCCTCCGGAATCAGACAGCCCAAAAAATGCGAAATACCGATCGGAGACCACCCTGATCTTATTTTCTCTTCTCTATGGCATACTGGCGCTGGCGGTGATCTGGGTTATGACTTCGGGCGGTATGGGGGTAAGCTATGATTCCGAGAGGTATCTGATTTCCGCCCATCATTTCAGCCAGGGGGAGACAGAACAGGCATTCAAGATCGTATCTCCCACCTTTCCCATATTTTACCCGCTGACCATTTCGATAGCCCAGCGGCTGGGATGGGGTGATGGAACCGGGGCGGCACGCACCCTCTCCGTTTTAGCCTTCATCCTCTCGGTCCTGTTGGTTTTTCATCTGGGGCACTTAGTCCAGGGTAAAATAACTGCCCACTTAAGCGCGGTCTCGCTTTTGGTTTTAGCACCCTCACTCTTTGTTTTCTCCTACTGCTGGTCGGAGACACTATACTTTCCCCTGTCGCTTTTGTCTCTGCTAATGCTGAAGATCTATCTGGGCGCGCCCGGGGAAAAGAGCACCAGATACCTTATGGCCAGCGGGCTTCTGGCCGGTTTGGGATTTACTACCCGCTATATCGGGATAGCCCTGATCCTCTCGGGTCTTTTGACCATCTTCTTACTATCGCATGCCGAGCGCATGTCCAAGAAGATCAAGGAGCTGTTTTCTTTTGGCGGTATGGCGCTCTTGCCATTGCTGCTATACCTTTTAGGATGCCAGATTTATCTGAACCGGATTTTCCGGGGAAACGTCCCTTCCCAATTCTCCTTGCTCCAGCAAGCGGGCCTTTTCTTTTTGACCATTTATCGCGACTTTCTCACTTTCTATCTCACCTTTGACCGTAACGTTCAATTGCTTTTCAATTTGAACCTCCAGGGACAACTTAGCCGTCTTCTGCTTTGGTCCAATCTGGTTATAGTGCTCTGGATTATAATGGTTGTGTTTCTCTGGGTGAGGACCTTTATCTTATCGCCATCTTTCCGCGCCAACCTCAGGTCCCAGATGGGGATCTGGAGCTATATGGTAGCCTATTCGCTTCTGGTCATCGGCATCACCTCGGGTGTGGCAGTAGACCGCATGGGGACAAGATTTTTAGCGCCCCTATATCCGCTTCTGCTGATTTTGGCTTTTTCGATGCTGGTTTATGCCTATCAAGCCATAGGGAAAAGAAGACCGAGGCAACGTCTGGCCGGTCTGTCCGCTTTAGCCATCTGCTTATTTTGGGCGATACAAATCGTCTCAAGTTATAACCTGTATAAAATAGTTGGTTCCGGAGCTTTCCCCTGTATGGAACAACCGGGGAATCAAAACAGAGAAAGCTTGAAATTCCTTCAAGCAAATGCAGGTCCGGATGATATTGTCATCAGTAATATTCCATATAAGCTTACCTTCATCTGGCCTCGCCATTTGCCTTATCTCGGCATCTCCATTCAAAAAGATCCCCCTCCCGCCAGATTAGCCATTTCCGAGATTCCCGACTCCCTTTCCCTTCTTTGGCCCTGGGAGATAAAGGGTGGGAGTCTCTCCCCGGATAGCCCGGATATGATTTCGGATGACTCGTTGGGTCAATCCCATCGTCGTTTTGTCTTTATTTTGCTCTGTACCAAAGATTTTTCACATTATTCCACTCCCCTGGACGCTTTTGAAGAGTTAAATCAGAAAAGGGGGCTATACTCATGGAAGAGTGTTTATGGAAACGATTATATTTATAAAACCGAAGCCTGGGTATTCGATTCTCCCCGGGATAAGCAGCGGGTGCTGGAGGAAAAGCTTGCGAATATTCAAACCAAAGAGACACGCCAGTGATATTCGGGGAGTAAAGCCATAAGAAGCATATAGCGGTTGGAAGAAAAATAAAAACCGGATACCCCTACGGGATATCCGGTCGGATTCATCTCTACAAATCATTTCCCTTAAAATCTCTGTCCCGGGCTATTTATTCAACCCCTCTTCGGTTAACGCTTTGAAGTAATCCTTGATCAGCTGCTCGTATTCTTTGGGGTAAGTTTCCTGCATGTATTTCAACAGATCGTCTCTGGCTGATCCCTCGGCCGGGGTAGTTCCCAGGGAAATATCCTTCGGGCTGGTACGGGAAACATCCTGTCCCACCTCCGCCCTTCTCTGTTTGGAGTAGTCCCTTTCCTTCAAGGATTTTTCCGCATCCAAAAGCCGGGATAGGATCATTTGTTGGCGATCCATGGTGCTTTGATCCACCTGCATCCTCTCGAAATCCTCCACCACTTTCTTCATCTCCTTTCCCATTTCGTCCAGTCGGCCGGTGATTTCCGACTGGTTGCCGAATTCCCCCTCCAGCTCGCCCAAGGCCTTCCTGACCGCCTCCTGCTCTGCAGCCAACCGGGAGAGTGCCGCCTGCTGGGATAAGGTAAGCTGCATGGCTCCGCCGTTACACTGCCCCAATTTTTTGGTATCCGAATTAATCCCCCCCTGCTTGTCGCACATCCCCTGCATCTTTTCGAAGAACTTCTCCATACCCGAACCGCTGCACGACTTTTCGGCGTTCTTCATCGACTCCATCAGCAGGCTGGCGGTAATATTCAAATCATAAAGTGCTTCCCGCTGCTGGTCCGAGGCGACCGGGATTTTTCTATCGGTTAGCTGTTGTATGGCATTCTCCATGCTGGCTAAGGATATGGCCAAAAACCTTTGAACATCCGCATCCACAAAAAGGGTGGCATGCGACAAATTCTCCAAATCTCCGGCGACTCTGGTGCCCGCGGCTTTAAGATTCTGCTGGTCATGCGCCAGGTCCAAAAGAGTTATATCCCCTTTATCCATCTGGCCGGACCGGCCAAACAATTGTTCCTGATGGTCCGAAATCGAAAACACATCCTCAAGAGATTTCCGGATAGCCCTGACTATTTCCTCCTTTTCCCCGGATTGCATGGTCTTCTGCATCTCCTTGAGTTTTTCACCCATGGATTTCAGCTTTTTGGAACAGGACTTGCCCGATTTGGAAGCTCCCCCCTGGTTAGAGCCGGAGAGCTGGGAGATGGCTTGATCCATATCATCTTTTACTCCGGATTCATCGGGCATTTGGTTAAGCTCCCGGCTTTCCTGGGGAGTCAACATGGAAAGCTCTTGAGCCAGACCGGTAAACTCGTTTAACTTTTTTTCGAACTCACCCAAATCATCCTTGAGCTTCTTCTCCTCATCGGAGAGGGGGGGCAATTTCTCCTTGGGGGAGGCATCCATATCGCGGTTTAGCTTATCCTGTTTCTCCGCCATTTGCTCCATCGACTTGATCAAATCGCTCAGCTTTTGCTCCGCCTGCATTTTCTTTAAAAGGGCGATGGTGCGCTCCAGTCGCTTGATCATCTCCTCCTGGGATGTCTGCATCTTCTTCATGGCTTCCTTGAGCTGGTCCGGATCCATGTTTTTCAAAGCGTCCTCCAGCTTTTTCATGGCTTCCTTCATCTCCGGTGTGGCTATCTGATCCATGAGCTTTTTCAGCTCCATCATCTTCTCCACCAACTCTAAAGAGGTAAGCTTGTTATCCTCAATTTTCTTTATATTCTCATCCATCTTCTGGGCAATGGCTTGAAGGTCCTTGGACAGCTGTTGCTGTTTTTGTAAAGTCTCCTCCATCTGCTGTTTTTTCTCCCAATCCAAATCCAAGCCGGTATACCGGTTCATCTCCTGGGATAGATCCTCCAGTTTTTTCTTAAGCTCCTTCTGCCCCTTCATTACCGTCTCCAAATCTTCCACCTGTCCGGTCTGCTCTTTCTCCACCTCGGCGATGATCTCATCCACTGAGGGGAGACGGACAAAATAAGTTTTGCTTTCCGCTTTTTTTGGTCCGGAGAAGGAATCGTTGTCGTAGACTACCGCCCGGTATCTGACCAGGTCGCCGGGTAGCAGGGGATAATTGGAGAGATTCCAGCGATATTCCACCTCCTGGCTGGTCTGGTTGTTAGTGGGAAGTTCTATGCTTAAACTTTTTTCTTCACCCTCATTACCCTGGGAAATTATCCGATAGACCAATTTCAGTGAGGAAAATCCGTAATCGTCAGACAATTTGATCAACAGACCGACCCGCATGGTCTCGGTCAAATCCTGATCCTGCCCCGGTTCCAAAATTTCCACAAAGGGAAATTGATCCTCGATTCGGGTAATTTTGTATTCGATGGGATCCTGACTCTTGTTTCCGCTCCTATCCCACAGCTCGATGAAATACGAAACGTCCTTTTTTACCAATATCTCCCCGGCTGCCACATTCCCTTGTATCTTCGTCTCCTCCCGGGTGGAGTCGGAATAGACCAATTCCGCCTTTCCCAGCTCTTTATTGGCTTTAATTGCGATTTCGACTTGAGTCCCCCCGATGGCCGTGATATTCCCGTCGTTTTCATCCACCACCTCCGGTTTGAGCTGGGTATAGCGGGGATAATTCAAGGTCATTTTTAATGCCACCACCCTCGGTTTGTCTACCACTGTTATCCGGTAGTGCTCGCTTTCCACTCCTGCCGCCTCCGCATAATAATCGAAGTTCCTTTTCACTTCTTTGAACTGGTAGACAAAGTCCAGCTCCGGTCCGGTCATTTTTTGGCTTTCAACCTCGCCCGTTTTATTCTGACGGTCCAGCTTCTCCTTATTCCATCCCGCCCCTTCATATTTCCAGAAAAGATTTATCTCCCCCGGCTTTTCCCCTTCCGTATTTATTTTGATCTTGACATCCGCATATTTGACCGCTTCGGAATTACCCGGAGAAATGACAAAGAAGAATTTCTGGGGAGAGGTAAATTCGGTCAAAGGATGGGAGAAGATGTAAAATGAATTTTTGAACAGGCTGGGAAATATCAAAGCATACACCACCAAAAAGATCACCAGGCCGGCGGTCCACCGGCTCATTTTCCTGATCGGGTTAAAATCGATGATGGCTTTTAAGTTCAATCGGGCGGAGGTGGCATCTGCCTGTTCCATCACTGCCAGGATCATGTCGGTGGAATAGCCTTCCGGATTTGCTTTGAGATTCTTGGCCAGTTGAAGTGCGGCAATCAGGCGATTGTTCAGTTCGGGGAAGTTCTCTTCCACTTTCAAAGCGATATCCTCGATTTTGGGCCGATTGAATATGGGGCGCAGGCAGAAGTAAGACAACAACAACACCAGAAGCAAAGCCCCTGCTCCCAAATATGCGACCCGGATTATTACCGGGAATACATAGAGTGAATTCAGCCAGAGACCCAGAAGAGTGATCCCGATGGCAAAAGAAAGAAAAATCAGAATTCCTTGGAATGCCTTATTTCTAACATAGAATCGTCTCAAAACCAAAAGACGATTTAATAAATTTATGTGGCTATTGGAATTATCATCGTTTTTCATAATCCTTCTCCCTTAAACCAACCCCAAGTCTATAATCTCTGTACCCTTGTTTTTCTTGACCCTGGCTTCTTGCCCCTAGACCCTGAATTCTATCCGCTGATCCCAAGTCAAAAGAAACGTTGATATCAGTTCTCCAACACCCAGGTAATCAGGTTCACCCCCATTTTCAAAGCTGCTTCCCTCTTTTCCGGAGGATCATTATGCACCTGGGGATCTTCCCATCCATCCCCTATATCGGACTCCCAATCGAAAAACACGATCAATCTTCCTTCATGAAATATGCCGAATCCCTGGGGTGGCTTTTCATCGTGCTTATGTATTTTCGGCAAGCCATTGGGAAAGTCGTAATAACTATGGTAAATACCGTGGCTGAAAGGGAGTTCCACCAGTTCCTGGTCCGGGAATAGTGCTTTCATCTCCCGAAAAAACGCTTCCCGTAATCCATAAGAATCGTTGGCAAAGAGAAAACCTCCGTGCGTGAGATAATTCTTTAATCTCTCCTGTTCCTGATCCGTGAATTTTATGTTCCCATGGCCGGTCATGAATAAAAAAGGATAGGAGAAAAGGTTATCGTCCATTATGGAAACCCGCACTTCCTCTTCCGAGACCGGGATGTTGGTGTTCTCTTTGAGATACTTGAGCATATTGGGAATGGCAGACGATCCCCAATACCAGTCACCGCCGCCGCCATACTTTAGCCGGGCAATGGTGAAAGCGGAAGGGTTTTGGCTCACCGCGACTTTATCGGTTTGAGCCATGGTCAGGGACCCGAATAACAGAATAAGGATGATCGGAACGAATCTCTTCATACGCATAAATATTATACAATCAAGGGTTTCAGGTTGTTTGCAGTCCACTCTGATATCTCTTCGCCCTGCGAAAGGGGGACAAAAAAATGGAGAAAATATCAAACAAACTCACCCAAAAGAAAACCGCCCTGGTCTTAGAGGCGGTTTTCTTAGTATTCTATGATCTGTGGATTATTTGAATCTTTTAGGTGATCTCTTCTCCCATTCCACCGCTATACTGGCAGCCACATACCAGGAGGAGTAGGTGCCTTCGATTACACCAAACATCATAGCCAACGAAAAATCATGCACCACCGGTCCTCCCACGAAAAAGAGAATCGCAACCGGTATGAAAGCAAGAATCGAGGTGTTGAGGGTTCGGTTCAGAACCTCGTTGATGCTGGCGTTGATGGTGGAGTTGAAGTCTCCTTTTTTGCGGAAAAGTTTCAAATTTTCCCTGATCCGGTCGTAAACCACCACCGTGTCGGTAAGCGAGTATCCGCATAGGGTTAACAAAGCGGTGACGAACAGCAGGGTGATCTCCCGGTGTAAAATGAAGAAAATCCCCAAAACCGCCAGCACGTCGTGAAATGTGGCAATGGTGGCAGCCACTGCAAACCGGAAATCGAACCTGATCCAGATATATATGAGTATTCCGATTACCGCAATCAAAACCGCTATCTGGGTTTGATGCTGCAAGGTCTTCCCCACGGCCGGTCCGATTCCGTCCACCGAGTCCATATTGAATTTGTTATCCGGAAATTCCTTGGCCAGAATGCTTAGGATGTGCTGCGACGTTTTGGTCACCACTTCCTCGGCGCCGGTTTTCACCCGGATGGTATAGAAATTCGGTTTTTCCCGGGCCAGAGATTGTATCAGGGCATCGGTATATCCCTCCCGGCTCATGGCTGACCTGAGTGTACCGATATCCACCGGTTTGTCGAAATTACCTTCGAGTAAAGTTCCCCCGCCGAAATCTATCCCCAGGTTGGCTTTGCCCATGAACATGGCCACGATCGCAGCAATCCCCAGGAGCACCAGAACAGCCGAGATGCCGAAAGCATAGTATCGTTTGCCAACAAAATCGATATTGGTTTTCTTTAAGATTTGCAGCATTTTTTTAGTCTCCAGTTTCCAGTTACCAGTCTCCAGTTACCAGGTTCCATTTCGCCGTCTTCCGACTGGCGACTGGCTGCTGATAACTGGTCGCTGTCTTTATATGCTTAAAGTCTGATATTGCTTTCTTAAGTCGAAGATGATCCGGGTGATCACTACGGCGGTGAACAGGTTTATAGCCACTCCTAGGCTCAGAGAGACAGCAAATCCTTTCACCGGACCGGTTCCAAATTGAAATAGTACGGCTGATGTTATTAAGGTAGTGACATGGGAATCGATGATGGCGCTGAGCGCCCTTTTGTAACCGGCATCTATCGATGCCCGGACGGTTTTACCGCTCCGTAATTCCTCTCTTATCCGTTCAAAAATCAGAATGTTGGCATCCACCGACATGCCGACGGTTAGAATGATACCGGCGATGCCGGGCATGGTCAAAGTGGAACGGAGCGCCGACATACAGGCCAAAAGAAAGACTACGTTGAAAAATACACCGATATCGGCGATTGTCCCGGAAAGTTTATAATATACGGCCATGAAAAGCACTACTATGAGGAAGCCGAGGATGGCAGCAGTAGTACCTTTGCGTATGGAATCCTGTCCCAGCGAGGGTCCGATTACCCGGTTCTCGATGATCTTCACCGGTGCCGGCAGGGCGCCAGCTCTCAGTACTATAGCCAGGTCATTGGCCTCCTCGATAGAGGACCCGGTGGTCAACTCAATCACCCCGCTGTCACGAATTTTGGAACGGATGATGGGAGCCGACTCCACCCTTCCGTCCAAAGTGATGGCCAACGGTTTATCTATATTGGCACCGGTTACCCGGGCAAAAATCCTTCCTCCGGGTTTGGTCAGGGTGAAATTGACTTCCGGCTTTCTGAACTGATCGTACCGGGGCTTGGCATCGACTAAGTATTTACCGGAAAGCTCCACCCTCTTTTTAAGCAGGTAAAGTCCCCAATACTCCTGTCCCTGCATGGTTTCGGATCCGGTAGACCAGGCAAATTCATCGTCCTCCGGAATAGCTGATTTAACCTTGGGATCGGAAAGCAGAAGCTCCACTTTGGGTTTCTCGTCTTTGGGTACCCAGTAAGCGAAGGACCGTTCGCCGAAAGATTCCAAATGCTGGGAGAAGGGACGATCTTTGTCCGCGGCTTCCTCCTCATCCAGCAAACCTGCGGCGGTATCATTAGTACTGTCTGTCTTGGCTTCGCCAAAAAGGTCCTTGGCTGTCTTTTCTTCCTTGCCTTTCTCCTCCGATTTCTTTTCTGTAGCTTTGCCTTCTTCGTTTTTAGCGGTTGTAGTATCCGTTTTAGACAGCAACTGATCGATTCTCTTTAAAATAGAAGTGGTATTCTCCGGGGTCTCCAGCAGTTTAAATTCCAGCTGGGCGGTTTGCCCGATCAGATTTTGAGCTCTCTCCACATCCTGGAGCCCGGGCAGTTCCACCACGATCCGGTCCTTCCCCGATTTATGTATCAAAGGCTCGCTTACGCCGAACTGATCCACCCGGTTCCGGATGATCTCCAGCGCCCGTTCCACCGCATCCGCCACCTCCCCCTCCTTCAGCTGGGTTTCGTCTATCTGCAGCACTACGTGCATCCCGCCTTTCAAATCCAAACCCAGTTTTATGGCTTTCTTCTCCAGGTTTATGATATCCTGGGGTTCGGTGGTGCGGATGGCCTGCTTGGTTGCATCGGACATGGACCATAGCTTGTAGCTGGGGTAAAGCGCCCACAGGGCGGCAATGATCAAAAATGCGGTTATCAGTATCAGATAAAGTCGTGATCTTTTCATCTTGGTTTTTCTCCTGGTTCCGAAAATAGTTATCCAAAAAACAACAAAGGGTAAATATATATTATAATTACGGCATGTCAACAATTACCTTGACTTTTTTTTGGCAAAATCTAATTTACCCAGGTTGCTTTCGGGTGTGTGATTCGAACAAATTCTATCAAATGGAGGAAATATGAACATCAGGTTATTATCTTTTATTTTGATGTCTCTTTTGATTTTGTCTTCGGGTATTCAGTCTGCGGAACTGGAGAGCCAGGCGACCTTATTCAACCTCCCTGGCGGCATGCAAGTGATTATGCTGGAAAAACATGCCAATCCCTTGATCGCCTGCATGATTTACGTGAATGCCGGCAGCAAATACGAAACCGACAAAAATAACGGGGTAACTCATCTTTTAGAGCATCTTTTGTTTGACGGCACCAAAACCAGGACCCGGGTGGATATCACCGAAGGGATCAAAGCCAAGGGGGGGTATATCAATGCCTTCACCCAGAAGGAATTGACCTGTTATATGGTTTTGATGCCCAAGGATTATATAGAGGACGGGGTGGCGATCCAGTCGGACATGCTTTTCCACTCCGTCTTTCCGGATTCGGAATTGGCCAAGGAGAGAAAGGTGGTGATCGAGGAGATCAAGAAGGACGAGGATAATATAGACAATCAGGTGGAGTATTTTTTCGCTTCCGAGGCATATCAGGGTACCCCTTATGCCCGACCGGTACTGGGCAGCGAAACAACGATTTCTGGCATGTCCAAAGAGGAAATCACCGACTACTATCATACCTATTATGAGCCAAACAATATGATCGCCTTAGTCATAGGGGATTTTCAGACGCCGGAGATGAAGAAGTTCATAGAGAAATATTACGGGATGAAAACATCCCGCCCGATCTCTAAAACCCAGGCGATGAATTGGACCCCTCCCCAAGGTCAAGAGGTAAAATACAAAGAAGTAAAGACGGAGAACACTTACGTGAATATCTGTTTCAATGCCCCCAGATATGACGATCCGGATTATTTCGATTTCTATATGCTGACTGAAATTCTGAATCTGGAAACCAATTCTCCCCTATATCAGGCATTATCAGAGGGACCGGACCCTTTAGTCACCGAGGTTTCAGCAACTTTAGAAACTCAAAAAGAATTTTCCAGCCTGAATTTGTCCATTACCACTAATTCGCCCGAGAAGGTGGATAAGATTCTGGAAACGACCGTGAAGGTGCTGGGTGATTTGACCGGGAAACCTTTGGAGCAGAAATTACTGAAGAGCGTTATCGTCTCCTCGAAAACCCATAGATACTATCAGGAGGAGAGGTTACACTTTTACGGGATGATGGTAGCGCCGGTAGTGGTTACTTCGGGATGGAAATTCTGGGAGACTTTCATTGATAATTTAGAGAAGGTTACACCGGAGAGCCTGCAACAAACAACAAAGAAATATCTTTTGGAACCCAAGTATGTTGCGACAGTAGTTAAACCAACAATATAGATGATAGTTTTAAGAATCAGTGCCCCATTCCTTCTCCCCTTTGGGGAGAAGGTTAGGATGAGGGGAGAAATCAGACATAGTAGAAACAGAATTTGTTGAATGAGCCAACTAAGCGGAGGAATAATATGAAAAAGCTTTTAACCTGTACTTTAGTTATCATTTTGTTTGTTCTTTTCCTGACGGAATGTGGTTTCTCGGCTTCTTCGGAGGTAATCCGGAAACAGCTTCCCAACGGACTGGTAATTATTGTAAAGAGCAATCCAGATTCGAAGGTTCTGGGCATTAACATTTTAGGGAAGAACCGTTCGGCTATGGAGCTGGATGGAAAAACCGGCATTGCAGATTTTACCAATCGCATGCTGCTTAAGGGGACCAAAACCAGATCTTCAGAAAAGATCGCGGAGGATATTGGCAACATCGGCGCGGAGATCACGGTGGTGGATAATCCTTTCATCCCGTATGACGACGTTTTTACCACCCATTCCTTTACCTTTATCAAGTTTCAAACCATCGATGAGTTCACCGATCAGGGGATCGAGCTTCTTTCCGATCTGGTCATCAATCCTATTTTCCCGGAGGATGAGATAGCTAAAACCCAACAGGAGATGATGGGCATTATGGGGAGAAGCAAGGGGAGCACCAGTGAAACCTGCCGGGAACTTTTCTATTCCACTCTGTTCAAAGACCATCCTTACGGAAAACCCATCCCGGGGAACGGCATGAGCATTGGAACCATTACCCGGGATGATCTGGTGGCATTCTATCAGAAATTTTATTCTCCGAACAATATAATCATCGCTGTCGTTTGTAATGATCCGGCTGGGGATATGATGAGTAAAATGGAAAAGGTCTTCGGTTCCATGCCCAAATTCGATTTCCCCGAACCCCAAATTCTGCCACCCTCTCCCCTATCCGCACCGGTGAAAGCGGAAAAACCGATGGAGAAGGAGCAGGTTTATATTTATCTGGGAGAACCAATGCCGGGGATAGAATCTCCGGATGTTTTTGCTTTGGACTTGATGAACTCAATCCTGTCATCCAGATTGGGTTTGAACTTGAGAGAACAGAAGGGCTTGGCATATTCGGTCGGCTCATCAGTTAATTTCGATCAAGGTTTTGGATGGTTTATCGCTGCCATGGGCACCCGACCGCAGAATTATCAGGTGGCTTTAGATGGGATTTTGGAAGAGATGAAGAAGATCAAAACGGAGAGAGTGAGCGAGCAGGAATTGGAAAAGGCAAAGAACGGAATATGGGGGAACATGCTGATGTATCGACTCGCCCGCATAAGTCAAGCATATTATATGTGTGTAAATGAATTCGAAGGGGTGGGTTATGATTATGATGACAAGTATATCGATGCCTTGAGAAAAGTGACCGTAGATCAGGTTAAGCAAGTGGCGGAAAAATATCTCAATACTGACAACTATGTTTTAGCAGTGGTTGGAAAGCTGTAGGGGCGAATATTTAGACTCTCTCGTAAAAACAGTAGCAGCGAATTGCAATTCGCCCTCTCACGTTTGATCGGTAGGTTAACGAAACACGAATGTCTGCTCTGAGTAACTAAGGAACCTTTTACTTTTTTTAAATCTTAAGATTTTTATGGAGGGGTTATGGAATATCAAAAAGAATCCTTGATATGGAAAATTGGAAAGTGGATCGTGGGTGTCATAACAACTTCTGGTGTGATTGTTGGCATTATTTGGGTTGGCTTACAATACGGAGATAAGCAATATCAGTTGGGCTACAACCAGGGGCACGGTGATATACGAGTGTTAAATGAACTCATAGATCACAAGGACGAGGAGATAACGGTTTTAAACCATAAAATTGAATTATCAGAGAAGACGATAGATAGTGTCAAACAGGAAAATATAAGACTCATAGAAATCCTTGAGTCCAAAGTTGTTATGAGTGATACGATTATCTATTTGAACGATGGGATTGGATTACTTGATGGCCACATTGTGGTTTTTTGCACTGGAGTATGGGTAGACTCAACAACCGGAATGTGTAAAGCTTCGCTTATTGGACAGATCTTTGAACAGAACCTAGTAACCAAGTCAGTTCCTATCGATGGTTGGCTCGGAGAGCAAACGGAATTTGAGTATCAGGGGAAAGAGTATCTTTTGGTCATACTTGGGATGGGAAAATATAATGGAACACCTGGAGTGAAAATAGCAGTCTACAAAAACTATTGAAAGTGTTTGCTTATAGTTAATCTTTCTAAACAAGTTTTGCGAATTATTCTGGTGTGGAGCAACACTAAAGGGTGGCAAAGGGATTCATACTCATTCATACAAGATAACAACGGGAAGTAAATAGATATGAGAGTTATGGTAAGTTTCGGAGAATCTAGCTATATAAGGAGAATCTTGAAAAGTTCTTAGACAAAAAAAGAGTTTCTTCCTCAGTTGGCACTGGTAAGAAGAAACTCACGTCAGAGCGGATTATCGCTCTTCCATATATTAGAACTGCTATTTTTGTTATTATGTTACTAGAAATATTGAAAACATTTTAATTAATATTAATCACCCAAACCCTATCCTGAAAAAAAACATTGGAATAGCGCTCTAAATTCCTCACTCAAACCGCCGCTAAGTATCTCAACGATATAATCTTATAAATCCAATAAGCATATCTGTTTGATGTTTGTATTGATTTTCAACAAGAGATATCGCCTAACTAAGGACCTAAAAAAACTTTTTTCCTCTCGGTTACATAGATGTTGTTCTAAGCTAATACCATATTATAGAACTGTATTTTTGACTGTTTTGTTACCCTAAATACATGATTCATAAAAAATAAAAGCAAATAAAGGATAAGAAAAGACTTGACAAGAGTTGATAGAATAGTATATTTATTTTGGCACTGGTAGGAAGTAACTCACGAGGGCGGATATTTTTTTGCCTGCCCAAGTGGGTCTCTGTAACATAAGCAAAGGAGACCCCGATGATCGAGTTACCCAAAAAGATTTCACGCTGGACCATCGTTTTTGCAGCTATCGTGGTTATTTTTCAAATCACGCAGCTTATTCTATTATCCGATAACTTCCCGGGAACAGCAAAAGTGGTCTTAATTGTGGTTGCTATGCTCTGCATAGTTGGGATCGTAGCAATAGTTTTTCTACCTTCGAGGAAGGTACGGTGATACTAAGCTGTATCAAGCGAGACTAAGACAAATGGACAGGGACTTGCTGTTGTTATACCTAAAAAGTTGCAACAACGGGATTCAGGACCGCTCGCAGTAGTGGATGAGTGTATCAGAATAGCAATGAATAGAGGAGCTTTCTCAGGTCATGAAGCGGATGCCATTGATTAAAAATTCTTCTATTATCGACTCTGAAATTATGCGCTGCCTAAAAACGGGGAAGCCATCTAATGAATTAATCCGTTTTTATTTCCCTTTTGTGAAAGCTCTTTGTTGGAAATCTAAAGACCCTGAAGATGTTGTCCAGGAGGTCTTTACCATACTTACTGTTGAATGGGGGAGTGTAAGTAATTTCATATCGCGCTATATTTCCAGTAATAAACCAAATAAGATTCTAGGGGGTTGGCTTAAGATAATTACTAGTCATGTGAAATTTGATTTCTACGAACGGGAGAAAACTCCAAAGGGTAATGATATGAATATTGATATTGCTCCTGAATCAGAATTATATCATGATGATCGGTATTTTGAGGATGCTGATCCTTTGATCTTGGCACCCACTTTTGAACAATTAGAAGAAAGGGACAAAACAATCATTAGGTTGAAGCATTATGAAGGTTATTCTCACGCTGAAATAAAAAGATATTTAAGACTAACCTCAGAAGGAATGAGCAGAAAGCTGTTGCATATTGCTATGAGGAATTTCTATATTAGCGTAATAAAGAGATGCGAAAATTTACTATCCATATATGGCAAAGCGGATGAAGCTAAAAAGAATGTCAATCTTTTCAGGGATGTTATGAGTTGGGCCAAGAGCAGTATTGGTAGATTAACGTGATACTAATAATCAGGTGTGGGATTTTCATATATGGTTTTAAAAGTTATATAGGACAAAGGGACGAGAATCAAAGAAAGAGACTATGATGGATGCAACGTTTTGAGATGTATGGGAACGCTGGCATAGTATGTTTAGGTGTCCACCAGGCCCCTTAACCTGGCATGTTGCTTTTTTCTCTAAGGTGTACAAAAATTAACTGTCGGGCTGGGAAAACCGACAGGCAGAGAAAACTTTAATGACAATTTGCGAATTGTCTTTGCAACAATCTGGGGGGATAATCGTATGAACGCATAAGCGATTCCCGCCCCCATGATTACCGACCGATCCTTTGCTCGTTATGGACGTTCTCTTACATGACGTAATTTGGTAACATACAAGGTGTCCGTTACTAACAAAGTATCCCAACAACATCCCCACAACAATCGGGCGGGATGAATCCCGCCCCTACAGTTAACGATCTATCCCTACCCCGATTTCGTGCGGATTTTTGCTTAAGCTGGTATCGACCGGAGGGCTGATCCAGCGGGCTCCGTTCTTGGCCCAGGGCTTGTCATACTTGTCACTACCGCCGCCGTCGATGAAGACGCCGAAAACGTCCAAGAATTCACGCGCTCCCACCCGGAGCGGGTTCGCCTGACCCAATACCGTCCCGCCTTTGGTATTGTAAACGTCATCCCCCTGATGGTCGAAAAAGAATCCTATGCCATTGGCATTACCGCCGCCTAAAGAGAGCCCCGGAGCATAATAGATATCGTTGCCGCTACGTTCATTAAAATACCCGACGGTGAAATCATGCCCGGACCCGATGGACATATTCATGCTTACATTATAAATATCATTCCCCGCAAAATCATCCAAATACCCCACAGCAAAATGAGCGCCGGAGCCCAGGGTATACCAGACCGAGTTGTAAATATCATCCCCTTCGCCATCCAAAAGCATCCCCACCGAAAACCAGTAACCTGCCCCCTGTCCGAATATGCCACAGGAGTAATGGTCGTCCCCCTTTATATCGCACAGCACCCCCACTCCTCCGGCCCAGCTGTGCCCGTCGATAAAATCCGCCCGTTTGCCGAATCCGAAGCCCTGAGCCAACGAGGTATTGTGCTTGTTGGACTGCTGCGCCGGCAAGGTGATGATGCTGTCCTCCGCCACATATTTATCGTCCCCCTCATAATTCACCAGAAGCCCGCATCCTTTGGTATAGCCTAATCCCTGGGAGAGGGTCACGCAGTAAAGGGAATCATTGCCGGAGCTGTCCGCTAAAATGCCCACTCCAAAAGCGCCTGCACCCTGGGAATACGCTTTGGCGGAATAAATATCATTGCCGGTATAATCCAAAACGATTCCTACCCCGAAGATCCCCGCCCCTTGCGCCACGTTTATCCCATGGTAAAAATCGTCTCCCGATTTGTCCACCACCATCGACAAACCCATAACCGCTCCGCCTATTCCCGGCTTGGTGGAATCGGGAGAGAGGTATCGGTCGTTCCCCGAAGGATCGATGATAACCGACAGAGGATACTTGACCGGGTCTTCGGAAAACTGATAGAGGTCGTCACCCCCGCCGTCGATTATCAAAAGCGGAGGAACAGCGTACAGGTAGCTGTCATTTCCGGTTGTCCCCACTACGATCAGACCTTTGGGAGTGCTAATTTCTGTTTTGACCGGGGGGAAGACGCAATACTCCAGTGAATCAGCCACTCTTTTTACCGTTTCAGCCATGTCCTCGGCACCGGCTATCATCCGGTTCAAATCCGCATACGGCACCAGCTCTTCGACTAAGTAGTTTGGCTCTTCGCTTTCCTTGGTGAAATAGTCAAAGAGTTTCTGGCGGGAAGTTCGCTTTTCCATATCTTTAATGGATGATGTTAATAACAGATTGCTGTCATTGACCACCCGGTAGAAGAAATCTATTTTGTCCTTAAGCAGGGTGAACTCTTTTCCGGAGAGCGCATTTTTGCCTTTAGTTATTGACGATAATGGCAGGGAATCGGTGGAGACATATTTCTTGAGCTGATCCGCCACCAATCCTCTGCGCACCGGGCAATCTATTCTTGATCCGGCCCAGGATAGAAGCGTGCTGGCATTTTTGATGTTTTCCGAAAAATATTTCAAGTTTATCTCACCGTACTTGGGGAGTTTCATCGGGTTTTTATGAAACATGGTAAAGTAATGCAACCGCCACAGATCACCTCCCCAGTTAGCCATCTCGTCCTGGTCAAACCTGATATCCTCGCAGGTCAAGCCAACTTGAGACATAACCCGATCGCACAGGCTCAAATCATCTTCTGCCCCGGCGATGGCTATGATGGATAATACCAAAACAAGTGCTGGAAATATTTTCATCACTTTCTCCTTTCCTTAATCACGAATGAATAAAATAGTAAATTAAGCCTGTAAAAGACATAAATATTTTTACAAAATCATTTTGTATGGCTGAACTGCTTTTTCCGGCTGCGCCGAAATCACAGAATAAAACATTTGCAATATAAGACTTGTTCTCTTATAATCCGGTTGCTTTGGAAATAATTGAAAAGCGAAGCGGGATGACGGAAACCCCCAGACGGGAGCGTTGCTCGCAGGGAATTCCCGCTTCTATGTGGTGGAGCATGATATCAATTTTCGTACCAAGCATTAAACCCTGCCAATAAAGGAGCACCGGATAGAAACATGATGGTTGTATGGATTTATACCATCGGAAGCGTATTAATTGTCAGCTTGATCTCGCTGATCGGGGTGTTCTCCATCTCGCTGGATCAAAAAAGATTAACCAAGATGCTGCTTTTTATGGTCAGTTTCGCTGCCGGTGCGCTTTTGGGGGATTCTTTTCTGCACCTGTTACCGGAAAGTGTGGAAAAGGGAATGAAACTTGAAGTATCGGTCTTCATCCTCACCGGGGTATTTGCCTTTTTTATATTGGAAAAAATTGTCAGCTGGAGACACTGCCATATCCCCACCTCCGAGGAGCATCCCCATCCGGTGGGAATCATGAATTTGGTCGGGGACGGATTTCACAATATTTTGGACGGGATGATCATCGGGGGAAGCTATTTAGTCAGCGTTCCCTTGGGAATATCGACCACCCTGGCGGTGATACTGCACGAGATTCCACAGGAGATCGGGGACTTCGGCATTCTGGTACACGCGGGGTACTCGGTGCGGAAGGCTTTGTTTTTCAATTTCCTTTGTGCCCTAACCGCTATATTGGGAGCGGTTCTTACCCTCGCCATAGGATTGAAAAGTGAGAGCGTATCGGCATTCTTGGTCCCGTTCACCATAGGCTCATTCGTTTATATTGCCACTGCCGATTTGATCCCGGAATTGAAGAAAGAAACTGCCTTGAAGAAATCTATGCTTCAGCTTTTGTTTATACTGCTGGGAGCGGGGGTGATGGGGATACTGCTTTTGCTAGATTGAATCCTCTATTACCACTTCTAATATCAAATCTAAATGTTGTTATTCAATTCATTTAGCCCTTCGACAAGCTCAGGGCCGTGAACCGTACGATTCATGGCGGAGAGGCCGGGATTTGAACCCGGGGTCCCTTTCGGGACAACGGTTTTCGAGACCGCCCCGTTAAACCGCTCCGGCACCTCTCCGGGAAAACCAGTCAACCGTCATTAGTCAATAGTCATCAGATAAGGCGAATACGTCAAAATCCTTTAACGTTCTCAACAACTTCTTGTTCATTTACCACAAAAGAACGTACTTCATCCAATTTTGGCTTAAATAACATAAAACTGAGTAAAGTAATCGCCACCAAAAGAACGAGTCTTTCGATAGCTCCACCCATAAAGAAATATACTAATCCGTAAATGGTGGGAGAAAAAGCCAGGCAGAATATCACCGTTGCCCACTGAAACAACAGTCGGTTGTCGTCGGCTTGAGGATGGTTTTGTCGATAAGCCGTGCGGGCTTTAAGGGTCTTTCTCCTCACCAGGTATAATATCGGAATTTCACCCAAGGACAATCCCATCAATATCCAGAATAGCATATTCAAGCCCCCTTGCAAATGTCCGCTCCACCCCTTCGATCTTAGAAAAATTCCCAGAAAAACAAATATGACCGGTATAAAAACGTTCATCCACAAGCCCAAATTCACCAGCCGCGTGTGCATCAAATCGGAATCAATATGTTCATCTCTGGTCTCGATCATCTTCCTCTGCTTCTTTCTCAATCAATTTCCTTCGAACTTTTTCGAAGAATGATTTTAAAAGTTGCCCGCATTCCCCCTCCAGCACGGACGGAACCATCTCCACCTGATGATTCAATCGAGTGTCCCGGACGATGTTATAGAGGGAACCGCAGGCTCCGGCTTTGGAATCTTTAGCCCCGTAAACCAATCGATCCATCCGGCTTAAGACTATGGCTCCGGCACACATGGCGCACGGCTCGATGGTTACGTATAAAGTGGCACCGGATAATCTCCACGATTTAAGATAGTTGCAGGCGGCTCCGATGGCGATGATCTCCGCATGCGCGGTGGGGTCGTTCAAGCTTTCCACCTGGTTGTGTCCCCGGCCGATGATCTTATCCTCATACACCACCACCGCCCCCACCGGCACCTCGTCCTTTTTCAAAGCCAGCTGCGCTTCCGCCAGGGCATGCCGCATCCATTTTTCATCTTCTAAGTTAAACATAAGTAATCATCCTCTGCTCTAAAGGATACCCATATCGACAATTCAACCTAGGAAAATATATATCGTCTGAGAAAATTCAAAGGGATTTTAAGAATATTTTCAAAAGACCATCGGCTGGGAGAACCTGGTTTTCGATTTTTAGCTAAATGGAGAAAACCGGAAATTCACGGGTTCGAGTTCTCTGCCTGCAATAGCGAATCCACCAGCCGAAGTTTTTCCGAGGCATCAGAAAGGGTGGAGTCGAACCGGAGCGCGGCCTGAAATTCTGTTCGGGCTGATTTAAAATCCATCTGTTTGGCATAGACCAGCCCCAGGTTATAATGGTAAACGGCGTTGGAGGGATCCAAACTTATGGCTTTTAGCAGAAGAGGCATGGCATCTTTGCTTCGCCGGGTGTAGTCGTAAAGCATCCCCAGATTGGCGAAAGCTTCGGCGAAATCCGGCTGGATGGAACAAGCCGATTTAAGATAAAACTCGGCTTGATCCAGCTCCCCTTTTTGGGCATAGATCGTTCCCAGATTAAAATACGCCTGTGCCCGGATGTTTTTATCCTGCGGTTGATCTGCGCCTGCTTTTTGAGCCAAAACCTCCAAATCGTACGATATATCCTGGGCATTCGAAACCGGTCTGGTGACTTTCTCAAATTGTTCTATGGCCGAATCTGATTCCCCTTCCGATTGAAAAATCTCCCCCAAAAGCAATTCCCCTTCCAAAAACGGCTGTACATTCTCTAACCCCTGTTTTAAGATATCTTTTGCTTTTTGATCCTCTCCGCTTTCCCAATGACTCAAAGCCAGGTTCATATAGGCTTCGGGATAGTAACTTCTGATTTGTAATGCTTTACCGGCCATCTCCCCGGCTTTGGCATAAAGCCCCTTTTGCCGGTAGAGCGCCGATAGATTGTTATAGGCTTTGTCTTCATCCGGGTACCGCCTAAGCTCGGTTAAAAACTCCGCTTCCGCCTTATCGTATTCCCCTTTTTCGAAAAAAACCATCCCTCGATTTAAATGCACCCGGCTCATGCCTGGATTGGTTAAAAGCGTAGAATCATACTCCGCCAAAGCCAAATCCAGCTTACCCTGCTTAAGATAAACATTTCCCAAGCTGAAATAAGCCTGGGAGAAATCCCCTTTTCCCAGGTGATAGGCATTAGTATTGGATAAGACTAAAAAGGGGAAAAGCAGAAATAGGAATAAACCGACGGAGGAGAAATCCTTCCGGATCAATTTTTCGACCAGCCAGACTGAAGCAAAACCGGAGAAAATAATTAAATATGGAATTACCGGAATTCTGAAGCGGGCGGTAACAAAGAACAGGACCACGGTGATCATATAAGCGAATACAAACATGACGGGCAGCACCAGTCGCCAACGACTGTCGGGAATAGATACATGCTCTTTCTGACCCGGAGCCTGGCTCAATCCGTTTTTGGTGGAATTTCCCCAATGGACTAATGATAGAACCATTCCCGCCAAACCTAAGGGCCCGATCAGCCAGAATCCCAAAGGGACCAGACGGATGAGGGAGGAATATCTTCTGAAGAAATATATATCCTGGTTGTTGCTGATTTCGAACCGGTTCCAAAAGAGATAGGTCTTCTTTACCAGGAGTTTGGCGGCAGGAGAGGGATATTTTAAAATGAACTCGATCCCCTTCTTGTAATAATAATCGGAGATCTCCGAAGGTTTCAAGCTCCGGCCCGACTCTTTTTCCG
Source organism: uncultured candidate division Zixibacteria bacterium (assembly GCA_903908285.1). Taxonomy (GTDB): domain Bacteria; phylum Zixibacteria; class MSB-5A5; order MSB-5A5; family SM1-73; genus CAIVRH01. Next base: position 53,796 of record CAIVRH010000018.1, read on the forward strand.
CCGTCTGCTGGAAATCGCGATATTGCCAATCCTCCTTATAAAAGATGGCGCTAACCCCGTCGGAATTCCGGTTGTTGCCGATATAGAAATTTATCCCCCCCTGCGAAGCGATCAATACCAGGTCCTTCCCCACTATCAGATTTCTTAAAGTCACCGGGGCAATTATCAATATCCCCCCCAGGAGAAAAACGATCGAATAAACCATTATCTCCTTAAGCGATTTAATTTTCTTAAAAATCATATATATCCATACCCAGATAAAGGGAACCAAGAAAAGAATATTGGGCCGGGTGATGGCGGAAAATCCCAAGATCACACCGCCGATCAGCCACCGAGACAGTCTGGGGTTCTCTTTTGCCCTTAGTAAAAACAAGATCAGCAGAAGATCAAAGAAAATCAAAAACGAATCCAACAATAACTCCGCCTCGTAATACCAGAACATCCCGTAGCAGGCGGCAAGAATCCCGGATACTATTGCCGTCTTGCGGTCAAACAGTCTTTGGGCTATCCGATAGACCAAAACGCAGGATAATGAACCGACCAGGTGCTGGATCAAGCGGGGAATGATGTAATCGTGTCCGAATATCTTATACACTGCGGCAAGAAAGTAAGCATAAAAAGGGGCACGAAAGAACACTTTACCCCCCAGCCAGTTACCATGGGCAATGTTTTGAGCCCACACGTCATGATACAGCGGGTCCATGGTGGGAGAAAAGAAATGCGGGTTGACTTTGACCTGCAGCAGGTAGATTATACGTAAAGTGAGAGCCAGGACAAATATCACCGAAATCCCCATTATATCTTTGCGCTTTTCCGCGATTGCATTTGGCATGATCAGAATATATTCCTCCGCTTAGGTTTTGTCAAACAAAAGCATAGTTCCTTTTTACTCGGACACCCCGGCAAAGATCATTAATCATCCGATTGAAATATAATTCAGTATTACGAATTTACTGTTTCTTCTGCCGGATGAACCTGGCTTATCCTACCTCCTACCGGGATAAACGAAAGAGAGGCCAGGAGTAAATCCTGACCTCTCTTTTTAAAGAAAGCTGATTTCTAATATCGAAAAGCTACGGTAAATCCTGCCAGAACCATTCCACCGTTCTCCTCATCACTTCATATACCGGGTGGTCATCATTCTTCATGAGATTCAAAGGAAAAGCAAACTCCGCGGTTCGAAAAGTGGGACCGATGTAGTTTAATGCACAGGGTTTATCTTGCATGGGGGATATGGAACCATAATACGAAATAAAGCTGAACATGCGTCGTTCAGCCGGAATTCTGTATGCGAAATCTTCCGTGTTAGATATGGTTTCAAAACAAACGTTAGGAATCCCCCGTACTCCGAATTGACGGGACGGCTTCGATGGATCATCTCCTTTTAACAATTTGCATTTCGCGGTATCCGCTTGCAATGAGGGAAGCCCTTCCCATAACCCGAACGGTTCCGCTCCCACAAACTCCAAGGTCATGCTGTCCAAAGAACTCCAACCGGGAACAAACACCCCTTCGATGCCGCAATATGCGGTTCCTACCTCATAGGCGTAAGGAGCTCCGGATCTGATTGTGGCCAAAGAGGTAGGCCCCGCCCGGGTGCCGCCTACGCTGAAATTGTTCAGTCCGATGAGCCACAAGCGTCCGCCGATGTTTAAGTAATCCCGGTAAACGCCAAAATTATCATTGCTGATGCCCGAAAAGGAACCTAAATTAAGAAGTATTACCAAATCATAGCGGGATAAAACATCCTCTGACGGGGTTCTTTTGTTCATGGCCGACGAATCCGGGCTGTCATACCATAAGATGAAATCATCGCAAAAACCCTGTTGTTTGAGAGAATCCAAGGCCTCCCGATAGAAAGGCCTAACTTCTTTGGTGGCAATGACACCTCCGTCTTTCCCGCCGTAAACGGTGGCATCGACCACCAAGATGGTATTGAGGTTTTTATCCGCATAACGGAACTTAGGCTTTAGGATTCGGAAGTTCATGGTGGTGGCGGTGTCCGTGCTGACAAAGGCATCGTCCCGGGCTCTCATTCTCAACTGATACCACCCGTAACCGGAATCTCCGAAATTTTCCAATCCTTTAAATACATGCAGCCGGTCCGATACCCATCGGGAGTAAACCCAGTTTCCCCCTGCAAAAGTGCTGTCCAAAGATGAATCCACCACCGCTGAAGTGTCTACCGTCAAAGATGTGGGGGCTTGCTCAAAGGGACCCACCAACTCCCATTTGAACGAGAAATCCGGCTGAATGCGGGGATTGGGATAATCTAAAGAATCCTTGCCCGTCCAGGAAACCGAAATCCCTTTCCAGGTTGAAGTAGTATCACTCAGACAATAGTGGTTGCTTGCCCGGAAAGCGCTGTCGCTGTCGATGATTGCCCAGGGTCGATGATTATTACGGAAGAATATTCGATAAATCGCTTCCGATACTCCTCCGCTGTTATCAATTGCTCGCAGAAATAAATATTGAGGAGTATATATTTCCGGACTCATGTCCGCAAACATCATAACATTCCTTGAAGTTCCTCCGGGTTCCGCCTGCATATGAGTACCTATCATATTCTTTAAGGCAATATTATCCACCCAAGAAGTGCTGTCCGGCGGAATGCCGTGCAGGAAATCTTTAATGCCTTGAACTCCCCCGAGATCAACCACGCTATCGCTTATCAACACCGCATATTGAAAGGCGGTGATGAAACCGTCGATGTCGGTTCCATACCAATAAATCTTGGGATTAACCGAAAAGTAGGTCGATTCCGGCGGAACATCGGCAAAATATACCTTGGGTGGTGTATTGACCAGCGCGGTTCCGCTTCTTTTCAGCTTGCCACAACCGGAAAGGATCAATACACACAGGGAAAAAATCCCTAAAATCAGGCTATATTTTCGCATAGTTTCTAAACTCCTTTTAATCTATTTTCCTAACCAGCCATTTTAACTGCCTTTGGGCATAAATTAACATTCGCTCATAAAACTCTTAGCTGTTTTAGAATATCACTCCTACCGAAAACCTATGGATGCTCTCCAAGAAACCCATATCATGATAACCGTAATCGAAACTCAGCTTGACATTAGAAACATTCAATCTGGCTCCGGCTCCGGCCGAAATCCCTCCGGCATCATAATCCATGTAATCTCCCACCCTTACCGAGAACATGTCCTTGAACCAGTACTCGATTCCGGCATTGAATTTTTCCATATTGTCGTTAGGATGACTCCCTTCTATGGCGAAAACAGCCCGGTGATTCTCCCTGCGGATTAGATCCACCACTCCGCCAAATCTGAAATTCATGGGAAGAGGATAAGCTTCCTTTATGAATTTCAGATCTGATCCGAAATTGCTTATCATCATCCCTATCTTGAAACCTTTGAATCCGGTATCGTAGAGGGTTCCCATGTCTGCCGCCCAACCTGTGGCTCTTTCCGTATCATAAAGTTCATCTATCATCTTTAAGGTTAAACCGATATTGAAACGATCGGTCAGACTTCTGGCATAGCTGAAACCCAAGGCATATTCCTTGGCAGTGAAGGTTTGCGAAGGATTGGGTATGTCTTGATATTGAAGAAAATCCATACTCTCCGCATTTAACATATAAAAACCGATTCCCCACACCCCGCCAAATTTGGGCGTAGGATAAGCCAATGCCGCGAATTCATAGTTTATGTCTGCAGGATATGTAATGTGGGTGAACATGGCTTGTCTATCGACCAATTGGGTCAATCCAGCCGGGTTATAGTAGACGGCTGAAGCATCATCGCAAATGGACAGAAAAGCATCTCCCATCCCGATGGCCCGGGCGGATACCCCCAATTCTAAGAACTGGGCTCCGGCCGTCCCCACTTTGGCCTGACCCCAAACTAATTCCGGGAATACAAGAAGGATCAGTATTAATCCTCCCCCAAGTAGCTTACGCATGATTTTCTCCTTTCCGTTATTTTATTATCACGAATTTTCCGACCTGGTTTTCTCCGGTATCCTTGTTCTCCACGCTGAAAAGATAGATTCCCGATACCACCGCCTGGGTGTTGCGGGAAACCAAGTTCCATTCATCCACCGTGGCGGACAAATCACCCGGAAGCTTATCGTGATCTATCTCCCGAACCAGATCCCCGTCCAAAGTATAGATCCGGATGGTGCAGCGGGGAGGAAGGTTCACAAACCGGAGACGCTTGTCATAACTCCCGGAGCCCGGCTCGTACTTGTCTTCGACATATCCCCCGTCTATCCGGTAGGGATTCGGAAACACCACCACCTTCAAATCCTCCGACTGGACCCGGTTCCAATCGTCTACCGGATATACCAAAGTGGAGTTCACCATCCGGGAGGCCTCCAAAGGAGAAAGTCCGGTCTGCGGATCCCCCATGTCGAACGCCGTCACCGCAAAATACATGGATTGCGCCGGAAATACCTCGATCTCCTTCTGGTAATCCCAATACCGATCCAAAGTATCCTTCACCAACCCCAGATCC
>CAIVRH010000019.1 GCA_903908285.1 uncultured candidate division Zixibacteria bacterium
AGGATGGAATTATGGATATCTTCTTTTGTAAACAGAGAATTACACATATTAACTTGAAAGAAAAATGATCCTAATGTATAATACAAATGTGTTACCCATGTCCCCGAACACCTGTTACCCTTCTCTCTGGTCTATACACCCCAAAGGGGAGAGGGTCTACTTATCCAACTTTTGCTTGACTTATACTAAAATCCGGTTAAATTTCACAGGAAATTACGAAAGGAGCAAAGATGAAGAAGGATTTTTTGGCTATACCGGATTTCACCACGGAAGAGATTAAACAGACTTTCCAACTGGCTCTGGACATGAAATCCGGAAAGATTAAGCCCCTGCCGTTGAAGGATAAGGCAGTGGCTTGTATTTTTCTCAAACCATCGCTTAGAACCAGAATCAGCTTCGAGGTGGGGATCGCTCAGCTGGGAGGAAAGTCTCTTTATATCACCAAAGATGAAATCGGATTGGGCGAAAGAGAATCGGTTTACGATGTTGCGAAGGTATTATCACGTTTTGTAAATATGATTATGATCAGAGCATTTGCCCACAAACCGGTGGAGGAATTAGCCAAGAATGCAACTATTCCGGTGATCAATGGCTTGACTGATTTATTGCATCCCTGCCAGGTGATGGGGGATTTGCTGACCATCCTGGAGCACAAAGGGAAAATCGAAAATCTTAAAATCGCATATCTGGGAGACGGCAACAATGTAACCAATTCCTGGCTCAACGCCTCCACCAGATTTCCCTTTGATTTTCGAGTGGGGACTTCACCGGATACCAAACCGGACCAAAACATATTTGAGTATGCCGAGGACATGGGACTAAGCAAAATCACCCTGACGAGTAATCCAAGAGAAGCGGTGGAGGATGCAGATGTAATCTACACCGACGTTTGGGCAAGCATGGGGCAGAAAGACAAAGCAGAGCAAAAAAGAATGATACTTAAAGATTTTCAGATTAATAAAGAGCTTTTGAAATTTGCCAAGAAGGATTGCATAGTGATGCATTGCTTACCAGCGAACCGGGGAGAGGAGATAACCGATGAGGTGATGGACGGCCCCCAATCGGTGGTGTTCGATCAGGCAGAAAATAGATTGCATATCCAGAAAGCGATAATGGTCCAACTGATGGGCGGAAGGTGAGAAGAATTCAAAATTCAAAAAGCAAAATTCAAAATTGCAAGTCAAAATTTAAAATTCTCTATGCTTCTAATCGATCGGATCTTGATGATTTTGGATTTTGAACTCCGAATTTTAATAGAAGGATTTGAATATGGTTAAAATTGTTGAATGTGTTCCAAATTTCAGCGAAGGAAGAAGGCCGGAGGTGATAGAGGCGATCGTAGGAGAAATCAAATCGGTTCCGGGGGTGATGCTTTTAGACAAGGAGATGGATAAGGACCACAACCGAGCAGTGGTCACTTTTGTGGGGGGACCGGAGGAAGTCAAGTCTGCTGCTTTTAAAGCCATAGCCAAAGCGACCGAGCTGATCGACATGGAGAAACACCAGGGGGAGCATCCCCGCATGGGAGCAACGGATGTAGTCCCGTTTATTCCCATCTCCGGAATGACCATGCAGGACTGTATCCTGTTAGCCGAGGAGTTGGGCAAAGAAGTCGGGGAAAAACTCCAGATACCGGTCTACCTGTATGAAGCTGCGGCAAAAAAACCGGAAAGAACCAACTTGGCAGAAGTGCGAAAAGGGGAGTATGAAGGGATGAAGGCAGAAATTGCGACCAATCCGGACAGAAAACCGGATTTTGGTCCCGCCCGAATGCATCCTTCTGCCGGCGCTACCGCTATCGGTGCCCGGATGCCATTGATCGCTTTTAACGTTTATCTGGGAACACCTTATGTAGGCATTGCCAAGAAAATCGCCAAGGTGATCCGATTCTCCGGCGGCGGTCTCCGGTATTGTAAGGCTTTGGGTTTTGAGATTAAAGAGAAAAACTTGGCGCAGATCTCCATGAACTTGGTCAACTATCCCCAGACCCCGATCTTCCGGGTATTCGAGCTGATAAAAGCCGAAGCGGAACGATATGGGGTTCCCATCATCGCCAGCGAGATAGTGGGTCTGACGCCCCTTAATGCCCTGCTGGACGTCTCGGAATATTATCTCCGATTAGAGAATTTCAAAAAAGAGCAGGTTTTAGAGAACAAGCTGATGACCTTTACCGGAGGGGAAAAAGAGGGGTTGGAACAATTTATCGATGATGTGGCTTCATCCTCTCCTGCTCCGGGAGGGGGAAGTGTTGCAGCAGCAGCAGGAGCTTTAGCTTCGGCTCTTTCCTCCATGGTTTGCAGACTGACTATAGGAAAGAAGAAATTCAAAGAGGCGGAGGATGAATTGAAAGGGGTGTTGGAGAAAGCCGAGCAGATCAGAAAAGAAATGCAGGAGTTTATTATAAAAGACGCGGAAAGCTTTGACAAGGTGATGGACGCTTTCAAGCTTACCAAATATACCGAGGAGGAGATTCAGAAGAGGAATTCGGCAATTCAGGAGGCGACCAAAGGAGCAATTTTAATCCCTCTTCAAGTAATGGAAAAGGGAGTGGAGGCTTTACGATTGAGCATGGTCGTGGTGGAGAAAGGTAATCCCAATATGGTCTCGGATGCAGGCGTATCAGCACTGATGGCTAAGACAGCGGTGGAGGGGGCATACCTAAACGTTCGGATAAACTTAAATTCCATCGAGGATCGAGCTTTTGCAACCTCCTACCGGGAAAAAGCTGATGCTATCAGAAACGAATCATCCCAAATTGCCCAGGAGATTGCTAATAAAGTTGAGGAAAAGCTGGCTCAGAATTGATTAGGGGTCCAGGGTCCAGAATCCAGGGTACAGGATTGAAAGGTGCGAATTGGAGGAATAAATTAAAGTGGGAAAACCGGATGTCATCTTTATTACCTTAAATTCATGAATACACATGACCAAAACATCAAAACAATGGATTGATCTCCATATCCACACAACCGCTTCAGACAGCCTATTTACGCCGAATGAGGTAGTGGAAACCGCCAGGAAAAAGGGGCTTTCCGCCATCGCCATAACCGATCACGATACCATCGACGGTTATGAAGCAGCCAAGGAGATAGCGGAAGATTTGGAAATTGAGCTTATCCCGGCAGTGGAGCTTTCGGTTGCTTACAAAGGAGAGGATATTCATCTTTTGGGATATTTAATCGACTGCGAGAATCCGGAATTCTTAAAGAAAATCAACAGCTTTCAAAAAGAAAGAAGAATCCGGGGGGAGAAGATGGTGGAGAAGCTGAATGAGCTGGGCATTGATTTAAACATAGAGACGGTAAAAAACATAGCGGGCAAAGGCTCGGTGGGGCGACCGCATCTGGCGGATGCTTTGCTCAAAGAGGAGTTTGTGAATACTTACGAAGAGGCTTTTGCCAGATATATCGGATACCATGCCCCGGCTTATGTTTCCAAAATGTTTCTCACCCCCAAGGAGGGAATAGACTTGGTTCATCTGGTCCGGGGCGTTGCCGTATTAGCGCATCCCGGGACCGTCCGGATTCAGCAAGCCATTTACGATTTCGTCGATTTGGGTCTGGACGGAATAGAAGCGTACCATTCCAAGCACGACCGGGAAACCACCAAAAATTACATAAACTTAGCCCAGAAACTTGGTCTGATCTACACCGGCGGCTCGGATTGTCATGGCCGTCGAGGGGAGAAGGTTTTGATCGGAACGGTCAAGGTTCCGTATCAATGCCTGGAGATGTTGAGAAAGGTGAAAGAGGAGAATTATTAAAAACTATGAAGAATGATGGATGACGGATAAAAAACGTCCGCAGTCCATAGTCCGCGGCAAAAGCTAAGTAAAGAGGAGAAATTAAAACGGATGATGAATTAAACATGGCGAATAAAATCTAATTGCAAATTCCAGATTGCAAAGTGCAAATTTAAAATCTAATCCTTCAAAATCAAAACTCGGTACTCAAAACTAAAAACTATCTGTAAAATCTGTGGGGAAAATTTTAAGGAGAGATGAGATGCGGAAAATCCTTTTTCTATTCCTTGTTGCTTTTCTGGTCAGCCAGAATGTTTCGGCAGAAGAACAGAAATTGAGCCAGGTATATGAATACCAGCTGGTGGAAAGGGTTAAGAGTATTTTTTCGACGGAAATACCTCAAGGGGTGGTTGAGCATCCGATTTGTGCCACACCCATATTTGTCGAGATCAATTTCAACCGGCATCGTTTCTCCGCCAAAACAACAGAGTTTTTAATGCCATATATCTCTCGACCGGATTTTGGGGGATACCAATATAATACTCCAGGCGGCAATTTTAAGATACACTATACCAAGATCGGGTCAAATGCTGTTTTCGAAGCTAATGTTGATGTCCATCCGCTGGATGGAGTGCCGGATTACGTAAATCGCTGTGCGGACATTTTCGATTCCGTGTGGGCCAAGGAAGTTAATAATATGGGATATAATTCTCCTCCCAGTGACAATTGGTATCAACCCAACGGGGGAGATGGGAAGATGGATGTGTACCTTATGAATATAAATCAGAGTTATTATGGCTATACCGAAGCGGAATCTCCGTTAACCACCAACTCCATTGTATATACCAGCTATATTGTCGTACGTAATGATTACAGCATGTATGGCGGTTATGCTGACAAAATGGATATCCTAAGGGTTACTGCGGCACACGAATTCTTTCACGCAGTGCAATTTGGATATGATGCTTCCGAATTCGAGTACGATGATCCAAACAACCCGAACACCTATAAACCTTACTGGATGGAGATGTCAGCCACTTGGATGGAAGATATCGTCTACGATCAAATCAACGACTATTTGGGTTATCTGTCTTCCTTTTTTAGACATCCGGAATGGTCTTTAAAAACATTCAGCTATTATAATAATATTCCGGATAGTGCACGTCATGCATATGGCGCTTGTGTCTGGCCAATTTATCTTTCAGAAAGAAAATATCCATCAAGGCCAGATGGATTCGACGCCAGCATCATTAAAGATATTTGGCAAGAGTGTGGCAAGGTTAGTGGACCTAATGTCATAAGCTGTCAGGGAGAGTGTCCTGGTGGAAAGTCTGCTACGGATATAGCCTTAGAGGCAAGAGGAAGCAATTTCGAAGATGCTTTCAGGGAGTTTACTGTTTGGAACTATTTTACTGCTGATAGAGCCCGAACTCAAATATTTTATTCCGAAGGAGATTTGTTTCCCAAGGTGAAAGTAGACACCTTGTATCATTACCATATCCTTAATAACGATACAGAATATCCAGTAGACAACACTTCGGGTCCATTTCCCCCTTACGGTTTAGGTTCGAATTATATCATTTTCAAGCCGGCCGAGAAACAGGGGGGAATGAAGCTTTCTTTTTTGCCATCTGACCCGGATTATGCTTTCGAAGTTTCGGTCATGGGATACAACAAGGACGTAAATGAGCCGGTTATCGACACAATTCGGATTAACCATCAAACCGGCGAGGCAGACGCAGATGTCTATAACTGGACTTCTTTCAGAGAGATCATACTGATTCCGGCTGCCACCAGCCGGGTGGGGGATACATGTTTCACCTATACATATTCCGCAGATTACGACAGCTCTTACCACGGTGATCAGCCATTTCCCCAGAAAGATTGGATAGGGCAGAATTTCCCCAATCCATTTGTAATCAGCGCCGATACCAGTTTAACCTATTTCCCCTTTATCCTGTCGTCGGTAAGCCAGGTGGAGATAAATATCTTCACCGTTTCCGGAGAGAGGGTTTGGTACTATCCTCCTGCGGGTGAGGAAGGGCAGGAATGGACCATCGGTGATTATATCGAGCGCGGCAAATGCCCGGCCTGGGACGGGAAAAACGAAAATGGGGAATATGTGGTATCAGGCATATACCTATATCAGGTAAAAACTAAAAACTCCACAGAGATCAAAAAGTTAGCGGTGGTCAGATGAGGTTTTCCGCCAGGAAGCTGGCTTGGTCCGGGGTTTTGATCGCCTTAGCCATAGTACTGAAGCTTCCTATTCTTTCCGTTCCTAACGTCGAATTTTTAACCTTTGTGATTTTCTCTTCCGGTTATCTATTGGGCATGATCGAGGGGACGATCATCGGCATCATCTCCATGTCCATCTATACTTCCCTGATCACTCCTTATGGTTTGCCTCCCCTTCCCATAGCCATAGCGCAGATTTTTTCCATGGCGCTGGTTGGTTTTGCCGGAGGATTGGTCAACCGATTTCGATTGATTTTAACGTTCAATTCATATCTTCCTTATCTGTCAATGGGGATTGCAGGACTGGCTTTAACCGTCATTTATGATTTACTTACCAATGTGGCGACAGCTTATGTGATGGGACAATTTTACCCGGTTATGGTTGCAGCCATACCATTTGCTGCTATTCATATTCTTTCCAACCTTATCATATTCATAATCTTTACCCCTCTGCTTTTGAAGATGTCCAAGATTCAGCATGCCAGGTTATGAATAAAATAAGAAGATTAATTCAGAAATATTATCATAGTTTGAAAGTCCTTAAAACAATGCTCTTGGGCTTCGGCTGTCTTGTGTACCTGGTTTTGTGAGGGGTAGATTTCGCTTGACAAGGATATCAGATCCCCTTATATAGAGATGGTTTTTAAATTTTGCTTTCAATTGATGGAACAATATTGGATCAGCTTTGTTTTATAGGTAAATCCTATAATAATCTATAAGAAAAGAGAGGACCAAATGGTAGGCATAATTGGTTACGGAGCTTATATACCCAGAAATCGAATAAAGGTGGAGGAGATTGCCAAAGTTTGGGGAGCGGATGCCCCCAGCTACAAAAAGGGTTTACAACTGTACGAGAAATCCGTTCCCAGCCCGGATCAGGACACCATCACCATGTCGGTGGAGGCGACCAAAAACGCACTGAAACGGGCAAATATCAATCCCCAAGAGATTGGAGCAGTCTATGTGGGATCCGAATCTCATCCATATGCGGTAAAACCTTCGGGTACGACTCTGGCGGAAGCAATTGGAGCTACACCCGACATACATTGCGCTGACTTCGAGTTTGCCTGTAAGGCGGGAAGCGAAGCCATGTTTGTCTGCATCGGTCTGGTGGAATCCGGAATGATTAAATACGGCTTAGCCGTCGGAGCCGATACTTCCCAGGGCGCTCCGGGCGATGCTTTGGAATATTCGGCAGCAGCCGGAGCAGCTTCATACATCTTCGGTAAGGAAAACCCGATTGCAAAAGTGCTTCATACTTTCTCCTTTATGACCGACACGCCGGATTTCTGGAGGAGAGAATACCAATTCTACCCGCGCCACGCCGGCCGTTTCACGGGAGAGCCGGCCTACTTCAAGCATATCACCGGATGCGCCAATGCCATCATGAGTAAAGCCAACATGAAACCGGAAGATTTCAACTATGCCATTTTTCACCAGCCCAACGGTAAATTCCCCATGCGGGTGGGAAAAATGCTGGGATTCAAAAAAGAACAAATCGAGCCGGGTTGGCTATCTCCGACCTTGGGCAATACCTACTCCGGCTCCTCACCCATGGGGCTTACCGCTACTTTGGATGTCTGCAAACCGGGAGATATGATTTTGATGGTATCCTATGGTTCCGGCGCCGGGAGCGATGGCTTCATCTATGAGGTAACTGACAGGATAAATGAAGTGCGGGATAAAGCACCAAAAACCAGATATCTTTTAGAGCATAACAAGAAATATATTGAATATGGCACTTATGCGAAGTTTAGGGGGAAGATAAGGATGGGAGAATAGAAATTCGAAGATCGGATAACGGTGGCGATGCTCGAATCGTTATTCGAAAATCGGAAGGCGGTAATGAGATTATTCAATTCTGAGTAATAAACAGTTAATAAGTTGATAACAGGCTATTAAGGTTTGGCTATACTCAGACCGTTTAGTGATAACGATGCTCAAAAAGTAATTCGTTAGTCGAAGATCGGACGATTTAGGAATCAAATGAGTACAAAAAGTCCAATACGAAGCTTCACTGATTTGGAGGTTTACCAAAACAGCTATTCTACTTCATTAGAGGTTATCATTAAGATCATCCCCAAACTTCCAAAGGAGGAACAACACGATCTAGCGGATCAAATGCGTAGATCTGCAAAAGCCGTCCCTCGATTGATAGCAGAGGGTCATTCGAAAAGGCACCAGAATAAGGGCTTTCAGAAGTACTTGGATGATGCAATGGCGGAGTCTAATGAAATGATTGTGTGTTTAAGCCATGTGAAAGATTTATACTCAAAGTATGTCGATACAGAGTTTTGCGAAAAGCTAATAGACCTTTACGATAAAACCAGCAGGCAGCTATATAATCTTGCCAAAAGATGGAATGATTTTCATAAAAGGTGACAACTCGGAATTCCGTAATCCGAAAACCGATTTTCGATTCGAGCTTCGCTAACGATAAACGATTAACGTTGGTTTGATTTTGATAATTTCCGAGAATTAAAAGGAGTTTAACATGAGAGAAGTTGCAATAATCGGTGTAGGAATGAACAAATGGGGGGAGCTGTGGGAGAAATCCTTAAGAGACATCTTTGTGGAAAGCGCTCTTTTAGCCATCGAAGATGCGGGGGTGGATCATATCGATTCCATGTATGCGGGATGCATGACCTCGGGTCTTTTTGTGGGACAGGAACATTTAGCATCCCTTTTGTCTGATTACCTGGGCGCAGGCCCTATTCCCGCTGCCCGGGTGGAATCAGCTTGCGCTTCCGGCGGTCTGGCGGTGAGGATGGGATTCATCGACGTCGCTTCCGGCATGTCTGATATCGTTCTGGTAGGGGGAGTGGAAAAGATGACGGATGTGAGCGGTGATGGCGCCACTTACGCCCTTTCCACAGCAGCGGATCAAGAATATGAGGTTTATAACGGTATCACTTTCCCCGGGTTGTATGCTTTGATGGCGCGAAGCCATATGCAGAAGTTCGGAACCACCAGGGAACAGTTAGCCCAGGTGGCAGTGAAAAATCACGAAAACGGATTCAAGAATCCATTGGCACAATATCCGCAGAAGATCACAATAGAAGAGGTGATTAACTCGATCATGGTAGCCGATCCCCTCACCATCCTGGACTGCTCTCCCATCACCGACGGGGCCGCCTGTCTTATCCTGTGTCCGGCAGATATGGCCAAGAAAATTTCCAAAAAGCCTCCGGTGAAGATCATCGCTTCCGGGAACGCCACGGATACGATTGCTCTCCACAGCCGCAGCGATTTTACTATCTTGAATGCCACGGTAAAAGCGGCAGAGAGGGCTTACAAAATGGCTAATGTGACACCGGAGAATATCGATTTAGCCGAGGTGCATGATTGTTTCACCATTGCTGAAATAATGATTATCGAGGATTTAGGTTTTGTCAAAAAGGGAGAGGGAGGGAAAGCCACCATGAGCGGAATGACTGCGCTAGGGGGAAAGAAGCCAATCAACACCAGCGGAGGACTTAAATCCAAAGGACATCCGGTAGGAGCAACCGGCGTAGCACAGGTGGTGGAGATTGTCCATCAATTGAGAGGCGAATCGGGACCCAGACAGGTTAAAAACGCAAAAATAGGGTTGACTCAGAACATGGGGGGCAGTGGTGGTAGTGCGGTGGTGCATATAATGCAAGCTATGTAAATTCGACAAATCGAAGATCGTTTAACGGTGGCAAAGCTCGAATCGATAATCGAAGATCGGAAATCGGAGGTTGAAAATTCTTGATGGAAAGCTATCGTGTTTCGACTTACGATGACCGAGTCTCGATGCGAATTTCGCTACCGATAAACGTTTAACGAGTATTTCAACGGAGGTAACAATATGTTCCCAGCCAGATATTGGAGAGAGATTCCACAAAGATACCGAATGGAAGCGGAGAAATGCAAAAAATGCGGCAAGATATATTTCCCACCGCGGTTGATATGTCCAGAATGCAAATCCCGGGAGTTTGAACAGGTCAAGCTCAAAGATGAAGGAACACTTCTAACCTACACGGTGATAAGAGTTGGGCCAAGCCAGTTCGTGAATCAAACCCCTTACGCCATGGGAATAGTAAAACTGGATGATGGAATCAACATATTAGCCCAGATCGTTGATTGCGAACCGGACCAGATTCAAACCGGAATGAAGCTGAAGATAGAATTCAGAAAGATACAGCAAGATGGGGAAGCAGGAATTTTGTGTTACGGATATAAATGTGTGCCGGCATAAGTTGTTCCTTTTCGAACGTGTCAGATATTGATTTCGCCCGACGCTATGGTTGGGCTCTACGGAAGAAACAAGAAGAGGAAATATGTTTCGAATAGAAAGCAAAATAGATACAAAGAGCTTAGAGTTTCAGCAGAACAAAGCTGAGTTGCAAAGGCTGGTTGCCGAACACAAAGAGATATTGAAAAAAACCAAATTAGGAGGTCCGGAGAAAGATAGAATCCGGCATAAAGAACGAAAAAAGCTTTTGGTAAGAGAAAGGCTTGACCTTCTTTTCGACAAAAACACTCCGTTTCTGGAACTATCTCCTTTAGCGGCTTACAACATGTATGATAACGAAGCCCCGGGTTCTGGAATTGTCACCGGTGTGGGGGTGGTGCATGGTCGCGAGATTCTTGTGGTAGCAAACGATGCTACGGTAAAAGGCGGAACCTACTTTCCCATTACCATAAAGAAGCATGTCCGCGCCCAGGAAGTCGCCATGGAGAATCGACTTCCCTGTGTTTATTTAGTCGATTCAGGCGGCATCTTCCTGCCATACCAATCCGGTACATTCCCGGACAAAGATCATTTCGGTAAAATATTTTACAATCAAGCCCGGCTTTCCGCCATGGGAATTCCTCAAATTGCCATAGTCTTGGGTTCTTGCACGGCAGGTGGAGCATACGTTCCCGCCATGAGCGATGAGGCGGTTATCGTCCGAAAACAAGGGACCATATTCATCGGCGGACCTCCGTTAGTCAAAGCCGCTACCGGTGAAGAGGTGACGGATGAGGATTTGGGCGGAGCCGATGTTCACTGCCGGATCTCCGGCGTGGCGGATCATTATGCTTTAAACGATCAGCATGCCCTGCAGATCGCCAGAAACATCGTCGAATGCCTGGATCCATCCAAGAAATTCGAGCTGGATGTGGCTGAGCCGGAAGATCCCTATTATGATCCGGAGGAATTATATGGCGTAGTCCCGCGTGATCTAAGAAGATCTTACGATATTAGAGAAGTTATCGCCCGGATCGTGGATGGAAGCAAATTCCAGGAGTTCAAAGAACTATTCGGACCGACTCTGGTAACCGGGTTTGCCCGCATCATGGGTTATCCAGTTGGGATACTAGGGAACAATGGAGTGCTTTTCTCCGAAAGCTCTCTCAAAGCGGCTCATTTCATCAATCTCTGCACCATGCGTAAGATCCCCCTGATTTTCCTGCAAAACATAACCGGTTTTATCGTAGGAAAACAATACGAACATGGGGGGATTGCCAGCGACGGAGCCAAGATGGTGCATGCGGTGGCAAATGCCGACGTTCCCAAATTCACCGTGATCGTAGGTGGATCATACGGAGCGGGCAACTACGGCATGTGCGGACGGGCTTATGATCCGCGTTTAATCTGGATGTGGCCCAATGCCAAGATATGCGTGATGGGGGGAGAGCAGGCGGCGAACGTTCTTTTAACCGTGAAGATGAAACAACTGGAAAAACAAGGTAAGACCATGACCAAGGAGGAACAGCAGAAGTTCATGGAGCCAACGCTTAGGAAATATGAGGAGGAATCCAGCCCCTACTTTAGCGGAGCAAATCTTTGGGACGACGGGATTTTAGATCCGCTGGAAACCCGAACTGCTTTGGCTTTGGGAATCTCCATGGCGTTGAACGTTCCCATACCCGATCAGAGATTCGGAGTTTTCAGGATGTAGCGAATGGTAATACCTTTCCCCTTAGTCCCGCTCTCCATAGTGTGGAGAGGGGAGACCCAAGAGCAAAATAGGAGAATCAAATAATTGACTGAAGATAAAGCGTTTGATACGATTTCTTATACATTAGAAAACAAAACCGCAAAAATCAATCTCAACCGCCCCGAAGTGCATAACGCCTTCAACGAGGTGATGATCGCCGAGCTTACCGAAATCTTCTCCAAGATATCTAAGGATGAATCGGTGAGGGTAGTCGTCTTAACCGGTAATGGCGATTCATTCTGTGCCGGTGCGGATTTGAACTGGATGAAGAAGATGATCCACTTCAGCTACCAGGAGAATCTGGAAGATTCACTTAAATTAGCGGAATTGTTTTACCTGATGTATTCCCTGCCCCAGCCGACCATAGCCCGGGTAAACGGAGCTGCCATAGGAGGAGGTACCGGTTTGGTCGCGGTGTGCGATATTGCCATTGCTTCGGAGAATGCCAAGCTCAGCTTAAGTGAAGTGAAGCTGGGTCTGGTGCCGGCATGTATCTCGCCCTATGTGATTCGAAAAGTGGGTGAAGGAAGGTGCAGAGAATTCTTTTTGACCGGGGAAAGGCTTACAGCCAACAGAGCAATGGAGTTAGGCTTGGTGAATCAGGTAGTGCCTTTGGAAAAATTAGATCAAGCGGTACAGGAAAAGGTAAATCAACTCATTTCCAGCGGTCCAAGTGCCATAGCTATGTGCAAGGAGCTTTTGAGGAATGTGCCGGGGATGAGTTTCGATAAAGCCAAGACCTACACCGCGGAGATGATCGCCTTGATGCGGATAGGAGACGAAGGGCAGGAGGGGATGAACGCGTTTTTAGAGAAAAGAAAACCCAAGTGGACAAAATAACAATATGAACCTCACCCCCTATCTCCCCCTCTCCATATTTATGGAAAGGGAGACGGGTGGAGAGGTCAACTTAAGAAGGTATGAAAAAAGAGAAAGCTATAAAACAACTAGATTGGATTCGAGAAAAATTCGGAAATATAGAAAATTATATTAGAATTCACTACGGAGAAGAAGCACCGTTTTCCATTATTGGGGATTGTTGCCTGGTACATCTGGACAATCCAGATGAGAAGACTATACAGGAGCGGAAAGAGGAATTTTTGAAAGACGATGGACTCGACGATGATTGTCTTTTATGTCAGATGCAAAGGGAAGAAGGAGGTTTTGTAGTTTATGACGGTTGTAATGGATTTTGCCCAGAATGTAAGCAAAAAGAAACGTGTGAGAGCTATGAACCCAAGCTATGGAATGATGATAACATAGAGAACCTAAAAGCAGAAGAAATGTACGAAGCGAACAGACTACCGAATAGAATGTGGTCTAGAAGCTTTGTTAACACAGATAACATCGATGAGATGCCTTCGGATTTGGCTAGACAGATTTTATTATTTGGTGTTTTAGCACACGCCACCGAATTGAAAATGGATTGTGAAAATCGCAAATATAGTGAAGATGTGATTCAAGGTTTCTTGGACCCTTTAGAGACAGCTTGTGGCGATTTGAAATTTTTCATAAATAAAGAAGCACCTCTATTTATCCCAGAAGGAATACGAGTCAATATTCAAATAGCCATTTCAGCCCTGTCTCAACTTGTTAATAGTGAAATTGGCGAAAAGGCAAAAGACTTGACATCGAAACTGGAAAAGCTATTGACTTTAGTGGAACAGATTTAAATTCATTTTTCTTTATGCTAAAAAAGATTCTCATTGCCAATCGGGGAGAGATCGCGGTTCGGATCATCAATGCCTGCAAGGAGATGTCTATCCCCTCGGTGGCAGTATTCTCCACGGTAGATAGACCTGCACTACACGTGCAAATGGCAGATGAGGCGTATTGCATTGGAAATCCTCCGCCCCTGGAAAGCTATTTGAACATAGACAGAATTATCCAAGTAACCAAGGAAAGCGGATCAGACGCGATTCATCCAGGTTATGGTTTCTTGGCGGAAAATCCGGTATTCTGCGCCAGATGCGAGAAAGAGGGGATCGTTTTCATCGGACCCAATTCCAAAGCGATGAAATTGGTGGGAGACAAAGTGGCATCACGCCAGACCATGACTCAGGCAAAAATCCCGATTATTCCGGGTATGATGAGCTCCGGTAAAGAAGTAAAAGGATTTAAAGAAGCAGCAGAGAAGATCGGTTATCCGGTTATGATAAAGGCCTCTGCTGGTGGCGGGGGAAAGGGGATGAGAATAATCCACTCACCGGATGAACTGGATAAGGGGCTGGAGGCGGGGATGAGGGAAGCGAAATCTGCATTTGGAGACGAATCGGTGTATCTGGAAAGATATATCGAAAATCCCCGGCATGTGGAGTTTCAGGTGTTGGCGGACAACTGCGGGAATGTAGTTCATCTATGCGAGAGAGAATGCTCCATTCAGCGGAGACACCAGAAGATCGTGGAAGAAACACCATCCTGTGCTTTAGACGAGAAGCTTAGAGAGAAAATGGGCGAGGTGGCCAAGCAGGTGATCAAAGTCTCGGGGTATAACAACGCAGGGACGGTAGAATTTCTCCTGGATCAGAATATGAACTTCTATTTCCTCGAAGTGAATGCCCGGCTTCAGGTGGAGCATCCCATTACCGAGTTGGTGACCGGAATAGATTTGGTGAAACAGCAGATAAGAATCGCCTCGGGAGAGAAACTCTCATTTACTCAAGAACAAATAAAACAAAGAGGGCATGCGATTGAGTGCAGAATCTATGCCGAAGATCCGGAAAACAATTTCTTCCCTTCTTCCGGGAAAATCCTTTTTATGAAAGAGCCGCAGGGACCTGGGATCAGGCATGACTGCGGGATATACTCCGGATTTGACGTGTCAGTTTACTATGACCCGATTCTATCCAAAGTGGTCGCCTGGGGAGAGACCAGAGAGGATGCCCGCAAGCGGATGATTCAGGCATTGTCCAATTACATCATCCTGGGAATAAAGACCCCGATTGAATTTTTGGGGTCGATCATGAATCATCCTGAATTCATTGCAGGTAACACCCAGACAAACTTTATCGATATGAACATGTCGGATTGGAAAGAGAATAAAGGAGAGAAAAGATACATCCATGAAGCAATTATGGCAGCGGGTATCTCTTCTCAGAACAAAAGTAAGTCAAGAAGAACAACTGCAAAGGAAGACATGCCCAATCCCTGGTTGACTGTAGGGAAATGGAGCTTGAGTGGAAGTTAGAGAACCGGATACCAGATTGAACATAGAGGATTTATGGAACAAGAATTTACTATAGATGATAAAGTCTACAAACTCGGGATAGAACATAAGGATGGTAGATACCATATCAATATCGATAGTAGAAACTATATCATCGATTACACCTCCATCTCCGACAACTGTTTTTCGCTGCTGATAGATAACAAGGCAATTACAGTCTATCACTCAGAAGCCAATGGAAAGAAATACCTATCTATCGAAGGAGAGCAGTTCTGCATTCAGGAAGCAAAAACAGAGAGTATCAGAGCGGGTGAAGCAGATTCGGCTGCCCTACATGAAGCTCCCACCATTTGTTCTCCCATGCCCGGAAAAGTGGTTAAGATATCTGTGAAGGAAGGAGACGAGGTAGAAAAAGGGCAAGGATTGGTAATAGTGGAAGCGATGAAAATGGAGAACGAGATTAAATCACCCATCAAGGGCAGGGTGGAAAAAGTCAATTTTAAAGCGGGTGACCTGGTGGACGCCAGGCAGGCGATCATAGAGATAAAACCGGAAACAAAAACAGTAGCTAAATAGAATATATTCTCATTACCTCTCTTTATATCCCCCAAAATATTTCAGAATGAATTTTCAAGCCTTCCAATTTAACGGAATACTCTGGGTTTGCATTAATTATTATGGAATACGAAGGTTTTGCTATGGATTGGCGGGAGATTTCTTCTGGATAAGAACAGAGAGACTGACGTAACTTTTATTGAAGAAGAAAATCATTATTCCCAGAAAGAGGAATACGAAATCTTTAATAAGCAGCTTGGCTCCCTCTTTTGTGCCGGCCGGATCGGTGGAGAAACATCCGCAGTTCAAGTTTACCCCACGATATAGATTGATAGATATAGCAACTACAAAGACCAAAAGCAAGAAGCTGATCAAAAGCGAAGCGCTTTCGATAAATACCCCCAAGATCAAAAAGAGACCGGCAAGGAATTCAACCCAAGGGAGGGTGACCGCATAAATATTTATCAAAAAATGGGGGAGGATGTGATAATTGTAAATAATCCGGGCGAATTGGTCGGGATTAGCAATTTTGTCCAAGCTGGCATAGATGAAGGTTATCCCCAAAACCAACCTGAACAACAGCATTAATCTTTTATCGGTAATTACCCGAATTAGAGTCTTCAACATTTTCATTCACCTGTTTCTATTAACAAGCCCGCCATTTGCCATTCCGACCAGCCACCAAAGAATATTTTCACATTTCTGTATCCCAAATCCCGAAGCTCCCTGGATAGGAGCAGGCTGGCTTCGCATTCGCTGCCGTCGCAATAGGCGATTATCTCTTCGTTTACCGGGAGCTTAGGCAAAACTTGAGGTGAGAATTGTTCGAACTCCTCATACGGAAGGTTGATTGCTCCTTTGATATGCCCGGCCTTAAAGTCAACCGGCATACGAGCATCCAAAAAGATTACCTTGGAGGATTGGAATTTCATCTGGACGTAATCCAAGCTGACCGCAGGGGGATCATCCTTTTGATAGGAATATGGGACAATTACACTATCGGATGTAAGCTTGCTGCTCCAGCTCCCCTTGAGGGTGATTCCCTTGGAAGAGAAAGTATTATACACTAGACCGACCGTCGATCCGATGATTATTATGATTACAGACCTGAGTATAATCCGTGTGAGCTTTGGTCTCTGCGGCATCGATCTCTTGGCTTTAGGGGGTGATTATCTCCCCGAAAATCGGGATGCTGACCCGGGCAATTTTGGAACCTTCAAAATCAAGAGTCAGTGAGGTATGAAAACTCCCTGCGGCTACTCCCTTTTTTAACTTCGCCACCAGCTGAATGCTCTCACCCGGTTTAAGGATTTTATTCCCTAAGCTTACATCCACATATTCTCTGGGTTCTTCTATAACATTGAGGGAGAGTCTTTCTTTTGAGATATTTTCAATAGTAAGGGTACGTGAACCTTCAGCTCCCACTGCTGTTGTGTCAAAATCAATTTCGGCAGGGGTAAGTTTTACCAAAGAGTTGTTGAGTCCAATCTTTGCCGTGAATTGTACCTCTGAGAGGGGATTGTTTGGATCATTGGAAGTTATCTGGAGCTTTTTAACAGCCTCGGTGGTAACGACCTTTCTGGGATCAAAAACGATTTTCATCTCAGCCGACTCATTCGGGGATAACCGCTTCTGGGTTAGAGGAGTGGTGGTACAACCACAGTCCGGTCTAACCTTAACAATGATTAAAGTATCCGTTCCCACATTTTTGATCATATAGGTGTGTGATACCGTTCCGGTTTTGGGAACGTACCCAAAGCTCCACATGGTCTCGGAAAAAGATATCTTTGCTCCCGGCAGCGGATGCTCTTGAGCGTAAACCAGATTAACCGTGAGAAAAATCAAAAGTAAGAGAAAACAAATTTTTAAATTTAATATCTTCATATGACAGCTCCTTGAAATAACTGAAACCCTTTGTAATTCAAAAGACTCAAAAATTTTACGCAGGCAAAAAGCTGAAGTTGGCGGAAAAAAGATTTAGGGTGTTTTTCGCAAAAATTATTTCATTCATTTGGGGGAATGAAACGTAGTTAAATCTTTTGTGGCGATGGGACAATAATCAATAAAACGAAAATTCGGTATCAATATTGACCAAAGCGCAGTTAAGGATCAAGCATAAAAGTGGATAAATATCAGTATCCCTTGGAAAGGATTATATCAATTGGGGAGAGCTTTTTTGAGGAGAGTGGATATATAGATGATTTGGATGGTTACAGTTTGAAAATCCTGGCAAGTTTTTCTCTTTTTAAGATCACCAGTAATAACGGATATCCCAGGGCAAAACATGCAACCATCTCTCCTAAGGCTATATAAGCGACGGTAAGCCAATAAGGAAGTTGAAACAGAAAATGAAGATACAGGCTTACCCCCAAAGCATTGATTACAACCGGAGGCAGGGGGGCTAAAATCGGCTTGCGGGTTTTGGAGAGGAGGTAAGTTAATAGCGCAGCCATGAGAGTGCATAGACTACCCC
The DNA here is from genome assembly GCA_903908285.1 of uncultured candidate division Zixibacteria bacterium. Taxonomy (GTDB): domain Bacteria; phylum Zixibacteria; class MSB-5A5; order MSB-5A5; family SM1-73; genus CAIVRH01. The sequence goes on from CAIVRH010000019.1 coordinate 18,123, forward strand.
CGATTATATCATAAATCCCCAACCCACCATAAGTGTTTGCTACCACACATCCGATGAAAAGACCGGGGACTGAAGCAGGAGTGAGAAAGGGAAGGATAGTCAGAACCTCGGAGACCCGCACCTGTACCGGTCCGTAACTTATCGGCGCCAGCACGATGGTGAGCACCGCATATAAGCTGGCGATGATACCGACTTGGGCGATGTATCTGGAAGAAAGGTTCAAGGGTTCAAAAGTTCAAGGGTTCAAGGGGTCGAGGGTTCAAGTGGAAAGGCGTTCAAAGTTTAAGGTTCAAGGGTTATCTAATATAAGCAGAGAAGGTTCATTTGTTCCATAGTTACGTAAAAAGTTGTGCCATTCTTGTTCGAAATCGTCTATGCTTATGTTGTAGACTTCGTAGAATACTTGTTTGTAATTGCCTTCGTGTGCTTTCGAGTAGAAAATTTTAAATCTTTCCAGACCGTATTGGTCTGTTAAATAACGGACAAAAGAGCCGCATATAGTATATTCATTCCAAGCTTCATTAGTTAGCCGAATCTCATTAAATAAATCGTTACTTGCCAAAATTTCTAAAGGAATCATTTCATTGAAATAAATTAGAATCTGTGTTTGGCTATACAAATCCAACTTACCTGATGAGTCTTTGTTATAAGCACGTTCTATTGATACTGCAACTCCCTCAGAAAGAAAATTCCAATCTGATGAGCCTATAGTATTATCAGTAATCACATGAACAGTTTCATGAGCATTCAATTCAGTATGATTAGAACCATATATCTCAGCAATACATTGGAAATCTTGCTCAACGAATCCTGCAAAGTCAGTGCCCGTATTAGAGGTCAAATCCTCCTGAGAATTGTAAAGATAATAATAAATCTTCGCACGGAAATCAACTTGTAATTGCACCAAGACATCTTCGAAGCAACTATCCAGATCCCTGGAGAGTTCTTTGATATTATCGGAAGCAGGAGAGCCAGGGCGGTAATAGATGAAATAATGAGTACTTTCGGTCATTTGCCAGTTGGTGTCTTTCTCATACAATTCAGGAAACAGTACTTTAGAGGCATCACATCCTATTATCATTATAACTAGGAGTACAAGTCCAATATAAAGACGCTTTTTATCGGTATTAATTGAGCACATACAATAATCGTTTAATTAGAAATGATATTTTAAGCTCACCAACAAGGATCTCATTAGAAATGAGCCATATGGATAGACCCTTTCTCGGTCATAAGTCATTTTATGAGATCGGCCATAAGCCAATGCTTCCCTGTCAAGTTGAAAACATATTTGGTAATTGCCTGAAATCCTATATTGAAAGTACAAACAGGTGGTTATCTTTACCCAAGAAAGGTAGGTTTTATCACTGAAAGCATCATCGGAAAGCAAAGTCCCGGTGCTGGCACATGGTAGGGTCACAGTAGAAGCGAGGCTCAGTCCAATGTTGGACCGGCTTCGGCTCCAGCTCAAATCCAATTTGGGGCCGATTCCCAGATATCGATCTTCATACTTGTTGAACTTCCCAGGACTTATTTCAATTTTCTGATCGATTTCTACATTCTCTAAAGTTGCACCCAAACCCCAGAGAAATCCCCGTTTTTTTCCATGACCTGAATTGCTCCACAAAAAATCATATTTAAACCCCCAAATCGAGAAGTTGTTCCTTCCCCATCTTTTTTCATCATTTATACTGATGTATGTAGATTTCCCGTAACTAAAACCGAATCCCAATAGGAATTTCCCAATATTCAATTCATAATTAAACGATACCAGCGGCATGGTGGTTTTCCATACGATCGGAAAATCGAGGAAGCTTTTTTGGAGGTTCAAGTAGGAAATTCCGAATTCTATACTCTGATCGTTGTTCGATATGAGTTCTGCGGATGGCGCTGACTTTACCGGATAAATTAAGCAAAACAGAACCAGTACCAATATTGGATATGATGCCGGATAGCCCTTCAATTTATTCCTCAATAACAGATGTTATACCTAACTTTGTATCTAAAATGCTATCCTCCGGCTTTTTTGTCAACAAAAAAAGCTTGCCTTTGGGTTGAAACTTGATAATATTGAAGCCGTATGAACAAAAGTAAATAACCTCTACTTGCGGAGATCGGGCTATGAAAATTATGGTGATAGGCAGCGGTGGAAGAGAACACGCCATGGTATGGAAACTTTCCTTGAGTCCACTGATCGATAAACTCTATGCCGCACCCGGGAATGCGGGAATGGCGGATTTGGCTGAATGCGTCGATATCAAGGCAAATGATTTAACCCGGTTAGCGGATTTTGCCCAAAACAACTCCATCGATCTAACCGTGGTGGGACCGGAACTCCCCCTGACTTTGGGGATTGTGGATGAATTCGAGAAACGGAAATTGAAGATCCTCGGACCAACCAAATCAGCCGCGGAGATCGAGGGGAGCAAGGTGTTTGCCAAGGAATTCATGCAAAAGTATCATATCCCCACCGCCAGCTTTAAGGTTTTCGATAATCCCAACCAGGCTTCCGATTTTGTGAAATCCTCCGAGCTTCCCTTGGTGATCAAAGCCGATGGCCTGGCCGCGGGAAAAGGAGTAGTGGTGGTGGAGGATGAGCCATTGGCACTTTCCACTATACAAAAAATGATGGTGGAAAAAGTCTTTGGGGATGCGGGCAGCCGAATAGTGGTGGAGGATTTTTTGGAGGGGGAGGAGATCACCATCCTGGCTTTTACGGACGGCGAGACCATTCTTCCCATGCTTTCATCCCAGGATCATAAAAGGATATTCGATGGCGACAGAGGTCCCAATACTGGCGGGATGGGGGCATATGCTCCAACCACTATTGTGGATGATAGAATGATGAAGACCATCAGCGAAGAAATCCTGGAACCCACCTTGGCCGGATTAAAAAAAGAGGGGAGACTTTTTAAAGGAATTCTATACGCCGGGTTGATGCTGACCGAGCGCGGTCCCAAGGTGATGGAATTCAACTGCCGGTTTGGCGATCCGGAGACGCAGGTGATCCTGCCGCTGCTTAAAAGCGATTTGGCAGAGATATTCTTGTCCATCGTGGACGGAGAGCTTTCCCTAGAAGATGTGGAATGGGACGACAGATTCGCCGTATGCGTGGTGGTGGCCTCTGGCGGTTACCCGGAAAAATACGAAGGGGATAAGGAGATCTTCGGGTTGAGCAAAGCCAGGTTGATGGAGGATGTTTTAGTTTTCCACGCCGGGACCAAAAGGCAGAAAGACAGAATCTTTACCAATGGCGGGAGAGTGTTGGGGGTAACCGCCATCGATAGCGGCATGGAAAATGCGATACAAAAAGCTTATATGGCGATCGACAAGATAAGAATGGATGGGATGCAATATCGAAAAGATATAGGTCATAAAGCCACCTGGGTGAAGAAGGCACCCTGGTGAGTCAAAACCGGTGCCTGGGATTTGAGCACTGGGGACCAGTAAAGATGGATTCATATTGTGGTTCGGTAATACCGAGGGATGAGCTTAAATCTTGAGTTTATAGATAAATCTGTCAAGAGGGGATAATAATGCCGGTTCCAAAAGTTCTGATAGTGATGGGGAGTAAGAAGGATCAGGAAGTTATGCTTAAGGGGGCAGAGATTTTGGAAAAATTCAAGATTCCATATCAGATGGAGATCAGCTCTGCTCACCGCAATCCGGATAAGACTAAAAAATTAGCCCAGAGCGCTGAAAAGAAGGGGATAAAGGTGGTTATCGCCGGTGCGGGAATGGCAGCTCACCTTCCGGGAGTGATTGCCTCTTTGACCAATCTGCCGGTCATAGGTGTTCCTTTGAACGCCTCTCCGCTTTCCGGAGTGGACTCGCTTTTTTCCATAGTCCAGATGCCGTCAGGCATCCCGGTGGCAACCATGGCTATCGGAGAAGCCGGAGCAAAGAATGCCGCTATATTTGCCGCCGAAATTTTGGCTTTATCGGACAAGCGGGTAAAAAAATATTTAGACGAGTTTAGAAAGGAATTAACAGGAAAATAACCCGGTTGTTTTTCGTACAAACATCCCAAGTCAATAAAGTAATATGTTTCTACTTTATTCCCCCTCACCTATGTCCTCTCCCCAAAGGGGAGAGGATAAGTGAGAAAGAAAAGTGAAAAGGAGGAAACATGGGAGCGGTTTTGGTAGTTTTATTATTCATTTTTATCGTTCTGGGCATACCCATTCTGATCATCATCGGTCTGTACAACCGGCTGATCAAACTGAGAAATCAATCGGATAATGCCTGGCACCAGATAGACGTTCAATTACAGAAAAGGGCGGATTTGGTCCCCAATTTGGTGGAGACGGTCAAAGGTTATGCCGCTCACGAAAAGGGAGTGTTCGAAGCGGTAACCAAAGCCAGATCCATATATTCCCAGGCGGGCACGGTCCAGGAGAAAGCCGAGGCAACCAATATGATGACCTCTGCTTTAAAAACCCTTTTCGCGGTGGTGGAGAACTACCCCGAGCTTAAAGCCAATCAGAATTTCCTTATGCTGCAAGAGGAGCTTGCCGGAATCGAGAGCAAGATTGCCTATGCCCGGCAGTTTTATAATGATATGGTATTATCCTTCAACAACGCCCAGCAGGTATTCCCGGCGAATATCATTGCCGGCTGGTTTGGCTTTAAACCCCGGGAATATTTCCAAATCGAAGAGACCAAAAGGGAAGCTCCCAAGGTGGATTTTAAATAATATAGTTTGGGGGCGTATCAAGCTCTTAGCTCGAGTAATGGTTTGGATACTCAAATGCGTTTTATAAATATAATTGTCTTTTGCAAAATTTACCTTATCAGTAGATAAAATTGTTGTTTGGGGCGGGATGACGGAGACCCGTAGGGAATTCCCGCCCCTATGTATAATGATAATATACCAATTAAAGTGCAAAATATTTTGTCCGGTTATTTGATTTATGATATACCAGCAGATTGCAGCCAACCGCAGAAACAGCTTTTTATTGATTTTCCTTTTTATTGTTTTTTTCCTGTTGTTAGGCTGGGTGTTCGGGAAGGCATATAACGCCGGAGGGGTGGGGATTGGAATGGCTCTTCTGGTGGCTATTTTCATCTCATTTATAACCTTCTTCTACGGCGATAAGATGGTGCTGGGGATAAGCCATGCCCAACCGGTAGACCCAAAAGAAAATCCATATCTATCGAATGTGGTGGAGGGACTGGCTATTGCTGCGGGAGTTCCCCCACCCAAATGCTATATCATCGAGGACACCGCTCCGAATGCATTTACAACGGGAAGAGACCCGAAGAATTCCTCTATCGTGGTCACTACCGGACTACTGCAGAAGATGAATCGTTTGGAGCTGGAAGGGGTAATCGCTCATGAGATGTCGCATATCAAGAATTATGATATCCGATATTCAATGCTGGTGGTGATTTTAGTGGGGACTATCGCGCTTCTCTCCGATTGGATGGGGAGGAGTTTTTTTTATGGAGGAAGAAGGGGAAGAAGGGGAGGAGGAGCAGGGGGAGGGATCTTTGTGCTCTTGGCATTGGTTCTGGCAATTTTAGCCCCCTTAGTTGCCCAGTTGATTCGCTTTGCCATATCCCGGCAAAGAGAATACTTGGCAGACGCCAATGGCGCTCTTTTAACCAGATATCCGGAGGGATTGGCCTCCGCACTGGAAAAGATCTCCAAGGATACCGAGCCTTTGGAGGTGGCGAACAAAGCTACGGCACATCTTTACATAATCAATCCGCTTTTGGATCATAGAAGCAAACTAAACGATCTTTTTTCCACCCACCCGCCGGTGGAGGAGAGAATCAAAAGATTAAAATCGATGTAGGGACGATTATACCTCCTCTCCCTGGCCCTGCAAAGCATGCATACGCATCTCCCTGGAGAGGAGATAATGCAGTTTGGCTCGCTATGAGAAATCGTTGATCTTGAATTGATAAGGAGATTCAATATGTCCAAGAAACTATTCATTTTCGAAGACGATAAATATGATCGATTTTTCCCCCTAACTTGCAACCGTCCGGTGTATGAGCTTTTATGCGGCATTATGCGGATCAAGGGAAAGATCAGCCACGTTTTTCCCGGGGTGGAGGTGATACTTCTTTGTCGGGATTATCTGGAAAGAGTTCTGATAACTCGAACCAGACAAAAAGTAAACCAATTTGAGGTCAAAAAAGACGACGAGATTCTTCTGATCAATGGAAGGGTGCTTCCCCCGGGCGATTTTTCGGAAAAAGTGAATTTCTCGAACCGGGAGAGCTTTTTCTTTTCGGGGGACGATTTGGTCGGCTGGGCAGGCAAAGGAGAGGTTTTCGGGAAATATAAAGCATTTTTTCAATCCTTGTATGTTAGGGATCAGATCAGATCTCAAAAATCCAAGCTTACCGTCACGGAGATAGATGTCAAACCGGTAAACTACCTGTGGGATTTGATTTCCCAGAACGGGAATCAGATCGAAGCTGATTTCGCCAGGTTGAAACCTTCTTTAGATTTCAAGAACATGTTTAAGCATTGCCAGGTTGACGATGACTCGTTGATCTACGAAATGGAAAAAGTATACATCGGTCCAGGCTCGCAGGTAGAAGGACAGGCGGTGTTGGATGCCCGGTCGGGTTCGATATTCATTGGAGAGAAGGTCAATATCCAGCCTCATACCCTGGTAAAAGGACCATGTTATGTTGGAGATGGCTCTGTTTTGACCGGAGGCAAAATCAGAGAAGGAACCAGCATCGGACCGGTTTGCCGGGTCGGCGGAGAAGTGGATAACTCCGTTTTTCTGGGGTACTCCAACAAATACCACGAGGGATTTTTGGGGCATGCCTATACCGGCGAATGGGTGAATCTGGGTGCTTTGACCACCAACAGCGATCTTAAGAATAATTACAGCACGGTAAAGGTGATGATGGGGGGGGAGACAGTCGATTCGGGATTGACCAAGGTAGGGTCGTTTATCGGCGATCATGTGAAAACAGGAATCGGCACTCTTTTGAACACCGGGATTTCCATAGGCTTTGCCTCCAACGTATTCGGCGGTGGGATGCTCAAATCCAAATATATCCCTGCATTTTTCTGGGGGAGTGCGGAAAAACAGGAGGTATACGAATTTTCCAAAGCACTGCAGACCATCCGGGTGGTGATGGAGAGAAGAGGGGTAGAATTAAATGGGGATGAAGAAAATCTATTCAAGAAGATCTACGAATTGACCGAAAAAGAAAGAGGAAAGCTAAGTTAGAGGGCGGGCGGGATTAATATGGTGGATCGGATATTTTAGGTTTTATCCTCAAGAGTGGGAATTGGAACTTGCCTGATTGAGTGGTTATAAAGAAGTCGTCCAGATTTCAAGAATATTAGAATATTCAGATGTTATCCCCAAGAAAAGTATTGGAGTGTTCACAAGAGATATTGAGGCAAGACCGAATGCGCATTGAAGATGAAGGGGGTCTTACGTCTTTTGCCTGGTTAAAACAGAAGGAAACAGACGGACATGAATACAAATACAGGTGACAATAGATAATATTATGTTGACAAGATTGCTTCAGGTTTATATCATTTACGCCAAGTTGTTGAATATGGTTTCTAAAAACCCCCTTTGCAGGAGGTAAGAGTGCCTGAGCTGAGGAAGGATCCGATAGTGGGAAGATGGGTGATCATTTCAACCGAGAGGGGTAAGAGACCGTCAGACTTCTCCGGTACTCTTAAGAGAAAAACGGAAAGCAAGCTTTGTCCCTTCTGCCCCGGTAACGAATCTGCCACCCCTCCGGAGATTTTGGCTTTCCGTCCGAATTCCTCCGAACCCAATAGACCCGGATGGACTTTGAGGGTTATTTCCAACAAGTACCCGGCTTTGAGGATCGAAGGCGATTTGAATCGCGAGGGGGTGGGGATTTTCGACAAAATGAACGGGGTGGGAGCGCATGAGGTGATCATCGAGACTCCGGAACACGAGAAGGATTTGGTGGATATCAGCCCTAAGCAGATGGAGGACGTGATCTGGGCGTATTTGAACCGGTGCATCGATTTGAAGAAGGACCGCCGCTTCAGATATATCCTGATTTTTAAAAACCAGGGGGAGGCGGCAGGGGCATCTTTGGAGCACAGCCACAGCCAGTTGATTGCTACGCCTATTGTCCCCAAAAGGGTGATAGAAGAGATCGAGGGCGCAGGCAAGTACTATGGTTATAAGGAAAGATGCGTCTTCTGCGATATGGTAAAACAAGAGATCGCAGACAACGAGCGGGTGGTGATCAAGAACAGCTCCTATATCTCCTTTGAGCCTTTCGCTCCCCGATTTCCTTTTGAAACCTGGATTCTTCCCATAAAACACAGTCCCGCTTTTGAGGATACCAAAAAAGAGGATATTCCTCTTCTGGCTTCCATACTTCAGGAGACCTTAAAAAGATTAGCCAAAGCTTTGAATAATCCACCCTATAACTATATTCTTCACACCAGCCCCATAGACGGATATGCAACCCAGGAGTATCACTGGCACATCGAGATCATGCCCAAGCTGACCCGGGTGGCAGGTTTTGAGTGGGGTACCGGATTTTACATCAACCCCACCACCCCCGAGGATGCAGCTAACTACCTTAAAGAGATTGAGATTTCAACGCCCGACAAAATACCTAGTTTAAAATCTTGAAACGTTGTTCCAAAACAACATAATATCTCATCAAAAGGAGAAACTTGGAAACTAAGAAGCTAAGAATATTGATCGTTTCCCCCGAGGTGGTTCCTTTTGCTAAAACCGGCGGATTGGCGGATGTCACCGGCGCTCTGCCCAAAGTCTTGACACAGCTGGGACACCAAGTCAAGGTCATCCTTCCGAAATACAAAATGGTGGACGAAAACAAATTCCACCTGTCGGAGGTGAAAACCGATTTTCCCGTCATTTCCATCAATGGGAAAAATCATAAGATATCACTTAAAAACGATAATGTAGATTTCCCACCGGTGGAATACCTTTTTATGGTTAACGATGAATTCTATTACCGGGACGAGCTCTATCGGAACCGGACTACCGGATACGATTATGAGGACAACGATGAAAGATTCATCCTTTTTGCACGAGGAGTGCTGGAGGTTCTGAAAAATCTCGACTGGCATCCGGATATTATTCACGTCAACGACTGGCAATCGGCTTTAATTCCGGCATACCTCAAGACAATATATACGGATGATCCTTTCTTCAAGCGAACCGCTTCGATATTTTCGATTCATAACCTGGCCTATCAGGGTGGTTTTCCCAAGAGCACTTTTGACAAGATCGGGGTTCCCAAGGATCTGTTCTATCCCACCAGCCCTTTTGAATTCTGGGGAAACGTAAATTTCCTCAAAGTCGGGATTAGCTATGCGGATATAATTAACACCGTCTCCGAGACTTATGCGGTGGAGATTCAATCCGGTCCGGAGTTCGGTTACGGTCTGGAGGGGGTGTTAAGAAACCGGAACGAGGATCTTTACGGCATCATCAACGGGATCGATTATGACGTCTGGTCGCCGGAGAAAGACAAGCTGATCCCCCATCAATTCTCCCCTGATGATCTTTCGGGCAAGAAAAAAGACAAGGAGTTGTTGCTGGAAACCTGCAATCTGCCAGTCTCCAGAAAAGATGTTCCGGTAATCGGAGTCATCTCCCGTCTGGCGGATCAAAAAGGGTTTGATCTTCTATCCCAGATCGCGGACCAGCTTCTTTCCCTGGATTTACAAATAGTCATCCTGGGAACCGGGGATGAGAAATATCACGTGTTGTTCAAGGAACTGAGTACCAAATACCCCAAAAAGATATCGGTCAACCTCCGCTTCGACGATTCCCTGGCGCATTTAATCGAGGCGGGAAGCGATATGTTTCTCATGCCTTCCAAATACGAGCCATGCGGTTTGAACCAGTTGTATAGCTTGAAATATGGAACCGTTCCCATCGTTAGGAAGACCGGAGGTTTGGCTGATACCATCGAAAATTACGATCCGGCAAATGGCCAGGGAACCGGATTTGTTTTCAAGAATTACAGTGCACAGGAACTCTGGGAAACGATCAAGCGAGCACTTAAAACATATGAGAATATAGAAACCTGGGTGAGGTTGATGAAGAATGGGATGAATAAAGATTTCTCCTGGGAGGCGTCAGCCAAAAAATATGTAGAGATATACCTAAAGGCTCTTCAGAAAAGGTTCAAGGTTTAAAATTGGGATTCAAGGGGTCGAGGGGAAAAACGTTCAAAGTTCAAGGTTCAAAAGTTCAAGGGCTCAAGGATTCCAGCGGAAAAGCGTTTAAAGTTCAAGGTTTAAGGTTCAGAATTTGGTGAGGGATTAATTATCCCGCACCTTTTTCTTTTTTAGAGGTGAAGGTACACTGAAACAACATTATAGGAAAAAGCGTTCAGAGTTTAAGGGTTAAACTAGGGTTCAAGGGTTCAAGTGGAAAAGCGTTTAAAGTTCAAAGTTCAAGGTTCAAAATTAGGGTTCAAGAGTCTTGGTTGCGTTGGGGTAGGAATGTCCGGATACAACCGCAAAAAGAATAATATAGCTTATTCAACCACTGACTCCTCTGGGGATAATCCATTTTCAAATTGCTTGACGCCAGTTCACATTTTCGATAAATTCACCTAAAAGCGAACAAGGTAATGTTTTCCATTGTATTTAAACATATCTATGAATGAATCCACTCGCAACTATCTGATCCTTTTGGTTATAATAATTATTTTCGTGGTTCAATGCATTTTTTTAAACTTCACCCAGGATGATGCCTTCATTTCTTATCGTTATGTAGAAAACTTCACTTCTGGTAATGGTCTGGTATTCAACTCAGGTGAAAGAGTGGAAGGATACACCAATTTTCTATGGATCATTATTTTGTCCCTCTTTTCAAAACTGAGTTTTAATATTATAGTGACTTCCAAAATATTGGGAGTCGCCTCCGGGTGTATTTGCTTGTTTCTTCTCTACAAAGTCTCCAGTCTATTTTTCCCTAAGAAGGATTGGTTTTTTTCTCTCTTTCCCCCCCTTTTGTTGACTGCCAGCAGTGCTTTCGCCTACTGGAGCATAAGCGGGTTGGAGACTGCTTTCTTCGTGATGATGGTTCTGCTTTCGGTACATCTGTATATCAGTTACTCACGATTATGGGCAGTAACCTGTGCGGTGAGTGCACTCATCCGCCCGGAAGGGGCGCTGATATTCGGGATGCTTTTCCTTTACAAATTACTCTTTGAAAAAACTCCGCCGAGGAAATCCTTATTCGAACTGGGTGAGTTTGTTTTGCTGCTTTTGCCTTTTTTAATTTTCAAACTGGTTTATTACGGAGACATTCTACCCAATCCATTTTATGCAAAAACAGGTTTCTCCCGGGAGTATGTGAAAAGCGGGTTGGAGTACTTTTGGCTTTTTTTGCAGCATTATGGTTTGTGGGGACTGGTCTATTTGATTCCGCTTTTTTTGTATAAAAGCCTGGAATTAAGGGGACGCCTGCTGATGTGGCTGGTTTATCTTTACACCCTGTATGTGATCTTAATTGGCGGGGACGTTCTTCAGGTTCATCGTTTCTTCCTGCCCATTTTACCACTGTTATGTCTGCTGGTAGTATGGGGTGTTAGAAATTTCTTAGTCAAATTCATACACGGTTTTAGAACCCAGACAGTTGCTTCCTTTGTGTTTCTCTCAATGTCAGCTATTTTCTTTTTGTTTCCCTGCAAATGGATCAGGTCAGTCCGAGCCAGTGAGAGAAATTTAGTGGAGAGTACCCGGTCAATAGCCGATTATCTGAAGAAATATTACGGGGATAACTTTTCCATTGCCACCACCACCATCGGCTCGATATCCTGCTATTTGGGAACGAAGGTGAAGGTCATCGACATGTTAGGCTTGACCGACAGATATATTTCCAGGAATCCGGAAAAAAATGAGGGCATAACCGCAACCTGGAAGGAAAGGAAGTATAATACCCGGTATCTTCTTTCCCTTGATCCGGATTTCATTCTTTTTTCTACAGGATATAAACCCAGCGCCCCGGCTGAAAAGGCGTTGCTTTTAAACTCCAAATTCCGGGAAAATTACTACATATTACCCATGCCTTCAGGACATACAGAATTTAGAACCATCTTTAAGAGAAAAGGAGAATATATAAAGGAGAATAAAGTATTCCCGGATCCCCAATTTATTGATCCGTTTTGCGAAGGGGTATATTTACAATTGAGAGGAAGATATCAGGAAGCAATCCGGAAACTGGAAAAGGCAGCCTCGGTGGGACCGGTTGATTTTGCCTGGGTTTATTGGTTAATAGGAGAGTGCTATTACCAGGTGGAAGATTACCCCTCTGCGGAAAGGTATCTTAAGAGTGCCATCGGGATTGACGATTGGTCCGTCATGGCGCATGCCGATTTGCTGGGGATTTATCAGAAGCAAGGACGACAAAAGGAAGCTAGCGAAGAATCCAGGAAGATTCTTTTCTATGATCCCGATTTTCCATGGTGAAATCACGGATAAGTTATATCCATAAATCATCAGTAAAGGAAACTCATTTCCCGGGACTTTTTATTTCATGATGAGGGCACGCGGGGACAACGGTCGATATATTTCAAGAGTCTTATGCATTGGGGCAGGGTTACCCCGGCACAACAGTTCGGAACAATCGAATTATCTATCCCAAATTTTCTTGCTTATTAATGGAACCAAGTCATTGATCTTATGCCTGGTCTGCTCCATCGAATCCCTATCCCTTAAAGTAACGGTTTCATCCTCCAGGGTTTGAGAATCTACAGTGATGCCAAACGGTGTGCCGGCTTCATCCTGACGGCGGTAACGTCTTCCCACCGCTCCTCCGTCATCATAGAACACCTTGAAATGGGGCATCAGCATCTTCTCAATCTTTTTGGCTATCTCCGGCATATTGTCCCGGTTTACCAACGGAAGAATGGAGGCTTTGATCGGGGCGATTTTCGGATCTAAGCGTAGGACTACTCTTTTTTCTCCCTTCACCTCTTCCTCCAGGTAAGCATCCACCAAGCAAACCAGCAGGGACCGGTCTACTCCGGCAGAAGTCTCTATAATATAAGGGATGAATCTTTCCTTAGTCTGGTCGTTGAAATAGGAGAGGTCCTTTCCGCTGGATTGGCTGTGGCGGGAGAGGTCATAATTGGTGCGGTTATGTATCCCCTCGATCTCCTTCCAGCCAAAGGGGAAATTGTACTCGATATCGAATGCGGTCTTGGCGTAAAAAGCCAGCTCCTTCTGGTCGTGCTGGTGGAATCTCAGATTTTCTTTTCTGATTCCGATTTCCGAGTACCATTTCATCCGCTCTTCCTTCCAATAAGTAATCCACTTATCGTCCTCCTGGGGATGAATGAAAAACTGCATCTCCATCTGCTCGAATTCGCGAGAGCGGAAGATGAAGTTGCCCGGAGAGATCTCGTTACGGAAGGCTTTGCCGATCTGGGCGATGCCAAAGGGGACTTTCTGCCGTGCCGGTCCCATGACATTCAGAAAATTTACATAGATTCCTTGAGCGGTTTCGGGTCTCAAATAGACCACGGATGCTTCGTCTTCCACCGGACCCATATGGGTTTTGAACATCAGGTTGAACATGCGCGCTTCGGTCAGCTCGCCGCCGCAAGCCGGACAAACGTTAACATCGATATCATCCGCCCGGAATCTCTGGTTGCATTTTTTGCAGTCCACCATGGGATCGGTGAAGTTTTGGACATGGCCAGAGGTTTCCCATACTTTGGGATGCATCAGGATGGAAGCATCCAACCCCTCAATATCATCCCGATACTGGGTCATGCACTTCCACCAGTAATCCCGGATATTCCTTTTTAACTCCACTCCCAGGGGACCATAGTCCCAACAGCTGTTAATTCCTCCATAGATCTCCGATGATTGAAAAATGAAACCTCTTCTTTTGCATAAAGAGACCAGTTTGTCCATCAGATCAGGTTCTTTCTTCTTAGTCACATTTCCTCCTTAAGAACAAATTTTCTATTATTTTGACCCCTCACCCTAGCCCTCTTCCCAGAGGTATGAACCAGATGGTTCATACCAGAAGGGAGAGGGAACTTCCTATTACCTATTTATGTTTTGCTTGGATAAATCTTCAAAAACTCCAGTGATTTTAAATCCTTTCCCTTCCCGGCATGATAATCCAAAAGATTCAAGACCAGATTCGAAATCTCCTTTAGACATTCCTTTGGTATGTTATACGTATCCATATCCTCGGTCTTTATGGATTGAAGTTTTAACGCCGAAGAAATGGAATCTTTGGACAAACGGAGATAGGTTCGATCCGATCGGGCGCATTTTTTACATACGATACCGCCTTTATCCGGACTGAACAATATCAATCCCTCTAAGATGGGTTTATCGCATATAATGCATCTGTTCAATTTTGGTTTATACCCTAATAGATCAGCCAGCTTCAAGGCAAAAGCCCAGAAAGATTTCTCCAAAGATTTCTGCGGACAGATTTCCATGAAAGATAAAGTTTCAATGATCAAGTCAAAAATTTCGGGGTGGGATTCTTCTCCGGATATCAGCCGCTCCAAAAGCTCGATGGCAGCCGAGGCAAAGACATACCGATGCAAATCCTTGGTAAGAGACTGGTAGGAATGGAATATCTCGCTTTGAGAAAGAAGATAGATCTCGGTGGTCTGCTTTTTATAAAATACGATCTGAATATGGGAAAAAGTCTGCAAAGCCCCGGCTAATTTGCTTTTGGGTTTCCGGATGCCTTTGGCGATGACCTTGATCTTCCCGTAGTCTTTGGAGTAAAGGGTGGCAATCTTGGAGGTGTCGCCAAATTTGATGCTTTTCAAAACGAGGGCTTCGGTTTTGGTGATGCTCATCGGGAGGCGGAGTCGGCTGGAGAAGTTTGGAGAGGTTTCGGATTGCCGGGTTTTTCCTTATGAATGACCCGATACATTTTCTCCCCCTCTTTTATCAGTCCCAGTCTTTCCCGGGCTTGCTTCTCTATATAGAACGGGTCATCGTTAAGTCTTTTTTTTTCAATACCCAAATCGACGATTTCCGCCTTGAGCATCCGGGATTCGCGTTCTAAGCTTTTTTTCTCTTCCAATAGGGAATGTATCTGGAAAAACCCGTAGGGTCCGGCACAAAAACGGTAAACCAAGAAAGCGAAGACAATAAAAGACAGAATCACTTTGATCTTTCTGTTCTTCGGGATACCCCGGTCTTTGATTTTGTCAAAGAAACTGCTGTGCGGAAAGACCTTTTTCTTTTTTCTCTTCAACATATTATAGTATTGCTTTACAATTAAGGAGCTGGAAGTGCTAAAATCACTGAAAAGCATGACTTAAGCAAATCCCAAAGAATCTTTGTTTTTTCGGGAGAAAGTGCTAAACCCATTGTAATGGATATGATAACCCCGATAGATGTATGTATCCAATCCCTCCTACCTTGGCGTTTTGTAGCCTCTTTCAGATATTCAATTTCTCTCTTAACAAAAGCTAATTGTTCTCCTTCCAAGTTGAAATTCTTTTCTATTTGCGCATACAATCTATCTAAAGAACTAATGATGCTTTCAAATTCAGGGATTGTGAAAGGAGTATTAGATATTTCGGCTGTCCCGATAAATGTTTCCTGTTGTGCATATTTTTGTAATTGCTCCCAAAGATCTGGAACTTCTTGTTCTTTCAATCGCGAGAGCCATTCCCTGAAATGAAATATAGCATATTCCCAATCATACTTCCTAGATTTTAAAACTTCATCAATGTAACGGGTGCTTGGGTGAGATTTATAATAATATTTATCAAATGTATCACGCTCAAATTTGAAATAAAAATCAGAGTTTAAATATCTAACAATCGAAACAAGATAAACTTTTTCCCCTTGATGCGCGTGTTCGGTATTTTCTTCCGCCCACTTAAAATTTAAGGGAATCAATCCAGCATCTCTAATACATTCCAATATTTGATTCTTTTGAGTTGTTAAGAGTAAATAATCCCTTATGCTTTTGTTTTTAATCATCATGTTATGTGAGGAAGGAATTTGAGCAAGCTTGTCCTACCAGCTCCTTATATTATAAAAAACATTCTTCCCTAAAAATTGAGCCCTTCCCCCTAGCTCCTCTTCGATGCGCATGAGGCGGTTGTATTTACAAACTCTGTCGGTGCGGGAGGCGGAACCGCTCTTTATCTGTCCGGCATTGGTCGCCACCACAAAGTCGGCAATGGTGGTGTCTTCAGTTTCTCCGGAGCGGTGAGAGACCACCGCGGTGAAACCGGCTTTCTTAGCCATCTCAATGGCGTCCAAAGTTTCGGTTACAGTCCCTATCTGATTCAATTTAATCAATATGGAGTTGGTGGCCTTAAGCTGGATTCCTTTTTCCAATCTCTTTATGTTGGTGACATAAAGATCGTCTCCCACGATCTGGATTCTCTTTCCCAATTTCTGGTTCATCTTGACCCAGCCATCCCAATCATCCTGAGCCAGACCGTCTTCGATGGAGATGATAGGATACTTGTTTATCAGATTCTCATAGAAGCCGATCATCTCTTCGGAGTTTAGTTTTTTATTCTCCGCTTTTAGGTTATATACTTTCTCTTTCTCATCATAGAATTCCGAAGCGGCAGGATCCAAGCCCAAAAGTACATCCTCTCCCGGTTTGTAACCCGCTTTTTGTATTCCTTCTATAATCACCTGCAAAGCTTCCTCATTGGAATTCAAGTTCGGGGCGAATCCTCCTTCATCTCCAACGGAAGTGTTATAATTCTTTTTCTTCAATACGCTTTTAAGATTGTGAAAAACTTCTGTTCCCATTCTCAGAGCTTCTTTGAAATTAGGAGCACCTACCGGTAGGATCATGAACTCCTGCAGATCCACATTATTGTCCGCATGCGAGCCGCCGTTTAGGATATTCATCTGGGGAACGGGGAGCAGCTTGGAGTTTACCCCGCCGATGTACTGGTATAATGGCAGATCGCAAAAAGAAGCCGCAGCTTTGCAGGTGGCAAGAGAGACTCCCAGGATGGCATTGGCTCCCAGATGGCTTTTATCCTCGGTGCCATCCAGCTCGATCATGAATTTGTCCAATTCCACCTGGTTCAAAGCATTCAAGTCTTTTTCAAAAAGCGCGGGAGTGATGACAGTATTTACATTATCAACTGCTTTGGTTACTCCTTTTCCCAGATAGCGGCTGGCATCTTTATCTCGCAGCTCCAAAGCCTCATGTTCACCGGTGGAGGCGCCTGATGGAACAGCGGCCCTCCCCATGGTTCCATCTTCCAAGTAAACATCCACTTCAACGGTTGGGTTTCCACGAGAATCCAAAATCTCCCGAGCATGACATCCGATGATAGCTGGCATTTTCTTTTATCTCCTTTCCGATGGATTCGAAGTAGGACTTACTTTTTAAACGAAATTCTATCGAGGTATAATCTAATGAAAGAAAATAATTTGGCAAGAGAAAAAAATGCTCTGTGACGGGTATTAAATGAATTCCTACGTATCGGA
This sequence comes from uncultured candidate division Zixibacteria bacterium, assembly GCA_903908285.1. GTDB lineage: Bacteria > Zixibacteria > MSB-5A5 > MSB-5A5 > SM1-73 > CAIVRH01. The sequence goes on from CAIVRH010000019.1 coordinate 35,551, forward strand.
TTTATATTGATTAGGGAAGATATTACTCCATCCTTGCTACCGACTAATCGAATAGTTTCTTAAAAAATCAAAATGATTCAGCTTTGGCAGCATTAGTAAACATATTGTAACATCCCGGTGTATTACTTCAATAGAGCCATCTTCTTGCACTTAACAAAATCCCCCGCTACTATCCGATAGAAATAAATCCCGGAGCTGACTTCACTTCCGGAGTTATCTTTGCCATCCCAATAGACGGTTTTGTATCCCGGCTCTTGAGGCTCATCCACCAGATTTCTTACTACCTGTCCTAAGATGTTGAATATCTGAATTTTCACCGGGGCTGATTTGGGTAAGGCATAATCAATCACCGTAGTGGGATTGAAAGGATTGGGATAGTTTTGGTGCAGCTCAAAATCCTTGGGTAATTGACTGAAATCTTCCTCCTCTTCTACAGGAGATAACTTCCTTATTTGCGGGTTCCAGAAACCGGTATAGACATAGAGGCTTTCGCTTCCGGTCCATTTAACCTGTACTCCTGTAATGGACTGACCTATTGACGAACACAGTTTATAGCTAGCTGTGGAATTCCACATACTTCCTCCTCCACAGAGAACCTGCCAGCTAATGGTATCAGATACTGCTCCTATTTGGTTGGCTGAAGCTTGAGCCGGAATCAAGCTGAAAAAGCCTGAAATCAAACCCAGGATCAGAAAAATTTTAGCTGTCTTTCTCATCATTTACCTCCTTCTATCAATAAACAGGTATAGTTAATCAAAATTCCTTTAACAGATTTATTATCTAATGCATTTACTTCCATTGGCTTCAGATGCAACTGTAGTTAATCCTGGTGCTCTTATGCGCTGTTTTCTATAAGAAGATAAACTTAGGCAGCAAGAGTGTCAAGCTTAAATATCGTTTTTATTGTAAAAGCGAAGGGTAAGAATGGTTAGAGTATATTTAGAGGAGCTGTGACCTTTTCCTTATCGCCCACTCGATGGACAAACAGAGAACAAAAAGGGCTAATAGCAAGGGGCTATTCCAAAGCTGAACTTCCGAGGTTTTTTGCTCATCCCTCTCCGATAATTTGAGATCATTGACCAGATGGGCAATTTGCTCTTTTTCGTAATACTTTCCCCCGGAAACCTCCGCCAGCTTTTTTAGAAGGTCGAAGTTGGTTTTTAAATCCGAGTCTTCCAAAGTATACGATTCCACCAAAAATTCACCTGTTTTAGCCCCGATCTTTTTACCGTCCCGGAAGACTTCGGCTTTGAAGGAGTAATGGCTGGGAGGAAGCGCTCCGACGGCGGCGATATAATCACCCGCCTCATCTAAAACCAAGTTAACCACGACCGAATCAGAGGATGAATCCGGTCTGACATTTAACACAATCGAAGCATCTTTTACCTTTTGGTAATTTGAATCGAATATTTTTGCCCGGAATGTCACCCTCTCTCCGCCTTTATAAATACTTTTGTCGGTAGAAATATTAAGCAGATCCATGTCCTCCCGTACCACTAACCAACGAACGGTGTTGCTCCAGAAGGTTTGGTAAAATCGATTGTCTTTCCCGACTCCCCATAGAAGAAAATCCCATTTCCAAAATGGAGTTACGGTGGCAGCCATCACTTTTCCTTTGCCATAGTTTTTTACCACTATACCCGGGGAGAAGATATTGGGATTTGAAGGATTTTTAAATCCAGCCAGCACGGTGGCATCCTTAGTGGCAGAGCCAAGTATAGTCACTCCTAGAAATGGCGGAAGATCAGACCAGATTTTGAGATTATCCTCCAAGTTTTCCACCAGCCGGGTAATCGGATGAAGTTTGCCTTCTTCGGCTAATTCTAAGTTAAGACTGGCAGAGGTGTAGGTGATGTTTCTCCCCGACAGATCAAAGGGTAGAAGTGATGCTATCTCCTGAAAAGCATGGCTGTTCATAAATTCCGGACCCAACAGAAAAAGAGCCGCGCCACCTTTATTAAACACGAAATCTTCAATTTCCCTTTTGTGGTCGCTTAAGACAAACGCAGGAGGATCAACCAGGACCAAAACATCAAAAGAGTCCAGTTCGGTTTCCCCCAAAGGGAATCGTCCCTGAATCGGTTTCTTCTCTTTCCCGTAAATCAAAGTCTCTAGCTCGACGTTCTTATCTTTCCCCAAATCCCTTTTCAAAAAGGTATATTCCCAGTTCAAGTTTCCTGCGATCAAAAGAGTTTTGATTTTATTTTTCAGGACCTTAATGGTGAAAGAGCGCTGATTATTTCCCCTGACGGTTTCATCCGGGAGCACCGGCAGGATCAGCTGGTACTGATGCAAACCGGCTGTTTGGGGAACAACGTCTAGATCCACACTCTGGGTGGCTCCGGATTTGCTCAAAGTCACATTCTGCTGAACCAGCAGTTTTTTCTTCTCCTCAATGGAGACCGGGATCTTCAGATCGGCATAGCCGGTTTGCGAAATGTCTGTGCGAATGGGAAGTTTATCCCCGACATAGGCGATATCATCATGGATTATCCTATCGATGGAGAGGTCCTGCAAAGAGACATCTTCGCCCAGACCGCTGGCGTATATCGGTATAGGCTTTGAAGTTGCCGCTGATATCGGATCTTCACCTAAGTTATTGGCCCCATCACTTAAGAGCACTATTCCCTTGAGATTCTCTTGATTCAATTTGCTCTCGGCAGCTTGGATAGCTTCGCCTATGGCGGTGGCGTAGCCCAATGAATCTGGATATTTTCCCTTTATTTCCCAGGGGACTAAGGAATCGGTAAACCCTAATGTTTTTAATTCCGCCCGGGAGGAGATCTTTCCAAACACATCGTTTTTCAGTAAATTCTGCAGCTCATCCTTCCTGCTGGTGTGTGCTCCCTTTAAGTCCATGCTTCTGGAGAAATCCACCAGCACGGCAACCATCGGTTTTTGGGTGTACTTTTTGGCCAGGGTTAAAATTGGCTCGGAGAGCGCCAGGAAAAGAGAGAACAGGGCCATCATTCTTAAAGATAACAGGAGCCACTTTTTCCTTTTGCTTAAAACCGGGAAGGTGCGCCGGTAGGTGAGCATGGCAAAAAGAAGCGCCAGGATGAAAAGCCCGATAACCAACCCCAGGTTATTTTCTTGAAGATTTAATGTCAACTCACTTATCCCGAACAAAAATCCTGCTCCTTTCTTTAGAACTTATACAAAGATACGGAGGAAATGATGATGGTGTTTTGAAAAGAGGATTAAATCCCAATTTGATCAATGTCGGGCGGATGGGGTTGAAGATGGAAGGGGAAATGGTTATGGTTTCCGTTTCCAGTAACGAAAGGCGGCTACGAATTCTATTTATCTCTTTGAATCACAAAACTGACCAGATTCTCTAACGCCTTTTTATATTTAGAATCTTTGAACCCGGAAATGCAATATGAAGCTTTTTTTCCGAAGCCGTCTGCCTTATTTTTGGCATATTCCACTCCGCCATTGCCTTTCATAAAGAAGAGAATCTTATCGAAATCCTTGGGATTAAAGTCATTTTCCAAGAGCCGGATGATCTTCTTCTTGGTGAGCGGATCGGACTTTTTCAAAGTATGAATCAAAGGCAAGGTGATTTTTCCCTCCTTCATATCGGTTCCCAAACCCTTGCCGGTTTTTTCGGTCTCACCCTCCCAGTCCAAAAGATCATCGGTTATCTGAAAAGCCATACCCAGATTCTGCCCGTATTCTCTTAAACTCTCCTGGGTTTTCCGGTTTGCACCGGCAGCTACCGCTCCGGCTTCGCAGGAAGCGGTAAACAACGAGGCGGTTTTATCCGAGATGATTTGAAAATAGGTTTTTTCATCCACATCCAGGTTATGGCTTTCCTGAACTTCGCTCATTTCTCCAATGCTAAGATTTACCGTTGCCCCGGAGACAGTTGAAAGAATGGCGGGGGAATCCGTTTCCACTAACAGTCTCAAGGCTTTCGCCAGAAGGAAATCACCCATCAATACCGAGACCAAATTGCTCCATTTATAATTTACCGATACCTGTCCCCGTCTCACCTTGGATTGGTCTACCACATCGTCGTGCAAAAGGGTGGCGGTATGAATAAACTCCACCGCTAAAGCCACGTTCATTACCGGATGGTCCGGGTGGATGGGGGTTTTCGAATCCGCACATAATCCGTAGGAGAGGAATACCATGGCGGGTCTTAATCTTTTTCCCTGACGATTCACCAGATGCCGGGCTACCTGTGAAATCAGATAGGAATCGGAAGCTAAGTTCTGCTTGAGCTTTTGGTCAAACAGAGCCAAGTGTTTCTTAACCGGGGAGAGGATTGATTCTATTTCCATATAGGCGATCAGATTTTCTATAACTTGAATAAACCGATAAATATGTTCACATAAGTTGGTTTTACTATTGAATCAATAATAGGAATTGGACGATTGAAAGTCAACCAAAATATTCCACCACCCGACTGATGCGAGATGCAAAGTAAAGTCCGATATCGTTTCATCAGGTTAATATCTTATCCCCGCCCCGAAAAGACATAGCAAGTCTCCGTCAGACAGTTTCACATATATTTTTTTGCAACAACAGGTAATCTTCGAAAGCACATCGGACATCCTCCAGTGTCTCCAAGGTGAACACCTTTTGTCTTAACTCCTTGGAACGGGGCATCCGCATGGTGTACCAAGCCATGTGCTTTCGCATGGTTCTTAAGCCGACGTATTCCCCCTTTTCCTTTACCGAAAGCCCGGCATGTTCCAAGCATATCCGAATTCTTTCTTCTAGGGACGGTTCGGGCAGCTGGCTTCCGGATTCCAAGAAATGGTCGATCTGCGAGAATATCCAAGGATTGCCCAAAGCGCCTCTGCCGATCATCACGGCATCACAACCGGTCAGATCCAGCATGTTTTTGGCATCTGGCGGAGTGAAGATGTCTCCCGATCCAAACACCGGTATATTCACCTCTTTTTTCACCCGGGCGATCAAGTCCCAATCGGCTTTTACGGAATAGTCATCTTTTTGGGTGCGGGGATGGACGGTAATGGCGGAAGCCCCGCAACCTTGTGCAATTTTTGCCACCTCCAGCGCCACTATGTTCTTTTGATCCCACCCGCTTCTGGTTTTCACCGTAACCGGAGTTTTGGTTGACCGGGTGACTGCTGATACGATTTTTTCCAACAGCTTCAAATCCTTGAGCAGCGCCGCTCCGCCATTTCGTTGAACCACTTTCTTAACCGGACAGCCGAAATTAATATCGATCAGATCCGGCTTCAGCTTATCGATCACCCGGCAGGCTTCCGCCATGTTATCGGGATGGGAGCCGAAGATCTGGACACCGATGGGTCTTTCTTCCTCGCCAAAGTACAAAAGTCTAAGCGTATCGGTGTTTCCCCGGCACAGTCCCTCAGCAGACACCATTTCGGTATATACCAGATCAGCTCCGAACCTTTTTGCCAAAATTCTGAAAGGTGCATCGGTAATACCGGCCAGCGGAGCCAAAAACACATTTCCGGATAAAATCAAGTTCCCCATTTCCATGTCGACAATATAATGAAAATCCGACGAAGGGCAAGCGACTTTAATTTACGCGCCTTTTTTGAGTGATTAAGCAGTTAGGTCGGGCAGCAACCAGCGAGGAATTTAGCCAGGCAGGATAGTTGGTTCTTTGAATGAATTATTTTCAATGAATTTACCACTCTGATTTTTCAATTCTAATTGAAACCCACATGAGATGAGGGGTTAAAGTAAAATATCATGGCTAGTACAATCCACCGGTATATAAATATATGGTAACTTATTTTTGAGAAAAATTTTATCAAATAAGGTTGACAGGAATCTTTAAATAATTATCTTATTGATTGCTTAACGTGATAATAGGGAAAGGGGATGCGGGAAATTTTAGTTTTGTGCAGAGATAAAATGATAGAAGAGATAGTCTCTGGAAATGAATTATCACATTAAGCCAGGTTATATCTATGAGTATCCAGAATATTAAAGAATAGCCCAGGTCAAGAGAGGAAAGATTCGAAGATATATTCTTAAGAACAACGATGGGCTTGAAGCGGGTAAATTTAGTGTTTCGTTTCATACAAGGAAAAGAAAAATGAGATATGGATTTTTCTCGGATGTTCATTCCAATCTGGAAGCCCTGAAAGTGGTGATGGCAGATTTTGAGAAGGAGAAATTGGATGGGATTTTCTTTCTGGGAGATGCGGTGGGGTACGGACCCGATCCCAACGAATGCGTCTCCATCATCAGCGAAAGGGCAGAAGTGAAATTGATGGGAAACCATGACTACGCTGCTTTGGGCTTGATAGAGACCAACCTGTTTAATGTTTATGCCCAGGAATCCATGGAATGGACCAAAAACGTCCTGTCGGATAAAAGTCTTAAAATCCTGTCGGGTTTTGCCATGGATCACCGGTTCGACCAGTCCTATTTAGTACATTCCACTCCCAAAGAACCGCAGGAATGGGATTATATCCTGGATTTGGACGATGCGGAGGAGAACTTCAAATATTTCAACAAACAAATCTGTTTTATCGGTCATTCCCATTCTCCGGCCATCATTAAAAAAAGCGGCGACCGGCACTGTTTTGTGCACGGCGAGTCCCGATCGGAGATCGAAGAGGAGTTCAAATATATCGTCAATATCGGCTCGGTGGGACAACCCCGGGACGGCTGCAACCAGGCGTGCTATCTGATTTATAATACCAACGAGAAAACGATCACTTTAAAACGGCTTCCTTACGATTATGAAAAGACACAAGCCAAGATGAAAAAGAAGGGACTGCCTCAATTCCTCATTGACCGGCTGGCGGTGGGAAGATAAATCCAATCGCTTGAATTTAATCCTTCCCAGCCACTTTAGTGGCGTTTTATTCCCACCGTTGGAGGGAAGGGTCAATTCCCCGCCGTTTGCAGCGTTTACGGTTCAAATTCCTTCCGATACTCCGTTGCTTGTGGCGGAGTCGTTCATTTTTTAATCCTCATCCGGTTTTTCCAACGAAAAGTTTTTTTGATCGATAATCGACGAAGATAAGTTGGTCCTTACCTTGAACTGTTTCAATCACATGTAAATTTCCTTGACTTTACTTCCCGTGTAACATATACTTAATGCAGTTGCCGGAGTGGTGAAACTGGCAGACGCGCCGGACTCAAAATCCGGTGAGGCTTAACCCTCGTGTCGGTTCGATTCCGACCTCCGGCATTAATTATCCGACACGAATCGGATATCCTCAAAGACCTCTACTTCATATCTACCTTGAAATTACCCGAACCGCAGAAATACTGCCAGAGGGGAAAAACAGCCGTTTTGGCTGAAAACACGCACAGGGCGTCAAAAAACTTTCAGGTATCTGCTCAGCTACCAAGGTAAATCTTGAAACCTGAGCATAGGGGTAGGGGGAACCGAAAACGATCTTGGATGTCAAAGGTATTGGTTCCATATATAGAATTTTCTGGAATTCTCTAAAAAGGTGGGGAACTTTTTATTACGCTTCGTTTGTTTCCGTATCTTCCAAGTTGACAATTGTGTAATTGTCGAGTTTATTAATAGAGTAAACGCAACTCCATGGGGAGAAGTATGGTAGGCAAGACCATTTCTCATTACAAGATTCTGGAGAAATTAGGGGAAGGGGGTATGGGTGTAGTGTATAAAGCCCAGGATACCAAACTGGATAGAATTGTGGCTTTAAAATTCTTACCCCCGCATTTACTAAATGATGCAGAAGCCAGGACCAGGTTAATCCTGGAGGCCAAATCCGCTTCCGGTTTGAATCATCCCAATATCACCACGATTCACGAGGTGGACGAGGTCGAAGGGGAAAACTTCATCTGCATGGAATATATCGAAGGAAAATCCTTAAGGGAATCGATCAAAGATAGAAGCTTCTCGATACCGGAGATTCTGAATACCACCATCCAAATAGCGGAAGGGCTGAAAGCGGCTCACAGGAAAGGCCTGGTGCATCGGGATATCAAGTCCGACAACATCATGATCACCCCTGAGGGCTTGGTGAAGATCATGGATTTCGGGCTGGCGAAGATCCAGGGAAGGAGCAACCTGACCAAGACCGGCACGACTTTGGGGACGATACGCTACATGTCTCCGGAACAGCTCCAGGGGATGGAGGTTGACCAGAGGTCGGACATCTTCTCTTTTGGGGTGGTATTGTATGAGATGATCACCGGGCAGCTGCCCTTCAAAGGCGAGCATGAGGCATCCGTAATCTATTCGATATTGAACGAAACTCCGGAGCAATTATCCAACTATAAAGCTGACCTTCCCGGCAAATTACAGGGGGTGGTCGATAAGGCATTGGCCAAGAACCGGAATGAGCGTTATCAGCGCGTGGAAGATATGCTGGCCGATCTTGAATCGATCAAAAGGGGTGGGGAAACGGCACTAACAGCTCTTGAATCGGGCAGGCCGAAGTGGCCGAGGAAAAAGATGACATACATTTTCGCGGGCCTTGCCGTCCTCATCGTCTTGCTGGTTTTGGTTCTAGTAAAGTACTTCCCCAAGAATATCTCTCAACCGATCAAAGAATATGTCATCGATCCAATGCGGAAGGGGCCATATTATCCACAGAAGAAGGGAGGCGACTGCGACTTCGACGGCCATGGTCCTCAGGTGACTCTTTATGCGAAAATTTTCACCGCCGATTCCAGCACCCAGCTGAACGCGGAGGTCAGGATGACCGCCAAGGAGACGAAGAGCAACTGGAGTTACGCCGAGGGGGCGTGGCCGGTTCGCTTGTATAAAGCCGAGCCTGGATGGTACATCAGCCGAATAATCAGCACGCCCACAGCTGTGAAAGCCAATTATACGGATTCGAACTATGACTGGGACCAGGTAAAGACCGATCTCTGCAATTTCGAGGTGTTGGGTGACACGCCGGGTGACGATATCTGCGGAACAACGAGCAATGACACGCACATGTTCGTCGACTTCAAGTCGATTAAAATAGAGCTCCGCAAGAGGTGAAAAAAGCCCGGAAGTCAGGTGTCTCGGGCACTCTGTTTTTGGTTTTCGGTTTGGGTAAGATTTAACGTTTTACTCGAAGGTCCTCAAGGAATTTATCTGCGTTTCTGTTAAAATGCCATCCAGCTTCCGGAGGAAATGTGAAAAGCTATCAAGACAGCTCCAAAATGCTCATTTTCAATGCCACCACGGGAAAATCGGAAGAAGTTGATAAAATCCGTAAATCGGATGAGGAGTGGAGAAAAATTCTCACTCCCGAACAATACCGGGTAACCAGGCAAAAGGGCACGGAGAGACCGGATACCGGGTCATGCGATTTGCCCAATGAATCCGGAATTTATCGCTGTGTTTGCTGCGGAACCGATCTGTTCAGTGTCGATTCAAAGTTCGTCTCCGGATCCGGCTGGCCCAGTTTCTGGATGCCGGTCTCAGATTTAAACATCAAGACCCGGACGGATACTAGTTTTAGCATGCATCGTACCGAAGTGCTCTGCGCCCTCTGCGATGCCCATTTGGGTCATATTTTCGATGACGGTCCGCCTCCCACCGGAAAGCGCTATTGTATCAACTCCATAGCCTTAAATTTTGTCAAGAAAGATGGGGGATTGGTGGAAAAAGCCACATTCGCTGCGGGATGTTTTTGGGGAGTAGAGGAAACATTCCGATCCCTGAAGGGAGTTTTGTCTACCCGGGTCGGTTATACCGGTGGGAAAACAAAGAATCCTACTTATCAAGATGTATGCTCTGGGACCACCGGACATGCCGAAGCGGTGGAGATCGGTTTTGATCCTTCCCTTATTTCCTATGAAGAACTTCTTGGTGTGTTTTGGGAAACACACGATCCGACCACGCTAAACCGGCAAGGACCGGATGTGGGAGAGCAGTACCGGTCGGCCATTTTCTTTCACAACCGGAAGCAGGAGACTGCCGCCAGAAAATCAAAAGAGGATTTAGAGAAATCGGGTAAATGCAAAAAACCGATTGTGACCCAGATCGTCCCTGTTTCCGAATTCTATCAAGCAGAGGAGTACCACCAGCATTATTTGGAAAAGCGCGGGATAAAAAGCTGCCGGTCGAAATAATTTTAGAAAGCAGAATTTCCGTGGCCATCATCCAAAATACCCGCTTCAACTTTCGTAGATTTATTCTTAAAAGGACGAATTATCTCAAAAACCGCAAACTATAACATCCAAAAAGAGAGGAGCTGGACCATGGCTAAATCGATCAAGGGAACCCAAACCGAAAAGAATCTGCTGGCTGCTTTTGCCGGCGAGTCGCAGGCCAGAAACCGGTATACCTATTTTGCAAGCGTCGCCAGGAAAGAGGGATACGAGCAGATATCCAGGATCTTTCTGGAAACAGCGGACAACGAGAAGGAGCATGCCCAAGTATTCTTCAACTATCTGGAGGGTGGGGATGCCGAGATCACCGCATCTTATCCCGCTGGCATCATAAAAGACACCAAAAGCAACCTGGAAGCGGCGGCAGCAGGGGAGAATCTGGAGTGGACCACGCTTTATCAAAACTTCGCAAAGATCGCTGCGGATGAAGGTTTTCCCGAAGTTGCCCGCTCTTTTGATCAGGTAGCCAAGGTGGAAAGATTTCACGAAGCCAGATACAGAAAGCTGATTGCCAATGTTGCCAGTGGTGAAGTGTTCAAGAAGAATTCCCCGGTGAAATGGCATTGCAGCAACTGCGGTTATGTGTTTGAAGGGACCCAGGCTCCCAGTGAATGCCCTGCCTGCAAACACCCGCAAGCATACTATGAACTCTTGGCAGAGAATTACTAAACTAAGAATCTTCCGAGTGATGTTAGGGGGCAGGTGAAACATATAAAATAAAAATGGCGGGATTTGACTCCCGCCAAAATTATTGTCCCAAAGCTTAGGGAGCCTCGGAACAACCAATGACATATTTTAGAATCTGATTTTATCTAAACTATATCTTTTGGACATTAGTTGCCTGAGGTCCTTTTTGTCCCTGTCCTTCATCGAAGGTTACCGCGTCACCCTCCCGAAGAGTTTTGAATCCTTCGCCTGAAATTCCAGAGAAGTGCACGAACAGGTCCTGTGCTCCGCTATCCGGAGTAATAAATCCGTACCCTTTGGACTCATTGAACCATTTTACTGTACCTTGCGTCATTATATCACCTCCTTTCCTTTGGATATAAAAAAACCACGAAAGTCTTGGAAAAATAAGCTTTCGTGGTTCTAAATTTCTAAACTAACAAAAACCTATCTTAACTTGTCCCTCTATACTACACCACTTATACGGGCTATTCTCATTATTGGTGAAGTTTATCTCATAATTGTTTTATCGGCTGTAAATGCGAATACTTGAATTGAACCGAACCGGAGAAAAGTTGTCCTCATAGCTAAGGAAAACTTGTGATAATTCTTGAGGACGCTATGGCAGTATAACACCAATCCCCTGGCTCCTTCCATATTAAGATCAATGGGGCAGACAAGCATTTGATTGAATCCTGCGTTTAAGGTTGACAAGCTCAGGATGTCAATCTATTTTACACCTGTGGATTAAATAGGAGAAAGGGAAGGCTTAAGATGTGAGGCGTTCGGTAAACGGTCAGTTTCTGGACGATTTTGAAAGGAGGCATACTATGAATTTAGATATAAGAAACTGGTTAGGCGTTGTGGTTCTTCTTTGTCTGGGGTTTATTGTGGGAAGATTAACAGCTACGCCTGACATCATTGTAAAACCATCAGAGGTGACAGTTCTACCCCAAGAATCAGAGATTGGAAGGTACCAATTGGCAATAGGGGAAGTTGAGGTTGCTTTCCATTCTGTTGACCACTTTGATGATTCAGGATATAAAGATAAAACCAGCCATACCCGGGAAAAGACACTGTTTCGTATTGACACAATGAGTGGGAAAGTGGACATGTATGATGGGATCTACTCGCTTGCGACAAAGGATAGTCTGACTAGCATATATAAATGGACTAACATAACAGAACGAAGGAGAGAATTTTGATATTGTATTAAACTGATAAATTTAAGTTTGGTTAACTGAGATCTTCGATTGTAGGGCCTCTGAGAGGATCGGATTTGACATGGAAACGAACCGGGAATTCAGCAGGTGAAATAATTTACTCTTGTTTAGACCTGGGGCTTATATGTTTGGAAAGTGTATCCGCTTACCGCATCCTCCATGAAGCTGCCTTCCTCGTAGTAGGGATACCAGATAATCCTGCCATTTTCGAAGGTGAGGTCCCTCCATTCACCCAGGGGGATGTTTATTTTAGAGGATAGGAGGTAAATCCAGGCAATCTCAGCGATCTTCTGCGCATCCTCCGGAGACATAACGGCGCCGGTAAGTTCGCTTTTTCCCCAGGTTTCCGTTTCCAAATCCGGCTGGGTGCGGGTAAGAATCAAACTAAGCACAGGAATCTTACCCAAGTTTTTTATATCAAAAGCGGGGATGTAGAAAAGAAAAGGTTTGGACTTGTCCCTGACTTTGAACCATCCAATCTCAGAGGGGAGGAGCTCGGTTAATTTTTGGATGGAGAACGCATTTTCCTTTTGCGGCCTGGTTTCAAATACCCAGAAGGGATAATAGTTGATCGTTTTTGAAGGATCAGTTATCGGTAGATCTTTGATCTTGGCGATTTCACCATTAACCTGCTGATAGCTGTTTTCGGATATCTTCCAGATTCTTCTGCAATTTTCACAGGGGAAAACCAGTTGATTTGGGGTGACCGGAAGGTCCCAACCGCAGTTGGGACAGCGGTGAGGGATAATCTTTGGCAAACAGACTTCTTGAGCTTTTCGGTTTTCAATTTTCTTCAGCTCGAAAGTTCCCGGACTTTGCTTTAGAGTTCTTCCCGTTATCCCGTCAATCACCTGAAAGTGTTTGCCCTCTCCCGTGATAAAATTTACTGTCCAAACCGGGAAATAGATCAAAGACAAAGTTTCGTCTAAAAATCTATTAACCAACTCCATTTCGGATGATCTATGGTTCTCCATAAGTACAAGAAGAGACTGCAGAGCTTTGTCCTTGGCGGTGATGGAGTCGATTTCCGGATTCAATACATCCCCATCAGTGATGAGATTTTCATCGGTTAAGAGTATTAATTTCAGCCATTCCGGTCTCATCCCCAAAGTGCTCAAGGAAAAATCATTGGAATTGTGTGCGGCAAAGTTGATATCCCAATCTTTTGTCAGTATTTCAGCTTCTTTCACTTCCTGAAATGATTCACAAGAGGAATCATCTATCAGGGTATAAAAGACTTGTGATGTAAATCTCCAAAATGGGAGGTAATAGAGTTTGATCTCATCCACCCGTCGGGACAGGCTTTCCCCATTTTCCTTGCGAAATCGATCCAGCCGGAAAGGGATTTCCTTTTTTTCCACCTTAGGCTCCAGATAATAACTAAGAATGCTGTGGGGAGATTGAAAAAGCAGGGGGAGGTTACAGAAGGGGCAACGGGATACGTTCGCCCCTTCCTGCAACTCCAAAGGCGCCCCGCATGAAGGACAATGGGCGGATACTTTTAATTTTTGCACGGTCTATTCCTGTTTTTCGCCGCAATTGAAGCAGAATTTGGTGCCCAGGGGTAGTATAGCGCTGCATTTCTTGCATTTTATCTTTTCCGCCAGATTCAAACCGCATACCATACAGAAATTGGCTTCGGCCGGAAGGTCTTTTCCGCATTGGGGACAGCGGTTGATCACCACAATCTGGTGCCCGCACTTGTAGCAGAACCGGGATTGCTCCGGGGTGTCCGCCCCGCACTTGGGGCATGTGACGGTGGGGAGAGGGTCATCCTTCAAATCCCTCTGTTCAGGCGACAGGGCTTTGGAGAGGAGGCTGGGAACCATTATTCCGACTCCCATTCCGGCGCCCATGCCCACTCCGGTTTGAGCGGGGCTTCCCGATCCGGATTGTCCCAGCGCTTTAGCCATCTCGAATTTTAAGAATTTATCCAAATCACCCACCGCTTTCATTCCCGATTTCTCGTCGATCATCTTCTGCACCTCATCCGGAGGAGTGATGGAGGAGATGTAGAAATCGATTAGTTCCATGCCGTACCGGTCGAACTCGTTCGCCAGTTTGGTCCTGGCTTCTTTTGCCAGCTGTTGGTATCTTTTGGGCAGCTCAAAAATGGTGTCAAGCTTTTCTCCGAAAAGGTCGTTGACCCGGGAGAGGATCACTTCTCTTAAGTAATCCTCGATTTGCTCGGTGGTATAGATATTTTGCCTGCCTACCATGGTATTAAGAAAGAGGAGAGGTTCGGAGATCTTAAAAGTGTAAGCTCCAAAGGCGCGCAGCCGGATCACTCCCAATTCGCTATCCCGGAAAACCACCGGGTCTTTGGTGCCCCACCTCAAGTTGGTAAAGACTTTGTGGTTTACGAAATAAACTTCAGCCCGGAAAGGCGATTTGAATCCCCAGGGCAGAGAAAGGATCTTGGTCAGGATGGGTAGATTCAGGGTGGTGAGGGTGTGTCTTCCGGTTCCTAAAACGTCGCAGGCTTTGCCGTTGTTGAAGAAGACGGCGGATTGACTGTCCCGGACAATGCACTGGGCGCCCAGTTTGATATCGGCTGAGCCTTCTTCGGGAATCCGGTGAATCATCTCGTTTTCGTTCGGATCCATCCACTCGATTACTTCCAAGAATATTGACATGTTACCTTCCTGTTGAGATGTTGAAGTATTCACTGTTTTTGAATTTATCGGCATTTGAAAATCGTACCTTAAATTTCTCAGAATTCAAAATGAGCTGCCTGCAGGGGGTGGCTCGGCATCCACAACTTACTTTGCCAGACAATGCCGGATGCTTCTTGGGTTTTGGAAGTTCAATTGAACTGGCAATTCGGTGACCGGATTTCATCTCTGGTAACATATTTGTCTTGCGGGATGGTTGTGCCTGATTTATTTTGGTCAGACTTAGCTGGTGATACGATTTAGGTTAGAGGCGGAGTGAGATGCAATCATTCAAATTCTCCAGATTAACCAGTTTGATCAAAAGCTACGATTCCCGGATGTGGATTCTTTTTTTCGGGTGGATGATCTCCGCCATGGGTTTTGCCATGGTCATCCCTTACTTGAGCATCTACTTCCACAACCGGATGAATATCCCCATGTCGCAGGTCGGTCTTTTGTTCGGGGCTGGGGCGGTGGCGCAGTCTTTGTTCGGTCTTTGGGGTGGTGATCTTTCGGATAAAATCGGCCGGGTCAAGATCATGGGTTCGGCTCAACTGGTAAGGAGTTTCATCTTTATCCTGATGGGGATCCTGGCGTGGAAGGGGGGGAGTTTTCTTCTTTGGGCGCTCCTTTTAATCTGCAACTGGATCGCCGGCAGTTTCTATCAGCCGGTGGCTAATGCCATGGCAGCCGACATCGCCCCGAAGGGGAAGAGGGTGGAGGCATACAGCATCCTGCGGATCGGGGGGAATGTAGGCTGGGCGGTGGGTCCCATGATCGGGGGATTTTTGGCCTCGGCTTCGTATCCAACCCTTTTCTTTTTTGCTTCCCTCGCTACTTTCATCTCCTCGATTTTGGTCTTGTTCTTTTTATCCGAGACGGTTAAGGTCGATTCCTCAGAGGGAAAATTCACTTTCAAAGACATAAAGAAGCTGAAATCGGATCATCTTTTTCTTCAGTATTGTGCCGTTGGCCTTCTGCTTTTTTTGGTGATCGGGCAGCTGGTTGCGACCATATCTGTATTCTCCGTGGATTACGTGGGGATATCCGAGTCGAAGTTAGGTTTTCTCTATGCCACCAACGGCCTGATCGTCATTCTTTTTCAACTTCCGGTGGCCAAGTTTACCCAGAGCCGGAACTTGATCCGGATCATTTGCATCGGCAGTTTGGGTTATGCCCTGGGTTATTTTCTGGTCGGTTTTGCCACCTCTTTTTTGTGGCTTTTCTTATGCTTTCTCGTTATCTCGTTTTCCGAGATTACCGTCTTACCCGCCTCCATGGCCATTGTAGCCAATCTCTCCAAAGAAAAGCATCACGGGCTGTATATGGGGGGATACGGGCTTTTCTTTTCCCTGGGCTGGTCTATCGGACCATTGATAGGAGGGATTCTTATCGATCTTTTAGGCCGCCAGCCGGTGATACTCTGGGGGATTGTTGCCTCTTTAGGCGTCTTGTCGGCTTGGGGTTTCAACTGGATAGGGAAAAGATTGCCCCCGGATGCTATTTCTCCGCGGGTTTTATAAATATATGCCTGGGTGGTAACGGACATTCCTTCCGTTACCACAATGTGCCGTGAACATCTATAATCTGTCTGGAACATATCCATAGCGAATAAATGATAATGCCATTATTCTAATTTATATCAGCTGCCCATCCTAAAACTTCCTCCGGGATCACACCATAGCAAAAGAGAAATATTTGAAGTTATTCCATTTTTTAAGTTGACAAGCTTAGATTTACCCGCTATATTATAAATGCCAATCGGGCAAAAAAGATGGGGCAAGTTTGAGTTAGCGCAGGTATAGCTACTTAGGGAGGGGAATTCTTCACCTAAATTGATCTTACCCTTTTTCAAATCCACCTAAAAAGCTACAGGAAAGGAGAAATCAGTGATAAAGAAGCCAAGCCCTTACCAGGAAAGACTTAAGCTTCTGCGTGGACAAGCCAATGTTGGCAATATGAAAGCGATGGAGGAGTTGCATAAACGATATCACATTAATGAACTGATGATCAATGACCATCTGGTAAACCTTAAAGAAAAGTTTGCGGGACACCCATAAACTCGGTAATGTAGAGAAGAAGTCAATCTTACAGTGCCAAGTGAGTTATGTATAGTTTGTAATCCAGCCAAAGAATCTGTCTACTAAACAATCATTGAAGAAATTTAAATGAAGAAGGGGAAAATGAAGATAGTATTCTTTATTTTTGTAATTGCTGTCCTGGGGGTGTTGCCCTTTGAAGCATTCGCTGCACTACATAAAGAAGTAGTTGAGTATAAACATGGTGATGTGGTATTGGAGGGTTATTTAGTTCATGAAGATACGATCAAAGAAAACCGTCCCGGAATACTGGTGGTACACGATTGGATGGGACTGGGTTCTTATGCTAAGAGACGCGCCGATCAATTGGCTGGACTCGGTTATGTTGTTTTTGCCGTCGATATGTATGGAAAGGGGATAAGACCGAAAAATACGGATGAAGCAGCAGCCCAGGCTGCCATTTACCGCCAGGATCGCCAGCTTATGCGGGCACGAGTCAATGCAGGTTTGGATGTACTGATGAAACAACCATACGTGGATGTCAAGCGGATAGCTGCTATCGGTTATTGTTTTGGGGGAGGTACAGTCCTAGAGCTGGCCCGGAGTGGCGCTGATATAGCAGGTGTGGTCAGTTTTCACGGAAATTTGGATACCCCGCATCCGGAAGATGCAAAAAACATCAAGACCAAGGTGCTGGTGCTTCACGGTGCTGATGATCCTTTTGTTCCACAGAAAGACGTCGATGCATTTTGGGAGGCGATGAAACAAACAGATATGGACTGGCAATTGGTGCTATACTCCGGAGCAGTACACGCTTTCACAAATATAGATTCGGGCAACGATCCCTCCACTGGTGTGGCTTATAATGAAAAGGCCGATAAGCGCTCCTGGAGGGCGATGCAGATATTTTTTGATGAGATATTCGGTCATGAAGCCACAGAAAGCAAATGACATATTCAAAACCTGTCTTGGGGAGTACTTTTCATTAAAGATTGGTTTTTGCGATAAGAGTTAATGTGCTCAATTTTCTCATTTCCCGCCCGTAAATCTTGTTGTACAGAACCATAGAATCCTTGTACCCGCCATGCTTGGATGAGGTAAAACACAAAAAATGAATAGGGATAGTAATGACAGGAAAACGGCATATTGAATTGGGGAAATGGGGGTTGGAAGCTAATCCAATCACCGGATTATGCATTTTGGCAGCAATCATATTTCTCACCGTCTGCAGCTGCTCACGGTCTTATGAAAAGTTAAAGATAGATATGGAAAATGCACCTGCCAAGCAGGTTTTGGAAGCGATAATCAAACTTCCCCCCAGCGAAGAAAGGATCGATTCTATTGCTATTTCTTCCGGGGATAAAATGGCGTATGAACCCGTTACTCTGAAAGTATATAAAGTCAGAGCAGATAGTACGGATTTCACTTTGGAATATACGCCGGAGAAGACTATCAACGGTCGCATCCAAGCTCCTAACGTGCTGATTAGTGAAGTAGTCTCATCGAATTCCCCTCTTGAATTTATCTATATCATAGATTTAGGAGCGGATGGAAAACCCGATACGGTATATTTCAATTTCATGGTGGGAACGAGGGTGGTGAATTCAAACCGCTGGGTGCCGTATACTCCCGGTTTCGACTACACGACGGATGATTTCGATAGGATTCAAAAAGATGGAAATCCGTTCATGGAGAAATGGTATAGGGATACCATACTGAAGCCAATACTGAATGGATTGAAGAGTAAATAGAAACATTTCCGAGGACAGATACATTTAAGTTTCCTCTTTTGTTAAAATCCGGCGGGAAACTTCTCTACCTTTTATGCGGATTCTTTTTCTAACCCCCACCTTTCCCTATCCCTTAGATAACGGCAACAAAATTCTGATTTTTAATACCATTATTCGGTTGGCTAAACAGCATCAGGTTTTTCTTTTATCCTTCATTCAGGGGAACCAGTCGGAATATTTCCCATATTTAAAAGACTATTGTGCGGGTATAGAAACGGTTTCAACACCGGGTCCGGGTATATGGGGAAAGGATATGAGTTATTCCAAAAAAGGATTGATCAAAAACCTATTTTGCCCCTTGCCATATACCATATCCAGATGGTACCTGCCGGAGATGGAAAGGAAGCTGAAGGAGATGGTTTCGAAGAATAAATGCGATTTGGTACAGATAGAGACTCTGCATCTGGCACAATTCGCCAAATTCACCGGGAATGTCCCGGTGATCCTAAGACAACATAACGTGGAAAGCAGAGTGATGGAGCGGTATTACAAATATGCCTCCGATCCTCTAAAGAGAGCTTATGCCTATTTCCAATGGAGAAAACTGCTTCGTTACGAGAGGAGATTGTGCTTAGATTCCGATTTGGTCGTCACCCTTTCTCTTGTGGATAAAGACGCTTTAAGGAAAATCTCGCCAGAGATCAACGCTGAAGTGGTGCCAGTCGGGGTGGACCTGGGATATTTTGGGGCTTTCTTTTCAGCCCGGAATTCGGATGAGATACTATATATCGGTAATTTATATTTCCCACCTGCTATGGAAAACATCCTTTACTTTTTAAAAGAAACCTGGCCCAAAATCAAGAGGATTCGTCCCCGCGCCAGACTTTCGATTCTGGGTAATTGCCCCAAGAAGGAAACCAAGAATATCCGGAACTTTCCGGATGTGATATTTTTAGGTGAGGTGGAAGATGTTAGGCCGTTCATGGCAGCCTCGGCTTTAACCATTGTTCCCCACCGGATCGCTTCCGGCGTCCGATTCAAAATCCTGGAAGCGATGGCGATGAAACTGCCGGTGGTTTCCACCCCGCTGGGCTGTGAGGGTTTGGAAGTGGAGGATGGAAAACATATCTTAATTGCAGACACTCCGGATATGTTTGCTGATAAAGTTATTGCTATACTGGAGAATGATCAGCTAAGAAATAATCTGACGGAGAAAGCGCACGCACTGGTACAAGAGAGATATACCTGGGAGAATGCCAACCGGGAATTGAATCGGTTATATGAAAGATTTTAGAAAGAGATTTCAAGAAAGCTAACGAGAATTCGAAATTAGGATTTTAAGGATTTGAGAATTTTAAATCTTTTTGGTATGGCCGCAGGATAACACCAGACTATTCAGAATTTTTCATCTAATGATATGTACTCCTTTTGAATTTCAAGCAGGTTATCTTCCCCCGGAGCCACGGGTGGTGAGTTGGCTGGACCAGATCGGGCCGATAGCCAAAGTATTGGTATTGCGTTCGGGTTTCCGTTGAGTATTCAAAGTGAAATGAGCCGCAGGTTTAACCCAAAAAAAGTGGCGGGATTTTATTCCCGCCACACTTTCAGTCCCGGAGCCAAGGGAGCCCCCGGAACTACCAATGATATTTTTTAGAATCTTCTACTCTAAACTATATCTTTTGGACATTAGTTGCCTGAGGTCCTTTTTGTCCCTGTCCTTTTTCGAAGCTAACCGCATCACCCTCCCGAAGAGTTTTGAACCCTTCGCTCTGTATTTCAGAGAAGTGCACGAACAGGTCTTGTCCTCCGTCATCCGGAGTAATAAATCCATACCCTTTGGACTCATTGAACCATTTTACCGTACCTTGCGTCATCCAATCACCTCCTTTCTTCTGTATAAAAAAAACCACGAAAGTCTTGAAAAATAAGCTTTCGTGGCTTCATATTCCTGAGCTAACAAAAACCTATCTTAACTTTCCCCTCAATGCTTCACCACTTGTACGCACCATTTTTGTAATTGGTGAAGATTATTTCATATTTCTTTTATCGGTCATATACCATGGATACTTAAGTTGAACTTTCTTGGGTGAGGAAACATCATCCGATACCCTGGAAATAACTGATATAGTATCCGGGTTGACCATAGGTTAAAGTTTAAAAAGCAATGCTTGGAGGTTAATCCCTCTCCGTTTTATGGTTCTTCTAAATAACTTTTCCTGTCCAGTAAATCGTTATCTGCAAGGCGGTTGCCCAGCTTTGAACAGGTAATTGATAAGATAAACCACATCCCCGACATCCACTACCGTATCCAGGTTAACATCACCCGCCTGCAAGGGCTGAGGAGAGGGTCCATTTTTGAAAAGGTAATTTATGAGATAAACCACATCACCCACGTCGACTATCGCATCCCGGTTACAGTCTCCGCATTTATATGATAGGATTCCCAGGTCACTTAAAGCCTGGTGCAAAATCTCAGTTGCCTGGGGCTCCTGGATGAAATAAAGGGGAAAATCGAAATAAATAAATTTGTAATCATCCCCCAAATAGCGGTAAGCGACCGGTTTCCCCTCCAAACCTGAAGAAACATTCGCCGAATGGAATTTATAAATAACCTCACCTGCTCTCAAGCTGTCAATATACCCCACCCCCGGCACTTTGCCCGCTAAAGAAGGAGTAATCCCCCCGGAGCATTGATCTACCCTTAAACTATCGACCTGAAGATCGGGATAATCGGAAATCTGGCCAAATGCCCCAATGAACTCCTCCGATCGATAAAAAGATTGAGACCAGGGCGGAATATAAGCCGATCTGACCTTTAGATAGTCATAAGGTATGTCACCGGGTGAAAACATCCTCATAGCTTCTTCGCCATCGTTCCCTTTGGAGAGATTCCTTCTCCCTTCAATTATCACCTTCCCCCCGTAGTTTAAGTATTCCTTTAAGACGATATAACTGGAATCATTATCCGCGCCCAGCGAGCGTAAACCTCGATTATCCTCCGAGTGAAGTACTACGGCGGAATAAAGACCTAAATCCCTTAGATGTATCTGATTCTGCGGGTAACAATTGGGGCAACTATGGTTTGAATAAGTATAAGTATAGTCTTGTAAGGCTCTGGCATAAAAAGCATTTATGCTGTCTCCGTTCACAAAATTGTAAGAAAGGGTTTGGTCATAAGTCTCATCCAGCACCAATATCCCCTGATCCAAGGTTACGGGAAATACCTCTAATGAGACTTCTCCGGCGGCCGGACCCTCAAACCCGCCTGTATTAACTGCGGATACGGTTATATAATAGATGCTGTTCTCGGTTAAGTTACGGAGGGTATCGGCGGTAGCACCGGTTTGATGAACGCTATCGTAATTTCCGCTGGTGGCTCCATAATAGACATTATAATGATCCACATTTTCCCCGGGGGAATTAGCCGCCCAACTTACAAAGGCGGTGTGTCCATCTCTGCCATTTTGAGCCACTAAATTCTCCACCCGCGAGGGGGAATTAGCCACCTGGATCAAGGTGGCTAAACACATCTTAACCACCTCTTTCATATAGTCGAAGTCCAGACTGTCGACTAAGTCATAATTGGTGTGCCATCCCGCCATGTGGAATTCGCCTTCCTCGGCATATATCGCATCGTATCCGAGTTCATAGAAGGAATAATGATCACTGCCGGAGCTTTGGCCTTCATAGTGAGGACGTAAATAAGTATAGGTATTTGCCTGGTCCATCATAATGTTGACGTAGCTTTCTGCACTGATGTCCCCATAGATCACCACATCGGTATCGGCATCGACGCTGTGCCCGATCATATCGGTGTTGATCATCAGCGGTAAATCTGTACCAAGAGAATTGAGGTAATAGGCAAAATAGTAACTACCGATAAGCCCCTGTTCCTCCTGGGCGAATGGGACAAACATTACGGTAACCGGCAGAGGGTGCTGGGCCACTATCCTGGCCATTTCCATAGTGGCCACAGTCCCCGAACCATTGTCATCTGCTCCCGGCGCCCAGGTATAGGGATCGGTTCCGCTTCCATATACCACCGAGTCGTAATGTCCTCCCACCACAATCACTCTGTCGGGCTGTACCGTACCCGGAACTGTAGCCACCACGTTCCACTGGGGAGAGTCCCAGTCGTAATAAAAAAGCCACAAGCTGTCGATACCGAAACCGGCGAATTTATCGTATAACCAATCCCGGGCTTTATATATTGAATCGATATAGGAATACCGGGTCTTGAAATTTTGTAATCTCAAATCCCACATATAAAGAGAGTCCGAAGAAACTAAGTTTAACAAGCTGTCTATGCCGGTAGAATATTTCGAAACCGATCGGGGCAGGGTGGCGATCGGTTTATAGTTCAAAGGTATGGGGCGGTGGTGGATAGGCATGACGCTTAAACCTAAGCTTCGCAGATCGGAGGCTTTTTCTTTAGAGGACTTAATCAAATGCCAACTTGGACCGGATAAGAGAACCCTCCCGTAGGATTCCATATTAACCTTGGAAAAATCTCTCCGGGAAGATACTAAAAAGTAATCCTCCGACCAGGGGAAATCATCAATCAACCGGTACTCCAGACCAGCTTGATCCAGCTTTTTAAATTCATTTCTATCATATTCGGCCAAAACAAAATCATCCCCCCGGTGATAGGCAGTCACTCCTAAGGCAACAGCATTTGCCCAATCGGCGGAATTCTTTAGGGTAAGCTTTATCAGCACAGGTTCGGCCAATGCCCGGGTAAAGCTAAATAGGATGAACGCAATCAAAGCGTAAACACCGCACCGAATCTTTCGCTTGTTCATAATCCTCTCCTGCATTAGGGTTATTTTAGATACATGCTTTTTACTTATCGGGAGTTAACCTAATAAATTCATAATCAGGATATGGTGATCTTTTCCAGGCGTCATTTTCTAATCCGATACCATCATAGAAACAACCCGGATGAATCATCAGAGCTTGTTCCGCTGTAAAGAAATCAATTTTTGCCAGATCAGAGATCTCCTCTGATATTTTGTTATTTCCTTCTCTCCGAAGTTTGATTGGTTACTTAAAAAAAGTATGATATAAGTTATTCCTCTTAAATATAAGATAACTACTTTCCTTCTTTTGTCAATCCGGAAACATATAATCCTTTTGCACTACAGGCCGGGTGTCTTTGGCTTGGGAGGTTGAAGCAGCAAAAGAACTTGAACGGAAGAATCGAACTCAAAACGAAATTCGACGAAAAAGTACGCCGGTTTACCCGGAAAATCAATTTTTCCAGAACCGGCTGATTCCCGGTCAAACGTAATAATAAAAATAAAGCGGAGAGGTATCTTCCTCTCCGCTTTTTACCTTGCCTGCAGGAAAATCATGCGTCTTTGCTTTCACCGTAGTTATCCGCCGTCGATGATATTTTTGCTGCTCCAGCTCCTCCTCTATTTTATTAAACGCACGCGTTTCTGGAAGGTTCCATGAATTTTCCAAAAAGATTATCTGACCAGGGTCGGATGATACGGATTTGGACCTAAACCCATGGGGAAAGAGGGGGATTCAATTAGGAATAAAGAAACAAGCGTAAATGAATAGTTAACTTATTATTTCCTAGTGGAATTGCTTTGATAAGAAAAATCTTTGACATGATTATCGACTATGGGGGGCACCTGAAGCTGTTCTCCCGGAACGCCCGGCTGTTTCTGGTGGGTATTTTCTTTGTGGGCTTGAACCTATCGATCTTTAGTTTGTTACTGAATCTTTATTTTAAAGAGTTAGGATTCACGGAGGATTTGATCGGTGAAATTCTGTCGTTAGGAGCCTGGGGAACGGCATTGATCTCTCTTCCTGCCGCTTTGATCATACCCAAATTCCAGGTAAAAAAAGTGCTGATCATATCTGTTCTTCTGGCGGGCATCTTTTCTATAATGCAAGCCGGTTTGACGGAAAGATCCTGGCTTCTTTTAGCCAGTCTGATTTTGGGCATGGCCAGCAGTGTTGCCCGGGTGGCTTCCGCTCCTTTTCTGATGCAAAACAGCACCCCCAAGGAGAGAACCTATCTTTTCAGTTTGCACTTTGGCACATACCTGGTAGCATCAATAGCGGGAAGCATAGGAGGCGGATACCTGCCCGGTCTGTTTTCCCATTTAGCCCTGTCCAAAATCACGGCTTTTCGGGGCGCTCTTTTCGTTTCGGCCGGCTTAAGTCTATTATCTTTAATCCCGTTTTTGCTGATGGCAACGGAGACAAAATCAAAAAAACGATTTGATCTAAAAAAGCAATGGAACAAAAAACTTTTGGCTGAAAGAGGCCTTTTACTTTTCAGGATCTGTCTGCCCTTCTTCATCCTGGGGATGGGGGCGGGATTGGTGATTCCCTTCCTTAATCTGTATTTTTTGGAGCGATTCGATCTTCCCGCCAGCACCATCGGACTACTTTTTTCGCTACTACAGGTTTTCATGCTGGGGGGGATTTTGTTGGGTCCGCTTCTGTCCAAGAAATTCGGCATGATCAAGACTGTCGTGGGTACCCAGCTCTCATCCATCCCTTTCATGCTGGTCTTGGCATTCACCTATCGCTTGCCTCTGGCAGTGTGCTCCTTTCTTTTTCGGGGCGCTCTGATGAACATGAGCCAGCCGCTATTCACCAATTTTGCCATGGTAAAGGTTAAGGAGGAGGAACAGACTTTAACCAATGCTTTATTAATGCTCTCCTGGAGCCTTTCCTGGGCAGTCAGCGCCAATTTAGGAGGAAGATTGATTAAGCTGTATTCCTTTACCATTCCGCTTCTGATCGCCATCGGACTGTATATCGTTTCCAGCGTTTTATACTACTTTTTCTTTTCGACCGAGACGGATAAAAAAATGGGGAAAACGGTTCTGACTTTCCGGGAGACTTAAACCTCAAAACCGGCTGTTTTGTCAATCCCGAGGAGAAGGAAAAACGGGAAAGGGTAAAAAAGCTCAACCGACAAATACACCCATCCCACCCTTAAAAAATCCCTCAAAAGAAGAGGGAATACGTATCAAAAATATGAAGTGAATGTCTTGTAAAATCCAAAACCTAATTTTGTATTTGCCGTAAAAAAGATTATTCAAAGCTGCCCATAGATAACATTACCATTAAGGAGAAGTGATCGTGGAAAATCGAAGAATGGTTCGTATCCTGTTTATGCTAACCATAGCCATGGCTGCCGGCTTTACTCAAGCCTTAGCGGAACCGGTGCTGATTAAACTCAATTTGGAGAAAGCCAGCGATTACACTCAGGCCAACGCCACCGGGGTGATCGTATATCACAAATTTGAAAATTTCGTTTTGGCGGAGCTTGAAAAAACCAAGCTGAAGGAGCTGGATAAAGGGGGCTTGAAATATGAAATCTTAGACGAAAATCCCTGGACTGAAGAGTACTTTTTGGTCTCTTCGCCTGAAGGGATTTTAAAAACCAATTTAGAGTCCTACGGTAATATCCTGTTAAGTGATCTTAACGGGCAGGTGCTAAAAACCACACCCGAACAAGCTGCGGTATTGCGAACCATGCGATATTCCGTGATACCGATTCGTCACCAGTCCCTGCCATTGGAATACAGATCCCCGGGCGGTCTAATCCAGCAGGTTTACCCATATTCAGCCGGTATAGATAGTTTTTTGAATCTGATTTCTCAGGATTCTCTTTATGTCTGGGATCTGAGATTACAGAATTTCAAAACCCGCTATGCCTATTCCGATTCGTTAATCAAAGCGCGAGATTGGCTATATAACAAATTTGTCAGTTTTGGCATAGACAGCGTGTGGCTTCAATACTATAAAGTTGATACGGCGGCATGGAATGTGGTAGCGACGGTTCCCGGTACGGTTCAGCCGGATAGGGTAATAGTGGTGGGCGGGCATTATGACTCGATAGTATACGGAGGCGGAACCAATCCCAAAACCTGGGCTCCGGGAGCGGATGATGACGGTTCCGGAACAGCGGCTACTTTGGAGATGGCGAGAATAATTGCTCAGCATCCTCTGCCGGTTACCGTAATGTTTGTCCCTTTCGATCAGGAGGAGGAGGGACTATGGGGCAGCAATTATTGCGCCATGTATCTGCATAATCTGGGGATTGATGTGGAATTGATGATCAACTCGGACATGATAGGGCACAGCGTCGATGCCGACCCGGATGTAATGGTTTATGCTGACGCCAGCGCCATGGATTTTGTCAATGTGATGTCCAGCACGGCGAACACCTATACATCTTTGCGTCCGGTTTATGGAGGCCAGGAGTCCAGCAGCGACAATTATCCTTTTTACCAATGGGGATATAATGCGGTATGTGCTTTAGAGGGCGATTTCAATACGTCCGGCTGGCATACCAACTATGATATAGTTGATAGCCTAAACTTTCCCTATATGAAGGATGTAGTAAAGATGTGCCTGGGAACTTTGGTGATAGCAGGCAATTCACCTTCTTCGGTGGAGCAATTAAATGCCAAAAGTGCCGGAGATGGACATACCATCTATTTGGAATGGCTGCCAAACTCCCCGGCAGAGAATGTGGATTTTTACCGGGTATATTATGGCACCACCGAGGGACAATATGATAGCATGCATCAGGTCACCGCTTCAGCCGACACGATACGCGATTTGCAGGAGAATACCACCTATTACCTGACGGTAACGGCAGTTAATTCCGGTGATTTCGAGAGCATGGGAAATGAAGCTGTTTCGGTTGCCACATATCGTTTCACCTTAGATCAGGGAATTTTGCTGGTGGATGAAACCTATGACAGCATTCTGGTGAATAATATGGTTAATGGAGACAGCATCAATGCCTTTTATACCAGAGCGTTGGAGGGTTACACCTATAGCCAGGTTAACCATAGTTGCCCCACCTGCTATCCCCAGAACCAGCTTCACATTGATGAGCTCCTTCACTATTCTCCGGTAATAGTTCATTCGGAAGATAACCGGGGCCATCGCTCGCTGGGAGCGTCGGAAGACTCCACATTCCTGGTTTTGAAAGAATATCTGAAGAACGGGGGAAGAGTGATCATTGAGGGGAGGAGGAATCTGTCGGAAGGAAATGACGGGAGTTCTGCTATCAGGCAGTTTTTCCCCGGTGATATTCCTTATGACTATCTCAAAGTGAAATCGGCTTATGTGCCGCTCTGGTCCCAAACTTTTTATCGGACGGAAGAGTTCATCGGTGCATTCAGCCAGAAATCAGGTTATCCGGACTTAAAAGTCGACAGTTCAAGAGTCGTCCAGTGTTCCGGTGGATTGGATCTTTCGGAAAGAGTACCCGGGGTGGGATATATCGACAGTTTGATGACAGGGGAGGTCATTTACGAATTTCATTCAGCTTTTGACACTTCCGGCTCCGAGGGGAAACCGGTTGCTTTCCGCTACTTGGGCAGCGATTATCGAGTCGTATATTTTGACTTTCCGCTCTACTTTATCCAGGAGACCCAGGCGTGTTCCCTATTGCATCAGGCATTGAGTGATCTGGGGATGTATCCCAGCGCCGTGGAAGAGGAGGGAGAGAGCAACATTCCTTCGGCATTTTCCTTAAAACAGAATTACCCCAATCCCTTCAACTCCGAAACGGTAATGGAATACTTCCTGCCCCAAGAGAGCCAGGTTAAGATAACTGTCTACAATCTACTGGGGCAGAAACTGAGGGTTTTAGTTAACGAAAGGGAATCTTCCGGCAATAAGAAGGTGACCTGGGACGGGAAAAACGGAAGGGGAGAGGTGGTTTCCAGCGGTATTTATTTCTACCGGATGGAAGCGGGTGAATTTTCCCAGGTAAAAAAGATGGTGCTTCTGAAATAAATTCGTTAATATTGGAGTTGGTGACGAACGGAATGAAACATCCTATCACAAAGGAGGTGTAAGATGTTGAAAGAGTTCAAAGAGTTCGCCATGCGGGGGAACGTCATCGATATGGCAGTCGGAATCATAATCGGTGCGGCTTTCGGCACCATCGTCACCTCGCTGGTATCCGACATAATCATGCCGCCGATTGGTCTGCTTCTGGGCAATGTGGATTTCTCCAACCTTTTCATCGTTCTAAGAGAAGGAATAAAATCCGGTCCCTATTCCTCTTTGGCCGAAGCAAAGGCATCAGGCGCGGTTACATTTAATTACGGTACGTTCGTGAATACTATTATCAGCTTCATCATAGTTGCCTTTGCAATATTCCTCTTGATCCGCAGTATCAACAAACTGAAACGACAAAAGGAAGCTCCGGCAGCGGTGCCCACCACCAAAGAATGTTCTTTTTGCTTATCCGTTATCCCCATAAAAGCAACCCGCTGTCCATATTGTACGTCCGAGTTAAAAGCAGCCTAGAGTTAATTGTCCATCCAGGAAAACGGAAAGTCTGGGGCTCAATGCAATTTGGTACGGTTCGTTTTTTAAATTTCCAAGTCCAATACCCATCCACCATAATCTGATATTTTGCTACATGAGTAATCGATCGATTTGAGAAAGCGGAAAAGGAGTTTTGTATGAATGCTAACAGAAGGCCATATGCTTTATGTCTGATAGTATTTTTGCTTGGAATTTTATTCATAGGTGCTTCGACCGATGCACAAGAACCGCTTTTAACACCCCCGATGGCCAAGATAATTCCCAAAGCAGATACCCTATTCGGTGATGTTCGCATCGATAATTACTTTTGGTTAAGAGACCGAGCCAATCCGGATGTGATGGAATATCTGCAAGCGGAAAACCGATACACCGAAGCAGTGATGAAACCAACGGAGAAACTTCAGGAACAGCTGTATAAAGAGCTTCGCAGCCGAATAAAAGAAAACGATCTGTCCGTCCCTGAAAAAACGGGTGATTACTATTACTATACCCGCCTGGAGGAGGGAAAAACAATATCCCATTCATTGTCGCAAGAGAGGAAGTTTGGATGCACCAGAAGAGATTCTGTTGGATGAGAACGCTCTGGCAGCCGGGCACGATTACCTGGAGATCGGAGTGTTCAAAATCAGCCCGGATCAGAGTCTCTTGGCCTTCTCGATTGACACCAACGGGTCGGAAGACTATACCCTTTATATAAAAGATCTGAAAAATGGCAGCCTGCTTCCTGATGAAATCCCATTTACCTACTATTCCGTTGAGTGGGCAAATGATAACCGGACCATATTCTACGTCATTGTGGACCAGGCTCAAAGGCCATACAAGATTTACCGGCACACCTTGGGCAGTGATCCCAGAAAGGATGTTTTAGTCTATCACGAGACGGATCAAGCTTATGAAGCAGATCTGGAGAAAACCAGAAGCAAAGAATACCTGTTAATCAAATTGGAGAGCGAGACCACATCCGAAGTTCGTTATCTGAAGGCGGACAGTCCCACCGACAGCTTCAAGGTGATCCTACCCCGGCAGCATGAGGTGGAATATTCGGTAAGCCATCAAGGTGATAAATTTCTAATAGTAACGAATGATCAGGCGAAAAATTTTAGATTGATGGAAGCACCGGTTCAGGACCCCTCCAAAGCCAACTGGAAAGAAGTCATCCCTGGCCGGGATTCGGTGAAGATAGACAGCATAGATGTTTTTAAAAATCACCTGGTGGTCTATGAAAGGGAGCGGGGGCTTAAGAAAATCCGGATTATGAATTTAACCAATAAAGAGGATTATTATATAGATTTTCCCGATCCGGTGTATACATTCTGGCCGGAAAGAAATCCGGATTTTAATACCAGCCTACTTCGGTTTGATTATACCTCACTGATTACCCCGCGATCGGTGTTCGACTACAATATGGACACCAGGACCAGGGATTTGAAGAAACGGGATGAGGTGTTGGGCGGGTACGATCCTAAACTATATCAATCCGAGAGAATCTTTGCCAAAGCTTCGGATGGGGTGATGATTCCCATATCCTTGGTTTATAAAAAAGGGTTGGTGAAGGATGGTGATAATCCTCTTTATCTTGACGGCTATGGTGCATATGGGTTAAGCTCGGAACCCGTTTTTTCTTCTAACACCATCAGCTTGTTGGACCGGGGTTTCGTCTATACCATAGCGCATGTGAGGGGCGGGGGAGAGATGGGAAGATACTGGTATGATGACGGCAAGCTTCTTTACAAAAAGAATACCTTTACCGATTTCATCACCTGTGCGGAACATCTGATTTCCGAGAAATATACCTCCAAAGATAAATTGGTGATCAACGGCGTAAGCGCCGGGGGATTGTTGATCGGAGCGGTTACTAATATGCGGCCGGATCTTTTTAGGGTGGTTATCGCCAAAGTTCCCTTTGTGGATGTGATCAACACCATGCTGGACCCGTCCTTACCTCTAACGGTTATAGAATATGAAGAGTGGGGCAATCCCAGCGAAAAAACCTACTATGATTACATGAGGTCATATTCCCCTTACGATAACGTGGAAGCCAAGAATTACCCCAGCCTGTTGATCACTGTCGGCCTGAACGATCCGCGGGTTTCATATTGGGAGCCGGCTAAATGGACTGCGAAATTAAGAGCAAATAAGACCGACAAGAATCTTCTTCTGCTCAAGACCAAAATGGAATCGGGGCATTTCGGTTCCACCGGTCGGTATGATGAACTCAAAGATATCGCTTTTGAGTATGCGTTTGTCTTCGAGATACTGGGAATAAAGAAATGATGGATGACGAATAACGAATGATGTACTTGTGGTAAGCTGACGAACCATGCCGAATAAAGATGGGTGGAGTTACAATCTCCGACGGTAAGTAGATCTTTGGCTTCAGCTTGACTAAGATGTTATTCCTTTATCCATCTTAAGGATTGTCATTTGTGGCGATTGGACCAAAAAGGGGAAAAGACTATGTAGCCCCTACCGACCATCTTTGTATGAAAAGCACATTATCTAAGTCAATGCGACTTAAGATGGCATAATGAACAACCGATATGTTGAGTGGTAATTCTTCAAAATAACGTTCCCTTCTGTCTGATTATTCTTGCCAGTCCCCTCTTTTAGTAGAATAAAAGCAAAACTTAGTTGTATAAATATTAAACCAATTGAGTTCAATGGTGTCAAGATTATGAGGACTTCTTATCGACACTAAACCCTTAGGGGGAATTGACAAAAAATATTGTGTTTTTCAAAAAAAAGGTTAAATTGTATTACGCAGGCAAATACTAAGGGTGGTTCAATTTTCACCTCTTGATTTAGAGGCGTAAACCTATGAGCGATTCCGGTCACTCTCATCATTATGTGATAAGCAGGATGAAGTTTGTCGTGATGTTGACTGTGGCAATTTTCATCTTGGAAGTAGTGGGAGGGATACTAACTCACAGTTTGGCATTGCTTTCCGATGCCGGGCATATCTTCGCCGATATTTTGGCTTTGGGACTCAGCTGGGGAGCGTTGGTCCTAAGTAGCCGTCCAGCCAATCACAAGAAGACCTATGGTTATATCCGGGC
Source organism: uncultured candidate division Zixibacteria bacterium (assembly GCA_903908285.1). Taxonomy (GTDB): domain Bacteria; phylum Zixibacteria; class MSB-5A5; order MSB-5A5; family SM1-73; genus CAIVRH01. The sequence goes on from CAIVRH010000019.1 coordinate 67,301, forward strand.
GGAAGTCATTGCCGCAAGCATAAACGGAGCCACTTTATTTTTGGTGGCAATCTGGATATTTATCGAAGCCTATCACCGGATCAGCCAACCGGTACCGGTAAAAAGCCTGGAGATGTTTGTCATAGCGGTGATTGGACTATTGGTTAATCTGGTGGTTTTCTTCAGACTCAAAGGTGTTGCGGAACATAACTTAAACGTTAAAAGCGCATTTCTGCATGTGCTGGGAGATATGCTCGCTTCGGTGGGTGTGATTATCGGCGGGATAATCATGCTCTTTACCCGACTTTACCTAGTCGATCCCATTATCAGCGTGCTGATCGGGTTAATCATATTAAGAGGAGCATTTTCCGTCATACGGGAATCCGCCGACATCCTGCTGGAGGGTGTGCCCAGAAATCTGCAACTAAACGATTTAGAATCCGTTTTAAGAAAGGTCGAAGGAGTGGAAGACCTGCACGAGTTACACGTCTGGAGCGTTACCTCGAAAGATGCAGCGCTTTCCTGTCATGTGGTGATCAAGGAACAGAGCACCCACTCTGCACAAAAAATATTGGACCAGATCCGTTCGCGATTAAAAAAACAGTTTAATATAGAACACACTACCATACAATTCGAATGCGGGTGTTGTACCACGCCAAGTCCGGAATGCATATTTACCGAGAACCGCAGGAGCGCATAGAGTTGCTTAAACAAACGGTTACATCGCGTTAATCGTATCAGGAAGCGAGAAGAGAAATATGGTCTCAGCCAAGTCTGGGGAGCAGAAATTCGTTAAAGAAAAAAAAGAAGATGTCGACTCCAAGAATGAACCGGGTGATTCTTTTGAGACGGAATTAACCGCCGAAGACAAAGACCTGCTGGACATTATCGAAAAGGCGAAGAAAGGAGATCAAGCTTCTTTCCAGCATATCGTAGATAAATATAAGACCCAGGTGGCTTCGATCGCCTACAAGATGGTGGGTGATTATGAGGATGCCAAGGACATCTCGCAGATTGTTTTTGTAAAAACTTATCAGAATCTGGTGAATTTTGACACCACCAAGAAGCTGTCCACCTGGCTTTATCGCATAACCATAAACGCTTCCATAGATTTTATCCGAAAACATAAAAAGCATAAGCATGAGCTTTTAGATAACATTTTCGGGGAGCTAAAGGAGAAGAAACAGGACGTAGAGAGGATTTATCAGCGGAGTCTGATAAAATGGGCGATAGATGATTCGATGACCAGTTTGAATTCCAGACAGAAAGCGGTGTTCGTTCTCCGCGATCTGGAAGGATTGGATATAAAAGAGGTGGCTCAGATAACCGGTATGCCACAGGCTACGGTAAGATGGTATTTACATAGAGCCCGGTCAAAACTTAGGAGTGAGCTGTCAAGACATCATCCGCAAATCTTAAAAAAGATGGGGATAAAACATGAAGTGTAGAAAGGCGCTGAATTTGGTTTGTGGTTATGCCGATCTGGACCTGCCCCAAAAAGAAAGATTGGATGAGCATCTCCAGACCTGCCCCGATTGTTCCCGCGAATTTAACCTCCATCAAAGCTCCATGCAGTTGTTAAAAGAGATCATCCACTTTGAAGAATCTGAAGATTTCTGGAAAGATTATCAAGTGGACGTAAAAACAAAAATCCCTTCCATCCCCTTATGGCTAAGGCTGTGGACCGGAGCGGAACAGTGGATCAACCTGATCCGCACACCTTTATTAGGCCCGATTCCCGCCTATGCTTTTTCCGCTGCGGTGGTTATCCTTCTGGCCCTAAGCCTGCTTTCGGGCGTTCTCTCTCCCCAAAGAGCAGAGGCTTTTAACAACAATTTAGTAGTATATGAGGGAGGGTTGCTTTCTGCAGTAGATGACGGGGGGGTTACCATCTACACGCTGAAAAGCAAATAGCAGAGAGAAAAATGCAAAGAGTAAAAGGATGCAATATTGATAGTGTAGATTCATTTAAGGAGAAGGGAATCGGTTGAGATTTGGTAAAGTTTTACAGAAGATGATAGGAATGAATAAAAAAGCAGGATTTCTCCTCTGGCTTATCGGAATGATGATTTTTCTGGGGGGGTGCGGCAAGGATTCACTCCAAAGCCTAGAGGAGGACTTAGCCCGGGTGATGAAAGAGGCGGGGCCTTCGGTAGTCTGTATCGTGGCTAAAAATGAGAGCTCGGGAGAGGTGAAATTCGGCTCGGGAGTTATATTAGACGGGGGCTTTATCCTCACCACAGAAAATGTCCTCAATAATACGGATAATATTACTTTAAAGCTGCAGGACGGACGGGTGATTAACGACAACCAGATTGTGGGGATGTTTTGTGATTTTGAAACCAACGTCAGCTTGATACAAATAGAGAATAAAAAACTCAAACCCACTCGGGTCATGCCTTTGGAGAGGATAGATAACGGAACCCTGGGTATCGCTTTGGGAAATACGGACTATTCCAAGGGTCTGGATATCAGCTTGGGAACCGTCACTAAATCTTGGATTGGCGGTGCAGATGCTTACGATGAGAGCCTCATGATCTGGCACGGTCCGGTAGTTCCCTACCATGGAGGCACTCCGGTTTTCAATCGTAATGGTGAGCTTTTAGGTTTAACCGAAGGAAGACCCAAGGAGGATAACGGGATTATTTTCATCCTCCCGGCCAAAACCTGTCTGCGGGTATCAACATTGCTTCAAAAAGAAGGTAAGGTTGACCGGGCATGGATTGGGGTATTCTGCGAAACAGAACCGACCAAATGTGAAAAACGGGGAGTTTCGGAAGGCGTTTTGATAACCGGAGTTACCGAGGGCAGCCCCGCTTTCAACTCTGGATTGATATCGGGGGACAGAATCATAAGTTTCAATGGAAAGCCGATTGAAAACTCATGTCAGCTCAGGAAACTGGTTTCTACAACCGGGGTTGGATCCCACATACTTCTAAGCCTAATCCGCAAGGGGGATAACAAGAAATCCGATGTGGTCGTCAAGACCTCTGAAACCAATGGATTGGGTATGAGAAGATGCCCCTATAGATCAATATGAAAGATTATTTTCTATTGAAACTTCTTTCCACCATTTTTGTATATTAAATATAGAAAAGAATGGGTCATGCGAGCAGTGGCTTTCGAACCCACAAACCTTTTTAAAGACACGGTTCGCCCCGTCGATTGGACTAAAGAGGCAAGGCGTTCGTAATAACGGTTTGATTCGAACGGTTGAAGTCGAAGGGAGCGGAACCGAAGGAAGGAGGCAATTATGGTGTTAGATCCGATTTGCCTGATGGAGGTAGATGAGAAGTGTGCTCGTTTTAAAACGGTGTATAATGGTCAAACATTTTATTTTTGCGATAAAGGCTGTAAGCAGAAATTTGAGGAAGAACCTGAAAAATACATAGATATAGAGGAGAGGGAGGAAAAGTAAAAGCTAATACCAAGATAAATCTGATCTGTTAGATGGATTTGTTCGGCGGTCCAGGAGAGTGTAAACTTTAGGTTTACATCAAAAAATAAAGTTGAAGCTTTATATTCCATTGGGGTCGGGTGAGGTTTTGACATAATACAAACCTCCCCGACCTCTTAATATAAGAAAGAAGAGGATTTGAATATGAGAGCTTTACTCAAGGGGAAGTCCGGTGTCATTTTTTTCTCGATATTTTTAGGGATGATAGCCGGCGCCGTTATATTGATATTGCTTTCGGTATTCGGATTTTTCCACCCGCACTTTTCCACCGGACTCATTGGTTCGTCAGAAAAATCCATGTCTTCTCCCGTTCCGGCTATGCTGCAAACTACCGCTTCCGTCCAGGATGAGGTTACCGATTCCAGGCAAAATGCCATAGTCCAGGCGGCGCAGAAAGAAGGTCCGGCGGTGGTGTCTATCAGCGTGGTACAAGTTAGAGTGGTGAGGGAACAACCCTTCTTTTCCCCGTTTGGAGATCAGTTTTCCGACGATTTTTGGGGTAACTTTTTCAAGCCGCGAGAATATAAGGAGAAAGTATATGGCATTGGCTCCGGATTTGTCATAAATCCGGAAGGATACATACTCACCAATGCCCATGTGGTGGCAGGAGCGGACCAGTTGAAAGTCACCCTTACCACCGGGGATGAATTTGAGGGAAAAGTGGTGGGGATGGACGAGGCTTCGGACTTGGCGGTGGTAAAAATAGAGGCAAAGAATCTCCCTTCTGTGGTTTTGGGCAATTCCGACAATCTGATAATCGGCGAGTGGGCTATCGCCATCGGCAATCCCTTTGGATACCTGCTGGACGATCCCAATCCCACCGTAACCGTGGGAGTGATCAGCGCGCTGAATCGCGACATCAAAAGGGAGAGAGGACAGGTGCAGATCTACCGAAAGATGATCCAGACCGATGCTGCCATAAACCCGGGGAACTCCGGCGGTCCCCTGGTGAACGCATCCGGAGAAGTAATAGGAATCAATACCTTCATTTTTACCACCAGTCGCGGTTCCGAGGGGATTGGTTTTGCCATACCGATCAACCGGGCCAAAGCGATACTCTCGGATTTGATCAAGCACGGCGGGGTGACTCCCACCTGGATCGGACTGAAAGTTCAGGAAGTTAATCAGTCTCTGGCCCAGAGTTTAGACTTGAAAAAAGCTGAAGGGGTTATCATATCGGATGTGGAAGAGGAAAGCCCGGCGCAAAAGGCCGGACTCAAAAGAAAAGACGTGATAATGAAAGTGGATGACCAGAAAATAAAGAATATAAGCGACTGGGAGGATTTGAGCTATTTAGCCCGAGCCAACCAGAATTTGGATATAGGATTTCTCCGGGACGGTAAGGAGATGCATGTCCAATTATCGCCCGAAACCCTTCCGGCTGATGCCAGTAAAGTTTCCCAAGGAAAGCTGGGAATGTCAGTAACGGAAATAACCCCATCCATTGCCCGGCAACTGGGGATCTCCGATCGGCGGGGGTTGGCGATCACAAACGTGGAAAACGGCGGTATCGCATACCGGGCTGGATTGTGGGTGGGGGATATAATCAGGCAGATAGGCGACCAGCCCACTCCGAATATGGAGGATTTCGAAAAGTTGATAAATCAACTGAGAAGCAAGGATAGGGTAATCTTTTTGATCGAACGACAAGGGGCGTTGTATTTTGTGTCCTTGGAGTTGTAACCGGAGCTTTCCACCTGCTAGTTATTCTCCATGAATGAAGAGGGGAATAAGAGGGGAAAGTTTTACTAAATATAGTTTTGTTTGAACTAACCCCCTGCTTCCCCCTCTCATAAAAAAAGAGAGGGGAATTTTGGGGTAAGATTATTAGCAGTTGGGAGCTGTTCCTCCCTTAAATAAATAATTTATCAAATAAACAATATCCCCAACGTCAAGAACTCCGTCACAGGTAACATCTCCAGCTGGTAAGGGATCGGGTGTAGGACCATACTTAAAAAGATAGTTTATCAAATAGACCACATCCCCAATATCTGTAACCCTATCTTTATTCACATCACCTACGATAAAAGGATAAGCCAAGATCGATAGGCTGGCTACGGTTGCCTTGGTGAAATTCACATAGTAAGCAGTGTCAAATACGGATACCCGATCACCGGTGCCATGATAATAAGGATTTAAATCATGAGAATCCTCAATTCCCAGAATCGCCGGGTAGTTGTAATTCCAGAAGGAAGCTTGGTCCGAGCGATCAGAAGCACCATTGGTGATCTTTTGAGCAGCCAGGTTCAATCCATAATCGGATATGGTACCGATGAGGATGTCAGCCAAAGCTTGATTTTCCGGAGGATTGCCGGAATGAACGTCTATCATATTATCCCCATTGTGTTCCCAAGCTATCATGTCGAAGTTCTGTACCCCCAGGATGGTGTCCCCACGCAAGTAGGCTTCCTCAGCGTAAGAAGCGGAACCCAAAAGACCTTGCTCTTCGGCAGCGAACGCTATGAATTTTACTGTGTTGGTCCAACCGTAATTTTTCATGATCGAGGCAGCCATCAGGAGTGAGGCTGTACCTGAGGCGTTATCGTCTGCACCGGGTGCCCAGTGGTAGTAATCCCCGGAGACGTCATCATAATGTCCCGTCATGAGAACCTGTCTACCGGGATTGATTCTACCCTCGATCGTGGCCACGACGTTTGGTATCTTCATCGGCAGTAGATTCTGATATTGGGAAATCCAGTTCTCTCCTCCGTCGGTGGTCTTGATTATCCCGCAGTAGCCGGTGGCCCAACCGGTTAATGTATCGGCAAAATTTATTCCGCGGAGGGAAATGGAATTCGTGGAATGAGTGATCCAGTTTACCCCCAAATCGGATGTATAAAATATGGTTCCGTCGTCCCCAACCATCCAGCCATGCAGACTATCGATAAAACTTACGTGGGTAAGAACGGTAGAATGAGGGAAGGTTTTTTGAATCCAATTTAACCCTCCATTGGTGGTGTATATCGCCCATCCATCACTTCCTACTGCCCATCCATTCAGAGTATCAACGAAATCAACGGCCCTGAGCTGATCAGATGTTCCGCTAATCTGAGGCTCCCAGTTTGCTCCGCGGTTTGTGGTGTGTAAGATAGTTCCGTTTTGTCCCACAACCCATCCATGATACGGGTCTGCAAAGTCTATGCCGTAGTATATAATACTGCTCAATTGCGCCTGCTGGGTCCAATTCGCTCCACCGTCAGTGGTAAACAGAATCGCTCTTTGTCCTACGACCCATCCGTGATTTGCATCCTCAAAATAAACCGTGCCGAAAAACAATCCACTGAATTCAGGTTTACTTCTGTTCTCCCAAGTGTCTCCTCCATTGGTTGATCTGATGATAAGACCGTACTCGCCCACCGACCACAGCGTGTCATCATCTACCCGGCAGATACCATTAAGCTCGAAGGCGCCGGTTCCTTCGACCAAAGCCCAAGAATCTCCGCCATTGGTGGTTTTTGCGATACCACCGTAAAGGCTGACCGTCCAGGCCTTTTGTCCGCCAGGGCTGCAAGCAAAGTCTACGAAAAACTCGGTCGGTGCGAACTGAACGGTATCGAATTCCGCATTCACTCCCATTTCCTCGAACTTTTCCTTGAGGAAGTGAGCCGCCTTGAAAATCCCATCGCTATAGGAATACCGGGTCTTAATGGAATCCACTAATCCGCCAATTAAGACTGTGTCTTCTCCTGACAGGTCATCCACCCAGGTGAGAAGTTTACTTGGCTGGACTCTATGGATCAAAGTGTCTATCAGTGGGTCATATCCGGGGGATAGAGATTTAATATATGTAGGAAGATATTCTTTTGTTTCCCAAGGCAGGGGTTTTCTTTCTATCTTTCTTATGCTAAATCCCGAAGAAGCCAATTCCTCGATCTTTTTGGGATTCCCTTTCACCAAAGCCATGTCTGCATCTATGAATAAAATCGTGGATTTGAGCGTTAGCTCTGGCTGGCGAAGATCAATTCGCTCGAAAGGCTTAGCCCATACAAAATAATACTCACCAACACCTGCCTCCTTATCCAATACCTGAAAGCTTATCCCCTTTTTTGCCAAAAGATCCAAATCCTTTTGGTTTGCACCAACCACCCAAAAATCTGCGGTTTTGGCATACACCTTAATTTCTGTTTTAACTGTCTGGTCGATAGTTGTTTGGTTAGCCGGATCGATCTTGATCAGGTAACCGGGTTGAGCCGAAGCTGAAACTGAAAATACTATGCAACCGATAATAAGAAAAATCAAAGACTTCTTCATCTTCTCCTTAGTCAATTATCAGTTTTGAGGGTTAATGGTAAAAACGTGTTGGTTTTTTGTGGTTGATAATAATTGAGACATACCATACGAGATAAGCTTCTCTTCTCAATTTAGATAAACCACGATGTTGCCGGTAGTGTTGTTTGAGCATGCCAAATCTCCCTTCTA
>CAIVRH010000020.1 GCA_903908285.1 uncultured candidate division Zixibacteria bacterium
AAAAAGACAAATTCTTTTTTAAGAGACATGACGTTTACCTCTTTCCATGGCATAATATCCTCCTTTCACAGTTGGATATTATACCTCAAAGTGTAACCTATGTCTCCGAACATGTGTAACCTATGTCCCCGGTCTGTACATAGTATGAGGGTAAAGGTAGTGATCATGAGCGGAACCGGCTACGCTTTTAAAACTTATGACCAGGTGTTTCCGGCAGGTTTGATTACGTTATATTGGGATGGGAAGGGTCCAGAGGGAAAGCCAGTGGAGTCAGGACTCATTATTGTATCCATATTGACTGAAGATGGGTACCATGCCAAGATGTTTACTATATTATAATAAGAGTAATGATTCCCCCACTGCAGTTTTTTAGAGATCGACAAAGTTCAAATATTACGGGCGACCATAAAGGTCGCCCCTACACTATTCACATCTACCTTTTTCTTGACACCCCCCCGGTGCAATCTTATATTACGTTTTGAATGAAAACCCCTCGCAGACTGAAGTCTGCGGCTACAAAATCCTTCCGGTTATTAAACTGTAGCCGCAATCTTTAGATTGCGCCAATTGAACATGGAGAAACACATGGAAGAAACCAGCGAAATTCTGCAGCATAGAATAGACAAGCTGAAGAAGCTGAAAGAGAAGAATATCAATCCGTATCCCTACAGCTTCAAACGGACGCATACCTCGGCTGAGATCATTCAAAATGGTGAAAAGATCGAAGGCGAACAAACCGAAGTCAAAGCTGCAGGGAGAATCGTTTCCCTCCGCCTCCACGGCAAAAGCTTGTTTGCCCATCTTCAAGACGGTTCGGGCAAAATTCAGATCTATGTCAAATCCGACGAGGTGGGACAGGATAAATTTGGGCTTTTTGACCTGTTCGATATCGGGGATTTCCTGGGAGTAAGCGGAAAGGTATTCAAAACCAGAACCGGTGAGATTACAGTGAGGGTGACCGATTTCGTCCTCCTTGCCAAATCCATGCTCCCCCTTCCGGAGAAATGGCACGGGCTTCAGGATAAGGAACTACGATACCGGCAAAGGTATGTCGATCTGATCGTGAATGAGGATGTGAAGAAAATTTTCATCTTTCGCACCGAGCTGATAAAATCCCTTAGGAGATTTTTGGACGACTCCGGCTTCGTAGAGGTGGAGACTCCGGTTCTTCAACCGCTTTACGGCGGCGCCTTTGCCCGGCCGTTTACCACCCATCAAAACGCACTGGATATCAACCTTTACTTGCGGATTGCGGATGAGCTGTATCTGAAAAGACTCATCGTCGGGGGATTTGACAAGGTTTATGAGATCTCCAAAAGCTTCCGCAACGAGGGGATGGACCGGAATCATAATCCGGAATTCACCATGCTGGAGCTGTATCAGGCGTATGCAGATTACCATGACATCATGGAGCTTTATGAGAATCTGTTGAACTATGCCGCCACACAGGTGCTGGGTACAAACCGGTTTGAATTTGACGGGAATCAAATCGATCTGACCCCGCCTTTTAAAAGAATCCCGATACTGGAATCCATCAAAGAGCATACCGGTGCGGATTTGTCGGATAAAAACGAGGAGGAGACTAAAAAGATCGCCACCGAGTTAAACGTTAAGGAAAATCTGAACCGTCCCAAAGGAAAACTAATCGAAGCCATATTCGAAACCAAGGTCCAACCTCATTTGATCCAACCGACTTTTATTACGGATTTCCCGGTAGAGATGTCTCCGTTGGCCAAGTATCACCGCGATAAACCCGGCCTCACCGAAAGGTTCGAGCTTTATATCGGCGGCTGCGAAATGGGAAATGCGTTCTCGGAGCTGAATGATCCTCAAGATCAAAGGGAAAGATTCCAACAGCAGGCAGAACTTGCCCGAAGGGGTGACGATGAGGCACAGGTTTTGGATGAGGATTTTATCCGGGCTTTGGAATATGGCATGCCCCCCACCGGCGGGTTGGGTTTCGGAGTAGACCGGCTGGTGATGGTTCTGACCAATACCCACTCCATCCGGGACGTGATTTTCTTCCCCCAGATGAGACCGGAAGAATAATTCAAAATTCTCCGCCATAGGCGGATCCGCCTTTGGCGGAAAAATTCAAAATGAAAAATGCAAGCGGACGCTTGCTCGTCTGAGCAAAATTGCAATTCAAAAATCAAAATTATTAAAGCAATCCCCCTCTACCCTTTGAGGTGGTGTCACATTGTAGAGCGAAAATAGAGAACTCACCCCCTGTCCCCCTCTCTTTTTAAGAGAGGGGGAATTAGAAACATGTCGGATAGATCTTGCGACCCATGGCTGGCAGGCATATCCGACCTACAAAGATTCTTCTCCCGCCAAAGGCGGGATCAGAATGACCATGATGTGTTTTTATGGTTATATCAATGAATCTGAAATTAATATCCAAATACCGGCGGGCTTTTTTTTCATACTGGCTGGGCAAGACCAACCTGAAATACTCCCCTCTTTTCTATTCCATCGAGGTTACCAATATCTGCAATTATCGTTGTAAGTATTGCCCCCAGAGCAACCCAAGCAGTCGCAGTCTTAAGAAGGGGATGATGGACACATCCCTTTTCGAGAACATTCTAAAAAATATCTCAAAACACAGACCGGTTGCCCAAATTTATCTCACCGGAAGCGGTGAACCGTTGATGCATCCGGAACTGGAGAAGTTCATCTCTTTGTCCAATCAATATGGTTTCATCCCCAGTTTCTCCTCCAACGGCTCCTTGTTTTCTGAGGAAAGAATAAAAAGCTTGTTAGGTACGGGAAAATTCTCTTTGACCGTCGATTTTTCACCCTCCCGGGAGATTTATGAAACCAATAGAACCGGAGGTAACTGGGATACAGTCTATAATAATCTGAAGAATTTGCTGAATGCCAAGAGAAAATCGGGAGGGAATTATCCCAAGGTCGAAATCCGCGACATGTCTACCATTGCTTTAATTTCTTTGAAGGAAAGGGAAAAGTCCCTATCTGATTTGAAAAGCATGTTCGATAACCTGCCGGTGGATAGATTCTCACAGCTCAAAGTTCATGGATGGACCGGGAATGTTGACCAAAAAATCTCCGATAGTGCCCGAAATAAGAATAAATACCGACTTTGCACTCATCCCTGGTCGATTTTCGTAATAACATGGAGCGGCGAAGTGTTACCCTGCTGTCGGGATTTTGGAGCAGAATACGTATTAGGTAAGATGGATGGTGATAATGGCACCCTGGGCATCTGGAACAACGAGAAAACCAGGTCCTTAAGAAAAGCATTGAGGGAAAAGAAACCGCAGGGAATAAATATATGCAGGAATTGTGACCGTCCCTGGACCGGTGGAAGCGTAGGTCGATCCAAACGGCAAATAGTTAAGAGAATCTTTTGGGAAAAAGTTATAAGTAACTGATCATTGCAGAATGCAAATTACAGAGTGCAAAGTGCAAAATATAATATCTGTTTATTTCATCCGTTTTATCCGTTAAATCCGTTGACCCTTGATAAATTCAAAATTCAAAGAGAAAAGTGCAAAATTACAATTCAAAAGTCAAAATTGAAATAAAACAGAGGGCATACCTTTATGCTTTGGAAGTCATAAAATTCATAGATCAATTAAATAAGAATGATTTCTCTGTGCGAATGATTGCCCAACAGTTATTGCGGAGCGCAACCAGTATTGGTGCCAATATTGTCGAAGCGCAGGCGGCCAGTTCAAAAAAGGAATTTACAAATTTCCTTAACCATTCTCTCAAATCTGCAAACGAAAGTAAATTCTGGCTTGCCCTTCTAAGAGATTCAGACAAAGCAAAGAGTGATTTTACTAACAAGTTGTTAACCGAAACCAAGGAAATAGCTAATATCCTTGCTCCTAGTATTCTAACTCTGAAAGGTAAACGATAATTTTGAATTTTAAACTGTAATTTTGCTCAGACGAGCGGACGCTCCCGTCTGGGAGCAAGCGTCTGCTTGAATTTTTCACTTTTAATTTTTAACTCTTACTATGTCTTTTGAATTTTTTATAGCCAAGCGTTATCTCCGGTCCAAACGGAAGACCAAATTCGTCTCCGTCATCACCTTGATTTCCATTTGCGGCATTCTAATCGGAGTGACCGCCCTAGATTTCATTCTCTCCATGATGAACGGATTCGAAAAGGAGGTTCGTTCCCGCATCATCGGCACCACCGCCCATGTCAGCGTGTTTTCCAGCAAAAGCGAGGGGATTGATGATTACGAATCCCTTATCCCCCGGATCATGGAAACAAAACACGTGGTGGACGTTGCTCCATTCATCTACTACAAGGCCGCCATCGCCTCGAAGACCGGAAGCGACGGCATCGTAGTGCGGGGAATCGTCCCGGAAAAGGAGATACTGGTAACCGATCTGAAAAGAAACTTAAAAATCGGAAGCTTGGATTTGGATTCGGCCGGGGGGGAGCTTTCGGGAATCCTGCTTGGCGCCACCTTAGCAGACAGGTTGGGGGTGGAGCTGGGGGATAACGTAGTTTTGTTCAGTTTGAAGGAAGGGTCTTTGACATCCGGCTGGAGCACCCCCAAAGCCAGCAAGCTTAAGGTGAAGGGGATATTCGAAACCGGAATGTATGAATATGACGCTTCTTTGGCTTATATCTCCCTTCCTACCGCCCAGAAGCTTTTCAATCTAGGAAGCCGGATAACCGGGCTCCAGATCAAGCTGAACAATCTCTACCAGGCAGAGAATGTATCCAAAGCATTGGAAGAGAAGCTGGGTCCGCACTATTACGCCTTGGACTGGATGCACATGCACAAGAACCTCTTCTCGTGGATGACTTTGGAGAAATATGCCATGTTCATCGTGTTGAGTTTGATCGTGGCGGTTGCCGCTTTCAATATCATCAGCACCCTGATCATGGTGGTGATAGAGAAAAGAAAAGATATCGGTATACTAAAATCCATGGGATGCACCAATACCAGCATTATGAAGATTTTCATGTTCGAAGGTCTGGTGGTGGGAACTCTGGGCATCTTTTTGGGAACCTTTTTTGGTTATCTTCTATGCTGGATTCAGAAGACTTTTAACTTGATCTCTCTCCCCCCGGAGATATACTTTATCAACTCCCTCCCTGTAGAAATCCGTCCCTTAGATTTCATTTTAGTTGCTTTTGCCGCTTTGGTCCTTACCTTTTTAGCCACGGTATATCCCGCCAGAAGAGCTTCCCAGCTCTCGCCGGTTGAAGCCATCCGATACGAGTAAAGTTGTGCCTGGCAGTTGCTTAAAAGCAACTGGAATAGATATGAAAATTCATGGAAGCAAAAGCTGATAAAATGATGATAGCATTAAAGACAAAGGGCAGGATAAATCCTGCCCTGAATGCTTTATCGGAATTCGAATGTTAGGTAGAAGAGATTAAATCAGGTAATAACCTGGCTGGAGGACACCTCCACTTCCGCTTTTTCCGCTTCCCCCACCCTATATTCCGGCAGGGTAATGGTGAAGGTAGTTCCTTCTCCGGGTTCGCTTTCCACCGCTATGTGCCCGTTATGCCGGGAGACGATACCGTAAGCCACGCTTAATCCCAGCCCGTTTCCTTTTTCTTTCTTGGTGGTAAAGAAGGGTTCAAATACCCGGCTTTTTATCTCCTCGATCATACCCAGACCGGTATCACTAACTTTAACCTCCAACATACCATCCCGCATCCGGGTGGAGATCTTTATCTTGCCGCCATCCGGCAGGGCGTCGATGGAGTTGAATATCAGGTTGGTCAAAACCTCCCTCATCTCCTCGCGATCACCTGAAGAAGGGGACAAATCCTCCAATTTGGTATCCATCCCGATATGAATCCCTTTGAGCTGGGCTTCATCCTTCCATTTGGGCCGGGTGAACTCCACCGCTTCCTGGATTATGGAATTTATATCCAAAGGTCTGAATTCTTTTTCGGAAGAAGCCCGATAAGTTCTGGCAAACTTCTGAATGCGTTTCACCGTTTCCGCTCCATCGTTGGCCAGCTGCTCCATCACTTTCAGCCATTTCTGCAAGTTTTGTTTATGTTTCTCCGGGATGGCTGCTGTTTCCACCTCTCGTAAGAGCAATTGGGTCCGACCCATGATTGCAGCCAGGATGTTGTTGAAATCATGCGATACCCCGCTGGCCAGATTGCCTAACGCTCTTAACTTCTCCGACTGCACTAACCGATTCTGGGTGGTTTTTAACTCCTCGTATGCATTTTCCAGAGTTTGGGTTTGATTTTTCAGCTTCTCATACAGTTCCGCTTTCTCTATGGAGATGGCGGCATTCTCGGCAAATATGGAGACCAACTTCAAATCGGTTTCGGTAAATTTCTTCTTGGGATCAAATAGACTGATATTCAATACTCCCTTGGCTTTGTTTTGTACCATCAAGGGAACGCATAAACTGGAGACGATCTGTTTTTCTTTTTTTATGAAATTCGGAAAGTGCCCTTCATTTAAGTCCTCTCCCAAGTGCAGGGGTTTCCCGTGCTGCATCACCCAACCCGCTACACTCTCCCCGATCTCCACTTCTGCATTCTTTACCACCTCGCTATTCGGACCCCAGACCGACACACACCGCAGCTTATTGATCTGGCTATCATACAAGAAAAGGGAGGATTGATCTCCCCCCAAAGCACGGAGGGCTTTACTGGATATGGTATCCAGAATGCCGGAAAGCTCCATCTCGGAGTTGACCAAAGTGGTCACCTCGAACACCGCTTCCAGCTCGGTTAACCTTCTTTCCAGAACCTGGGCGGTAATCCTTTCCTCCATTAAGTCCTTTTGCAGCTTTTTGACCGCGATCTCCTTCAGCACCACGTAACCGATGAAAAGGAGCGAGAGGGCGACAAAACCCAAGAGCAGGAAGTTGAACATGCGGACATCGATCTGGTCTTCATACATCTGTTGTAAATCCGAAAAGAATACCACCAGCACAATGAAAGTGGCGAATATCAAAAACACCGTTAACACCAAGACCCACATCTGCCAGTCTCTTCTTTGAATTTTCTTCAGCTCTTTGTCAATGGTATCCATTTTATCTCCAGCCGGACTTTGACCTTTAGGGAAAGTTAGTCCTTCCATCCCCCGACACTTGCGGATTTCAATTATGAAAATCGGCAGAAAATGGGAAAACTTGATTAAAACCGGATAGTGACTGGGGAAATATTCGGGTTGGGGAAGGAGGAGTGGAATACGTCCACGACCACAGTCCATCGTCCACAGCAAATTCGAATATCTCTGTTTTGCAGTGGACCATCGACAGTGGACTGTGGACAGTAGTGGTACAACAGCACAACTGTTTAGGAGACTATCTCTTCGCCCATTTAATGGCTTCCAAGAGGAGGGGGATCAAGATCAGCTGGAGGGCAATGCCCGGAAACCCGGTGACCACGGATATCTGGATGAATTCTTTCGGTCCGTAAGGGAGAGATAAAAACAGTCCGAAGATAACCAACCCCAGTGCAAACACCAGACGCCCTACGACCATGGCCAAGAGCAGGGATAATACGGGGGATTTAATCCATCTTATCAGTATCCCGATGGAGACACCGTAAGCGGTAAGCTCCAGACTCATCAAAGGAACGGCGTAGGGGGGCGGCATGCCGGTCAGAAGAAAACTGATGACCGGGCAGGTGAGTCCCACCATCAACCCGCTTAATGGACCCACCAAAATGCCTGCCAAAAGAACCGGTATATGCATGGGCGAAAATAATCTGCCGGAGAGGGCAATCTGATGAAAAACAAAGGGGATGATCACCCCTAAGGCGATGAAAAGCGCGGTTAAGGTTATCTGTTTTGTGGTTAGTTTGATCATGGCTGTTATCCGTTTACAGTTGCCGGATTATCGTCGATGACGGACGGCCGACTGGAAACCGATTAAATGTCGCTTCGTTTTTTGGCACTGGCCCAATAAAGATCGGGTTGATCGATGATCCGGATGTCTTTGAATCCGCAATCCCTCATCATCTTTTTCATTGCCACATCCGACGGCAAAGTGTCATGTTCCACCGCTCCTCCGGCCACTTTATGATGACCGGCCAGCTCTTTTTTACCGAAAGGATGGGTGATATAAAGCCTCCCTCCCCTTTTTAGAACTCGGGCCATTTCTTTTAAGGATTTCTCTTTATCGCACAGGTGAGCAAAAGCCGAATAACAGGTGATGCAGTCGAACCTGGAGTCTTTTATGGGCAAAGCCTCGGCTGAAGCATTCAGAAAACGAACGTTTGTTTTCCGGTTGTTCTTTTTTGCCTCAAAGATCATCCGCCAGGAAAAATCTATGGCATAAACTTTTCCATCTCTCTTCACCTGGCTTCCCAGATAAGGAAGGAGAATCCCGTTGCCGGTTCCCACATCCAAAACCAAATCTCCGGGCTTCAAAGAGAATCTATCAATCAGTTTTTTTATCCGGAATTTGTCGTCCGGATGATTGCGATGATCCCAGCCCTCGGCTTTTTTATCAAAGAATTTTCGTTTGTCAATATCTTTCATAAGTCCGGAGTAAGGAGAAATGAGTTTTGAGTTAAATGGTGATCACCGCCGCCGCTTCAGTCAGCACCTTGACTATCTCCGGCATGTTGCTCACCCTTCCCGCTTCCATCCGGTCCGTCAGGCCGAAGAAGTTAACACAGGTGCCGCAGGATATGATCTCCACCCCCTGGTTTTCCAAAGAATGCAAGCTTTCCAGCACTTGAGAACCTTTGGCTGCCAGTTTCACCCCGGCATTGTAAAGCACCAACATCCGGGGTTTCCTTTCTGCACCTACCAGAGTTTTCAAAAAATTCCCTATAAGGCGAGTCCCCAGCTCATCGTTTCCCATCCCCATTTTGTCGCTGTTTATCACCACCACTTGGTCCATTGGTTTATCCTTCTTTGTGAACGGGACGTTTTTATCTCAGTATCGTGCTATTCAATTGTTGTTTAGTTTGTTTATCGCTGATCAATTTGGGTGTTGGACATGTTCAGACCTTTGGATATGACTATATCTTCCGTCTTGATCCGAGAAACGGTGACTATATCGTACCAGAAAGTGACTAAATGTAAATCCTAAACGAGCCGGATGTATACAGCTCTTATAAATCCCTGAATTATATGAAACGGTTTATAGTTTGTAAAGGAATTTAAAAAATCCCTCCCTCCGCCTTAAAGCAGAGGAAGGGATAAAAGAGGAATTGAATCTAACAGGAACCGGGCGGTGTGGGACCGCCTTTGAAAAGATAGTTTATCAGAAAGATCACGTCGTCGATATTTACATGCCCGTCACAGGTGGCATCGCCGGACAGTTGAGGATCGGGCGCCGGACCTGCTTTGTAAAGGTAATTTATAAGGTAAAGCACGTCTGCGACGTCAATCACCCCGTCTTGAGTGGGATCGCCAATCTTATAACCGGTCGATCGGGCAACCGAGATCAAAGTGGCCAGACACATCCGGGTCACTTGTTTCATATAGGGGAAGCTTAAGCTATCAACTATGTCGCAGTTTTTATGCCAGCCATAGTTAAAGAAATCTCCTTCCGAGGCAAAAATCGCATCATATCCGTGTTGATAGAAGGAGTAATGGTCGCTCCCCGAAGATTGGCCCGCATACGAAGCGACCAAATTGGTGTAGGTAGACGCCATGCTGATCATCAGGTTGACCCAATCCATGGTGCTTGCATCCCCATAGATTTTCACCGCCTTATGAGTTCCGATGTTGTGAGCGATCATATCGAAATCGAGCATCAACGGAAGGTCGGTGGACAGACCCTCCAGGTATCCGGCAAAATAGTCGCTCCCGATCAATCCCTGCTCTTCCTGGGCAAACGGAACGAACATCACCGTAACCGGCAGGGGATTTTGAGCGATTATCCGGGCCATCTCCATATTGGCAACGGTTCCGGTGCCGTTGTCATCCGCCCCCGGAGCCCAAGTGTAGGGATTGGTTCCGCTTCCGTATACCACCGAGTCGTAATGCCCCCCCACCACCAATACTTTATCCGGCCGGACCGTCCCCACCACTGTAGCCACCGGATTCCACTGGTCTGAGTCGTAATTATAATGGAATAGCCAGACGCTGTCGATGCCAAAACCAATAAACTTGTTTTTAAGCCAATCTCGGGCTTTGATTATCGAATCGGAATAGGAATACCGGGTTTTAAAATTCTGCAGTCTTAAATCCCAGGCGTAAAGGGAATCCTGGGAAATCAGGGAAAGCAGACTGTCGATGCTGGGAGAGAAGGGTTGGTTTTTGGGTAATTCGATTTTCCGGGATTGGTATTTGAGCGGCAGGGAATGGCGGAAAACCTTGCCAATATAATAACCCTTTCCCGCCAAAAGCCTGGCTTTTTCGTCGGAGATTTTCATAAAATGAAAATTCCGGTCGGTGACCAGGATTTTCCCATAATCCGAAAGCTCGGTTTTTTCGGTTCTTTCTGATTCCGAGATCAAATAATAACCTTCGCTCCATGGTTCTTCATCCACGATCTGGTAGACTAAGCCAGCATTATCCAAGCTCAGGAGAAGGGGCTTCTCAAACTCAGCTATAACCAGATTGCTCCCATCGACTTCCGTTGGAAACTTGTGATAAACGGAGATTCCGAGCTGATTTGCTTTTTGATAATCCGATTCACCCGTAAGTTGCAGTTTAATCAATACCGGTGCGCTTAATGCTTTTCCAGCTCCCCAAACCATCAACACCAATAAGATTAATAGCAGAATCGTTATCTTAACTGCTCTCATAATAACTCCAAAAAGGTTTTAGGTTGGAAGTGTAAAGTCTTTGGTGCATATTCTTGGATTGAAGAATCAAATAAAATACCCCTTGCCCAAAGGTTCGGAAAGATTCTCACTTCCCTTTAGAGCAAAATCATTTATCTAAACTAAAATATAAACAAAACGGGAAATTTGTCAATGGTAAATCCGGGGTAGGCTATATGGGCATTTCCCATCCTCTGGTGGTTGGATGTCGCTCACTACATGTGGTTCGAGAAGTCTCACCACAAACCGAGCCTCTGAAATAGAGGCCCGGCTGGTTCTTTGACAACTGAATATTGTTCTCAAGAAAATATCTTTTATCTCTTTGGTGGTTCAGGTATTTTGTCAATTGCCGGATCGAACTCATGAATAGCGTCGTGCAGTGTCTGCGCAGTTCCTAAGTCAAATGGCTTGCCGATTTGGGAGTACATTTGCCGATAACGTTCCAACGCATTAAAGTGCCTTAGCTCCGGATATTTATTATACAGTTCTCGCTGGCTTGCCATGGATGGAATGTAGGCCTCTCTTATTTTCTCCTGAACCACGCTCGCCTCTTCGAAGCCAATGCGCAGTCCGTAGACTAAATAGTCGAAGGCCGCATCCGAAGTCCCGCCTTGCAGCTCATTGACCACCATCTCGCTGGTGGTCAATGAGGCAACATAAAGACCCTTGCAATCTGCGCGGGGAGTGAGGTGTGCGGTCAGGCCGATCTCCGGGTTGGTAACCCATTTGAATGTCTCTTCCAGCACAACCCGGGCTTCGCCATTAACCAGTCGCGCTGTGCCGCGCGTGTATGTCGCTGCTTCATCCCCTTCGGGAGCAGTATAAGCGATAACACGGTCCTTTTCGTAGGGGTGGTTTTGTACGAATTGCATTATACCTACGCCATATATCTTGTCAATGTCATAGCCAACCCATGCCCAACCAGCGGAGTTGAGATCCTCAAAAGAGCCACCAGAAAAGTTTCCGTAGCCGTCGATACCATCATCAAAGTAACCAACCCTGGCGTAGCCAGATCCATCCGAATCCTGAAAGTATCCACCCGTCTCGGTCCCCGCTGCCTGTATGCCCACATTTCCGTACCCGACATGAGCATAAGCACCGTTGTCCACATCCTGGAAGTAGCCACCCTGGTCGTTACCATAAGCCTCTACTCCTGTATGGCCATGAGCAATATAGGCATTTCCGGAGCCATCCGAATCGTATATGTGCGCACCCCCTTCTTTGGCGCTGGCATCCATACCCCATCCCGAAACGGAAGTGGTAACAGCTCGTAACGCCGTACCGTTGGAACTGCTTATGTCCAGTTTGGTGCCCGGGGCGGTGCCAATCCCGACATTGCCATTTCCAAGATACAAGTTACCCCAACCACCGTTGGGAGCCCCAGGTGTCCTATCATATACTTGAACATAACCTTTATGAAGAGAACTGTCATAAGCCAACTCCATACCCTTGCCTGTTCCGGAAGCAGGCCAGGAGGGGGAAGAGCCACGAACACGAATTATATCGCTCACATCCAGCTTTACCTTGGGATCAGTTATCCCGATGCCGACCTTACCGTCACTTAGAATGGTCAAACGGTAGTAGGGTGAAATATTGTTGGTGATGGTGAAATAATCATTCCAACCATTCCCCACATTCTGACCCAATCGCCAATAACCGCCGGGTTGCTTCAATTCAATGCCAAAGCCGTTGCTGTCCCGAGGGCACTCTATCGTTACCCGGTCAAAGGTCTGGGTTCTTGGAACAACGATGTGTAGCTTGGAATAAGTATCCGGAGTGGATGTCCCTATTCCAACTTTATCTGTGCTGGTGGTCAAACGGACATTCGCTCCATCATCCGTCCAGCCACCACCGGTTGGAGCAGATACCGCCACAGTTGCGCTGTCCGCTATGGATGCCCGGTAAGCATACCCTACGCTGGTGAATCTTATCCGGGGCATAGTCTCTCCTCCCACTCCCACCTCCAGCCAATACTGCTGGTCAAATGCCAGATTCAACGTAGTCAAACGTCCCAGAATCACATTGAACAATCCGTTTTGAACCTGTACCCCATTTTGAGTTTCAGTCCATAAAGAACTTCCTCCGGTGGTATCTGTCCAAATCTTGAAAGTTAAATTGTAAGGCCCGCTCAAGGGAGTGCCCGAATTATCGGTGAGCATCCCCTGATAATTGATCATCTTGGGAATCCCGGCCAAACTTAAACCGGCAAGGAAAACCAAGAGGATTAAGCTTGTAAGGCAAATGAAGCGATTCATAGAAAACCTCCATGAAGGTTTTAGGTTTGCTTTTTTTAATAAAATAGGAGTTTTACTATACTTGGCAAGATATAAATTCGTGGATGACAAAAAAAGTCAGGGGAGAGGGTATCCCCCTGACCAAAGAGTGACATAATCTTGTAGAGGAAAGCTTCAGCTTTCCATTATGAAGACCTGAAGGTCTCCGCTACATTAACACCTTATCAGGAGAAACTACTGACAGAACAAGAACAGCAGGAAATTTCGTACCTACCTTGTTTTCTCCAATTCTGATATCCTTTGACTCAATTTCTCGATAGTCTGCCTTAGCTCCTGATTCTCATTAATCAACTCCTTCACACCTGCCAAAGCTACCCCTGCAATATCCTCAGAAGCAAGATATTTGTTATCCCGGGCGCCATCCTCTCTAATTGTCCCCACATCGAATGCAGATACAAAATCCTCCGCCACAGGACCTATATGGCGTTCCGGTGAATTCTTGTAATTCCAAGCTTCTACCGGCATGCTCGAAATCTTTTCCAAAAGCTCTTGGCTGTTCAGTGTTTGAAAATTCTCTTTGAAGGTGCGACTGGAGCCATTGGTCCAGACACCTCCATTGGTCAGGTAAGCTCCGTTACCGTTGCCAGTGGAAGTTCCAACGTGGATAGGATAAGATATTCCACCATTCCGGTCATCTCTGTTTATGCCCAGCCTGCCAGAAGAACTTCCGTCGAAGAAGACAACTCTATAGGAATTATTAACATATACACCTCGACCAAATATCATGGAATAGTCTCCATTCGATGTTATTGTATCAGAAAACCCTCCGGGGATAGCAGAATAATCCCCGCTAGCGAAGTTGATCCATCCACTTCCCACGGCTGCATATGACCCGCTAGCGGTGTTGGAAAATCCACCTCCTACGGTTGCACTATAGCCACTGGCAGTGTTGTTATATCCACCCCCTACAATTGCATAAGCTTCGCTGGCGGTGTCGTAAACTCCGCCTCCAACGGTTGCCATATATCCGCTGGCGGTGTTTACATATCCACCTCCCACGGTTGCACTACTCCCACTGGCGGTGTTGCTATATCCACCACCCACGGTTGCATCATTCACGTTGGCGATGTTGTTATATCCACCTCCTACGGTTGCATCACTCCCGCTGGCGGTATTGTTCGATCCACCTCCTACGGTTGCAAATCTCCCGCTGGCGGTGTTGAACTCTCCACCTCCTACGGTTGCACTACTCTCGATGGCGGCGTTGGTGTATCCACCTCCTACGGTTGCAAAACCCCTGATAGCGGTGTTATCACTTCCACCTCCTACGATAGCATAGTTTGCACTGGCGGAGTTGCGGAGTCCTCCCCCCGCAGTTGCATAGTTTCCACTGACGGTGTTGCCATATCCACCTCCTACGGTTGAAGCAGAGCCGCTGGCGGTGTCGTAAACTCCGCCTGCAACGGTTGCAACTCCACCGTTGGCGATGTTTAAACGTCCGCCCCCTACGGTTGCACCACCACCGCTGGCGGTGTTGCGCTCTCCACCTCCCACAGTTGCAGAGTATCCGCTGGCAATGTTGCTCCATCCACCTCCTACGGTGCAATACTTGTAATTCTGTCCATTGGTCCCAGTGGTGCAAGCCACTCCCAGGTTCACGTGGGTGGAATCCGCATTGCCAAAAAGTTGATTGCCAAATCGGGCAACGCCCCAGCCTCCACCGGTGGTAATGGTGGTATCACTGCCATCCGATATTCGGAAAATCCAGGGACTGCCACTGCCACCTCCTCCTCCCCGGGCATATTCAGCCGTATCCGCATTCTGTGCCCGGTAAGCATAACCCACGCTGGTGAATCTTATGCGGGGCATAGTCTCATCCCCCACCTGCACTTCCAGCCAATACTGCTGGTTAAATGGCAGATTCAATGCGGTCATCTTTCCCAAAATCACATTATACAAACCATTCTGAACTGACACCGCGTGAGTTTCATCCCATAAAGAACTCCCTCCGGTGGTATCTGTCCAAATCTTGAAAGTTAAATTGTAAGGCCCGCTCAAGGGAGTGCCGGAATTATCGGTCAGCATCCCCTGGTAGTTGATCATCTTGGGTATTCCCGCCAAACTTAAACCAGCAAGGAAAACCAAGAGGATCAAGCTTGTAAGGCAAATGAAACGATTCATAGAAAACCTCCATGAAGGTTTTAGGTTTGCTTTTTTTAATAAAATAGGAGTTTTACTATACTTGGCAAGATATAAATTCGTGGATGACAAAAAAAGTCAGGGGAGAGGGTA
>CAIVRH010000021.1 GCA_903908285.1 uncultured candidate division Zixibacteria bacterium
CTCCGAACAGAGTCGATCTTGAAATACCCCAAACTTCCTCTCAATCCTCCCCTTGGCTTGAGGTGAATTGGCGTAGATCATCTTTACTCCCATTTCCTCTAAGGCTCGGGCAAATTGGGTCACGGGATATTCTCCCTTAAGTTGGTACTCCATACCCTCGTGGCGGGTGGTCTTGAAATTAGAGCCCCGATCCACCCAGACGGGTGGGCGTCCGCCCACATATACACTCAAAGGAATCCCCCTTCTCCGGACCATATCCCAGAATACCTCCATATTCTGCTTCACTCCATCCGTTAACACAAATTTAGCCCCCGCCACCTTGCTGGTAGCGTCATCTACCCCTTTAATCAGATAAAGCCTGGGTCCCCTTCCCTCCAGCCAATCGTGATCCGAAGTGTCATATGGTACCATCCGACCCTCCCTGGAACAAGACTCTCTCCTCTGCCGATGCTGAGGGTGTCTTCTTTGCTTGGCATATGAGCCCCTCTCCAATAAGATATGCCTTACCGATTCCCTCGAAACCCTAATCCTCTCCTCCTCCTTCAGAAACTCCGTCATATGGGTAAGGTTAAAACCTCTATATCGGGTCTTATAAAAATGGTCTACTCTATCCCTGATCCTCTCCGTAAGCCCAAGAGGAGCTTTCTTACCCTTGCTCTTATGGACTACTTCTCCTTTCCTAATCCGCGCCTCAATCCGATACACCTGACGCTCGCTTAAATCTAATAGCTCCCCAGCCTCTTTAATCCTAAGATACCCACTCTCTACCTCCGAAATTACTTTGTACCTCTCCGCTTCTTCCATGGTCAGGTTCAACACTCTTCTCATCCATATGGACGATTATAACCTGACATCCTCTATTTGCAAGCTACTGACATTATTATATTGCGAAGACAGTTTATTTTTGCTTTTTTGCTTTCAGGTATATTCTTCTTAATCCTTCCAGGGTGAGTGTGGAATCAACTTTCTGCACGGTTTGTGATTCCCCGGCGATAACGTCTGCCAATCCGCCGGTAGCTATAACCTTGGGTTCCGTTTTTATTCCATATTTCTGTTTTAATTCTTTCTTTATTCTAAGGACTATTCCGTCGATCTGGCTGACGCTGCCGAAAATGATGCCAGATCTTAAGCTGTCTTCCGTATTTTTCCCGATTACGGCTCTGGGTTTCTCCAAACTGATTTTGAAGAGTTGAGCCGCTCTCCGGAAAAGATTCACGGACGAGGTCTCTACTCCGGGAGCGATAGCTCCGCCCAGATATTCACCTTTTTCCGAGACGACATCGAAAGTGGTAGCAGTTCCTAAGTCCACGATAATAATGGGACCTCCATAAATCTGATATCCGGCTACTGCATTAGCAATCCGGTCCGCACCCACCTGGGATGGATCATCATATAGTATTTTAATGTCCAGAGGGAGGTTGACGGTTACCACCAGCGGATCTGATTTCAGAAATTTTCTGCTCATCTTCTGATAAACAGGGGTGAGGGGAGGAACCACCGAGCAGATGATGACATCCTTAATCTTTCCATAATCAGAGAAAAGCTGCTTCAGCAGGATGCCGCATTCGTCCACAGTCAGTGCATGATTGGATGTCACCCGATAATATTCCTTTAGTTTTTGGTTGCGATATATTCCCAGAACCGTATGGGTGTTGCCAATGTCGATGGCTAATAACATGGTTTTCTACCTTTCAATTAAAGGTTTAAACATTATACCTTTCCGAGGATTTACCTCTACTTTTTGTTCTAACCGGGGCCGGATTTTCTATCAGTAAGAGGACCGTTCAAGTAAAATTCCAAAAAAGTGGAAGCAAAAATCAAAAGAATAGGAATCATGGGAAAGTGAAACCGATCCACCCCAAAGAAAACAAAGTGGATTCCCATCCAATAGATCAGAATTCCGCCTAAAAGATAGAAACCCGGATTTCTATTCTTCCTATTCAATATTAATAGAATTATTCCCCCGGCAGAAAAGATTAGAAGCAAGTAATAGTAAACCTGTCCTATGATATTGAATATTATAAACTTGTCAACTCTTCCGTTTTGGGCAGCTGATTCCAACTCCTTTACAATGGCGGATAAATCAGTAGCGAAAAGATATATCTCCTTTTTTATACCTCTTTGGATAAATCCAAAAGGATTATGTAGGATGAATTGGGTTGCTAATTTGTAACCCAATCGGTTGTTTTCAATTTCGTTGGCTGCAGAGAGTTCCCGGAAGGGATTTTCTGCTTGCCACACCCAGTTCCCGCTGGATAAGGGATTGTTTCCAATGTATAGATTTATACCACCATTTGTGGCAAGGGTGAAGGAACCTATAACCATTTTATTTCTCAGCAACCAAGGAGAAAGGGTTAAGAATGCGATCATCACGGTGAGCAGTGCATTTCTGAGTCTTAAGTTGAGTTTTTCCCGCAGTTTGATAAAAAACAATGCAATGAAAATAGGCAGAGGCAGCGCTGCTGCTTTAACTAAACATAAAAGACCAAGAAGAATACCTATCAGCAGAAGGTAATAGAACGAGGGGTGGAGATATTGCTTGAGCCAGAAGTTTATGATTAAAAGAAGCAGGACCGTGAAGAGAATTTCCGAAGCTAAAACATTGGTAAAAAAAATCTGGCTGGGGAAAAAGGTAAGAATTAGTAAAGTTAAACGGGATGAAATGGGGCTGACCATTTTCCTGGCTATAAGATAGGTAAGTATGCAAATGCCTGAGCTTAACAGGACATTAACAAATTTTACCATGAAGTAACTATGTCCGAAGAACCAGTAAATTATTGCTATGAAGAGTGGATAACCAATGGGCCAATAAGCTGTGGGCAATCCATTCTCCTCATATCTCCATATCTGAGACATATGATAAGCTGCATCGTCATACCATTTCCAGTCGGAATATATTTGTGAAGGAAATAGGATTATCCATAGCAACCTAAGAGTAAATCCCACACCGAAAACCAGCAGGAGGAAATCCAATTCTTTTATGTCTTTTAGTCTTAATAATGCATTGATCAAAACCTCTCTGCAAAAAAAAAGTAAAAATACAAGGGCAATTCCTGTAAGTCCTAAGGATAAAAAGGAACTGCGTAGAATCAGAATGGTTAGTGGAGTAAAGGAATGATGAGGGCTTAAGAACAGGAAGAGCTTGTGAGCATTTCCGAAATCAAAAAATAACGTAAATCCAAATGCCAAAAGAGATGATGCAATAGCAAGGATAAAGATGTCAATTTTCTTTGACGGATTACGGTGATATGACATATCTTGAATCTTTTATGGATCAAACTGCTGCCACCTCGCCTGTAGTCACCACTCTCTTCTCTTTTCCCACACGGATAACTAGAGAACCGTTATCGTCGATATCCTCGGCAATTCCCTCGATTTTCTCTTTACCATACTTTACCGTTACTTTAGTGCCGAGAAGGGAGGAGAAATTTTTTATAAGTGAACGTTGTGGAGCGAATCCATTATTCTTGAAATCCATATAGATGACTTCAAATTTTTCCAAAAAGGAGGAGAGAAGCTTAACTCGTGGTACTTCTTTCCCCACCTCAATCCTCAGAGAGGTGGCTATAGAAGAGAGGTTTTTGGGTATATCGCTCAGCTGGTGATTCACATTTACTCCAATGCCGGCTATCACGAAATTAATCCGATCGATCTCTGCAGAAAGCTCCAAAAGCACTCCTCCAACTTTCCTCCCGTTCAAGTAACAGTCGTTAGGCCATTTAATTTTGGCATCCATACCGGTCAGCTCGACAATCGCCTGGGCTAAAGCCAAACCCGCGCAAATGGAAAGCCCCGGAGCTTTAAAAGGAGGGATATCGGGACGGAGAATCAAGCTTTGCCATAAACCCAATTTGGGGGGGGAATACCAGCTTCTTCCCATTCTTCCTCTTCCCTTAGTCTGTTCATCCGCCACAATCAAAGTTCCTTCTTCTGCCCCACTTTCTGCCAAACGAAATGCCAGATTATTAGTGGAACCTATGGTGCGATAACAGAGTACTTCTTTACCCAACAACTTAGTCTTGAGATTTCTTCTTATCTTACCAGGGAGCAGAAAGTCGGGGACTTCCAACAACTGGTAACCTTTTCCTTTCTCCGAAGAGATCTTGAAACCCCACCTGCGCAATTCCTTGACCAGCTGGTAAATCACATACGGATGAATACCTAGCTCCTCCGAAATTTGCCTGGTGCTTAATTGGGTTTGCCGGTTTTTCTGGAGGAAGGTTATCAGTTCTTCTTCAGCTATTTGTAAGCTTTGCTTCATGGATTATTGGTAATTGGATTCTATATGATTTCAACGGGTGGAGCCAAAGCTTTACCCACCACATTTATAATACATCCGGAGAAGTTTACCTACATTTTAATGCAAGGTCGGGGTTCAATCAAAATCAAGCTTAAATCCAACGCCGGAGCAGAGTGGGTCAAAGCACCGACCGAGATAAAGTCCACTCCGGATAATGCGATATTCCGCACATTCTTTAAAGTGACCCCGCCGGAAGCTTCGATCTTAATATTGGGACTTACGGAACGAATAACGCTAACAGCTTTTTTCATCTCCATTATCTTCATATTGTCCAGCATTATCCAATCCGGGGACGACACGACTGTCTCTTTAACCTCCCTCAGATTACTGACCTCTACCTCGATTTTTGTTTTTTTGATTCTTGCCCTGGCTTTCATTATCGCTTCCCCGATTCCACCGGCGACTTTGATATGATTTTCCTTTATCAAGATCATATCATAAAGTCCCATCCGGTGATTTGTCCCACCACCTATTTTTACCGCATATTTCTCCAGAATTCTCATACCCGGAGTGGTTTTCCTGGTATCGAGGATTTTCGTTCCGGTTCCCTTCAGCTCCTCTACATATTTTGCAGTGAGCGTAGCAATACCCGAAAGCCTCTGCAGGAAATTTAAAGCGGTTCTCTCCGCTTGAAGAATACTTTTAACTTTTCCCCGAATTAAAACCACCCGCTCGCCCCGGGCAACTTTTTCACCCTCTCTTTTTAAGGTTTTCATCCTGATTTTCGGATCGACTTTTAAAAAAACCAGTTTGGCTACTTCCACTCCGGCGATTATCCCACTTTGCTTGGCGAATATAACGGCATCACCCGTTAGCTTATCTTCAATCAATGCTTCAGAGGTTAAATCACAACTGCCGATATCCTCGGACAACGCCAGCCTGATCAGATTATTGATATAAAAATCATTACTTGGCATGAAATTCTTTCTCCTGGGTTTTAAAAGTAACATAAAATATCAGCTTGTCAACAGAAAATAAAGAGGGGAGTATTTACTTTCTTACCATTACCAAAACAGTAATCGGGATACAAAAAAGCCCTCTTCCTTTAAGGCAGTAAGGAAGAGGGCGTTACCATCTCTTCGGGCAGGTTAGCTGCGGAACAAGTAATTGATCAATGCGACCACATCGGAGATATTTACTTCGCTATCATGATTGAAATCACCTAAGCTCACCGGGCTGGGGGGCATATCAGCTCTATACAAGTAATTTATCAAATATACTACGTCACCCACATCTACAACCCCATCACTGTTGGCATCACCGGATATCACATCGGTATATATCCACCCAGATAGGGTAGATGGCTGAACAAAAAACAAACCGGTGGTGTCAGTATAAGCATTGTAATGTCCTAGGCTTGGTTCGGTAATAAAAGTGATGGGGAAATGAGCTCTCGGAGGAGCATATGAATTGACTTTGAAGTTTACCCTCATCAAAACGCCTTTTCCTGTATCCATGTGAAGAAACGGATGCTGTAGATCCCAATCCGGATATGCAAAGAAAAACAGTTCCCCCGGATTGATCACCGGATTAATCTCACCCCATCCACCGATTCGGGTTTGAAGAGTATCTATACTTTCTACAGACAGGAAATTACTATTGAAGATTATTCTAAAGGTTGCTCCCCATGCATTCATGGAATTAGACAGCCATATTGGAACCGAAACCACATCACCCGGATGAGCTGAAGATGAGACCACCTTATATTCATCTGAAATATCAGAAGGTATAGATGGTTGTTTTTCTGCGTTGTTTATTTGATCTTTACCGGATATAGGAAAAGGAACGGCATCATGATGGATTATCCGATCCATATAGAGAAAATCAGCTATGGTCCAGCAAATAGAATCAAAATTCACATCGGATGCACAAGTTTGAATATCCTGATCGTAGATCAACATGCCTGAACCGTACAGAAGAAAGTTATGAAACAACACCAGATCTGCCACCTCATAGGAGATGGTGTTGAAATTTATATCTCCACGCTGGCATTCAATTGAGCCTCCCACTTGGATTCCACCGTTATTTAAATTGGATACACCAAGCCGGGTCAGCGAGCCATCTATGGTGGCAAAAGCATTCGGCTGAACCTGCAATGTGGTGTCAGTGCTGAAACGCACCGGGATGAAAACTGGAGTATCCACATCTGCTACCCGGAATGAAAGTCGGGCAAGTTCTTGGTAGGAGGAAGAAACGGTGAGTGGACTGGAAAGAGAGGTGGTGAAGAATTCGGGACAAGCGTTCACCCAGACTGAACCATCCTCTAAGCGGGTATAGACCGCTTGCCAGTTCTGTAAAGGGGTTTTTGAAAAGTCAACTCCAATCAAGGTCAAGCTGTCGGGATTATAATCGACCCTAAAGCTGATCCCATAAACAGGCTCGCTTCCCGAAATGCTATGATATATGACTGGTAAAAACACGATATCATTTGGCAGAGCATGCACGGTGGGTAACCAGGTTTGAACGCTATTTTGGGACTGATTGGTTGGGCTAAGTACAGGATCTGCATCATGATTGATCACCCGACTCAGATGTATAAAATCAGCCATGCTCCAACGAAAATCATCCCAGTTCACATCCGAGTTGGCAGATTGCTGTTCAGTATCGAATAATGCAGCTTCCCCAATTTGAAGATAATAGGAGAAAAGCTGCAAATCCGCCTCTTCATAGGGAAAGGTATTTATATTAATATCTCCGCGGGATGAGGGTGAGTATTCAAATGCATGAACCCCACCATCCGTAAATTCCAATGATTCAGATATAACATAATCATCTAAGCTATCCGGAGGGCAATCAATGGAATTGAACTGAGCAGAATCTTGGCTTACATATACAGTGTCGCCGGATACATTAAAAAAGGTGTTTTCTTCACAATCGCTCGATTCCCACTCAAATGTCAATGGGAAAAATGTTCCCGGGGGGAAACCTCCATTGTTAATCCAGAACTTCAGAATTACTAAACTGATAAAGTTAGAATGCGGAGCAAGTGGGATTCCTATATGTGATCCATCGGGGATATCATACATTCCGGTAAGAAGACATTTGTATAGGGTATCCGCAGGTGCGGTGGGTAAAAGACGATAGGTGAATTTTTCCCAGTTATATTCTCCATTGCTCGTGTCTGATAAAGCAAGACCTCTTTCCGCTCCTATGAAGGTAAGATATTGGTAAGGAAAATCCACCTCCATTTCAAACCCGCTGAACTCTATGTCGTTCCGGATATAAATTGGAATATATGCAACGTGTTCAATATATTGGCTGGTTGTGTCGATTTTGATGGAAGCTAAAGAAATCCTTCCCATCCCGCTGTTGGATAAATTTCCAACAAACTCTGGATGGACCTGATTTAGTCTTCCGCCAATTTTGGCGAAAACCGGCTCAAACACGGTCAGGACAAGCAAAAGGCAAAAAGCGACGTATGCTTGCCCGTAAACCGATTTGGATTTAAAATAAAACATGAAACCCTCCGCAATAAGAGGTTAACGGTTATTATCTCTAAACCTTTAGCAAAGGGTCATTGAGTTTTGATCTCGGAGTTTCGAGATCTATTAGTATTTATAATGTATAATCTATGATTTGTCAAGAACTATTTTCAACAATATTGTGGATACCAAATACAAATCATACACTTTTGGACGGACGCCCAACCGTCTGGTTGGTTAGAGAAAAAAGATAGGCAACGCCCAAGAGAGAAGATATTCTAGGGATTGGAACCTTAAACTCTCAAGGAGGCTGCCTATGTTAGGTACTCTGTCAGGCATAAAGGTAATAAAGTGTGGGATTTACAGGCATGGTTTCAATGATTATATTGGCTGAATGGACTTAAATCAGAGAAAGAGATTACGATGGGTGCTACTCTTTGAAAAGTATGGGAACGCTGGGGTAGTTTGTTTGAAGTGTGGCATTTCGAGACCGACGCTGAGGAAGTGGCTATGCCGTTACCGCCGAATGGGAATTGACGGATTGGCAGATGAAAGCCATCGACCATGTAGCTCGCCCGGGCGAAAAGTCACTCTGGGACTTGAGACTTTGATTCTACGGATTCGGCGGGATCGTAGAGCGGGCACGAAGATGATCCGCAGCGAGCTTATTCGTCTGCATGGCATTTCGCTGTCTTTAGCAACGATTCACAAGGTTCTGAAGCGGAATCAAGTCATGCCCCTGACCAGGTATCGGCGACTGAATAAGAAACCCAAGCGATATAGCAGACCTATACCGGGTGAACGGGCTCAAATGGATGTCTGCAAGATATCTCGTGGCCTGTATCAATATTCGGCTGTGGATGATTGCACACGCTACAAAGTCCTGGCCTTGTATCCTCGGAAGAAGGCAGTTAACTCAAAGGTGTTCCTGGAGAAGGCAATTGAGGAAATGCCTTTCCCCATTCAGCGAATCCAGACTGATCGTGGGCGTGAGTTTTTCGGTCTTCCTTTTCGGGAATGTCTCTTGGAATGGGGAATCAAGTTTCGTCCGATCAAGCTTCGCTCGCCCCACCTAAACGGCAAGGTAGAGCGTTCTCAACGGACTGATCTAAGAGGAGTTCTATCCCACAGTGGACCTTAGCAGTGACAATCTGAATGAATTACTGCAGGAGAGGCAACACTACCACAACTGGGAGCGACCACATAGTTCCCTTGGCGGAAAGACACCAATTGATAGATGGTCAGAATGCTTGGATAAAATCCCTCTTCAGGAAGAGGTCGAGGCTAACTTCGATCCTTCCAGTGAAAGAATCCGAGACGCGAATTACCACCAGGATCTTCAGCTTCGGAAATTGAAACAATCTATATGAATCCTACAATTTAACCAATCCGGATTTCTTCAAATGTTGTGATGAAAAAAGGGGAGAGGTAAATCCTGCTGGTAGATGCCAAAACAAAAACAGGGTGAGAACAATTCTCACCCTGTTTCGAATATTAACATATATAACTTAAGGGAAGGTTAGCTTATCCCTTCATTTAAGCTCTGTATCTTTTCTGCTAAGGCAACTCGACCTTCATATGTATTAACATCTCCCGGATTAAAGGCGGAATCAAAATACAGTTTGATCGCTTCCAGGCTTTGCTCATAATCTGCGGTTTCGTAAAAGCTTTGTACTATGACCAATTTCAAATCCAGATGATTTATGCTGCTGGCGTGGGAGAAAGTCCAACCCGAGTTGGATAAAAGTACCGCATTAGCAGAGGCAATGGCGTCCTCGAACTTAGTGTCCGCCAAATAGGCTAAGGCTAAACCCGCTTTAGCGTCATTCGAAACCGATACTTTAGAAAGATATTTCAAAAACGCTATTTCAGCTAATCCTCCGTGGCTTTGTCTTAACTCAGCCCAGCCCAAGCCTAATAACCCGGTATAACTGGTGGCGGTAGAATCCAGAGCAATAGCCGCGCTGAAATCACCACTTGCTCCGCTGAAGTTGCCTGCCTCGAACTTGATCCATCCTTGGTCGATAAGTTCCGAAGCAGTTAACTTCGTTGGTCCTTTATCTTTACCGCACCCGCAAAATATCGCCAGGGTAAAGAATGAAATCATAAGCAATGGTAAGAATAATTTTTTCATAGATTCTCCTTTTTCTATTTGGAATCACTTACTTCAAAAGAACCATTTTCTTGGTTTTCTCAAAGCTACCGGTTTGTAACTTGTAGAAGTAGATACCCGAAGCTACCTCTTTTCCGGCATCATCCTTTCCATCCCATGCTGCCGACCGATGACCGGCTTCCTGAACTTCGTTCACCACCACTTTCACTTTTTGACCCAGGATGTTGTAAACGGTAAG
This sequence comes from uncultured candidate division Zixibacteria bacterium, assembly GCA_903908285.1. Classification (GTDB taxonomy): domain Bacteria; phylum Zixibacteria; class MSB-5A5; order MSB-5A5; family SM1-73; genus CAIVRH01. The sequence continues at coordinate 10,074 of CAIVRH010000021.1, forward strand.
CTGAACCAGGCCGGTTGCCGGAAGGTCATACTTGATCTGGGTTTCCGGGTTAAAAGGATTGGGGTTATTCTGGAAAAGCTCGTAGGTTTTAGGTAAGCTGGCGCTGTGCTTCGCATTAGGATCATAGATCAACCGATAAACACCCAAGCTTTTAACCTTGCTGCAAACCGTGTTGCCATCCAGGAAACTTTCCAGCTGATTCCACTTCCCATCTTCATATCGATATATCGAGAAACAGGTTTTATCTTTATCCTTGAGGTCGGATTGATCTAAGGGGAGGTTAACAGTCAACTCTTTTTCAAATGTAACGGATGGACCCAGTTGATATGCTTGTCCGAGCGCTTCCACCTCCGGTTTACCTTCGAATCGGTAAATAGGATCTAAAGTGACGGCAATGCAGGTGGCATATATTTCTTCTTTTACCGAACCCTCGGGGAAATACACACAGATCTTTTTATCGGAACTCTGCAGTGTTCCACCTTGACTGGATGCAATCAACTCTGCACTGAAGTCCCGGCTAGTAGTGGTATCCTTCTCCAGAACCGAAGTTGCAAAAATCGATATATGGGCAGTGCCGCTGGAGGTAAAGACATAATTTCCTCTGAAACTATTTGAAGAGATGGGGGTGAAGTAAACCGGATCAGGGGCATGGTTCCCCATGGTTATGTATGCTACCGGGGCGGTTTTGAGGGGAGCATCGGTGTTGATCAATAAGTGAGCCACAGCGGTAGCGGCCGGATTCTGGAACAAGGAGAGCGCTATCATGGTTAGGCTGTTTGCATTTTTGCAAGGCTGGTAATAGACCAGCGATCCGATATCGGTATGCAGCGGATCTCCCGCTCCGATACAGGGAGAGGTGCAATCCAGGGTGAAATTACCGAAATCCGGATCTATCAGGCGCGGGAAGGAATAGATATTTTGGGTGGTATCACTCCCCGCCAGTTTTAGAATCCCTCCCTGGTTAGCCCAAAAATCGTTATATTTAACCGTTAAATTTCTTCTGACTCCTCGGGTGGCAGAGGGAGCAAGCGCGCCGGTTAAATCGGAAACCGCTCCACCGGTTGAATCGCTGGATATGTTCCCGAAGAAAATGTTGCTGAGTATCCGAGGATTGGCGGAATTTCTGCAACATATCGCCCCACCGGAAGATTTACTTTGATTATTATAAAAAATATTATTGATTATCGACACCGCGCTTTTATTCAAGTCCAATCCTCCGCCTACTCCTCCGGCATAGTTATGAGCTATCAGGTTTCCCTGAATAACCGGGTAGGCATAGGTGGAATCGACGTTAACCGTGAGAAAGGTTATATTGCCGCTGGCGGAACTATCCGGGGGCTGGTGCACTGATATGGTATCATTCACCAATACCATGAATTTAAATAATCCTGTGCCATAAGGGACAAAGGACGCTATCGGTTTATCCGCATCTACTATTACCGGAGTCGTTGCATTCGCAGGGACGCCATCGGATGCCACAGTCCAGTGGAATTTTATCCCTCCCCCAAAGTTGTATTTTATCTCTCCCACAAAAATGACCGAGTCGGGATCATAAGAGGCGGATGCATCCAGAAGTACCGAGTTGCCTTCTACGGCATGCGAAACGTTAACCGCGTTGGCATGTGGTAGCTTATTTGCCACCACAATCACTTCATCCGGATTACTTATATCACCAAAATCGTCCATCACTTGCAGATCAGCTCCGTATACTCCGGATGCAGAGGCATCGAAGTAAACAGATTGAAGCAGATTTGAAGGTTGAAAATCAACAGATGAGCTAGGTCTTTTCTCGTTCCCATGCTCATCCTTCCCCCACAACCATGTATATTTTACTGAGTTCCTTTGATCCGGGTTGATCTCCAAGGCGGAACCTTTAAGATCTGCCCTGGTTTCGGTATAAACAATGGTATCTTTACCCGCTTGAGCAAATGGCCGGGTTTGAATGGAATAAAATACGGAATCGTAGTTTTGACTCATTACCCCAAAGCTGTCTTTTACTCTTAAACGGAATTTTATCAGTCCTCCCTGGGCATATGTGAAGTTATGAGTAACTTTGGTGGAATCCTTGGGTTGGGGGAGGGGGGTAAAAGTCAAACTACCCACTCCGTCACTTGTCGGGAAATACCACAAAACCGGCTCCCAATAGTAATACTTGATGACATCACCGGGGTTATTAACGTAAGATGAAGAACCGTCCAGGGTCATTGTGCTGTCGGTGGTGAATCCTACCAGGGTATCTCCGTATACAGGATCATCCTTACACACCGCTACCGGTGGCTGGGAGCATAATGCCACGACGGAAACAGAACCGCTGTCCATGGAATCGGATACCGTCAATCGGAATTTATATCTTCCCACCCAGCTTGAATCCTGAGGGATAAAATACGCCTTGGCGGAAGTGGCATTCTCGATTACTACGGGCATAACCGTCCCGGAATCCTGAGTCCAGCGGTAGGTTAAGATATCGGAGGGATTCACATCGCAGCTGGCTGAGCCGTCCAACCAGAGGGTATCTCCGGGTCCTGAGTTTATTGCGTTTCCAACCACATGAGGGGGATATTGCACACTGATAGGTATTATATCCGAATAATCTCGCTTGGGAGCAACCGTTACCCCAACCCGTAAGCGGATTCTAAGCTTCCCGACCCATCTGTTATCAATCGCTAAAGTGCATACCGGGGAATACGTATCGAAGCCGGGTATGGGATTGGGACTGTTGGAAGGAGTGAGCCAACATGCGGTATCTCGGTAATATTCCCAGCGATACTCCACAAAGGAATCTCCATTCGGATCATACGATCCGGTTCCGTTTAAGATGATGGTATCACCCGGGAAATATTTATCCCGATGGATAATCGTGTCCTTTCGGGCTTCCCAGGTCACCACCGCCACCGGCGAATCGGCAGATGCCGCATTGGTCACCAGGTTGAAGGTGAGCGCCGGAGCTATCTCGGTTGCATCCCGGGGATTAAGCGAATTTTTAACATCATTCTCTTTTTGCCCATTCTGGCTGGCTGGGGGGGTGGCCTGCACCTGAATGGAATATGCGGATTCTATCCCCCCTCCGTAACCATTAACCGCGGAATTATTGATTATGATATTATGGAAGATATTCGGCGCCGCAGAGTTGATGAAGATTCCGCCCCCGTCGTTCTCGACAGAATTGTTGGTGATCACATTGTAGGTTATGCTAGGGCTGGAACCTGCTTCGCAGTAAATTCCCCCTCCGCACATTTTAGTTTCTGCTCCTGCCGGAATTTTGGTTCCTAGACCTCCCCGGAGGGTGAAACCCGTTAAGTAAGAGTTGGAGTCCACACCGGCGGTGAAGGTAACCACACTCCCGTAATCTTTTCCCCGGGTCAGTTTACTCCCGTCAATAATCGTCCCATTTATAGTTGAAGTATCATGATCCAAATCCAACAGGTAATTACTGGTTAGAATCAGTTTGTTTTTATAAAACCTAAGATTCTCATAGTATATTCCCGGTTCAACCAAAACCGTATCATTTGCTGCTGCCCAGATGATTCCCGTCTGAATGTCGGGAAGATCCCCAGTTCCGTCAGCATGAATATGGAATAGAGTGGCAGTGGTATAAAAAAAGATATGGGGCAGGGTAAAATCTTCCTGCCAATAAGTTTTTATTCCGGAGACTGTTTGTGAATCCACCTCCACCCTAATGGCCCAGTAATAAGCTGTCCAGTCGGTTAGAGAAGGACCATTATAAATCTTGCTCGAGTCCGAACCACCTATGGTGGTATCTTCCCAGATGGGATTATTGAATGCGAGATTATCAGCCAGCTTAAGGTGGAACCTTTTGGGTGTCTCCTTATCTACTTTTCTCACACTCCACTCGAACGTGGGGGTAGCAACAGTAACCTTGACTGAATCAGCGGGAAAAGTTAAATTCACTGTGGTCAATGCTTCTACCTTCCCGGTGATTGGTCCGAATGACCAAATGGAAATTACCAGCAAAAGCAAAACAAAAAGTTGAACTGAACGCTTCATAACCACTCTCCTTTGTGTTTAATTTCTTATTTTACGAAAGAAAAAAATACCTTCCCTTCGAATTTTTAGTTCTGTAATTATATACTCCTTATTTAGAGATGTCAAGGATTTTTCAATTTTTTTTTCTGGGCGGGTTTACCGGGAGATTCGTGACTTAGCTAATGTTCTTATTCTGTGCAAAAAGAAAGGATACCGACTGGTTTCCAAAGGGAAGTTATATGGTAAAGGGAAAATATAATGCTGTGGTTAGGAGGATAAGCGGGATATCTTTAAGTGAAATTCCTGGTGACTCGATAACAATAGGATTGGCGCTTCAAAAGCATAGAAACCAGAGGTTTAAACCATCCCCTTCTTTAATATTGACCCTTAAGATCGCTGTTCCCCCCGGAGGGAATATCTGCAATGTTTTCTTTGACCAGCATGAGGATATTCGATAAACTGGCGGTGATATCGGAAAGAATCTTAGCGTAGCGTTTTAACGGTTCGGTATATTGCCACTTGACACTGAAAGCTTCGGGTGGAAATTCGAACAACTCCACCAGCGTCTTTCTATAGATCTCGTCGAAGTATCGCAAAACCAGATAGGGATATTCGGGAAGATTCACGTCTAAAAGCTCCCCCCGGCTCAACCGTTCCTTGTAATTTTCAATTTTTTCCAAAACTACCGTGCCGAAGCACCAGGTAGACATGATCACCCCCAGGGTGGAATCGTCCCCATAATAACCGTAAACATTCTTTAAAACCACCTCCACTATGATCTTTCTGGCGCAATAAAAGGCTTTGGTCTCCTCGCACCGGGGATCGCAACTATCCACCTTGTCCCGGATGATTCTCAAGTCGGTCAAACATTTTTTTTCCAGCCCCTCCAGGAAAGTATAGAAATCTTCAAAATAGACTTTCAGGTTTTCGTTTACCGTATAGACATATAATCCTTTTTCATCTTTCTTTACCAGAGGCTCTTTCGTTTTCTTCAGTTTCTCCTCGGAGAATCCTCTTTTAATACCAACCGTTAACATTTTTTCCATATTTGGTTTACCTCCTCTGATAGCAAAGTTTCACCTTAATGAAAAGCAAATATTATGCCTTGACCGAGAAGAGGTAAAAGAAGAGATAACCCGCGGTTAACTTGGGTTATGCCATGGGATTAATTCTATTTAGGGTATTAACCAAATACCTCTTGTAGAAATGACATTATGCAAATTGGTTCATATTCTTTGCAATAGAATATAAAATCCAGCTTCTGGGTTCTTCTGCCAGCTAAATTCTTTTATGTTTCGATCCATAATGCCAGAGTTATATTCTCTGTCTCGGATCATCTTAGTTCACTCCCTTGTGAATAAGAATAATTATCGAATGGCCGGAACTTCCCTCTTCTTCATTTAATATATCCATACCAAATTTCCGGTGCGTATCGGAAACAAGTGATTCAGCTCCAAATTTATTATACCCCGGCTAATTAAAAGAGATTAATTTCACACTTGACCCAAAATTATTTTAAAGGTATATTATTCAAGAAGTTTGAGAATTGTATATAATAAAGGAAGAGTTAGATGATTTTTACCGAGTACCGATACCCTACGGGATATAGGAGGTCCAAAAACCTCTGCTTATTAAGAGGAATATCAGATGAATATAATAAAAATCGACGGTGATAATTTAGTTTTAGAACAGGTGGAATCCGTAGCCCTGCATGGGGCCAAAGTTATTATCGATCCCCAGGCGGTAAGCAAAATAAACCGGTGCAGGGAATTCGTGGAAAAGATAGTGAATGCGGACAAAACCGTTTATGGAATCAACACTGGTTTCGGAAAGCTGTGCAACCAGAGAATCAGCCGGAAGGATATCGAAAAGCTCCAGGAGAATCTGGTTTTAAGCCATGCTTTCGGTGTGGGTCCGTTTTTCAGCCAGGAGGAAGTCCGGGCAATCATGCTTTTAAGGGCAAATGTGCTGACCAAAGGACATTCCGGCGTTAGGTTGGAATTGATTCAAACCCTACTTGAGATGCTTAATAAAGGGGTGTTGCCCCTTATCCCGGAAAAAGGTTCAGTGGGAGCATCCGGTGATTTAGCCCCATTAGCCTACATGGCTCTTCCTCTTATGGGAAAAGGATGGGTGGTTTATCAAGGAAGAATCATGGAGGGGAATAAAGCATTAAAAAAAGCGGGGATAAAACCAATGAAATTTTCCTGCAAAGAGGGACTGGCTTTGATCAATGGCACCTGCGTGATGACCGCCGTCGGAGTCTTATCCTTGTTGAAAGCCGAAAGACTGGCGGATTTGGCCGACATGGCCGGGGCGATGAGTTTGGAGGCAGCTTTGTGCACTCCGGAAGCGTTTGATCGGAATGTGCAAAAAGTGAGAGGATACAAAGGTCAAAGAAGATCTGCGGAGAATTTAGTGAATCTTACCAGGCAAAGCGAGATCCGGGAGTTTCATAAAGCCTGCTTTAAGGTGCAGGACCCTTATAGTTTCCGCTGCATGCCCCAAGTACACGGAGCAGTGAGGGATAGCATATCTCATGTCCGGTCAGTGCTCGAGATCGAGATTAATTCAGCCACAGATAATCCTTTGATTTTTCCGGATCAAAACCAGGTGATCTCAGCCGGAAATTTTCACGGGGAACCGGTGGCTTTGGCAATGGATTTTTTATGCATAGCTGTATCCGAGCTGGCCAACATCTCCGAGCGAAGAATCGCCGGTTTGATCAATCCTGAAATCAGCGGTCTGCCCGCTTTTTTAGTCAAGGAACCGGGAGTCAACTCCGGATTCATGATGGCGGAGATTGTTGCCGCATCCTTGGTTTCCGAAAACAAGTGTCTTTCCCATCCCGCCTCGGTGGATTCCATCCCCACCTCGATAGATCAGGAAGATCACGTCAGCATGGGAACCATAGCTGCCCGAAAAGCAAGAGAGGTAATCCGCAACGTAGAGGATGTCTTAGCCATTGAATTCTTAGCAGCCGCACAGGGTATTTTTTTCAGGTTTCCCTTAAAACCTGGAATCGGTACCGGAAAAATCTATCGGCACATCAGAAAAAAGATACAGCCGGTTTTAAAAGATAGACTTTTGAGTGAGGATTTGAACGAAATGAAAGAACTGATGCGGGAAGGGTTTAAGTTATGAGTATAAAGATATGAGAAACGAGAGATGAGAAATGAGTTCCGAGTTTTGAGGGAAAATTCGGGTTACAATGAATGGTAATGTTTGAAGAAGAACGAACTGAGTATTAACCTGGTTTATTTCGCTTAAAAGCAGAAGTGGCGTCAATTTTGGCGAACCCTTTTCGCAAACACCTGCGAGTTTTACACAACTTTCTCCGCTGTAATTTCGGATAAGCCCATAATTCAAAGAGATGGAATAGATTAACAATGATGGTTAAGGGAATAAAACAGGCATATTTTTTGTATTAATAATGGACGAGTAAAACCAGGAGAAGGTTATCGCAGTATGAAGTGTAAATCTATAGCTTTAGCTTTGCATCCGGCATTAAAAAAACCGTTAAGGCAATCATTACTGATAACACTTAAAAGAAGGCAAACATAAATGTCCACTGGATCCAGAGGATTTACACTCCAGATTGGCGTAAATGGCAAAAGGATTTTTCTTGACAAAGCTGCATTATCACTTACTTTGGAGTAGCCAAAAGCACTGTCGTAAAAAGAGAGGAAATTCAGCATCAATGTTCACCGATTCAAGGCGAACCGAAAGACTCAAGCCCTATGAGAGGAGGATACCGACCAAGTTTGAAAAAAACTTCAGCTTTGGAGTGGTGGCGCTGATAACCCTATTAGGCATGCTGATTTTATTGGGCATATTCCAAATCGATCCGAAATTCAAAGTCTCTTTAGGCATGATCCTGTTAGGTTACGGGTTGATCCGGTTCTGGATGCTCCGATCCCGATATCGGAAAATGGAAAGGAAAGAGGATAATGTGAAGGAACCAACCAAAGAGGAAGAGGAAAATCTGCGTAACTAAATAGAAAATTCTTGACTTTTTGGGAAGTTGAATTATTATAAAAAATTATGTTGTTTAACTATAGGAAACCATATGATAAATGCAGACTCAAAGAATTACTTTAAAGTAGTGATTATTTTGTTGGTGGTTTGGGGGATAATACCATCAGCTTCCGGACAGGATCTAAATCCCGGGATCAAAGCATATCAGAACGGAGATTACGACCAGGCCATCTCGCTGTTCAATCAGTACCTTCAGCAAAAACCGGCGGATGAACAGGGGTATTTTTACCTGGGGAACTGTTATCTCGGGAAAGGGGATTGGGATAGGGCCATTGAGCAGTACAACAAGGCTTTGGGTATCAAGCCCAAATATTGGGAAGCCCAGGTTCAAGTGGGCAATGTTTATTTGAAAAAGGGGATGCTGGATGAGGCGGAGAAGATTTTCAAGGAAGGTCTAAAGACCAAGGAAAGAGGAGAATTCTATAATGGCTTGGGTTTGGTGCAAGTGGAACGGGGGAAGCTGCAGGAAGCGGATTTTTCTTTCAGAAAAGCGATCGCATTTGATGAAAAAAATGCAGAATACCACAGAAATTTAGGCAATGCCAACTTTAAAAAAGATGTTTTGGTGATCGCTATTCAGGAGTACAAAACGGCACTGGAGCTGGATTCCTCCTTGGTCGAAGCCAACTTCAACTTGGCGGAGGCTTATTTAAAGCAGGCGAGATTCAACGAAGCCATGGAAGAGTACAAAACCGTCATCCGCTTGGATCCTAAGAACCAGGATGCCTACCATGCCCTGGGGGGCATCTACATGTTGGACGGCAAGCATTATCCGGAAGCAAGAATCATATATGAGGAATACTTAAAATTCGATCCGCAGGACAGTAAATCGCTGACCAATCTGGGCACCTGCTATTACCATCTTTCCCGGATGCTGACATATCTGTTGGTGGAAGGAGACAGCCTCACCAAAACTGGAATGCTGGATCGGGCAATCTCAAACCTGGAAAAATCGGCCAGCCTCAAACCGGATGTTCCCGAAACCTTTCTTTACCTGGGAAAGAGTTATAACGACAAGGGCGAATCGACAAAAGCCCTGCAGGCTTTCTCAACTTACGAGAATTTTATGGTCCAGAAGAATTACGAGTGGAAAAAAGAAGATGCAGACTACTGGGTAAACAAGGGTCAAGCATTGGCGGCTTTGGGTGATTCCGTATCCCGGGTGGAGGCGATCGTTTCCTTTGATAAAGCGATTCAACTGGATTCCAGCAAAACCACAGCATTTTCATCTTTGGGAGCGGCTTTGTTCGACCAGGGAAAATTTGCAGAGGCCATTCCTTTCTTCCAGAAAAAAATCGAAGCCGATTCGAACAATGCCGCAGCTATCCTTAACCTGGCATTCTGTTATCTCAAGCTGGAAAAATATAAGGATGCGGTGGAACCTTTAAAAAGAGTGGTGGAATTGAAACCGGACAATGCCAATGCCCAGGACCTTCTGGCCCGGGTTTATTTAAACCTTAGCAAATTCAGTGAAGCCAAGGATGCCTATATTAAGGAAATTGAGTTGAATCCTTCCAACTGCGAACTCCAGTCGAATGTAGGATATTGTTACATGCGCCTGGAAAATCCGGCAGCAGCAGTTCCCTATTTTACGAAGGCAGCTTCCTGTTTCCCCAAGAAGGTGGATAATCTTCTGAATCTGGCAAAGGCTTTGGAGCTGACCAAAAATAACGATGAGGCTTATAAATATTATCTCAAAGTGCTGGAGATCGAACCCAAAAATAAAGATGCCATAGACGGGCGGGATCGAATTGATATGCAGAAATTTTAAAAGCTACGGATAAGGATATAACCAACAGTGGTGTGAATCCTTCGATTCGCACCGGAGGAGCAAAGCGCGAATGGAAGATCAAAATAAAAAGGCCGGTTCTGCCGAGCGGGTAGAGGAGGAGGATCGTTTTAAGTATATCGGATTCGAAATCTACCCCGGCAAAACCCATGAATTCTGGGAAAGCGAGGAAGAGAAGAAAAGGTATTTGGAGGAGATCCGAAAGAAGAGATCGTCATCTTCTCTTTTGGAACGAGAGCATAGTCTGATCAAAATGGTCCTCTTTTCAAAAACGGACCGGGTGATTTTAACCGTCACCTCGATACTTATGATGCTCAGCCTGTTTTTACCCTGGTTTTCCGTAAAAGACGTAGGTTCACTTTTCTTCTTTGGAATCGGTAAATTGCCGGCAACCGGAGCGTTATTTGGTCTCTTTATGGTTTTAATGATATTGACCATACTGGTTTCCGCCGTAGCCGGAGTGATCAGTCTTTTGGCTCTATATAAGAAAACAACCGATAGCGAGTACTATCTGATGAATCTTAAGAAAAAGTTGAAGCTGAATTACCTTCCACTGGTCTTGTGGGGGGTGGTGATATTCATCTCGGTCATCGGGATGAACACCTCTTCCCCCGGTTCTTCTGGGGGCGGAAGCTTCAACATCGTCGACCTGTTAACCCAATCTTCAGTTGGATTATGGTTAAGCTTACCCAGCCTAATTATAAACTGCGTGAAGATCAGCGATCTATAGGAGGATAAGGTTTTAGCATAAAAAATATTGAGGAATCAGCCAATCCCCGGCATTTTATTCTTGAAGCCGGGTGGGTAGATCAAACAAGGAGGTATGGATGGTTTGAGTCGGTGTATAGACAAGCTGGTACGAGTGGGATGATTCATCCAGCTTGACTGAGTCTCTGGATGTGAGTTTGAAATCAATTCCAAGGATATGTACCAAAACCTTAAATATAACGAAGGAGCGTTTAAATGAAACAGTCGATCTTCATAGCATTGGTTTTGATAGTTTCTGTGGCTATTGGATATTTCATCTGGGCTGTATTGCTTCCGGATTACTTGCACAGGGGAGGTCCCCTGGTTGCTCTGCTTATCGCTCTTTTGGTGATGCTGGTAACTTTCATCATAGAGCGTAGTTTGACTTTGCACAAAGCCAAGGGGACGACCTCGGTTCAAGCTTTTTTCAAGAATGTTATCGACATGCTCCAGCAAGGTAACTTTGACGGAGCGTTGGCAGCTTGCGATAAGCAGAGAGGAACGGTGGCTAACGTCTTGAGAGCGGGTATCGAAAGATACAAGCAGGTTTTAGCGACCGAAGGCAGCGCGGATAAACGTTTGACTGAAACCCAGAGAGCTATCGAAGAGGCAAATGCATTGGAAGTCCCGTTGTTGGAAAGGAACTTGATTGCCTTATCCACCATTGCTTCCATCGCCACCATGGTGGGGCTTTTGGGAACCACCATCGGTATGATCCGGGCTTTCAAAGCCACCGGAACCAGAGTGGGCGGCGTCATCGATGCCCAGAGCTTGGCGGTTGGTATTTCGGAAGCTTTAGTAAACACGGCGGGTGGGTTGTTAGCTGCTATTGTGGGAATCGTGGCATATAACTTCTTTGTGAACAAGGTGGATGCATTCAACTATACCATGGACGAAGCCACCTACGAAATGCTTCAGCTGTTGAAAGGTAGAGAGGCAGAAAAGAAATAAGAAATGGTGGAAGCAGAGAAAGGAGCATAAGTTATGCTAAAAAAAATGAAGAGAAGAGTAGGCGTCAAGATCGATATGACCCCGATGGTGGATATTGCCTTTCTTCTGCTCATATTTTACATGACCACCACCTCATTCAAACCGGCAGAAAAATTACATGTGGCCCTCCCTGCCTCTCACTCGGAGATTAAACTTCCGGAATCAGACATGATCTTTGTTACAGTTACCAAAGAAGATACCATCATGGTGGAATACATCACCAAGGAAAAGGTAACCCAGGACGGAAAGGAGATTACCGAACCGGTAAGACATTACGAGGAGACCAATCCCGCCACCCTGCCCCAGGTGATTACCCAGGTGAGAAGTCTCCCCGGTGCCATTAAGTGGTTCGTGGTTATCAAAGCTGACAAAGACGTCAAATATGGCACCATGAACAGCATCATGGAGGCGCTTCAGAAGATCAAAATCAGCAAGTTCAGTCTGGTTACGGAAATGGAGATGGAGATGGAGAAGGGAACCTAATTTAGATAATCAGGGAGTGAATAACATGGCAGCTGTTGATGTAGGTGGAGGATCATCTAGACAAAAAAAGGGGGCGGGGCTAAAAAGACCGAAGAAAAGACTGGGGATCAGAATAGATATGACCCCGATGGTGGATATAGCTTTTTTGCTTTTGATCTTTTATATGGTCACCACTGTTTTTAGCCAGCCCCAAACCATGGAGGTGAATCTGCCTCCATCGGATAATCCGGTCCCGGTGGCAGAATCGCGACTTTTGACTTTGCGGATCGATGCGGATAATAATCTATGGTGGAATTTAGCCAGAGAGACCCCCCAGCCCCTCAAGTTCGAATCTTTGAGAGGGTTGCTGAGAGATCAGAACGAAAAGCAAGCCAAACTGGTAACTTTAGTGAAAGTAGATAAGGATGCCAAGTATTTCAGAATGGTGGATGTGATAGACGATATTCAGCTGGTGGAGAGGCAGCTGAAGGAAAAGAATCCTAATTTCAGCTACCGTTTCAGCTTATCGATTTTTTCTGAATTCGACAAAAGACAGATGCAAGAGGTGAAAGGGGGTGTATCACAATGAAATCGGGAAGTGTTATTACCCTGGCGCATGAACCGGGCAGCTTTGCAGATTACGGGGCATTCGAGTTGAAAAGAGGTTATCAGAAGAATCTGGGGATGGCTTTAGTTTTCGCCGGAGCTTTGCATTTAATCATCATCGGCGGTTTTTTGTTAATCTCCAGCCTCAGCAGTAAGCCGCCGGAAGCTAAAGGGGTGGTGCGGATTAAGACCATAGCAGAGCTTGCTCCTCCCCCTTCGGTAAGTCAAACCGAGGCTCCGCAGGTAGCAGTTGCATCTCCGGCTCTGGCAGCTCCTTCGGTCGGAATCCCCAAAGCAGTGCCGGATGAGGAGGCTCCCCAAGACGTGACCATTGCCAGCCAGAAGGAATTAAGCGAAATTCAAGATCTAAGCGCCAAAAGCATCATAGGCGGAGGTGGAGATTCAATTGCCATCGACATACCGATGGAGGAGTATATGCCTGCACCGGGAGAGTTCGTGCCAGTGGACGAGCAGCCCGTTGCCCTAGAGTATGTTAAACCTGAATATCCTCCTATGGCAAGACAGGCGGGGTTTGAGGGAACTGTATGGGTGGAAGCCTTGGTGGATAAAAATGGCAATGTGAGAGATGTCAGAGTGGTCAAATCATCAGGTTCCAGTGCCGGATTCGAGGAGGCAGCCATAGAAGCTGCAAAAAAAACCAAATGGAAGCCAGCTATTAGTAACAAGCAGCCAGTAGCTGTACGGGTGACTTATCCGGTCGTGTTCAAATTGACCGGGAAATAAAGACTTTAAGCTTTTGTTCTGTAAAGTAAAGTCTAAGGACCGGAGCAGTGATTCCTTTTCGGGGATGGTTTTATATTCGACTCATCGGAGGAGAGATGAGCTGAAAGGGGGGAAATGGTTCGAGTTGAGTTTTCTAACCTGAGGCAGTTTGGCTAAACTGCCTTTGTTTTTATGATAGTTTTAAGAAAATCAAATAAACTTTGATCGCGAAAAATGGGTCTTAAAATAAGTATGGTTTGTCAGGTTCAGTCATCTTCTGCCCGGATAGATTTTTGAAACCTTTTGCCAGCCAATTGCGTTAGAAGGATTAGACAGTGGATTTTAAAGGAAAGGAGCTTTAATGGAACAAATGATACCGTCCGTTCAACCGGAAGAAAAACCGATGGGTGGAGCGTCAAAGATTTTCAATACTTTTTTCGAACCCAGAAAAGTATTCGAAAACCTAGTTATCAAGCCAACCTGGTTATTGCCGTTTATTATCATTGCCATACTGGGAATAGGCTTTTTCTACACCACCTATCCTTACATCATGAATCAGCAGGTGGAGCGGATCAGAGACAACGATAAAATATCGGAGGAACAAAAACTGGTGATCATAGAGAAAATGACGGAAAAAGCTACTCCTCCTATATGGCAGTTGTCCTTAGCGCCGCTCGGTACCATAGTCACGCTGGCTATTGTGGCGGTTATCTTGTTTTTTGTCTTCAACGTTATTTTGGGCGGGGATTCCTCATTTCGCCGGGTCTTTTCGGTTTATTGTTATTCTTCCCTCATCTCCATCCCGGCGATGATAGTTAAATATCCTTTGATCATGATAAAAAAGGATATAGGGATTCAAACCAGCTTGGCATTGCTGCTGTCTGCAGATAGTAAGAACAGTTTCCTTTACAGCATCCTTTCCAGCTTTGATGTTTTCGCCATCTGGCAGGTAATATTAGTATCCCTAGGTATGGGAGTTTTATATAAGTACAGCACCAAGAAAGCTTTTTCCACGGTATTGGTTCTCTGGATAATATGGATATTGGCAAAATCGGGACTTTCCAGCCTTTTTGGCGGGATGTTCGGCTTATAGAAATCGGGAGGAAGGAAAATGAAAAAAACCGTAGTTCTAAGCATGAGCGTCATGCTTTTCTTCTGTAATATAGTTTTGGCTCAGACTGATTCTGCTTCGTCTCAAGTTTTTTCTTTAGATCAATGCATTAAACTGGCATTGGAGAAAAATGCTACCGTAATCGGAGCAAAAAACAATTATCGGATTGCAAAGAGTAATGTCTGGACCGGTTGGGGTGCAATTCTTCCTCAGTTGGGTTCCGATTTGGGATATTCTCGTAACGTGAAAGGTCCTGCAGAAGTTACGCGACTTAACAGCTTAGGAAATCCTTACCTCGATACATCCGGTGTGAGTGTAACCAAGGGTTACTCGGCCGGTATCAGCGCCAGCCAGAGTTGGTCTTTGGGAGGATACAGTTATTACCAGATCAAGGAGATAAACGCCTCCAAATACTCCGCGTATAATTCATATCAACTCACCCGGCAGGAGTTTATCCTTTCCGTCAAGCAAGCATATTTCAATGTGCTCCAGGCTAAAATGCTTTTAGGTATTCAGCAGGAAGCTCAGAAAAGTGCAGAGGAGCAGCTCAAGATTGCCCAAACCCGATATGATTTGGGATCGGCATCCTTTTCGGACGTGCTTAAAGCCAAGGTTCAATACGGAGATGTGAAATTAGCCCTGATCACTGCCGAGAATAATGTACCATTGGCCAAAGCCACCTTAAACAGCATCATGGGTCAAAACGTGGACACCCCCCTGGAGGTGGAGGAAAATTTAACTCAGCCTGCATTTCCTTATAGTTATGAGGATGGCTTGGCCCAAGCGGCCGAAGCGAATCCCAGTGTTCAAAAGACAAAATTCGACTACGAATCGGCCAAAGCCCAAGTGGGCATGGCCAGGAGCAGTTTTTTCCCCACTTTCAGTTTATCTGGTTCATATTCCTGGGGTAATAGTGATTTCAACGAGATAAAAAATATCCGGAAGATGGATTATAACTGGGGATTGAATGCTTCATTAAGCTTTAACATCTTTGAGAATTTCCAAAGGAAGCAAAACCTGTCTTATGCCAAAGTCAATCTTAATTCAATTAAAGAGAACTATCGCCAGACCCAAAATAATGTAGCTTTGCAGGTCAAGCAAGCTTACATTGGGGTAAAACAGGCGCAGGAAAGTATTGGGTTGACCAACGACAAACTCCAGTCGGCAAAGGAGGACTTGGATTTAGTGCAGGAGAAATACAATCTCGGTGCAGCCAGCATCCTGGATCTTCTGGATTCTGAAGTGAGCTACAAGCAAGCGGAATCAGATCAAGTCCAGGCGTTGTATAATTACAATCTGGCAGTGGCACAATTCGAACAAGCTATCGGTAAGTAAAGCACAAGTTCGATCTAAATCTATTCCAACTGGGCTAACTAAAAGGAAGAAGAAGGAAATCACAAAATCACTTTGCGGATCATACTTGACCGGATACAAGGGGGAATGCAAAACCCTTTAGGGGGTCAAGTTTGTGCGATAAAGAGAAAAGTAAGGCGGACGGTATTAGATTAATTCTTAGCCGCTCGATAATCATAAGCAGATGACGACCCAAAATGGAGAATGATTCTGAAAAGATACTTTAAGCAGGTGGAGGAGACATGAAGAAAAAGAAAAAAATATTGATCATCCTGGGGATAGTGTTAGTGGTAATAGTTGTTGTGGTAATCAATGTATTGAAGAGCGGGGAGAAAACCTATACAGTCCAAGCGGAGGAGGTGAAGAAAAGCGATATCACTTCCTTAGTAACAGCCAATGGTAAACTTTCTCCCCGAACCGATGTGAAGATCTCCGCTTATGTGCCAGCCAGGATCGACCAGCTTCCGGTAAAAGAGGGGGATATGGTGCAAAAGGGACAACTGCTGGTGCAACTGGATGATACCGAATACCGGGCAGCTACGAATCAGGCTAAAGCCCAATTAAACTCGGCAGAAGCGAATTTGGAACAAGCCCAGCTGGTTTACGATAGACAAAAAGGGCTTTTCGAAAAAAAGCTTTCTTCCCAGGAGCAATATGATCTGGCAGCGACTGAACTAAAAAAGGCAGAGGCTGAACATCAACAGGCGCAGGCTAATCTGGATCAGTCCAAATATGCTTTAAGCAAAACCACTATCACCTCTCCTATGGATGGAATGGTTACCTCTCTTAATGCGGAAGTGGGAGAGATCGTGATGATCGGAACCATGAATAATCCCGGCACCGTGATCATGACCGTTTCGGATATGAGTGAGATCGAAACGGAGGTGGATGTGGATGAAACGGACATAGCCGAGGTGAAGCTGGAGCAGGAGGTGAAGGTAAAGATAGATGCCTTCCCCGATACCACCTTCAAAGGAAAGGTGAGCGAAATCGGACATACTGCCTTAATCAGCGGTTTGGGCACGCAGGATCAGGTTACCAATTTTCTGGTAAAGGTGGTGCTTTTAGACAATGTCCCCAACCTCCGGCCAGGAATGTCCGCATCTGTGGATATCACCACTCAACACCGGAATGATATTCTTAGCGTTCCCATTCCGGCGGTGGTGATGAGAGAGGAGAAATCGGATAGCCTGAAGGTGAAAAAGGGAAAAACTGAGGGAGCCATGGCTTCGGTGGACAGCGTTGCATCCAAAGATGAAAAAACCAAGAAGAAGGAAAAGAAAGAAATAGAAGGAGTTTTTATAGTAGATAAAGGGCGGGTAAAATTTGTTAAAGTTCAAACCGGGGTAGCGGATCAGCAGAATATCGAAATCGTATCGGGGATCAAGGAGAAAGATATGGTGGTAACCGGAAGTTACAAGATTCTCCGGACCCTCAAGGACGGCGAGAAGGTGAAGATCAGTAAGAAAATCGAAGGTGAAACCCTCAAAAATGAAGGAATGTGATGATGAAACCAGAAGCTGTTTTGTCTTTGTTCCGGCAAGATATGATATCACGGCTGCTTTGCCAGATTATGATGTTTTCAAGGAGAAACTAAAGTGTTAATCCGCACAGAAGATCTGTGGAAGATTTACGAGGTGGGAACCGAAAAGGTGAATGCCCTGCGGGGAGTAACCCTGATCATAAATAAGGGGGAATACGTAGCGATTATGGGACCGTCAGGATCCGGTAAATCAACACTGATGAACCTGATCGGATGTCTGGACACTCCCAGCCGAGGGGATTATTATCTGAATGAAAAATTAGTGAGCCAGTTAAATGATGACGAGCTTGCCCGCATCCGGAACAAGGAGATCGGATTCGTCTTTCAGACTTTCAATCTTCTTGGGCGTGCCACCTCGGCACATAACGTCGAGCTTCCCCTGATTTACAACGGCACCGAATCCGGAATGAGAAAAATCAAAGCCAAGGAAGCTTTAAAGATGGTGGATCTGGAAGATCGAGCCGCCCACAAACCCAACGAGCTATCCGGAGGCGAAAGGCAAAGAGTGGCCATCGCCCGGGCTTTGGTAAACAGCCCTTCTCTTATATTAGCCGATGAGCCTACCGGGAATCTGGATTCCAACACCGGAAGGGATATCATGAAGATATTCGAGAGGCTCCATCAGCAGGGGAATACCATCGTTATAGTTACCCATGAACATGATATCGCCACCTATGCGGACCGGATCGTCTATATCCGGGATGGAGGGATTGAAAAAGAGGAGAGTATCAAACATTAGGGTCCAGGGTCAAGGGTCAAGGATAAAGGGTACAGGAACCAGGACAGACGTCAAAAAATGGTTGAACCTGTAATAAATATCAAGCGGATCTGTGACTTTTCCTTGATTCCTCACCAAACGAAACTCAAAACTCATTTCCTAAGCTAATCATGCAATTTCTTGAAGGTATAATCATAGCCTTAAAATCTCTGGTAGCCAATAAACTACGGTCGATTCTGACCCTGATTGGAGTGATCATCGGTGTCATGACCGTGATCGCGGTGGTCTCCGTCATAGCCGGAATGAACCGGTATGTGGAGGCTGAAATCTCCAGCATGGGTTCCACCACTTTCCTTATCCGCAAGTTCGGGATCGTTACCTCGGATGAGGAGTGGCATACCATGATGAAGCGGAAGGACCTGAAAACCAGCGACATGAAAGCAATCGAGGAGAATTGCCCCGACTGCTGGAAGGTGGGAGCTCAAGCGGTCAGCTTTCGTAAGGTGAAGTATAAAAACAAACACCTGTCCGATATGGCCATAGCGGGAGCTACCGCTAACATTACCGAAATTTCTTCGCATGACGTTTACGAAGGACGAACCTTCTCGGAATTTGAGGTGGACCATAATCGGCAGGTGTGTTTCGTCGGTTGGGAAATAAAGGATAAGCTGTTTCCGAACGAAGATCCTCTGGGCAAAGACATCCGAGTCGGGAACAGCAATTTCCGCATCATCGGAGTGGCCGCGAAAAAGGGGAGTTTTTTGGGTAACAACCAGGACAATTTCGTCTTGATCCCGATTACCGCTTTTGAGAAACTTTTCGCGAAGCGTTTTTTCCTTGAGATATTCGTAAAAGCCAAGGATTACATGTCCATGCAGGATGCCATGGATGAGTGCCGGGTGATCCTAAGAACACGCCGGGATGTCCCCTACGAGAAACCCGACGATTTCTCCATGATGACCTCGGAGGGGGTAATGGATTTCTTCCGGCAGTTTACCAGACTGGCTTATCTGGTTATGGGAGGCATATCTTCGATCTCACTGGTGGTAGGAGGCATTGTGATCATGAATATCATGCTGGTTTCAGTCACCGAGCGAACCAAAGAGATCGGAATTCGAAAAGCTCTGGGAGCCAGGCGAAGAAACATATTGTGGCAGTTCTTAGTGGAAGCAGTCACCTTGGCCCTGGTAGGAGGAGCAATAGGAATAATCTTGGGAGCTATAATCGCGAAGCTTATTTCCATGTGGAGCCCTTTACCGGCTGCGGTGGAGGCATGGTCGGTGGGACTGGCGCTTTTGGTGTCCTCTTCAGTCGGAATCTTCTTTGGCATATTTCCAGCAATGAAAGCGGCCCGGTTGAATCCGATCGAAGCGCTGAGATACGAGTGAAGAAAGAGTCTAGGGGCAAGGGTCCAGGGTTCAGGGTCCAGGGGGTTCAGGAAATCTTGATCAAGGATGATACATGGGTTTTAGAGAATTGCTGGCATGGCAAAAAGCTTTTGATTTGACTATAGAAACATATAAAGTAATTAGGAAATTCCCAAAATCGGAAGTGTATGGTTTAATCTCTCAGATTCAAAGATCAGCAGTTTCAATTCCAGCAAATATAGCTGAGGGATATGAAAGAAATCATAGAAAAGAGTACTTACAACACTTGTTTATCGCCAAAGGATCTCTGGGTGAACTGGAGACTTATCTTTTGTTATCGAGCAGATTAGGTTATTTATCCGAAGGGGAGTATGATTCAATTGAGAAAATAAGAAAGGAAACTACAAAAATTCTGGTTGGTTTGATAAAATCCCTTTCTTAAATCTGGTTCCTGGACTCTGGACCCTGTAAACTGGGCACTGAATTAATATGAATGTATTCGAAATCAAAGAAAGCATAGCCATGGCCATGGCAGCCATCAAAGCTCACAAAATGCGGGCTTTTTTGACCGTGCTGGGGGTTTTCATCGGGGTCACTACGGTCATCGCCATGGTGTCCATCATTACCGGCCTAAACAACAGCATGTCCCAGCAGATCGAATCCTTAGGGTCCAATGTCATCTATGTCACCAAGTTTGAGATCGGGATCACCTTTGATGAACCTTCGGAGGAGGAGCGAAATCGCAAACCCATTACTTTCGAGGATGCCCAAGCGGTAAGAGAGCTTTGCCCCTCTATCGGAGCGGTATCACCCCAGAACTGGGGTCCGGGGGCCAAGAGCATCAAATACCAGAATAACAAGGACAGCCGGTTTCAGCTTATCGGGGTGGTGCCCGACTACGAAGTGGTGAACAACAACTTTGCTGCGGAAGGAAGGTTTTTTACCGAAAGCGACATTAAATATCGAGCCATGGCCGTGATCATTGGCCAGGATGTGGCAGATGTGCTCTTCCCCAACATCGATCCGATCGGCAAAGAGGTCACTTTGAGCGGCTCAAATTTCTCTCCGAAAAAAGTTACGGTCATTGGGGTGATGGAGAAAAGGCCATCCATTCTGGGGGAGAGCCAAAACAATTTCGTGCTTCTGCCTTACGGGGCGTTCATAAAACTATATCCCGAGGAAAAGGAGCTTCTCTTGATAGCCCGGCCCAAAAGCCCCGAGCTTATGGATCAGGCCATCGATGAAATCGCTCAGGTGATGCGAATCCGCCGGGGGGTGCCATCAGACAAGCCCAACGATTTTGCCATCTCCACCCAGGAAGATCTTATGGATATGTACCGTAAGATCACCAGCGCCATCTATCTGGTAATGGTGGTAATCTCCTCTATCGGGCTTCTGGTAGGCGGGGTCGGAGTGATGAATATCATGCTGGTGTCGGTTACCGAAAGGACCAAAGAGATAGGCATCCGCAAAGCCATTGGTGCCAGAAAAAAAGATATCCTGTGGCAGTTTCTTATCGAAGCCATGACCTTGAGCGGAAGCGGAGGTGTTTTGGGTATTATCATCGGTTTGATCCTGGGGAAAATAGTGGCTGCGGTTTCACCTCTTTCCGCCGGGATCTCGTTGTTCTGGATTATCTTGGGTTTCTCCTTTTCCGTCTCCGTAGGTTTGATCTTCGGAATTTACCCGGCTTATCGCGCGGCCAAACTCGATCCCATTGAATCCTTAAGATATGAGTAGACTGAATTGGTATAAAAAGAAATCACGACCTTTGGTATAAACGATAAACTAGATAGGTCCGGATCCGCGAATACCTTGCCAGAACCTCCTGGGGGCAACTTCACGCCATCGTCGGACATGCTCACTTTTTTGTTGCTAAAGTTATAGAAATAAGTTATCCTGTTTCACGAATAGGGCGTAACAATAGTAATATGATCTAACATTTATTCATTCTTTGACAGTTAAAGAGGCAGTGTATGAGAAAGGGTTTTATAATCAGTATTTTTTGTTTTTGGATGCTACTGGTTCCATTCCTGGTATTGGCACAGACCGATTTCGGTTATATGGAGGGAAAAGAATCAATCTTTTTCATCGATTGTGCCGCTTTCCGAGAGAATACCGGAGAGAAATTCAGGGTGGAGATATATTATAAGATCCTCACCCAGGGGCTCACCTTCATAAAGGCAGAAGATAAATTCAAAGCCGCTTACGAAATTCAATTATTTGCTTTCAACAAAATAAACAAGGAACAGACCGGGACTTCCATGGAAGAGGATTATTCCGTCAACACCTATGAGGAGACGCGTTCCCCTTCGAATTTCCTGATAAACCGGATCAACCTGTCTCTATATTCCGGAAGATATAAGCTGAGAATCAAAATGATCGATAGCAATTCCGGTTCTGCATTCGAGAGCGAGAAGGACTTGAACATTCCTTCTCGCGGCAAAGGTAAAATACTCTTCTCCGACATCGAGTTTATTCGCCAGCTCTCCGATAGTGCCGGTGCATCCAGGTTCAACCAGAAAGGAAAGGACGCCGTTCCCAGCGTCACCCGGAGTTACGGGGACACCGATCCCACCCTGCTTTTCTATTACGAGATATATCCGGAAGCGCAGACCCCCCGACCATATCTTTTAAGATACGACGTAGGGCATTTAGCCCAGAATTTCCACCACCAGGATACTTCCACCGTGGTTTTGGGACCAGGGATTTTTTCGAGATTCGACAGCATGAACATCGAGGGGTTTCCCTCCGGAGATTATTATCTGGCTATAGAACTGGTGGAAAAGGGCCAAGTGAAATTCAGGGTGGAAAACCCCTTTCAAATAGAATGGTCTTTTACCAATCTTTTGAAAAACGATTATTTCAAGGCGATCGATCAGTTGAAATACGTGGCTTCCGCCGACGAAATGAAGAAGCTTAAACTAGTTCCGGAAGAGAAGCGGTTGCAAGCCTGGCTGGAGTTCTGGAAACCCAAAGATCCCACCCCCGCTACCCCGGAAAACGAGCTGAGGGATGAATACTACCGCCGGCTGAAATATGTGAATCAGAATTTTTCTTTGCCCACCAAAGAGGGATGGGAAACCGATATGGGGATGGTCTATATGGTGTATGGACCACCGGATGATACGGATAAACATCCTTTTGATCGGGAGAGTCAAGCTTTTCAAAAATGGTATTATTACCGAAACAATCGGGAATTTTTGTTCTTGGACCGGGGAGATGGGGAGTATCTGCTGCAACCTCCTTATGATGGAATAATAAGGAAATATTAGCCGGGTGGCGGATTTGCCTTTGCTTTCAAAAAGCATACACATCCAAGAGAGATGATCATAAAACCGAAGTCTTTATCGTTTTCACCATATAACCGGGGGTGAATGAAGTGAAATCAACCCAACCATGTTTAGAGGTCTTGATCCTTTTGTTCTGCGTTGTTTTTATTGCCATTCCGGCGCATGCTCAGACCCAACTCCCTTCCGGTGTTCCAGCTCAACCGCGCAGTTTCTACATTAGCATGGATTATGCCGGTTTCGAAGATCTGACGGATACCACTTTCGACTACTTGGAGATTTATTACTCGTATAACCGGCGGGAACTGGAGTTCCTTCCGGAGGAACCAGGGACGGTGGTAGCCAAGATTCTGATGCAGTTGAACATCAAGGACGAACAGGGAAATGTGGTGGAGAATCGCTTGTGGACCACCAGTTCACAGGTGGGAAGCGCAGAGGAGGCAAAATCAGTAGATTTCATGATCATCGATGTGATCGGAATCAAACTTAAACCCGGCGGCTATCTGATCGCACTTCAAGCCCGGGATGCGAATTCGATGGCCAACGGGGAGGCCATATTAAAAGCGAAGGCGAGAGATTTTTCCGAAAGTCGGCTCGAGATGAGTGATCTGGAGCTGGCATACAATATCACCGATGATACCACCAACGGAAGGTTTTCCAAAGCGGAAAAAAAAATCCTTCCAAATCCTTCCCGGATTTTTACCCATGAGCGGAGCATGCTCTATTTTTATGGGGAGCTGTACAACCTGGCATTCGATCCCCAAGCCAAACCGGATTATACTCTTGATTTTTCTGTGCTGGATACCACCGGAAAGAAACTCAAGGAATACGGGGAGCAGACTCATACCAAGCTAGGAAATTCTGCGGTGATAATCAGCGGGATCAACATCGGACCTTTCAGCGGGGGGGAATATCTTCTGCAGGTCGAAGCTTCGGATCAACAGACCAGACAGAAGGTTTCTTCCACCAAAAAGTTCGTAATTTTCAGAGAGAAGACTGCAGATGAACTGTTAGGTGAAGCCATAAAGCAATTCAAACAGGATGTGATATACATCGCTACTCCCGGCGAGCTTAGTATTTTCGACCAGCTAAACAACGTGGGCAAGAAAAATTACATCGACGAATTCTGGAGAAAGAGAGATCCCTCACCGGGGACACCGGAGAATGAATTTAAAACCGAACACTACCAGCGAATTGCATACACCAATGCCCATTTCTCCCGAAACAGTTCCTCCGACGATGGCTGGAATACCGACATGGGCAGAATATACATCCGTTACGGGGAATCCAGCGAGATAGAAAGACATCCCTCCACCCGGGGGGAGAAACCCTGGGAAAAGTGGAATTACAATGATATCCAGGGGGGAGTCTATTTCATCTTTCTGGATGAGGATGGATACGGAGTGTACCGATTAGTTCATTCTACCATGACCGGTGAAGTGCATGATAGTCAGTGGGAGGAACGACTCAAAAACACAGAATCAAACGAGGAATAGAGCATCAGCTTGGCGGATGAGAGGCGAGCAAACCGGGATCAGGTGAGCAAAGTCGCAACCAGTACCTATTTTGTGCCATCCAGGGTGTAGTTTCTGATAGTTACCTGGTGTTGGAAATATAATCGGCCGGTCGAATTATTCGGTGGGAACAGGCACGAGTTGTTTTTGTTCCAGACCTCATGATAACTACCAACAACCTCACTAAAATATTCCATGACAGCAAGCGGGGGGAAATCCGGGCGGTGGATTCGGTCAGTATCGAATGCAGACCGGGTCGGGTTTTCGGGCTTTTGGGCTTAAACGGGGCAGGAAAAACCACCCTGATGCGGCTTTTG
This sequence comes from uncultured candidate division Zixibacteria bacterium, assembly GCA_903908285.1. Taxonomy (GTDB): domain Bacteria; phylum Zixibacteria; class MSB-5A5; order MSB-5A5; family SM1-73; genus CAIVRH01. Next base: position 34,626 of record CAIVRH010000021.1, read on the forward strand.
TCCACTATCCTTAAGCCCACCTCCGGAACGGCGAGCATAGCGGGATATGATATCTTAAATGAGCCGGAGAAGGTAAAAGAAAGAATAGGCTTCCTATCCTCTAGTACCGGACTTTATCCCAGATTGACGGCTGAAGAGACAGTAAGCTATTTCGGAAGATTAAATGGAATGGATAATCTCAAACTGAAAAGGCGTCTGGATGATATGTTTGAAAGATTCGGAATGAATGAATTCAGGAAGAGGCGGATAGATAAACTCTCCAGCGGAATGAAGCAGAAGGTCTCCATTGCCCGGACTTTCATCAATGATCCGGAGGTTTTGATCCTGGATGAACCCACCCTAGGTCTGGATGTGGTCACCTCCCGTAATATCATCGGGTTCATAAAGGAATCCAAACAGGCAAACAAGTGCCTGCTTTTTTCCACCCATGTGATGTGGGAGGCACAGAAGCTATGCGATGATATCGCCATCATTCACCAGGGGAGGATACTGGAGGTGGGTACTTTGGACCAGCTTCGTACCAAAACCGGAATGATCGATCTGGATGATATCTTCGTTAAAATCATAGACGGAGCGAGCCAGCATGAGTTTTAGAAAGATCAAGATCATCTACTTCAAGGAAATGTTGGATACTTTAAGAGACCGGCGCACCATCATCTCCTCGGTGCTGATTCCCATCGTCCTTTTCCCGGTTTTGATGTTTGGAATTGGAATGATCATGCAGAAGGCTGAAGAGAAATCCAAAGCCCAGATCCCAAAAATCGCGGTAATCGGAGAAACTTCGGCTCCCTCCTTTTTTTCCATCCTTCGCCTGAGTAATTCCTTTGAAATAGCGAAGGTCGGGGATTACAAATCCGCTTTAAATCGAAAGGAGATCAATGCGGCTTTGGAGTTCCCGGACGATTTTGAGAGAAAGATCCAGGCAGGAGAAAACAGCGAGGCCATCATATATTATGATGCCGCAGAATCCGGATCGGATATAGCTAAAAATAAGCTCAAGGACAAGCTCAAAGAATATCAGGACAGCCTGGTGACCGGAAGGCTTAAATCACGCGACTTGGAGAGATCAGTTCTTTACCCCTTCAAAGTCAACGAGGTGAATTTAGCTCCCCAGGAGAAAATGGGCGGGTTCATGCTGGGCATGTTTTTACCTTACATGATCGTGATTTTAGCTATGATCGGCGCCACCTACCCGGCCATCGACCTGACCGCAGGGGAGAAGGAAAGGGGGACTTTGGAGACCCTGTTGGTCACCCCGGTCTCACGCTTGGACATCTCCACCGGGAAATTCCTGGCAGTTTTGACCGCTTCGGTAGTTACGGTGGTACTAGCCATCACCAGCATGAGTCTTAGCACTATCTGGGGATTTTCCCAGATGAATAGATTTGCCGCGGAGCAGATTCCCATAGCCATAAAACCCCTATCCATGCTTCTGGTATTTATTCTCATGGTGCCTTTGGCTGCCATCTTCAGCTCCGCTCTCCTATCGGTTTGTCTTTTCGCCAAAAGCTATAAAGAGGCCCATAGTTATATCTCTCCACTGATGTTTTTGGTAATCCTGCCGGCCATGGTCTCTTTCATCCCGGAGATAGAACTGAACTGGAGCTGGGCTTTTGTCCCTATCGTGAACGTATCATTAGCCGCCCGGGAGGTGCTGGTAGGGACTTTTCACTGGGGCTTCATCGGTTTGATCTTCCTTTCCACCCTTATTTATGCATCATTTTCCATATTTGTAACCAAAAGACTTTTTGAGAAAGAAGAAGTACTGTTTAGAAGCTGATCTTTGGTATAAAGGATCGGCATTCAGATAGACTCAAGGGTATGAAGGCATGCATCAACCCACAAGCTTATGAAGCTACCATTCACCAAGCAGCTGAGGTTTGACCAGCGGGGCTTAGGTCTGCTCCAAATTCTGATTTCAACTAATTTCTCATTGAACTTACGTGAAGGGCTATCCGGCCTATGATTTTCCATTGACAAAATTCGACCTATGAGTTAATATCATAAAATAGAAATGAAAATAGGAATACTGCTTATTTCAACCATAGAATGACATTCTGATTGAAGTATGATTGACGAGGATTAAGCTCAGGGAATAGTCGTTTATTGATAAGACCGAAGTAATCTTGATCTTTTCGAATCGAGGAAAGGCAGTGGAAAGAAAACCGCATTTTGAAAATGAGGGCGTATATCACGCCACTATAAATGGTCACCGGTTCCATCTCCGCCGGGGAGACCCGACCCAGCACGATTTTCTCTGGATTGATGGCCAACCACCACCTTTGGTTTTGGACCAAACGGCAGCTGAGTTTGTCAAACATATAATCGACGCTATGTGGCTCTACCAGCAAGGAGACGGGGATGAATCTTTAGCAGTCGTCGATTATGTAGTGGATAGAATGACAGAAAAATATTCACGGAAATTCCCCTGGGGCAAGAAGCGCGTAACTAAAGAGAGAATTCTTGCTGACCTGCATAGGACTTTTGGAAATCTGATGAGTTTGGCAGATGGTCTCTGTCCGGTAGAGATAGGTTTAAACCCCAAGGAGATAGAATATGGCGATTGGATTGCGCCGGCGCGCATGGATTTGGCAGTTACCTACCGTTGCAATTTAAAATGCCCTAAATGCTACGTGGGCGATGGGAAGAACGCTCGAGAACTAAGCACGGCGGAATGGGTCAAGGTTTATGGGATTCTCTGGAAAATAGGCATACCGCTGATCGTGTTCACCGGAGGGGAGCCTACCTTACGTGAAGACATAGTGGAACTGATCAGCCAGGCGGACGAATTCGTTACCGGCCTGGTGACCAATGGCACCAAACTTACTGAGCTGGCCGGGGCTTTGAAAGATGCCAGTTTGGATTATGTTCAGGTAACCGTTGAATCATGGGATCCTAAAATGCATGATCAAATTACGTGTACCGAGGGTTCTCACGACAAAACGGTGGCTGGCATCAAGAAGGCTCTTTCCTTAGGCTTACAGGTTGTGACCAACACCACCCTGGTCAGAACGAATGCTGCCCAGTTCAGCCGGACTATAGAATGGCTTCACGGTCTGGGGCTGAAGCATGTATCCTGTAATACCTTGATCTGCAGCGGCAATGGAATACGACACAAAAAGGAGAACGGATTGAGCGATCCGGAATTGAAAAAAATATTGACCGAGGCGCATGAAGTTGCGGACAGACTGGGAGTTAATTTCCAGTGGTATTCTCCCACCTGCTATCATCAGGGGGTTAATCCGGTGGATCTGGGTTTTGGTATCAAAGCTTGCTCAGCCGCAGCCCACAACATGACCATTCAACCGGATGGCTCGGTTCTTCCCTGTCAGTCCTGGCCTGAATCCGTGGGAAATATTCTTACCGATAAATGGGATTCGATCTGGCAACACCCCACCTGCCTGAAACTCCGCAACCATCTGCTTATGCCCAAAGAGTGCAGCGATTGTGATTTCAGACCGACATGCGGGGGAGGATGTCCCTTAGATGCATCCCCCCGTTACCCATCCAGTCAGAAAGAGTGAGAATAAATGAAAAGGACCATAGTTCTCTTTTTGCTTTTATATTTAATCGTTGGAACAGCCAGAGCTGATACCGGTACTTACAGGATACTAGACTACCAAGTCAGGCTTACCCCCCATTCAAATGGCACAGTGGATATTGAGTACTATCAAAAATGGCTGGTTACCGGAGGGGAAATTCCCTGGATTACCGTTGGCACTCCCAATGAGAGTTTTCAAATATTGGAGTATGGGGGTGCGGTGAAGAGAATCTCCTCGGCCGGTCAGGGTAGTTGGAGCGGGGTGCGAATAGATCTGGATCGGGATTATCAGCCCGATCGAATTTTTGAAATCTCTTTCCGCATCAAGCAGAGCGATCTTTTCTATTCTGACAAAGAGAACTACCGGTTGGAATTCACACCGGGCTGGTATGATCGCGCCATCACCGACACTCTCCGTATCGCGGTAAAGCTCTTTGCGAAGTTGGAGACGGTTAAAGCATATCCCCCACCGTCCGCTACTTCGGAAGAGGAGTTAACTTGGATCAGACTTGGTCTGGGCAGGGGAGAGCGTTTTTCCATTTCAATCTCGTTCCCCAAACAATTGTTCCCGGCTGGGATTGTTAAAAGCAAACCCGAAAGGGAATCCTGGGAAGGAAGGTCTCTATTCATTTTTATATTGATAATCGTCTTGGTAGTTGGTGGATTAATCGCTGCCACATATCTGCTGCCGCCAGGAGAAGGTTATTCCGGAGGTAGAATTTTCTACGGAGGATTTGGCAGTGGTCTTCCCAGTGCGGGTAAATCTTCAGCTGGTGGCGGCAGATCTACCGGAAAGGGTGGTGGATTTGGAGGAGCATCGATATCTTGTGCCTGTGCTTGTGTTGGCTGTGCGTGTGCCTGTGCCTGCGCAGGCGGTGGAGGCGCAGGCTGCAGCAGGAAAATTAAGCACGTCTGCCCACTCTGTAAGAACAGGAGAAACCTATGAGAAGACCTATCTATTTCCTGATAGGTTGGCTGATCCTTTGGGGAGGCTGCAGCGGGGATACCCGGTACGATTCAAATACCAGTGTGCCAAAAGGTGATCCTCCATTCCCACTCCTGAAAACATCCTGGGTGATCGATCCAGCCGATGTGATTTCGGATTCGGTGACAGCTGGAGGTGATGCCATCTGCCAAAAACTCAAAGAAGATGGTATAGCTGAGGTGGTCATTGTGATTATCAACAGTGTTAAGCATCCGGAGGATTGGGCTACGCACTACGGACGCTGGCTTGAACTTGGCAGAAAAGGATTAAGCGGGGAAGGTGGAAACAATGGAGTGGTCTGGCTGATACGACCGGATTCCGAAAATAAAATAACCATCTCTGTAGGCAGAGGATTACCCCAATTCACCACATCTGATTATAGTCCCATTATGGAGGAAGTTGTCGATTACTTGAACTTCAATAACTTCGACCGAGGGGTAATGGAATTAGCCAGAGGGACGGACCTGGTTTTGAGAAGAATTTACGGTAAATAGAACCAGCGGCATTTTAATGAGAAAGGAGTTTGGGAATGAAAAAGACTTTCCTAGGAATAGGAATTTTGATTTATATAATCGCAATTGTGATTGTGATTATGGCATTTTCAGTGGTCAGAGTATGGAATAGACTGAATCGAGACTACCAGATGGTAGAGGGTTCAAAATCGCACTACTCCGCAGCGCTTAGTACCTGTACTGAGAAAATCAAGGGCGTATGGGAAATAGCCGACCAGTACTTAAACCATGAATCGGAAACGTTCAAGGCAGTGGCAGAAGCCCGGAGCGGTTACCGGGCCGCAGCGGATGCTTTCGAGCAAGCAATGAGCGGAAATAAGGGGAGCGAGGAATTGACCAAAACCGGGGCGGATGTGGTAAAAGCTGCTTTGGCATTTAGAATTCAAGTAGAAGCGTATCCGCAGCTGAGAGCAGTCGAGACGGCCAGAGAGAATATGCGGAATATGGAAGAAGCGGTTAATGAAATCAAAACTGCTCTGGATGATTGGGTCACCGCCATCAGAGACTACAACACCTACCGCGGGTCAGCCTGGCCATCTATCGTGGGAAGTTTCATGGGGAAATTCCCCTCCAAGCTCGAATACTATCAAGGGGATATTACCAAGCTGAATGTGGATGAGCTAAATCCTCAAAAAACAAAAAAATAAATAAAGATTCGAATAAGGCATAGGATTGAAGTCTCTGAAGTTGGGCTTTAGACGATTTCGACATGCATGAGTTTAAAGAAAATTCTCCCCCTTCGAAGGAAGCATTAAATAATTCCCAAAGTATCACTAACTAAATGTAGCAACTAGAAGATGAAATTCAAAATACCCGCTAAGATTCCAAAGAACGTTCTGCTTTTGGGCATAGTCAGTTTCTTAACTGACGTTTCATCGGATATGGTGTATCCGATTCTACCCATCTTCCTATCGGAGGTATTGCATTCCAGCCCGGTTTTCATCGGCCTGATCGAAGGGGTGGCAGAAAGCACTGCCAGCATATTGAAGGTAATCTCCGGATGGCTCTCCGACAGATTGGGGAAGAGGAAGTTTTTGGTGAGTTTAGGTTACAGTTTATCCAGCCTGGGAAAACCGGTTCTGTCGGTGGTCACTACCGGATGGCAGGTGCTGGGTTTGCGATTTTTAGATCGTTTCGGTAAAGGGGTGAGAACTTCACCCCGGGATGCCATGATTGCGGATTCCACCCCTCCGGAGAGCAGGGGACTCTCCTACGGTTTCCACCGGGCCATGGACTCAGGTGGGGCGGTTTTAGGACCTCTGTTGGCTTTTTTAATTCTTCCCCTGATACATAAGAATTACCGTACTCTTTTCCTGATTGCCGCTATTCCGGCAATGCTATCAGTTCTGGTATTATACATTTTTGTGAAAGAGAGAAAGAAGATAAAGGAAAAAGCGGATAGCTTACCCAGTCTGAAGCTTTCCACTTTCCATCCCAAGTTCAAGATATTTCTTGCCGGTGCCGTCCTGTTCACCCTGGGTAATTCAAGCGATGCCTTTTTATTTTTAAGAGCCAAGGGCCTGAATGTGGGTGTGGTTTACATCCCGATTCTGTGGATGATATTAAACCTGGTGTATGCTTTAGTCTCTTCGCCGGCAGGAGCGCTTTCGGACAAGATCGGGAGAAAAAATCTTATCATCTCGGGGTTATTCGTTTATGTTTTGGTTTACTTCGGGTTTGCCTTTGCCACCCAGTCGATACATGCCTGGATTCTGTTTGCCATCTACGGACTTTACTACGGTTTGGCGGATGGCACTATGCGGGCGTATGTGGCGGATTTAGTGGGGGAGGAAAGGAGAGCCACGGCTTTCGGCATCTATCATGGGGCAATTGGCTTGACTGCATTACCAGCCAGTTTAATCTTCGGCTGGTTATGGCAAACGGTGAGCGTCTCTTTTGCTTTCATTTTTGGAGCAGTTCTTGCCTTTTTGGCTCTGCTGATTTTCATATTCGGATTGTAAAATACGCGGATTTGAATAAATCTGTCTAACATTAAATTGGAGTTAAACTTAAAAGGCCATTAGAACCTGACAATTGTATCGGTAATAACCATAACATGCAATATCTTTAGTATAGATTAATTAGCTTAGGTATATGCCAATTTTACATTTCCTTGAATAGGTCGATACGGAATTCTATTCCAGTTAAACTAGAGTAACGACAAAAGCATCGATTTTAAACGGTTTTGAAAGATTTTACTTGACAGGCGTAGAATAAAATTGTATTATATATTGTGTATTTTGGTAAGTAGTAAGAAAGTTGCAGTAAGTTTTTGGCTGGTTTGAGTTTTCAATCCACGAAAACTTAGGCTGAATTTTCGTGGATTTTTTTGTGTTTAAAGTTTAATCGGGCAAATTAACCAAGAGAAATCCAAGCAACCCGTTGCTTAGCTTGAGGTTGATTGGATGTGTTAATTTTAAATCTTAAGTCCGTGAAAGGTGGTGAAAAGGTTTGGCAACAGGCAAGGTAAAGTGGTTTAATGATGCCAAGGGATTCGGCTTCATAGAACAGAAGGATGGCGGTAAGGATATCTTCGTTCACTTCTCGGCTATTAAAGAAGAGGGATTTAAATCCCTGAAGGAAGGAGACGAGGTAAGTTTCGACATCATCGAAGGCCCCAAAGGTCCCCAGGCGACCAATGTGGCCAGAATATCATAAATAAGCCATTCATGGTTTGTTTTCGTGTTAGATGAAGATAAACCATAACATCAAAACCCCGAAGAGCCAAAACTTTTCGGGGTTTTAAATTATGTGCATAAGGGTTCAAGGGGTCAAGGATTCAAGGGTTCGAGGGTTCAAGAAAGACAAAGGCGTATAATGTTCAAAGTTTAAAATTCAAAGTTAAATCTACAAGTTCAAAGGTTCAAAAGTTCAAGGGTTCAAATATTCAATTTCCCAGTTTAATATTTTCATTTTACACCTTAAGCCTTATACAATCACCTGTTTTCTAAAATCCTAATTCCTCTTCTTTCTCCGGCGCTTCACCTTTTTCATAAAAAGGGACATAAGAGGTGGAATCGGGTACTCCTTTGGAACGATGGATATTGCAGTACTCTTCAGGCATGGTCTCGTCCGTAAAAACATCCATGATGGTATGGCGGCATTTATCGGTAGCCAAAAGACCACTTTCCAGGCAGACGATTTTTAAATAGATTCCGGATGGAACCATAAATCCCTCCACCGGCAGTTTCTCATGAGCCTTAAGCATGAAGCTGGTCCATACGGGAAGAGCGGTAGTAGCGCCGGTGACATTGTGGCCGATAATGGTTTTGTCGTCATAACCGATCCACACACCTGTAGTAATCTGAGGAGTAAAGCCATTAAACCAGTTATCCGAACAGTTATCCGTGGTCCCGGTTTTACCACCCGCGGGCCGGGTGAATCCTTTGGCGATGGCTCCATAACCCGTGCCCCTTTGGATTACCGATTGTAGCATGGTGGTCATGATATATGCGGTTTGAGCGGAGAGCACCTCCTGCCTTTGGGAGATTTTATGCTCCTCCAGAGTTTTTCCATAACGATCGGTGATCTTCAGAATGAACCGCGTTTGAACTTTTATTCCCCCGTTGGGAAAAACCGAGAAGGCGGAGACCATATCCCATAATGTCACCTCGGATGTTCCCAAAGCCAGAGAGGGATAGGGAGAAAGCGGGGTGGTAAGTCCCATGTGAGAGGCGAAAAAGATAGCTTGTTGCGGAGTGACTTTTTGGATCAACTTAGCGGAGATTACGTTTATGGATTTGGCCAAGGCTTTTCTTAAAGTGACCGGGCCGCGAAATTTTTCATCAAAATTCTGCGGACTCCATTCCTTTCCATCTTCACCGGTGATAACGAACGGATTGTCATACATGATATCTGTGGGTTTTGCCCCGTTATCAATGGCTGCGGTATATACAAACGGTTTGAATCCGGAGCCGGGCTGGCGAAGGGCCTGGGTAACCCGGTTGAACTTGCTCTGGTTGAAATCCTTCCCGCCGATCAAAGCCAAAACATCTCCGGTTTTATTGTCGATGGACAACAAAGCTCCCTGAAGCTGTTTGAACACCCTTCTTCTTTGCGGTTTTCCCTTGGTGGAATCGACTACCACAATGGTATAACTGGTATCCCTTAGGGAGTGGGATTTCTCCATACTGTGTTGCCGGGTTTGCAGCTCGGTTAACAGAGCCTCCTCGCCGGCTTTCTGCAATTCGGAATTCAGTGTGGTGTAAACGGATAACCCTCCCCGGTATAGCGCATCCTCGCCATACTTCTTTTCCAGATATTGCCTGACCATCTCGGTGAAATAAGGGGCATCTCCCAGCGGGGCAGGGGAGGGATGAATTTCCAGGGGCAGGCTCTTTAAAGAATCAGCCTGATGTTTGGTTAGTTTTCCGAAATCCCTCATCGATTCCAAAACCAGGTTTCTTCTCTTCAAGGAAAGCTCCGGATTGGTGAGAGGAGAATAAAGTCCGGGGTTTTTGGGTATGCTGACTAAAATTGCGCAATCGGATAGGGTCAAATTCTCCACGTTCTTGCTAAAATAAAGCTGCGAGGCGGCTTGAACTCCATAAGCCCCCTTTCCAAAATAAGCCTGGTTCAAATAGAGCTCGAGAATCTCGTCTTTGGTATAATTCTTTTCGATCTTAATCGAGGTCAATGCCTCCTTGATTTTTCGAGACATGGATCTTTCCGGAGTAAGAAATAGCATCCGGGCTAACTGCTGGGTGATGGTGCTGGTGGCTTTAACCCTTTGCCTGAATAAAACACTCTCCCATATCGCCCGGAGTATGGATAGGGTGTTGACTCCCCAGTGACTATAAAATCTCCGGTCCTCGGATGCCAAAAGAGCATTTATCAGAATGGGAGATATTTGCGACAAAGGGGTATATATCCTGCGCTCGGTATAGAACTCCTTGATTATCTTCCCGTCAGCGGAATATATCTTGGTCACCAAGCTGGGTTCGATATTATGTAATTGGATCAAAGAAGGGAGGTCTTTTTTATATGTGTTATAAACCACAACCACAGTAATAAGGGAAAGGATCAGAGCCAATAGAAATGTCCAGGAAATAATCCGGATTTTATTTTTGTTATCCTTGAAGAATTTCCCTATCACTTTCCAAGCAGGTTTCAAAAAATCCATTTTTACCTCATCGGCTGCATGAGCTTAAATTAAGCTACGATGGGAAATTAAAGTCTATTAGAGAGAAGTCAAGGAAAAATGAATACAAAACCCGTCCGCAGTCCATCGCCCTTCGCTTCGCTCAGGACAAGTCCGCCGTCCGCCGCCCTTCGCTTCGCTCAGGACAAGCAAAGGCAAAGAAGAACAAAGGCAATGACGGATGACGAATAACGGATAATAGAAAAGGAAGAAGGAAAAGGGAAAAGCAATGAAGGATGATGAATGACGAATGATGTATTAAACGGATGACGTGGAAGGGGTAGCCGCAGACTTCAGTCTGCGGGGTGGTAGTGCTTAAAGTCCGCTGTCCGTTGTCCGTCGACCGACGCCCTTCGCTTCACTCAGGACAAGCAAAGGCAAAAAGGCATAACGGATGATAGATAAAATCCATCAAACGATTAAGGTAAAAATCATCCGGAGTATATTTTCCCTTTGCTTTTTTGGGATAACCCAATAAATTACCATTGATATGAATGAAGCATCGGTAATAGCTTATCGAAATAAGGTGATCGAGAGCATCCACCAGGTATCTTTAGCCATAGTGGATTCCGAAGGGAGATTATTATATACTGCCGGCGATCCGAATTTCGTTACGTTCCTGCGGTCGTCAGCCAAACCGTTTCAAGCTGTTCCAGTCGTAGAATCGGGAGCAGCAGAAGCATTCGGCTTCAGCCAAAAGGAGATCGCCATCATTTCCGGTTCGCACAACGGGGAGAGAAAACATGTCCGGGTGGTGCAGGGCATTCTAAAGAAAATCGGATTGAATAAGAGCTATCTGCAATGCGGCGCCCACGTTCCTCATTACTATATCGCCTGCGGCATTACCCCACCCAAGAAGAAATTCTCTTCACTTGAGCATAATTGCTCGGGTAAGCATTCGGGGATGCTGGCGATATGCGTATATAAAGGCTGGAATCTGAAAAATTACCTGGACCCGAAACACCCGGTGCAGAAGCTGGATTTGAAGATGATCTCCGAGCTGTGCGAATATCCGGAAAAGAAGATTAGCGTGGGAATAGAAAACTGCGGCGCTCCCACATTTGCTCTTCCCCTTAAGAATATGGCTCTCGGATTTGCCAAGCTGAGAAGTTTTAAGTCGAAAAGGCAGATTCTTTCCCAATCGCTGCAGGTGGTAGCGGATTCCATGTGGAAATATCCGGATATGGTTTCCGGGAGAAAGAGGTTGGACTACGAGCTGGCGATTCCGAGCAAAGGGAACATTTTAAGCAAAGGCGGAGCAGAAGCGCTGCACTGTTCGGTCATCTTGGATAAAGGGTTGGGTGTGGCAGTGAAGATAATGGACGGCTCTGCCAGGGCCATAGCACCGGCATCCATCGAGGTCTATAAGCAGTTGAGAGTATTGAGCAAAAGACAATTAAAAGAACTGGCAGATTTTTATTCTCCCCCCGTATACAACCATCGAAAGAAAAAAGTGGGATTCCTCAGAGCTGAATTCAAGCTCAAACGGACAAAATAAATCAATAATTACAAAACGTAACGTCGCACTCTAACATCACCCCCTTAGTCCCCCCTACGGGCGTCTACCTCTCCACAAGTGAGGGTGTGTCATAACTCGGTATTTTGTAGCCGCAGACTTTAGTCTGCGAAAATCTCTTGTTGAATTCCAACAACTTACGCAATCTAAAGATTGCGGCTACAAACTCAAAACACAATTGTGACACAGCCTCAAGTGTGGAGAGGGGGAAACAGGGGGTGAGGTTTTTTCTTTAATCCGTCATTAATAATCCGTCATTGCTTATTTAAGATTTCTATTGCAATTTTCCCACACGTTTATTAATTTTCGAGATCATATCATCCCGTTTGATGCGGGGAAATTCTTTTAAAAGAGGATAACCATGAAATCGGAAATTATAAAATTCTTACCGGAGATTGAGCAGATAAAAAATGAAGGTTTGAAAGAACAAGTGATTTCGACCTGGGAGGATTCTATAACCAAGGGTGGATGGTCATACCGAGAGCTCGAAAAAATTCCCTTCACCCTGTTGATCCCGGAATGCAAAATCAGCCTGATAACCCATACCAGGGCAGTCACCCAAACTTCATTAGAGATAGCCAAAGTGCTTTCAGACTTTTACAAAGATAAGGTGCAAATCAACCGGGATATTCTAATGGCTGGAGCACTTTTGCATGATGTAGGAAAGATCCTGGAATATACCAAAGAAAAGAACAAAGTCGTCAAAAGCAAAACCGGAAAGCTTTTCAGACATCCTTTTTCCGGTTCGGCTCTGGCATACAAACATGGTTTGTCCGATGAAGTAGTGCACCTGATCGCCACCCATGCGCATGAGGGGGACGGGGGATACCGGTCGGTGGAGGCGATAATCGTGCATTATGCGGACTTCATCAACTTTGAATCGTTAGGGGGAAAGGTTTAAAGTCGGTTCAGGCAACGGAATTGATAAAAGTTTTAATATATTCCGATTCTCAAACTGCGTTTGTATTATACTTTATCCCCCAATCAAATGCTTATTTTTAGAAGAGTTTTAAAAACGTATGAAGAAATTCCAGGCAAAGAAAGTCCTCCAAGACCCCAACCTAATAAGGATTTTAGTCATCTTCATTTTAGCTTTCCTGGTACGGTTCATCTATATTCAGGAAATCAAAAAATGCCCGCTCTTCTATTTGCCCACCATGGACCCGCTTTATCATTTAAGCTGGGCCAAGGAGATTTTGTCGGGTAACATTTTTGCCAATACTCCCTTTTATAGAGCCCCTCTTTATTCTTTTCTTCTGGCTTTTGAGCTTTGGGTATCCCATATCAATTTGTATTTTGTCAGAATCGTTCAAATCCTTATGGGTTCCATCAGTTGTGTTTTAGTCTACCAATTGAGCCGAAAAATGTTCAATCCCCGCATAGGTTTTTTGGCAGGCATCTTAGCTTGCCTTTACCTCCCCTTGGTATACTATGACGGTGAACTTCTGGATACCTCGCTTACGGTATTTTTAAATCTGGCGCTTTTGCTTCTATTATTAAAAGCACAGAAAGCCCCCTCTGCCCGGAAATTTTTACTTTGCGGTGCGGTTTTGGGGCTTTCTGCCATTGCCCGCCCCAACATCCTATTGTTTGGAATCGCCGTTCCCTTTTGGCTTTGGTTGACTTTTAAAGATAAATTTTCACTCCAGAGGATTTTAGTCTTAACCTTATCATTCGCTGCAGGGATAATCCTGTTGGTGTTGCCCGTGACTTTGACCAACTATTTTGCGGGAAAGGATTCTGTCTTAATCGCTTGGAACGGGGGAATTAACTTCTATTTGGGAAACAATTACGAAGCCACCGGTTACAAGGCGGTCACTCCGGAAATGAGACGGACTTGGTGGGGCGGCTATTACGACAGCATCCAAAAAGCCGAAGAAGCGGAAGGAAGAAGTTTAAAACGGTCCGAGGTTTCGAGTTATTGGTTTAAAAAGGGATTTGAATTCATTATCCAAAACCCGATCAGATTTCTTTGGCTCATGCTCAAAAAAATATTCCTTTTTTTCGGGGGTGACGAGATATCCAACAATCAAAGCTTCTACTTTTTTGCCCGCCTTTCTTCTTTGGCCAAGCTGCTGCTCTGGAGGAAGATAATATCGTTTCCTTCGGGTATCATCCTGCCCTTGTCTTTGATAGGTCTGGTATGGTCATACCGACAGTGGAAAAAGTTCTCCATCGTATTGATCTTTATCTTCTCATACACTCTTTCCGTAGTTTTGTTTTTTGTCTGCTCGAGATACCGGCAGCCGGTCCTGCCTTTTCTCATTATTTTTTCAGCTTTTGCAGTATTCTGGTGTTTGGAACACATAAAAAAGAAAGTAATAATAATGGCAGGAGAGTTATTTTTGGGTTTGGTAGTAGCGGAGAATGTTACCGTCATCGACCAGTTCTCTCCGTTCTGGGACGCTCAATCTCATGCCACTTTGGGGAGCGTTTATGTCGTAACCAAACAATTCGATCAAGCGGAGAAGGAATACAGGGAATCTTTAAAATATTATCCCGATTTCCCCACGGCATTAAGCGGATTAGGCTATATTCAATACACTAAGGAAAATTATGAAGAGTCGAAAGATCTGTTTGAAGAAGCGGTTTTCCTAAACCCGCAGGATGAATATGCTCATCGTTATTTAGGAGACATCTATCGGAAATCTCGCGACTATAATAGGGCTTTGGACGAATACGAAAAAGCCATAGAGCTCGATCCGGAATACGGGGCGGCATATTTCGGAGCCGGAATGGCTTACGCCAATTTGGGCAGGACGGCTGAAGCCATAAAGATGTGGGAGAAAGTGCTGGAGTATAATCCTGGCTTTGAACTAGCCAAAGAAAACATCGCTACGGCTAAGAGAAATCTGGAGAGGGAGCAGGAAGCAAAAAAGATAAAATGAGAGGTTTTTTTAATTATATGTTTTTTTGTGTTGAAAAACACAGGTCAATATATTAAATTGTGAAAGTTTTGTTTAATCAGAGGATGTTTGCTGACTCGGAATTTAATAAAGTAACTATCCTAACCATAAGGAGTCGAAAATGGCCTTCCAACCAAGACTAATGAATTTGGAGCCGAAAGAGCTGCCCAATCAATGGTATAACATAATACCCGATCTGCCGGTCCCGCTTCCCCCTCCGCTGGATCCGGAGAAAGGGGAATCGAGAATAAAGAACCTGCCAAATATACTATTGGCCGAATGCCTGAAGCAGGAATTCTCCAATGACCGATGGATCGATATTCCGGAGGAGATGCAGCAACTATACTTCCAGGCAGGCAGACCCAGACCGTTGTTCCGCGCGCTGAATTTGGAAAAGAAACTGGAGACCCCCGCCCGTCTTTACTACAAATCCGAATTCTACAGCCCCACCGGAAGCCACAAGGTGAATACCGCCATTGCCCAGGCATATTATGCCAAAAGAGAAGGATATGAACGATTGACCACCGAAACCGGTGCCGGGCAGTGGGGAACTGCGCTGGCGTATGCTGCTGCCCTGGCCAATCTGAAGTGCACGGTATACTGGGTCAGAGCAGTGCATGATTGGAAGAGGGACCGAAAGAACTTGATGGAGTTATACGGGGCAGAAGTTTATGCTTCACCCAGCCCCAAAACAGAATTCGGGAAAACCCTTTACAACCAGGATCCAAAACACCCGGGATCTTTAGGGATCGCCATCTCCGAAGGAATGGAGGATGCCAACAAGGACCCCAAAGCCATCTACTGCTTAGGTTCGGTGCTCAATCACGTGCTGATGCACCAGACCATCATCGGTTTGGAAACCAAAAAACAGTTCGAGAAATTCGATGATTATCCCGACACGGTTATCTCGTGTCTGGGGGGAGGGAGCAATTTCGGAGGATTTGCTCTTCCCTTTATGCATGATCTTCTAAAAAAGGGCAAAAAGATTAAATTCATCGCAGCGCAAAGCCAGGCAGCTCCCAACCTGCAGGGGGAATACAAATACGATTTTGCCGACTATGCCGAGATGACCCCCATGCTCAAAATGTATACCCTGGGACATCAGATCAGCATGGCGCCGGTAAAGGGAGACGGTCTGAGATATCACGGGTGTTCACCCATCCTCAGCCTTTTGAGAGATCAGAAATTGATTGATACGGTGGCTTACCCCCAAGATGAAAAACATGTTTTTGAGAGAGCCAAAGAGTTCATCCGGACGGAAGGATTCCTACCTGCTCCCGAGTCCGCTTACAGCGTTGCCTGCGCCATAGACGAAGCGCTCAAATGCAAAGAGAGCGGGGAGAAGAAGGTTATCGCATTCAACATCAGCGGTCATGGCTTTTTGGACATCCCCGGATACAGGGAAGTGCTGAATCTTAAATGATGGAAGATGTGGGATCAGGCGATGAATAATCACTGAAGCCATAGTCGAAATTTCAAACGGATATCAGGCGGAGAACCGATCAGGCTTCTCCGCCGTGCTTTAAATGGGTCTTTATAAAAATAGCAACCGGGGATAGAAGTTGAAGAAGATTACATTAAATGCAAAAAAACAAAAATCAAATCAGAAGATAGCTAAACCGGGAGCGGTTATGTACAAGATTCTATTATCTCTATGGTTTTTGATTTTGGTTGTGTTTATAATTTTTGGGATTTCTTCAGCCCAAATCAATAACACACCTAACTCACCTGGCTCGACTATATCCGATACCTCAGGACAGATTTCTTCCTCAACGGTACATACAGAAATCGATAAAAAGGAGCGGCTGGAAAAAGCCATCAGGTATCAAAAAGCAAAGAACACACACTATTTTCTGGATCAGGGTTATACTCTGATCCTGTTGGTCTTGTTTCTGTTCGTGGGAATCTCCGCTTACCTGAGAAGGCAAATTGAGAAGTTCACCCGAAAGCGATTCTGGGTAGTGGCATTCTACACATTCCTATTCCTCATATTAGCTTTCATTTTCGGTTTTCCATCCAGCTATTACGGATTCTCCCTGGAGCAAAAATTCGGGTTATCCAACCAGAACTTTTCGCAATGGTTCGGAGAGCAGCTAAAAGGCTTATTGGTTGTTGCTATTATTGGTCTTCTCTCCGTGGAAGGGATATACCTGGCATTGAAGAAGTCACCCCGAAGGTGGTGGATTTACGTCTCGGTGGTATTCATAATATTTACCGTGGTGTTGGTAAATCTGGCGCCGGTTTTGATCATGCCGCTTTTCAACAAGTTTACTCCCCTGCCCAAAGGCGAGCTTAGAGACAAATTAATTGCATTGTCCCAAAAGGCAAACGTTCCGGTGGAGGACATCTTCACCGTGGATATGAGCAAGCAGACCAAGGAAGCTAATGCCATGTTCACCGGTTTGGGAAACACCAAAAGGGTCGTTTTGGGGGATAATCTGGTAAAAGAGTACACCCCGGACGAGATAGAGGTGGTTATAGCCCATGAGATGGGGCATAATCTTTTGCATCATATCTGGAAAATGATAATCTTCTCTGCTATTATGTCGGCTATCGGTTTTCTTATCATTCATCTCCTCGGCGGTGGAATTATAAACAAATACAGGAATAAACTCAAAATCGAAAATATGGCGGATGTGGCCAGTTTGCCTTTGTTCCTTCTGATATTCTCTATATATGGGATCATCACCATGCCGGTGATGCCAACCTACTCCAGACATGCGGAGAAACAGGCGGACAAATTCGCTCTGGATATCACCCACAACAAAGAAGCCTTCATCTCAGCCATGAACAAATTGGCTTATGACAATCTATCCGATCCCAACCCAAGTCCGGTGATAGAATTTTTGTTGTATGACCATCCGCCTATTGCAAAAAGAATAGAGTTTGCGGAAGAATATAAGTTCTAAATACGTTTAAAGTTCAAGGTTCAAAGTTCAAAGTCGGAGGATTAACCGATTAAGGGGAGATTTGTATGAAGGGTAAGACCATAATTGAAAAAATCCTTACTCGGGCATCCGGTAAGGATGTCTATGTTAACGACCGGGTGTGGGCGGAGGTGGATCTGGCGGTGATACGGGATTTTGGGGGACCGAACGCAGTCTTAGAGTTTGACAAGTTCACCCATAACGGAAAGGTAAAAGATCCGGATAAAATTGCCATGACCTTTGATTATCAAGCTCCGGCCAAAGACATGAAAGTGGCGCAGAACCAGGTTTTATGCAGGGAATTTGCCAAAAGGCAGGGGATCAAGAACCTGTTCGACGTACACTGGGGAATCGGGCAGCATGTGCTTTTGGAAAGAGGGATGATCAAACCGGGGTCGGTGGTCGTCGGCACCGACAGCCATATGAATCTTTTGGGTGCAGTCGGATCATTTTCCTCGGGTGTCGGTAATACCGATATCGTTGCAGCCTGGTACTCGGGAAAGTCGTGGTTTAGAGTGCCGGAGACCATTAAAGTCGTTTTTAAGGGAAAATACAAAGAACCGGCATCGGTAAAAGATCTGACCTTGAAGTTTATCCGTGAGATCGGCATGGATAAAGCCAATTACAAATCCTTAGAGTTCTACGGAGAGCCAATCGATAATCTCTCCTTGGCCGGTCGATTGACACTGGGAAGCATGATGACCGAGATCAATGCCAAGATTGTTTTCATCCAGCCCAACGGTGAACCTCTGGAGTTTTTAAGGCAAAGATGCAAAGGCGAAATCGAGATCGTAACCTCGGATAAAGATGCGCACTTTTTGGAGGAGATGGAGATAAACGTGGGGAAGCTGATTCCCCAGATTGCCTGTCCCCACAGCCCGGATAACGTTAAACCGGTGGAGGAGGTGGAAGGAACACCTTTCAATGAGGGATTTATCGGATCCTGCACCAACGGGAGATTGGAGGATTTCAAAGTGGCAGCCAGAATTTTGAAGAAAGCCGGGAAAATCCACCCGGAGGTAAGATTGATCATTACCCCGGCCACCAAAGAGGTGGCCATGGAAATGCTCAAAGCCGGATTGTATGAGATTTTTATGAGCGTGGGAGCGATGGTAACCAATCCCGGATGCAGTTTATGTACGGCAGGACATCACGGGGTCTTGGGAAAAGGAGACGTGCTTTTGTCCACCTCCAACCGGAATTTTTTGGGGAAACTGGGGAAAGGCGCCGAAGTCTACCTGTGCAGTCCGGCGACGGTGGCAGCATCGGCGGTGGAAGGGAAGATAGTCGATCCGAGGAAGTACTGGTAACTAACAGTTCAAGAGTTCAAAAGTTCAAAGGTTCAATCAGAAATGAAGGTTGAAAGTTTCGAAGATTTAGTTGTCTGGATTAAGGCCAGAGAATTGGTTAATAGTGTTTATGCTGTTACAAAAAAGGATAAATTCAAAATAGATTGGGCATTAGTTGATCAGATCAGGCGAGCTGCAATATCGGTAATGTCAAACATCTCCTAAGGCTTTGAAAGAGGCTCAAATACAGAATTCATCCAATTCCTATACATAGCTAAAGCATCATGTGGGGAAGTGCGTTGTCAGATCATGATTGCTTTTGACCAAGGCTATATTGACAAAGACGAATTCAATGATATTTGTAACTTGACCAGAACAGAAGCAGGGATTATCGGGAACTTCATAAATTATCTTAGATCATCAGGGATGAAAGGTTCAAAATTCAAACCCGCATCAAAATAGTCATCGGAAGAGACGCGAAAAATAGTTATCCCCGATAATTGCAATTGAACTTTTGAACCCTTGAACTTTTGAACCGAAAGATTAGCTTGATAGGGGTTATATCATGAAGGGTACATTGGTCAATACCGGCACCGTCTTATTGGGAAGCTCATTGGGCTTGTTGATCGGCTCAAAGTTTCCCGATAGAATCAAGAACATGGTGATGCATGCTTTGGGATTATCCACGTTTTTGATCGGGCTCAAGATGGCATTCAAAACCGAGAATATCCTCTTCGTTATAGGCAGCCTGGCAATAGGCGGGATCATCGGCGAGTTATTGAAATTGGAGGAAAGATTGGAGAGTCTGGGGGAGTTCATAAAAAGAAAAGTCAAATCGGAATCAGGCAGTTTCGTTTTGGGATTCGTCACCTCCAGCCTGGTTTTCTGTATCGGTCCCATGACCATAGTAGGCTCCATTCAAGACGGAGTGAGTGGAGATACCAGTCTACTGTATGCCAAATCCTTGATGGATGGTTTTGCCGCGATGGTTTTCGCCTCAAGTTTGGGAGCCGGGGTCATTTTTTCTTCGCTGACGGTTCTAATTTTTCAAGGGGGGTTGACGATATTAGGATCAAGACTCTCTTTTCTTTTGCAGCCTATGGTCTTGGACGAATTGGCAGCTACCGGGGGATTGATTATCGTAGGGATCGGGATTTATCTTTTAGGGATCAAGAAATTAAAGGTGGGAAATTTTCTGCCGGCTTTAGTGATAGTGGTAATCCTGGCCCTATTGTTCAAGTAGTGCAAAATCTATACAATCTATTGGATTTGGGCATCCGTATTAACAACAACTTCTTTTGCGGGAGGGCATTTCATGACCACCGTCAGTTCGGAAACCAAAATACTGGATTTAAGACCGGAACATATCCGGGGGAAATTAGGGAGCAAAAGCAAGGTTTGTCTTTTGAATTCGCATGAGATCTTCGGAGTTTTGAAAGACGAGAAGGTGATTGTAATGGCTTGCAATATCAGGATCAAACATGTGATCCCTGGTATAATGAGAGCAGCGGAAGAGCTGGATTCAATAGTAGCGTTCGAATTAGCCAAGACCGAAGGTAGTGTAAATGGAGGTTACACCGGTCAAACTCCCCGGATATTTTTCGAAACCATCGTAGGTTATGCCGAGGAGATGAAGTTTGGCAAGCCCTTCTTCATTCACGGGGATCATACCGTGGTCAAGGACACCACCCCCGAAGCTTTCAATTCGGCCCAAGAGCAGATTATGGCAGAAATCGAAGCAGGTTATACCTCCATAGCCATCGACGCTTCGTTCAACGAGTTGGAAGATAACATTCGCATCACCAGCCGACTGGCTTCACTTATACAGCCTTTAGGTTTGGAGGTGGAGGTGGGTGAGGTAAAATCTGCCGGACAGGAAGCGGTTATTACCACAGTGGAGGAAGCCACTACATTCATCGATGGTCTGGTGGGCAATGGGATCCATCCCGATCTTTTAGCCATCAACAACGGTTCAAAACACGGGAATTATCTGGAGGGGGAAAAGATCTTCATCGATTTGAACCGGACCAGAGAGATTTTCGATGCGATCAAGCCCAAGGGGGTATGTATCGCCCAGCATGGCATTACCGGCACCCCCCTCGAGATAGTGGGCAAATTTGCCGACTTTGGAATCCGTAAAGGTAATGTAGGAACTGAATGGCAAAACATCGCACACCAGTTTATGCCTGATGACCTCATGGACCAGATGAAGAAATGGGCCGGCGAAAAGAAGAAAGATATAAAATTCGCCACGCGTGAATTCAAAAAAGAGATAGATTCCATCCCCCGGAAGAACGTCCAACAGATAGAACAGAAAGCATACGAGGTGGCATGTTCGTATATCTCCGGTTTTAAAGCGAAGAATTTAGCCGGTCTATTTAAAACGAAGCTTCTGAAGTAGGATAGAATTAATAATTGATAGATTAAGCCAAAGCTTGATATTCTTGGATTATTACTTTTGGAAAATACTTGACAAAACTGATTTTTATGGTATAATGCGTGATAACTAAACCGAGGTGTGCCTATCGAGTAGATTGTTAAAGGGTTTGTTTAGTAGAATGGTAAGATCGCTTGGCACTTGATATTAATTGACTGATCAGCCAAGCATATTTAAGTATACGTGCAGGCTTTAACCTTAAAGGTGTATTACACCTGGGGGGAAAGTCCGAGCAAAACCCTTTAACTTAAAGAGAGCATGTGAACTTTATAACCGAGTGGTTCTATCCTGGAGTTAAAACTTCAGGGATATGTTAAACTTTGAACTTTCTCGGTTTTTTTATTTATGAAACGCTCTGGATTAACCATATTCTTCCTTATCTTCCATTGGCTGATTGCTACGTCGGGCGGATGGGCATCGGCAGCCAATTCTACCTCTGAATATAATGACCTGCAAGTTTTGAAATCGGATCAGGAAGGGGTGATTTTCAAATATTTAGTACCAGAGCTGAATTTTGGTAGACTTGAGTTAAGCGGGCGGAATTACGATCTGGTTAATATCGATAATTGCGCTCTTTCCAACCTCCCGGGAAAGCCACAACTTCCGGTGAGAACCGTGATCATAGGGGTCCCGTTGGAAGGGGATATCAGGGTTGAAGTTTTAGACCGGAATCAAACCGAGCGGACCGGTATCAATTTAGCTTATGCCTCTAAAATAGAACCAAGCCAGGAGAACTCCGTGGGTTATGATCTTAGCCCTTCAAAAAATGTAAATTTGCCCGACCGGTACCAACCTGACGATATGGTTGTCTTTGATTCTCCTGTCCTTTTAAGGAATCAGAGAATCATTGAATTGAGAATATTTCCGCTTCAGTATAACGCCGCCCAAAAAAGCATCCGGTGTTATTCTCAAATTACGGTAAAGGTAAGTTTTTCCACCCCCGGGAAAGAGGCGCAGACCGGAGCTAAGGATCTTTTTGAGAGGATTTACCGGAACACGCTGCTTAATTATAACGAATCGAGGGGATGGAGAAGGGCCGCCGAAGAGAAAGGTGGATTGAAACCGGGAACGGAATATCCCTTCGGTTTCTCGGACAACTGGTACAAGCTGATAATCAGGGAGAATGGAATATACAAAATCGACCGAAACATGCTGATCCAGGCAGGAGTGCCGGTTAGCTCTTTAGATCCCAGAACCCTGCGTTTATTCAATGGAGGAGGAAAGGTTTTGCCTTTGGATAATTCCAATCCCTTTTTGGAACTGGAGGAATTAGCCGTATTCGTATCCGGGGAGGAAGATGGTAAATTTGACGCCGGAGATTATATCCTCTTCTATGGCTGGTCCCCCAACGATTGGGAGTATGATTCGACAGGCAACCAGGCGATTTTTCATACCAATCCCTTCACTAACGATAATGTTTTCTGGCTTACCTTCAATCCCAGCATCCCCTTTCCCGAACCGGCTAAAAGGATGCAGATTAGAAACGGGAGCTTATCGGTACCCAACCCGGTCATACCGCAGAAATTCAAATCAAGAATTCATTTTGAACAGGATAATACTCTAAGATATTATTCATCCGGTTATGTGGCGGACTACTTCAACTGGTACTGGATGGAGAGCGCTTCCGCCCGCATGTATGCAAGCTTGCCGGGGGCGGTTCCTCAAGATACCGGTTGGATCAAGGTGAAGCATACCGAATCGTATCCCAGCATCTATGTTAACGCTGTCCCGGTCGAGATCGTAGATTCCCTCTCTTCGGCTTCTTTAACGGTTGCCCGAAGCCACGATTTTCACGGGGGGGTGGTGGATACCGTGGATATAGTGTTCCCCGGCACGGTATATTTAGACTGGTATGAAATCGAATATCCGCGAAAATTCGAATGCTATGACCGGCAACTATCGTTCGAAAATCCGGATTTTTCCGGGGCGGTTCAGTTCAATATCTCCAACCTCTTTTCCCCCCAGATTTATCTGTTTGACGTGACCAGCTATTTTGAGGTCAAGAAGATCGACGGTTACCAGATCGATGGGGAGTTCGTCAGGTTCCAGGATACTACCTCGGTTGACTCCAAGACCCGGTACGTTTTGATAGATGAAAGCCGGCTCAAAGGGCCGGCTGGATTCTACTCTGACGAAAAATCCAGTTTAAAAGATACCACACTTCAAGTCGATTTTATTATCATCACCCCCCAGGATTTCTATGATCAAATGCAGAGATTGCTGGATTTCCGCAGATCATATAATCAGATGTCGGTTCGGTTAGTCAAAGCTCAGGATATATATGATGAATTCTCCGGCGGCCTGATCGATCCGGTAGCGATTCGCGATTTCCTGAAATATGCATATAAATACTGGAACAGGCCCGCTCCTGCATTCACGCTTTTGGTGGGGGACGGGAATTATGATTATAAAAACAATCTGGGAACCGGATCGGTAAATTTAATCCCCCCCTTTACCCCGGTGTGGGAGGGGGATCGTTCGGTATCCGACGAGAATTACATTTATTTCGGTAAATATGGCTATCTGGATTCAGATTCCACCTTTGGACCTTTGGGAAGAAAGCTGGATATGGTGATCAGCCGTTGGCCGGTGAGAACTGGTGAGGAGGTGGATGTTTTGCTGGACAAGGTGATCGGTTATGAGCAAACACCCGAATTCGGCACCTGGCGGGATCTTATCACCTTGGTAGCGGACGATGAATTTACCAACGAATCGAATTCCGAAGCTTTTCATACCCAGGATACGGAAGAGCTAACGAAATATCATATCCCGGCCAATTTCAATCTTTCCAAGATATATCTGATGGAATATCCTTTTGATTTCAAGCATGAAAAACCTCAAGCGGAAGAAGCCATTATCAACGCATTCAATTCCGGCGCCGTTATAATCAATTATATGGGGCACGGTAATCCGGATGTATGGGCTCACGAGAAAGTATTTAAACGGAGCCAGGATATTCCTCGCCTGAACAACCAGCGCAAGCTTCCCCTGGTGTACACATCCTCGTGCAGCATCGGATTGTTTTTCAACCCTACCGGGGAAGGTATGGCGGAGGAGCTGCTAAGAGCGGAGGACAAAGGATCCATCGCCACTATCTCTGCTACCTGGTTAGTCTATCCCGATCCCAACGCCGCGTTGAATTTCAAAGTATATGATCTTCTTCTTAAGTCGGATTCTCTTTCCATCGGAGAGGCACTATTCACGGCAAAACTTCTAAGACAGCCCAATTCCAATGACCGGCAGTACGTTCTTTTTGGGGATCCGGTGATGAAGCTGGGTTTGCCGGAATTAAGAACGGAAATCACCTCCGTTTCTCCGGAGACCCTTTCGGCTTTGAGCTTGGTAGAGGTGGAAGGTGAGGTTAAAGATGAGCTGGGTGGAGTTCTAACCAGCTTCAACGGAACAACTAAGGTTTTAGCCTTCGATTCCGAAAGGGCAAAAGTTCACACCATGCCTAACGGGGGAAAGGTGGATTATAATCTGCCGGGTTTGGTGATTTTTAGAGGGGATGCCGAGGTGAAGGACGGGAAATTCCTGGTGAATTTTGTGGTGCCCAAGGATATTAGTTACGGAGGTAATACCGGAAGAATCAGCGTATACCTTTCTAACCAAAATCAAGATGGAGCGGGGGTAAAAGACTCTTTGGTGATCCGGGGATCAGATACTACAGTGATCGACACCACCGGACCAGAGATAACCTGGCACTTCGATGATCAAACCAGTTTTACCGAAGGAGAAACTATCCTGCCCAGTTCACAGTTAAGGCTTTCTTTGTTTGATGAACATGGAATAAATATCACCGGAGAAGTGGGACACGGAATAACCCTGGTAATCGATCAAGATTTAACGCACTCCATCGATCTCTCCGAAGATTTCGAATACGAACCGGGGAGTTATCAAGAGGGCGGGCTTTCCTATCAATTTTCCGGCCTCTCGGAAGGAGAGCATAGTTTTTCCGTCAAAGCCTGGGATAATGCTAACAATTCTTCCCTGATATCGGTAAATGTGGTGGTGAGGGCACAAAGAGAACTAACGCTTACCGAGGTGATGAACTATCCTAATCCCTTCTCCCGGGTCACCAATTTCTATTACCGCCTTTCCTCTGCTGCTGAAAGAGTGGAAGTAAAAATATTCACCCTGGCAGGAAGGACGATTCGGGAGATACCTTATGCTTCAGCCCAGAGCGGGATCAACTTTTCCACCACCTGGGATGGAAAGGATCAAGAAGGAGATGATGTGGCTAACGGGATTTATATATACAAGATCACGGCCGAAGGGACGTTGAACGGTAAGAGTGAAAAAGCGGAAGCTTTGGGTAAAGCCGTGGTGGTAAGGTAGGAGAATGAAATGAGGAGGAAACCGAAAATGAGACAGGGTAAGGGTGATTCGACATGACAACATGTCGGTTATGGGTTTAAGCAGAAGTTATCATTTATGAAAATTATGCCGATTCTAACAGATAAGCAGAATTGGATAATCAACGATTAAACATATAAAGGAAAGAAACTAATACTACTCTTATGTTCATATCCAAGCTCCCCCCAGATAAAGACAAAAGAGTATCCGAAGGAGGTTTAAAGATGAGGAAAATCATTTTCCTGGGTTTGATCTTGAGTTTGGCCATGCTATTCATTACCCCAATCGGCCAGGCGGACGTCAGCCGTTCGGGAGTTTTGTTCTTAAGGATTGCAGCGGGGGCCAGAGCAGCAGGAATGGGTGAGGCTTTTGTCGCTATCTCGGATGACGCCACTGCCACCCACTGGAATCCGGCGGGATTAGGGCTTTACCCCTTAACATCCAGCTGGTTGGAATATCCCCTCCCGTCCCAATTCACCCTTAAGTCCATCGCTCTGTTGAGAAATGACGTGCCGGAGATAAACTACAAGCGATATGATGTTTGGGCCATAAGCGATCTCGACCTGTTTCGGTTGCGCCGTTCCAACTGGCTTAATTATGAGGAGTATCCCATCTCGGCAGGAGAATCATTGGAAAGCATCCTAAGAAAATACACCCAAACAACGGATAATGCCCGAATTGAAGCGATGAAGCAGGTAACGGCTGAATTCAACCAGCTGGTGAGCAGAGACTCGCTGGTGATTTTGAAGGAAAGAATCCTGGCAGCCAAAGGCGCAGGACCGGAGGTTAATTCACCTTTGTGGGATGAGCTTTTATCGGCCTGGGACGGATGTCTCTTGTCGGCGAATGCACTTTCAGGTTTGATCAATCAGATAAACAGATTCTTAAGCGACGACAGCCTCACTGCCGGAGAGAAGGATCAGTTAAACGCTCTTTTGCCTAAGGTGGTGATTAAAAGATTACCGGACATCGTTAAAATTCCCTTTCGGTTGATGTTTACGGACAGCTTGACGGTTTGCGCCTCGGATGGGAAACTTCTCTGGGTAGGAAGCAAGGACGGGCTTTTTTCCTTTGATGGGAAAAGATGGAAACGGTATTCCACCGAAGACGGGCTTCCTTCTCCGAAGGTAAGCGCCATTCTTCCCATATCCGAGCGATATGTATGGGTGGGAACAGATATTGGAACTGCAAAATTCGACGGGTCAAAATGGACTCCAGCTTCCCTGGGAGATAAAAATCAAGATCTTAAGGTAATCGACTTCACCCATTCGGGAGAAAGGCAGATTTGGGCGGCTACTAAAGGGCAGCTTTTCAAATTAGAGGGAGAATCATGGCAGCCCTATGAAAAATATACCGTGAAAATAGGCGAAACTCTGGGAAAGGTGGCAAAGAGAT
Source organism: uncultured candidate division Zixibacteria bacterium (assembly GCA_903908285.1). Taxonomy (GTDB): domain Bacteria; phylum Zixibacteria; class MSB-5A5; order MSB-5A5; family SM1-73; genus CAIVRH01. The sequence continues at coordinate 61,630 of CAIVRH010000021.1, forward strand.
TCTTGGGGAGCGAAGATGAGAAAGCAATCAGGCAGGCAATGGAAAGCATTAAAACCTATAATGGTCTTCAGGACACTGTAGTAGCTTCAGGTCAGACCATCAATCTTCCCTTTGATCTGACCTTGAACGGAGAGATCACCTGCCTGGTTATGGACGGTAAACAAAATCTATGGGTGGGATCATCTCACGGATTGAAAAGATATACGGAGAACCAATGGTTTACCTATGGATATAAACTATACACCGCATTAGAAGGGGATGACGCTAAGAAGGTGGCCAGTAAGTTTTTAAAGTCCGAGAATGAAGAAAACCTACAGAGGCTTTCTCAGATAATCATAGATTATAATCATTTGGACTCGAGCGGGAAGTTGGAACCGGGACAAAACGTATATGTATATTATAATGCCACCGGAAGCAGCATCCTATCTTTAGCGGAAGTGGGGGGAAATGAACTGGTGGTGGGGACTCAGTTCGGAACCATCCGTTGGGATGGACAAAGCTGGGGAAGGTACTATCATGCCGGATTGGAAAGAGCCAAGACCGAAAAGATCATCCACCGGGATGGGGAGTTATGGATCGCCACCGGTGAGAAGGTGGTAATATATGCCCATGCCAAGAAGGAAATAACCTTCATGCACGCCAACTGGCTGCCGGAACTGGCTACGGATCTTTATTATGAATATTTTTCTTATGTCCAACACAAAGAAGGGTGGGGTACGTTGGGAGCAAACCTTACCTATCTATCTTTGGGGAAAAATGTCCGCACAGATGAAACCGGAGCAGAAAAGGGGGTATTTGACAGTTACGAGTTGGCTTTGGCCTTCTCCTATGGTACAAAACTAAATTCCAGATTATCTTCCGGTTTGACCGGCAAGTTCATATACAGTCACCTTTCAGATCAAGGACAGGGTCATGAAATTGGGAATGGATCGGGTTCTTCTTTTGCATTGGACGCGGGAATTTTATCCAATCTTTGGATGGAATCGGATCCAAAATGGACCAAGTTAGCCTCCTGTCTGGCTCTGGACGCTTGGCTCGTGGCCAAAGGATGGGCAGAGCGAGAGGGTAATAAGGTTATCGTACAAGACACGAATGGTGTGTCTAGGGTAGAAACAGAAAAACCAAAATCGTCTCATTACCCAGGATTTGGGATTTTATCTTATTTCCTTGCCAAAAAAGTTGACTTAGGAATCTCTGCTACCAACTTCGGTCCCGATATTGCTTACATCGATTTGGATCAGTCCGATCCCCTTCCCCGAAATTTGGCAATGGGGTTGGCTTTTCGGTTTGTGGATAGCCCGTTCAATAAACTAACTGGCACCTTTGAAGTAAACAAGGAGTTGGTCGGTGTAAATGATCCAGTCAGGACGGAAATAAGAGAAGCCATAGAGAATATGGGAATCGAATACTGGTATGGAACATATGTAGCATTAAGAGCAGGCTATATATATGATAGTGCCGGAGATATCAAGACACCCACCTTCGGAGCAGGACTACAATACGGTCGTTTCCACTTCGATTTTGCCTATATTCCATCCTCCAAGGATTTAGCTTTAGCCAATACCATGAGATTTTCCATGACCGGGAGTTTTTAGGACACCACCGATGATCAGTAACCTGCGCCTAACTGAAGTGAGGTGAAGATTAAGACGCAGCATCAGAACAGGAAAGGCATAATCGGCCACCGGTTTCTTTCATGAGGAAACTATTGATACCATTGCGGATTAAAACCATTACCCTGATTTTAATTTTATTCCTGCCCGGTCTGATTAAGGCAGGTTCCGAATCGGTCCTGCGGATACAGAATACAAAGCTGGAGAATCCAAACCAGGGAAGATCCATCTCAAATAAGGAATTAGGTTTTAAAAGCGATGTATCTTTCAGGAATTTGCTCGATCTGAAAAGAGCAAACTTGTATTCTCTTCCGGTGTTTTCCAAGCCAGCCCGGTCGGAAACCAAAACCTTGAGAGTATTGGGAATCAGAGTGGAATTCCAGGAGGAGATCCCGGACGATCCCCGCACTACCGGTAACGGTCTTTTTGACATGAGAAGCCAGGATGAATTTTACCAAAGTGAAGGTCATCTGATAGATCCTTCTCCTCACGACACGCTTTATTTTCAGAAACACTTTCTGGCTTTGCACAATTACTGGTGGACGGTCTCCGAAGGTAAGTTATCTTTAGAAGGGGAGGTATTCCCTCGAAGTGAAAACGCAGCTTACCGACTTCCCTATCCGATGTCGCATTATGGGGCACCGGATTCATCCCTGGCTTTCAAAGTTGAAATGCTAAGACAGTTCTTCCACGACAGTTATAACCTGGCGGACTCTTTCTCGGTTTATGCAGATTCACAGATTTATCGCATTGATTTTTCCCGATATGATTGTTTCGTGATCTTTCATGCAGGGGCGGATCTGCAGGGCGATCTGGGAGAATTGGTTAATCCCACCCCGGGTGATCTGTTCACCGGATTTATCACCTTGGGTGATACCGTATGGGTGAATGACGGCGGCTTTCCCATCACCGAAGGGACCTTCATACCCGAAACCCGCAGTCAGGACAATCGGGTAACCGCTTTAAACGGCGTGTTTGCCCATGAATTCGGACATCAATTGGGTTTGGTGGATTTATACAATACACAGAATTTCATGACCCAGGTGGGAGATTTCTCGCTGATGGACGACAATGCCCAAAATACCGGTGTGGATGTGGGATACGGGATATTCGTCACCGGAGTCCTGCCGGTATATCCGGATGCCTGGAGCAAAGCTTACCTGGGATTTGTAGAGCCGGTGGAGATAAAAAGCCAAAGCGACATCCAGCTGTACGCTTCCGAGATGTTAACCGATCAGCTTCAACTTATAAAAATCCCCATAACCCCGGAAGAGTATTTTCTACTGGAAAACCGGCAGGTGGATCTGGACAATGACCATTCCAGCGGGCTGCGTATAGACAGCTTTACCAACGTGATCTTGGGTCCAATTGATACGCTAACACGAAAGTATAACCGGGAATACGATGCACTTCTCCCCGGTTCCGGAATCCTGATCTGGCATGTGGATGAAGGAGTGGCATATTTGGATTATGATGAGGACGGTTTGAACAATTTCTGGGATAACGATCTTCAGGCAGATAAAAACAGGCGTTTCATCTCTTTAGCAGAAGCGGATGGAATCATAGATTTTGGCGGAGATTATTACACCGGATATGGATCAAAGGAGGATATGTTCTATAGAGGGAATAATACCGATTTCACTCCCTATACTTTCCCCGCCTCTAAAAGCAACAACAAGTCCGACACTCACATTTGGGTTACCGGTATCAGCATCGCTGACACGGTGATGACTTTAGACATTTTACAGAAATGGATACAAACCGGATTTCCCCAGAAATTCATTCCGGAGACCGGCGCCAGCTCGCTGGTCTATGGTGATTTATATAAAAACGGCAATGTGGGGATCTTAGCTTCTTCCGGTAAATTCATCCATGCCTGGGGTCCTGGGGGAGCAGGATTATTTCCTTATCCGGATTCGGTCCAAACCATGAGGTTCGATTCCACCATAGTTACTCTTCCTTTAGCCATATTTGCCGAGGACGATTCCGCTTTCTTCGGACCTCCTTCTCTGGGTGATCTGAACGGAGACGATACTTTGGAAGTGGTCGCAGCGACAGTGGATGGAAGGATATTCGCCTGGCATCCTTACGATCGGAACGGAGATAGAAGGGCGGATGTTTTGGATGGTTTTCCGGTTCATCTTGGGGAAAAAATTTCCATGATACCTGTAATAGCGAATTTTGACGAAAATCCTTCAGATCTGGAGATATTGGCAGGAGGAGAGAAAGGATCGATAAAACTGATAAATCAGCACGGAGTGGTGAAATCTGAGAAATCATATCAGGGAAAGATGATCGGTCTGGCGATGGGTGATAGTCTGGGTGCATTCTATTTATTGAGAGAGTATCAGAATAAAGGATATATAAGCAGAGAGAGTTATACCAACCCGCCCATGCCGCCTTATTCCACCGGAGAGATTTTGGAGATTAATAATTCCTCTCCTGTGACTGGAGACATAAACAGAGATGGAAACTTAGAGGTAATAGTGGTGAGTGGAGATGGGAAAGTGTATGGCTGGGACAGTAACTTGAATGCTCTATCGGGTTTTCCGGTGGAGACCGGCATGAATATGAACCGGGTAAATCCGGTTTTGGGGGATTTGGATAATAATGGCTACTTAGAAATAGTGATGGCTTATCAGGATAGGATCTTTGCCTACAATTTCAACGGGACGCCTTTAGATAATTTTCCGGTAACTGTAAGTCACCCTGGTGGTCCCACTGATCTAATAAACTCTTCTCCCATTTTAGGAGATGTGGATGGAGATGGTTATCCCGATATAATTGTTGGAACCACGGATAACCGAGTTTTAGCTTACAATAAGGATGGAAGGATGGTGGATGGATTTCCACTCGCCGTGAATGGTGCCATAAAAACTTCTCCAATTCTGCTTAATCTGGACAAGGATGTCGATGCTGAACTATTAGTAGCCAGTGACGATGGTTATATCAATGGCTGGGATCTTCCCGGAGAATATAAGGAAGAGTCTTCTCCCTGGGTAATGTATGGCCATGATGCCGGGCATACAAATTATTACCCCAAGGAAAGTTTACCGCCAATTCCTCCCCCGGCGGGCGATCTACTTCCGGAGAACACAGTGTTTAATTACCCGAACCCGGCCAAGGATCAAACCAGAATCAGATATTATTTAAAGCAGGATGCCCATGTAAATATCAAGGTTTATGATCTATCCGGCATGCTGGTGGATGAGTTCGCAGGTCCCGGGGATGGAAGAACGCATAATGAGAAAATCTGGGATTGCAGCCGATTTGCCAGCGGAGTATATTTATGCCGGGTGGAAGCGAAATCGGAAAATGACAACCAGGTGGTAATTTTTAAAGTGGCGTTGGTGAAATAGGTCAACGGAAGAAGACGGATGAAAACAGTCAACGGATTAAACGCCCAGACGAGCGGACGCTCCCGTCTGGGGGCGTCCGTCTGGACGGATTAAACAGATAAAACCTTCAATAGATTAAACGGATAACCTCATCCCCTTTGTACTGCAATTCGCATTTTATTGTGGGGGAGAGGTTTGAAATGAACTTGTAAAGAAACGTATAACCAAGTAGGAGGAGATAATGGCAAAAAGACATCTTCAAATGGTAATTTATCTTCTTGGGTTTGTATTTATTCTATCATCGATAAGTTATGGCAGCACACTGGTGGAGAACCAGGAACCACCATTATCCTTCCACAATAGTTTAGCACAAAATGATTATGAGCATTTCCAAAAGATATTCAACCTGACACAGAATCCCTATCTGGCATCTGCGGGGGATTCAACCAAAGCAAAGGAGAGCCTGGATGTTTATGCCTTTAAAGGCAAATCGCTGAAAAAAGCATTCCTCTTCTCTTTGATCATTCCCGGAAGCGGGGAGCTGTACGCTAACTCAAAGATCAAGGCTTTAGTCTTCTTTGGAGTAGATGCAGCATTATGGGGACTTTATTTCAAATATCACGGCAAAGGAAAAGATAAGGAGAAAGAGTTCAGAACCTTTGCGGATGGGCATTGGTCAGAGGATGTTGGATACAACCAGTGGCTGATTGATAGTTTGGGCATCACCTCCGATACCATGCGCTATTGGAACCCGGTGGAACAGGAATGGACTTATCTTTCCCATCACCTGCCTGATGGCAAAACTCAGCAGTATTATGAGATGATCGGTAAATATGAACAGTTCCGCTGGGGATGGGACGATTTCAGTGATATCACGAAAAACAGTGTGAATAGAAGTTCTTATGTGGAGATGCGCCATATCTCCAACGACTGGCTGAAAAAAGCCAAGAATTCTGCAGCAATTTCGATAGTGAATCATATGCTCTCTGCCTTTGACGCTGCTATTTCGGTTAGGAAATATAACCAGAAAGGGGAGAGGTTCAGCCAGATAGAATTAAAAATGAGACTTTCCGAAAGGAATCAAGAGATGATTCCAAAACTAACTGCCAGTGTTCGTTTTTGAACGCTGTTTCAGCGGTTATAAGAGAAATCCAACAGATGAGTGAAATGAAAAAGATAATTACGACCAGTTTGTTCTTATTTATTCTGGTTTGTCCTTTTTTAACTGAAGTCGGAGCAAAAGAAAGAAGCTGGTTATGGGTGGATCAATCTCCACCAAAAGGATTGATGCCCCAAGCGAGGGGATTAGGCTGGTATCCCCGGTCGAATAATGATTCTTCACTTTATTATACGGCGAAGAAAACGGAAGACCTGTTCCAGATGCCGGGGGAGTTCGAAGAGAAAATGGAGGGGGGAAAATCGGTAACCAAAGCCGCCATACTCTCCTTTCTTCTTCCCGGTGCCGGGGAGATTTACGGAGGCGCAGGCACCAAAGGGAAGATCTTCATTCTTTCGGAAGCTTCGGTATGGGTGGGCTATTTTGGATTTCAAACTTATGGAAACTGGCTGGAGGATGATTATAAAGCCTATGCGGCTTCCCATGCCAGGGTCAGTTTAACCGGAAAACCGGACGGTTTTTTCGATCAATTAGCCTTTTATGATACCCGGGACATGTATAATCAATTTGCTTTGCTCTATCACCGGGGAGAAGTGCAGGCATATCCCGAAAGCGATTTATGGAATTGGGAATGGGAAAGCAAAGAATCAAGATTGTATTATCGGGAACTGAAAAACAGAAGCAAGGACGCTTCCCGAAGGGCGTTATATATGGTGGGACTTTCCATCGTCAACCGCATCATTTCAGTGGTGGACGCCATGAAGACGGTGCAAACCTATAATCGAAAAAAAAGCTTTGAATTGTCTCACCTCAAATTTGACCTCCAAGTCAATCCGCTTGGTCACAATCCCCGGTATATGCTTTATGTCTCCCGAAGGTGGTAAAAATTTTTGGAAAATGAAATCGGCTGAGTTTCTAACCCTTGTTCTTCTTTTTGGTTTTGCCTGCTCTTCCTCCGTTGTCCAAAAGGAAAGCAGCCACCCGCAATATGACAATTTAGGTGTGGCGAAAGGACTGAAACCTCTATCGGTTATCGGCGAGAGGGAGCTGGGAACTTCCTTTCTTTCTTTTCCCACCGGGATCTCAATCGATATTTTAGGTAATATATTCATTGCCGATACGGGTAACGATCGGGTGGTAAAGTGTGATCCCCAGGGTGGATTCCTTCGGGAAATCGGTGGATTTGGATGGGAACCAGGACAGTTCAACCGTCCTACCTACCTCACCACGGACAACGGGTTGAATATCTATGTGGTGGATACCCAAAACAAGCGGATCCAAAGACTGGATCATAACCTCAACTTTGTTTCTTCCGTTCAGATCGAAGAGGAGGGGGATTTTACCGGAATCGGCATACCAGAGGGAATAGCGGTCAATCCTTCCGGGGAAATTATCTTATCCGATCTGGAGGGGGATCGGGTTATCCAGTTGGACAATGTCTTCAAATATGAAAGATCGTTTGGATGGGCCGGAGGAGATTTGGGTGGATTGAATGATCCCCTGGGGGTTTTCGTGGATCGGGATGGGAATATACTCGTGGCTGACTCACATAACCATAGGATTGCGATATTCGATCAGTTCGGAAACTATCTGGAAAGTTTTGGAGAGAAGTTTTTAAATATTCCTTCGGCGGTAACGGTGGGACCGGATCAGCTTATCTATGTGGCTAATACGGGGAAAAACAGCATAACTATTTTGGATCCTCAAGGAAGTTTGATTTTAGAATATGGAAGTTTGGGCACCGGAATGATGAATCTGTCCAGGCCGACTGATGTGAAATTCGGACCCAACGGAAACCTTTATGTGGTGGATTCCGGAAACAATCGGGTAATGGTCTTTGAAATCATGAGATGAGGGTGTGCCAACTTATCTTATATATTTATTGATGAGTAAATTTGAGTTTTTCGAAGCTTTATGTTTTTCTAACTTCCTCTCTTTTTGTTACAGGGACCGGAAAATAAAGGGTAAATTAGTCATTGGCGCCTGGTTTTTCATTTCATCCCTCCTGCTGGCAACCACCCCCTGCCTGCCGCAGATCAACGAACCTTCGAATCCCACCGTGTCTGTCTCTGCCCGATTAACCGGAAACGGAACAGCCGGTCCTTATTCACTGGGCGATGAATATATCTTGCAGGGAACCGAGCGGATAAATAAAAATGGTCTGCTGCTTGATCGGGATAACGATTATTCCATAGATTACAATCTGGGTTTGATCACTTTTCCCGCCGCCCTTTCCCTTCAGGATACCCTTCAGATCGATTATACCAGGCTGAATTTGCATTTAAGGAGAAAATATTTTCATCGGGAATTGGTCTATGAAAGGGGCAATCAAAAGTCAAGCGCACCGGGTTTATCGGGTCGGGGAAGCTCTTCCGGATTATCTGGAGGTTCTATCGGAATAGATAAAGGAGCGGTATTGGGTTTACCCCGGGAATCAGCTGATCTGAGTTTTTCGGGAAGCAAAACATTTTCCTTGGAATTAGGATCGGCACAGGATGTTTCGCTAAAGCAGGGATTATGGCTCCAAGCCAGAGGAAGAGCGAGCCAGAATGCGGAGATTTCACTTCAAGTTTCGGACCAGAATCTGCCCGCTACTCAGGCCGGGACCACCAAAAGATTGGAGGAGTTGGATAAGGTTCAGGTCACAGTCACATCCCCACACTTCACCGGCATGTTGGGGGATTATTACCTAAAGCCTTCATCTTCGGCACTATTTTCTTACGAGAAGAAATTGAAGGGGGTTATGGCAGAGGCAAAAAACGGGAGTAATTCACTTTCCTTGGCGTTAGCTTCATCTAAAGGGGAGTATTTTACCAACATGTTCTTGGGAGAAGATAATAAACAAGGCCCTTATTACCTTAAGGGTAAGAATGGTGAGTCAAACCTCATGATATTATCGGGAACAGAAAGAGTGTGGGTGGACGGTGAAGAGATGCAGCGTGGCTCGGACAATGATTACACCATGGACTACAACAGAGGAAGCATCCAGTTTACCCCCCGCCGGTTGATTTCCCCAGAGTCACGCATAGTGGTTGATTTTGAATATTCAATCGAAAACTACCAGAGGGATTTCTATAGTGGAAACGCGGCTGCCAGCTGGTGGGGTGGGAAGATGGAACTTGAAGCCGGGGGGATTTTAGAAAAGGATAACGGTAACCATCCTACTTCTTTCTCTTTATCTGAGGAGGACAAATCTATTCTGAGCCAAGCCGGGAATGACCGATTCTCGGCATCCAAAGATGGTGCCCGATTTGCCGGAGAAGGGAAAGGAAGTTATAACTTGGCTTATGATTCTTCAGGGAATGTTTATTATAAATATACCGGAGATGATTCGGGTTCTTTTGATGTATCATTCTCCGGGGTAGGAGAGAAGGAAGGAAGTTATCGGTACCAGGGCAGCGGGATATATCAGTATGTGTATCCGGGGAATGGAGACTTTTTACCGGTGGTGTTTCTTCCCTTGCCGGAGAGCCATTCCCTTTTCGATATGAATTTGTCTTTCCTCCCCGCCAAGTCTTTGACCACTCAAATTGAGTGGGCCAAAAGCGAAAGAGACCAAAATACCTTTTCCTCCAAGGATGATGGGCAAAATCGGGGAGACGCCGTTTCCTTAAAATCAGCCTACAAAAATGCCGACTTCCAGTTTTTGAAATCCGATTTCTATCGATTAGAGCTGGCTGGAGAATACAGTTTTCACCGGAAGGATTTTGCTCCCTTTGGTCGTGGAGATATAGTGGATAAGGAGAGGAGATGGAATCTTCCCTCCAATTTAGCCTCCGCCGATGAAGAGATCTATCAATTCAACGGATTAGTAGCGCCTTATAAATTTATTCTTCTGGATTTCGATTATGGGGAATTGGACCGAGAAGGAAATTTCTTCTCTCAACGGATGAGTCTGGGTGGGGAAATCTCGCCGGTCAGCTGGATTTCGGTGAAAGGAAAAAGCGAGAAAATCAGAAGCCAGGAGTATATCGCAAAAAATCCCATCGAAGATAGTGATTGGATCAGGAATATGGTGAGTCTGAACAATAGAATCAAAAAGTTTTCGACTGTTTTTTCCTGGGAGCAAGAAAGGAAAAGCTCCCTTTTATCCGACACGCTGGATCAAGGAGACCGGTTCGATCAGCTCAACGGGAGAGCGGGATTGGAGTTGTCCCGGGTGGTCAAGGCCATTACAGAACTCACTTACCGGGAGGAGGACCGGTTCAATAACCGATGGATGGATAAGTCATTTTCGCATACCTGGCGTAATCAATTTTCCCTCCAGGATTACCGGGGGATGCTTTCTTCCGATCTGGAGTTGGTGCAAAGAATCAAGGAATATCAACACTCGTTCGGTAAAGACAGCAGGGAAAATCTCCTTATCGCCAAAATGGATATTCATCCCCCCAGCCAGCTTTTGAACGTCAAGCTTTATCATTCACAAAACCAGGTTTACTCTGCGCAAAGGGTGGATACCTATATAGAGGTGGAGGAGGGTAAGGGGGATTACCGGTATGAAGACAAAGAGTACTACCCGGAAACGGAGGGTAACTATATTCTACAATCGGAATGGGTGGGGGACGCCCAATCCTCAATAGATCTAAGCAAGAGCATCCGGGTGATTTTTTCCCCTTATAAGATTGCCAGCGCAGGAGATCATAAATCCTTCTGGAACCAAGTGAGTAAAATATTCTCCACGGATTCTTTTATAAATCTTCGGGGTCAATTTACCGAGGGAAAGGGATCAAGCTTCTATTTACTCTATCCCTTAGCCCGACTGCCGGATAAAAGCATCCTGTCGCAGAATATCCTGGTGAGACAGGACCTTTATCTTTTTCCCGACTCCCGCACATTAAATTTTCAATTACGCTGGGAAAAAAGTGAGAATACAGACAGACTACTTTCCAGCGGAGACAGAAAGGACCTGGTAATCAAGCAGGAGCTTTACCTGAAATCCAATCTCTCCTTGAAATATTTTCTGGAATCCCGGATAGGAAAAGAAGGAATCAAGAATGATTTGGGTGGTAAACCGAAATATTCGATCGAAGGTCAAAACATTAAAGTCGGTTTGACCCGGAAGGAATCATCTCATCTGGAGCTTAAAATCACCGGCGAAATCGAAAGCAGGCGGGAAAAATTTCAAAGTATAAAAGCTGAATTCTTCTCCTTGGCGCCTGAGTTTTTGTGGTCGTTTGTTTCGCATGGCCGGTTAAAAACGGAATTCCAATGGTGCCGGGTTAACTCAAATCCCCGGGAAAAGAGTCTGCCTTACATTCTGGCTGAGGGAAAGGAGAAGGGTGAGAATTACCAGTGGAGAATTTCCTTTGATTACAAGTTGAATCAATACTTGATTTCCACGGTGACATATTCCGGAGAATCGGTGCCGCAGGAGAAAATCAAGCATAATGGCAGGATGGAGCTGAAAGCTAACTTCTGATTGTGGCTTTAGGGTCAAATATGATAAGAATTCAAAGAGGATTAAGGAATTTGAACGAGGGGATGAAACCTTTACTCATCTTTCCATATTCACATTTCCCTTCCGGGGATAACCGCTTAGGATGGAGAGCTGTTTTGAATAGAATTATTGCGTTTAAATCATCGGTTTTGATTGTGCTTTTAATTCTAATTTTGAATTCATCCCTTTTAGCAGGTGAGAACTTGTATAAATCCGATGCGATCGGGGTGGGTGAAGATATAAGAATAGAAGGTAATAGATTTTTTGAGAGTAGTAAGCTGTTATCGGAGATGAAGCTTAGGGGATTGCCCAATTACGACTTACTGGAGAAGAAAATAGAGCGGGTATTAAAACTATATGAAGAAAACGGTTTTCCTTATTGCCAGATATCACCTTCAGATTTCAAAGCGACAGAGAAAGGAAGACTTGCTTTTTCCCTTAGGGTGAACGAGGGACCGAGGGTAAAGATTAAAGAGATAGAACTGGACGGTTTGAAAACCACTAAACGAAAAGTGATCTTAAGAGAGATGGGAAGAAGCCTTTTTGGTTATTTTTCCCAGAATCAATTGATCCGGAGCATTGGAAGAATAGAGAGACTCTCATATATCAAAACTGTCGAAGATGTCCAGCTTCTGTCCGGCGAAAACCCGGATGAAGGGATTTTGAAGATTACTTTAGAGGAAAGGAAGAATAATACCTTCAGCGGAATATTGGGTTATGCTCCTTCTGCCGGTACTCGAAAAGGGAATCTGGTGGGGTGGATAAACATGAATTTCGACAATATATTTGGCACGGGGAGAAGGATGGAATGGGACTGGTCCAGAAAGGATGCATACTCATCCCGTTTTAATTTCCTTTATAAGGAAAGCTGGATTTTTGGTTTACCCCCCACGCTGGAATTTAAAACCAGTCAGCTGGATTGTGACTCCACCTACCTGCAGCTTTCATTTGCTGCCAAGCTAGGGTTTAATCAGACAGATAAATTATCTTGGGGAATTGAAGCCGGGTGGGAAAAGACTATTCCTGGCTCAGCCGGGAAAAGTTATCTCCCCGACAGCAGAAAATATATAACGGGTCTCGAATTGACCTTTGATCTTTTAGAACCGCGGGATAATCCCCGAAGAGGTCTTCGATATCAGGCAAAGATGAATTATGCGCAAAAGAGAAACTATTCCACATCCATTTTTGTTCCGGATCAACTCAAAGTCCAATCAATCGTTTACTCCCTGGAATTGGATAACCTTGTACCTGTATTCGGGAACCAAACCGTTTTTGCGGGGGTGCACTTCAAAGGGTTGAACAGCAATGAGAAGATCATCCCCTTTTCGGATCAATTTGCGCTGGGGGGGATAAACAGCTTGCGCGGTTATCGGGAAGAGGAGTTTTTCGGGACCACTATCGCTTGGACGAATCTGGAATACCGGTTACTCTTGGATGACAATTCGCGATTCTTTTTATTCACGGACTATGGCTATTTTGAAAGGAAGGTTCGATCGGAAAGTGGTGGGGATTTAATGAGAATCTCCGACCGGAAGCTGGGTTACGGATTTGGCTTGCGAATAGATTCGAAAGCCGGATTATTGGGACTCGACTATGGTTTAGGGGAGGGGGACAGTTTTAATCGGGGTAAAATTCATTTCGGGGTGATAAACAGATTCTGATGAGATTATAATACCAGGTAAATCAACCAGGTTCATAATACCGGAAAGGATTTTTCTTGAATGGTCTGGTGATTAAAAAGATCATGGCTTACGGCAACCTGACCCGACCGGCTAATAACTGGATCACCGCTTTGTCTGTTTTTGTCGGGGCGATGGTCTGTGGCAAAATAGAATTCTGGGACAAGATTCTGTTTGCCTGTGTATCCGCTTTTTTCATTTCTGCAGGGGGGAATGTCCTCAATGATTTCTTTGACGTGGAAATCGACCGGATAAATAAACCCAGCCGTCCGCTCCCCCGGGGGATAATTTCCCTCAAATCAGCCTTAGTTTTTTCCGCTATTCTGTTCTTCATAGGTCTGGCATTAAGTTTCCGGATTAATCCGCCAAGTCCCATATTGGCTTCTTTTGCCTGCGGGCTTCTGATAGTTTACAGCTATATTTTAAAAAGAGCACTTCTCTGGGGAAATCTGGTGGTCAGTGCAGTCGCTGCCTTAGCTTTCATTTACGGTGGTATCGCCACAGAAGATTTCAGGTTTTCATTGATTCCCGCCGCTTTTGCGCTCTTGTTTCACCTGGGCCGGGAAATTCTAAAGGATATGGAAGATATTAAGGGGGATTCCTCCGTGGGCGCATCCACTTTACCCATCAAATTGGGAGTTGAATTTTCTGTGAACATATGCACCTTGGTTTTCTTGTTTTTGATGGGGTTAACTACATTCCCTTACTTTTTCCATCTTTTTTCACTTCGCTACCTTCTCGTGGCAGTTTTTGGCGTAGATATTATCTTGATCCATGTCGTCTGGTCGATGCGGCATGACCATTCTTCGGCAAATCTTCACCGGCTGAGCAATATCCTGAAAATCGATATGCTGATCGGTTTGCTTGCCATCCTCCTGGGAAGACTCTAACCAAATACCATGTATTGTTTAAGGCTATCGAATAGAATAGTAAAGGGGGGTCTATTTCGGTATGGGACAAAAAACGATGGAAAGATCAAATATTCATAAAGTGTTATTAAATAATTTATACGCATATTATCAGGCATTTGTTTAATTAAAACTCAAAGTAATTTGCGTTGTTCAAAAAAAACGCAAAAATCTCTTGACAAAAGAAAAGGGATTAATGATATTGGAAGCGAGGGAAAAGGGTGAATTGCCTTTTAAGGTAATTTGCTTGAGCTTTTACTTTTAGAATCTAAGGAGGAGAGCGGGAGGAAAGGGAGTTTTATTTAGAAAAATATTATGTTGATGTAGTTAATGGTTTATTTTCTACAAAGGAGGTGAGACGTATGGAACTGAAGGAATTAGTACTGGAAATCGAAGTGCTGGAGGAGAAGATCGCTCCGGGTAGCGTCTCAGGTGGAAGACCGTAGTTAGTCACACTTGTGCATGTTAGCACCAGCACCTCCTTTCGAAAAGCCCCGCATATTGCGGGGCTTTTCCCTTTTTGTGATATCCCCCATTAAACCTTTCTTTATTACCATCCATACAAATGAAAAACCGGGTCATCCAGAAGAGCCTGACAAACGACAAAATCTGAAAATTGTGAATATTTTACTTGACAAGATGATCATTAAACTTATATTTATTCTGTAAGTTTACTTAAATTCGGACGATGGAATCATAGGGGAGATATTTATTTGAGGGTAATGTAATATTTAGACAAATAGGTGGTAAGAAACTTTGTTCTTTAGAAAGATCAAGAGCAGAAAATATAAACATGATCAAACACCACCAAAGGAGGCGAGGTTAAAATGAGAAAGAAAATTACCTTTATGGTTGTCTGCGTTGTTTTACTCCTGATTTTTACTTCTTCAGGATACGGGGGGGGTAATGGAAAATACGTGCTTTTAGCACATCCATGGGGTCATATGGAATCTCCATCCTTGCCTCAGAATCAAGACTTGGATGTACATCTTTTTATAATTAGTCCTAATTGGGTTTTATTATTAAATCATCCGCATAATACAAAAACAGTAAGAAAGCCCCAATTTGATAATTCAATAAAGCTTAATCATGGAACCAATGAAAAGTCGCTCGCAAGATAAATCAGATACCATTAAAGATAAGATTTCCTATATAAACTCCTTAATTCAAAAGAAGGAGTTCAAACAGGCATTAGCTGAAATCAGGGATTTAGAAAATCGGGACGAATTTAGCTATTCAGGTGAATTTTTATACCTTTCCGCCATAGTGCTTCAAGGCATAGGAAACTATCAAGAAGCTTTACTTAAGGCTAAGAAAGCTTATGGGGTTTTTCGGAATTCAGCTGAGAACAAAGAAATAGCTCAAATTCAGTTTATCACTGGCATAATTCAATCTGATATAGGTAATCTAAGGGAAGCTGAATTTGAGCTTAGAGATGCATTGGCTACTTATAGACGGATCAATGATGAGCAAGGGATAATAGAAACTTACAATGAACTTGCCAGGATTTACTTTGTTCAAGGTGAATATGAGAAGGTTATCAATTATCTTAGCCAAGGGTTAGAATACAGTAACCGAATTAACGATTCCAAGATGATTGCTCGTTTCTCTGGTAACCTCGGTACCACCTGTATGTTGACAGGTAGATGGAAGAAAGCAGAGACGCATCTTCTAACAAGCCTCAAATATGATGAGAGAAACAAAAACACAATCAACATTTGCTGTTGGTATCTTTCTTTGGGTTATGTGTGTTTTCTTCAGAGAGATTTTACTAAAACAGTTGAGTATTATGAAAAAGCCTTGAAACTTATCTATGACAACAACTACATGCGGGAGATGGCAATCTACTATGAATATTATGGGGAGTTAGCATTTACCCAGGGCAATTATTTTCTGGCTGAAGACCATTGTAGAAACGGAATAAAGATAGGGGAGGAAATTGCTCCCGCAGGTGATATTGTCAGTCAGACCTATCGGCTCTTGGCAGAGGTTCAGATTGCAGAGAAGCAATATGATGAAGCCTTATTTTCCTGTGAGAAGGCATTAAAGGTTGCAGAATCATTGGGAGAGAGAATCGAGATCGGAGCGATTCACCGGGCATTGGGGCAGATCTATACCGCTAAAAAAGATACGGGTAAAGCCAAAGAGAATTTTGAGAAGAGCATCTCTGTTTTGGAAGAGATCGGAGCCAAATTTGAATTAGGGAAAACGTATCTGGTAGCATTAAAGTCGGACTCTTTCGAATATCATGATCGAGTGGCATATTTTGCCAATGCCAGGGAGGTATTCAAAGAGTTAGAGTCAGATTATTGGTTGGGTAAAACAACCATAGCTTTCTGTGAGATGCTGTTTGAGACTGGTGAATATGAAAAAGCAGAGGTTTATCTTAAGGAGCCGGAGAATATTTTCAATCAATTGAATGAAGAAAAGGAACTAACTTCTGTCTTGGAATTGAAAAACAAAATAAATAGGGTTTTGGACAAGGTTGGTACTCATGAAACTAACAAGCGGATAGAGTATCATTTTTCTGATATAGTAACACAGCATCCGCAGATGCTGGCATTGCTGGATGAAGCCGGAAAGTTAAAAGATTTGGACGTGCCAATTTTGATAGAGGGAGAGACCGGGACCGGGAAGGATCTTCTGGCATCGGTTATTCACTGTGAAAGCAGAAGGAAGAATAGGCGCTTTGTGCCGGTGAACTGCCCTGCCATACCGGAGCATCTGCTGGAGAGTGAGCTTTTTGGTTACAAGAAAGGAGCTTTCACCGGGGCAGACAAGGATAAGATGGGTTTATTTGAAGCAGCGGATGGAGGAACGATTTTCTTGAATGAGATAGGTGATTTGCCTTTAAGACTTCAATCTAGAATGCTGGATGTGATAGAATATAAAACATTCACCAGACTGGGAGAGGTTCAGGTTCGAAGGATTGATTTCCGGGTAATAGCCGCGACCAACAAGGATTTGAGTGAAGAGATAGTAAAGGGAAATTTTAGAGAGGACCTTTATCATCGGCTTAATGTGCTTAAGCTTAAACTTCCTCCTTTGCGGGAGAGAAAAAATGATATTCCTCTTTTGATCAAACATTTCTTAGCAACGCAAGGGATCAGCTGTGAAGATTTAGATAAATCGATCTATTTGCCGGACTGTCTGGGTTGCCATTGGCCGGGCAATGTTCGTCAATTGAAAAATGAGCTTAAGCGCTCAGTTTCGCTTTCGAACCCATTCGATTTGCAAAAACTCCTTGAGGAACTGGGCAAATCAAACCGGACAAGAGCTGAGGTTGTGGCTGGAAATTCTCTGGTTGGCAAAAAGGCAGAAGCTGAAAGAGCCGAAATTCTGGAAGTAATCAAGAAAAGCGATGGCGACAAGGAAATGGCAGCTAGGTTTTTGGGTGTTTCAAGAGCAACGTTATATCGAAAGATAAAGGACTATAATCTGAACATTTAGTCTCATTTTTGAGAAATCACATCTCATTATTGAGACGATGATATCTCTTTATATAAGAGCGAATTAAAGGTAATCAGGCTATATAGCTTTCTCATTATTGAGAAAGCTATTTTGTTTTTGGTCCCCAATTTTCTCCATTTCTGAATTTTACTATTTCTATCTTGCAGTAAGATAGGAGCTTAGAGAATAGGATCCATGGAATTTTAATTCGGCACACTCCTTGCAATAAATCCTTGTGCTTTAAATAACAATTGGTTTTCCTCCTTCTTCAAAAAGGAAGCTCTGTCCCGCTTTGAGGGGTACCCACAAGGCGGGATGGGGCGAAAAGAAAGAAGAGGATCAGGTTAGAGGTTTTATGAAGAATTCATTTTTTACTCCTTCTGTGTAAGTCGTTAGGTTAAGCACAAAAGACCGCTCCGCCCCTTTGGTTACCCCCACCAGAAGGGGCGAAGCGGGAATAACCGGAAGGGTGATTGATTTAGAAAGAAGAGAAAGGGATAGGGAAAGTTAATCATTTACAAGGGAGGTGAATTATGTTATAGTGATACGAAAAACTGATCAATAAAACCTTTTCTGAGGCTGCCATGAAGATAAAGACGATCCTTTTCCTTTTATCCACAATCCTGGTTATCTGGTTAAGGGAAGACACCTGGTCTATTGACCTACAAGGTAAATTTGCATTCAGCGGAATGGGTGGTGTTTCCTATGTTATGAAAACTGGTTTTTCCTCTGAGGACAAAATAAAAAACAATTATGGCTTTGGTTTGAGCGCCGAGTACTTTTTCTTAAAACCTCTCTCCGCAGGTTTAGCCATAGTCCACAACTCCTTTCAGGGCGACTGGTATTATTCTTATTCCTCCACTGACTGGCAGTGGACAAGTTTCAGCATCTTTGCAAAATTCGTTATAGGACCGGAGCTCAAAATTTCCCCGTATTTCAAGGGCGGGTTGGGGCTGTATATCCCCTGGATGAAAGACTGGTCATTTTCTAATCCGGACACAGTTTATACTCACAAATCGTATGGAAAGGGGCAATTTGGCTGGTCTATTGGTTTTGGAGTTCGCTATCTTATCACTAGGAAGATGCTGGTCTATTTAGACGTCCCCCTAAATATCATCTACACTAACGGTTTGGTGATGCGGGGAGTTGATATCCCGGTTCAGATAGGTCCCTCCCAAAAGATTATGACACAATACCACAAAATCCATGGTAGAAGCCAGTATGTAAATATCTTCGCCGGGATCTCGTTTTTAGGGTTAATGGTAAAAACGTGTTGGTTTTTTGTGGTTGATAATAATTGAGACATACCATACGAGATAAGCTTCTCTTCTCAATTTAGATAAACCACGATGTTGCCGGTAGTGTTGTTTGAGCATGCCAAATCTCCCTTCTA
>CAIVRH010000022.1 GCA_903908285.1 uncultured candidate division Zixibacteria bacterium
CGCTCCTCTGGATAAGAAATTCTAACTCGCTCCGCAATCTAGCCCTTTTTGATCTAATCCTTCGTCGCTCCGCTCCTCTGGATAAGAAATTCTAACTCGCTCCGCAATCTAGCCCTTTTTGATCTAATCCTTCGTCGCTCCGCTCCTCTGGATAAGAAATTCTAACTCGCTCCGCTCGTAAGAATTTCTAATGGAGGCGGGGGGAATCGAACCCCCGTCCGAAGGCACAAGACAAAGACCTTCTACGTGTGTAGCTGATTTATTGAAACTTCGCAGAGAGAAACACCAACCAGCAGGTTTCGCCCTCCGCTATCTCAGTAAACTCTCGCCCGGTCTCCCTGAGCAAAAGATCAGACCAGCTTGTTTTAGTCGACGCTTGTTTCCGAGCCAGCAAGCAAGCCCGGGACAAACGGGTCGCCTTTAATTAGGCAGCCAGTGCGTATGAATAGTCTGCACTTAAATTGTTTCCCAATGGATTAACGAGGAGACTGGGTACCTCGGCACGCTTATCTTTTCCCGCTACCTCCGTCGAAACCAAATCGCCCCCGGAGTTACTTCGGTTCATAGTTCGTGGTTCATACTCTTATTGAACCCATGAATAATACGACAGTAGACCAAAATTTGTAGGAATCGGATTTATGGTACCATCCCGAAACTAAGTGTAGCGGAAGTTTTATACAACCACATTCCGTTCACGTTTTCATCCGTTCAATCCGTTTAATCCGTTAACCGGTTTAGCGGCGGACTGCCGTCGGCGGACGGTTTTTAATCCGTTGCCCTATTTCGCTGGTGACCACTCCCCGATATGTTCCGCATAGGTTTTGCATTTACCCGAGGAGTTCCATCTCTCGTTGGAATTATAAGTCCATTCCATATATTCCGATCCACCGCCGCTGATCGTGGTGATCAGATAACGGTTATTCAGATTACCTATGGCGCCCGCTTGACCTGCGGGACTGGGTGAATCACCTCCGGAGGGATCAATTGGAATCCAGCCATAGTTAGGAAGGTAAACCTCCACCCAGCGGTGAAACACGTCATCATCCGAGGCATCATCTCCCCTAACCACTACCGATCCGACATACCGGGCAGGTAATCCGCTGGCACGACAAAGGGCGATGTAAACGAAACTATATTCGGAGCAGGAACCGGTTCCTCTCCTTAGAACGGTTGGGGCTATATTCCACCCTCCCACCCTTTCGTACTCGATATGTGAGATCACATAGTCGAATATCTTTCTGGCAACCCAGTAAGGATTGGTTTCATACCCCACCGCCTCTTGAGCCGACCATTGAATGAAAGGATCATTCACCGAGTATTTGGCGTCATCCGCCAGATATTTATCCGTAATGGCTTTAGGGATGTCCTTCAATTGTCCTACTTTCTCCGGAAATATGAAATACCTGACTTTGTATAGCTTGGTTTTAATCTTCATTACCGCTGATACAAATTTGGTGGCTTCCAGATTCTGATATTTGTAATGCGCCACTTTCTGTCCCCACTTGTCTGTCAAGAAATCAGCCGGTTGGGGAAAATATTCGATCTGACCCACTATCTCCTGATTGTTCAGGTTTTCTGGTATGGCTAAATATACGTCCAGATCATTTACCACACCCGGACCATAATTTCTAAACTGATTGGTATATTCTAAAATTTCCTCCTTCACCTCTGTCCGAGAGAAAGTCTCCTTGTCATGTATTTTCAACTGGTAGATTTTGTCGGTTTGATAATCCACATTCCAAAGACTATTCCCATCCCAGGCAAGTCCCCGGGCATAAGGTCCCGGTGCGTCTAAAGACAGAACCACCTCTCCCTTATCCGGAGTGATCATGTAAATCATGTTTTTGATTCTATCGGTCACCCAAAGATATTCCCCGTCAAACGTCAGACCGCACGGATCAGTCAAGGGGGAGGGTATGCTGGTGATAGATGTTCCGTCATCCGTGCTGATCTGTTGGATCTGATCGCTCTCGTCATCCGCCACCCAAAGATATTTGCCATCCCAGGCTATCCCCTCGGGCATTTGGGAAGGAGAAGATAATGTTTTGATGGCAACTCCGGTTTTGGGGTCGATTTGAAAGATCAGATTCTCTTCCGCATCCACGCACCAGAGATATTTCCCGTCCCAGGTCAAACCTACTGGTCTGTATCCGGGTGAAGAAAGAGAATCCACCACTTTCCCGTTTTCCGGATTTATTTTGTAGATCATATCCGTTTTGCGATCGCAATTCCAGAGGTACTTCCCATCGAAAGCCAAACCGGTAGGGCACGAAGCGGGAGATGGAAACGATTTCTCTACATCACCGGTGACCGCTAAAACATATGGTACTAGACTAAGTATAATCCATCCAGCTACAGCGAACACCAGAATCAGATTTTTGCTCACGACTTTCTCCTCTGATTAAAGTTTAAATCTCACCCCTTCTGTCCCCCTCTCCGTTTCACAGAGAGGGGGATTAAAGGGGGAGAGGTTGGAGTTATTTCTTCAATCTTTGATATAATATATCATCCAGCGCTTGTTTATCTTATGAAGTTTGGCATTGGTATACTGGGTTATACCGGTCTCTTTGTCTATAAAGGTTACCTCTACCACAGCGGAATTTCCCGATATATCCTCCTTGTTCACCACGATCATTTTACTTTGCCACAAAAGCCGGGTTAATCCGTTTCCCAAAAAGTCAGCTTTTAGATGTTCTTTGAATTTCGGGGAAATCTGTTGCCTTTCCGCTTTGGGGAGCTCTTTCAGTTTCTCCTGGGCATACCCATCTATATCCAGATACTTCTCGATTAAGGTGGTATCCGCCTTGTTCACCGCTTCTATGAAATCCATAACCACCACTCTAGGACTGGGGCCTGTCCCGCAATAGAAGAAAATGGGTAAAAAAGACATCAAGGAAAGAAACATTAATATTCTTTTCATATCACTCCTTTCATCGAAAACGGAAAATTTGTGTACTTCAAGTGAATAATATCTTGGAGGTGTGAAAGATTAAGTAATTCCTTAAATTGACAAATTCCATATCCGAAACTCTCTGCCACAACACTGTATGGCGGGCAAAGGTGCCCACCCTACGATATTATGATGTAAACCTAATAGTTTACAATTCCGAATTGGTCTTAGATGTGGAACTCCACCACCTGCCCGTCTTTCAGCACAAAATCCTTCTGCACCATTTGTCCGTCATAAACTCCTTCACCCCAGATCCGGGCATATTTCAAATTATGTGCAAAATCCTTGTGAATCGCCCTGGCCGCCTCCAGAAGTGTACTGCCGATTTTCAAAATCACCGGATCTTCAAAACCCGCCTTCTTCCCCGGGGTTTTGGTGTAAACCCTTAAAATCCCCAGGGAATCGTAAATGAACCTTTTGAACTCTTCGATATTAGTTCTCTCTTTTGCAGACAGAACAAAGATAGTAAACTTCTGGGTATTAGATTCCTTCAAAAGATCCAAGTTTATTTCGGAAATCGGCAAATCGATTTTATTCCCGATAATGATGGTCTTCTTGTGCGCTATCCCATCCAAAGGGTTGGTTTCCCCCTCTTTTTGCTCTAAAACTATTTTATACTCCTGCAGTTTTTGAACCACTGCTGCGATCTCCTCCAGCATGGCATCCGATCCTAAATCCACAACCAAACAGACTATATCCGCCCCCCGAATGATCCCTGCCAGCCAGCTTTCCATGAATTCTAATGCGATGGGAGGGGTGTCGACCAGCTGTA
Organism: uncultured candidate division Zixibacteria bacterium; assembly: GCA_903908285.1. Lineage (GTDB taxonomy): Bacteria > Zixibacteria > MSB-5A5 > MSB-5A5 > SM1-73 > CAIVRH01. The sequence continues at coordinate 3,723 of CAIVRH010000022.1, forward strand.
TCTGGATGTTCTCAAAACGCATCATCCCGGAAAGCGGTTTGGTGGTGGTATAGGGATAGGCGGCGACCTCCGGGGTAGCGTGGGTCAGGGAAGTCAAAATATGCGATTTCCCGGCGTTGGGAGGACCTATCAAAACTACACAAGCCGCCCCTTCCCTATCCACGGAATACTGGTCACCTCTTCGCGAGGTCTTTTTTTTCTGCTGGATTTCTTTGTTGAGCTTGGAGATTTTGGATTTTACATCCGCCTGCAGCTTGTCCGTCCCCTTATGCTTGGGCATGATGGCATACATCTCATGCAGTATCTTTAGCTTTTCCTGGGGATCTTTCGCTTCCCGGCATCTTCTTTCGGCTTCGTAATATTGAGGCGGTAAATTGGCTGGCATACTAAATGACTCTTCCCGGTAATTACTTTCTTTAGGATTTACTGGGCGTGACCGATTTTATTCTGACCGCTCCAGTATACTCTCCTGCCTGACCAAAGCCCACAGATGATCGGTTTCCCACTCTACCAGAAAATTAAAAAGCGATTTCAATTCCGGATGCTTGCTCTGCTTTGCATGTCGACCATAAAAGCTGATAGCATCTTTCTCCATCATCTGTGCGATTCGTAAAGCGGACAGGGCAAAATTATTCTGTTTCAATTTGTTTTTAAGCTTGGCAGAAAATATGATTTTCTGGGATCCGGTTTTAAATTTCCCTCTGGGGTGTCTCCTGCGATCGAATTTGAACTCGCTTTTCTTCATTAGGGCATGATACAATCCTTTTAATACGCTTCCGTGATCCAGTTCGTCCAGTGCCATTGAGCGGAAAACCTCCTTCGCACTGGGATCCTTGCTCTTTTCCTCTGCCATCTGGTAAAAATAGTACCCATCACTCTCGGCTTTGATCGCTTCTTTCAAGACTTTCAATAATTGTGTCCCCTTCTCCAGTTTCAATTTCTCCTCGGAGGAAACTGCTTTATCTGCCATACGAACTCCTTGGAATTTTATCTTATTAACGAAATGGTCATTGCAATCGGTGCGAAGCATTCCTGGGTAATCGATTCACCGCTGCGTTACTCCCGGTGATATTTATATGGCTAAAACGGATAGAATCTGGCTTCGGTCCAATAATCCTGCTGTAAGAATTTCTGCTGGTTTACCAAAGCTCTCAGATGTTCTCCTTCCCACTCAGCCAAATAGTCAAAGAGCTTCTTGATATCTTTATTCTTGCTCTCCTGAGCTGCTTTCTTGTAGAAATCGATGGAATTTTTCTCCAGTAAAACTCCGATGGAAAGAGCCGTCATCTCAAAATGTGCCTGATCCAGCCGCTGCTTGAATTCCGGGGAAAAAATAGGGCTTTCCGAGGTAGTATCCAGGATATGTTTCATATCCTTTCCCTCATCAAAGTGATACTCCCCTTTTTCTTTGATGCTTTGGTATAGGCTCTTGAGGATTTGCATGTGGTTGGTTTCGTCTTTAGCCAGGGAAGCAAAGACTTCCTTTCCCTTGGCATCTGTGGTCTTCTCCTCTGCCAGACGATAGAATTGATACCCATCGTTCTCCACCCGGATGGCATTTTGCACCACCTCCATCAGATGCTCTTTTTGTTCCATAGTTTTCTCCCTTGTTTAGATCTTTCGGGCATAATATACAAATGAGGTATTCACCTTGTCAAGATTGATTAGGTTGAGAAGTTTGGAGCGCGTAGCCAATCCTTCATGGGACTGTGGAAAAACCTTGATGGCAGGGCTAAATGCCCTGCCCTATGGGTGATAAATTATTGTTACACATAGGGGGCGGGAATTCATCCCGCCCCCTATTCCACTTTTTCAGCAAATCCATCAACCCTCGGCTATGCATCAACATGAGCAATCAGTCTCCTGCAAAAGAACCCGTCCTTTTCCGCGAGATATTTCTCCGATATGATAAACCGTTTCCCCCAGAGAGGAGAGCTGGGCTGAAACTCCCTTTAGCCTATCCATCGACACCACCAAGACCAACCCAATCCCCATGTTAAATGCTTTAAACATCTCTAGATTATCTATATTTCCTTCCCTTTGAATAAATCTGAATATCGGCGGCACCTTCCATGCGTCCACATGTATCTGGGCATCGCAATTCTTGGGTAGCACACGATTCAAGTTACCTGGAATTCCCCCTCCGGTGATATGTGCCATCCCTTTGATCTTAAACTTCTTCAGGGTAGGCAGTACCGAGGGTGCATAACAACGGTGAACTTTTAAAAGCTCCTTCCCTATCGTGGTCTTCAGTTCTTTGATCGGATCATCCACTTTGAGGTTAGCTGTATCGAAAAGCACCTTTCGTGCCAGAGTATATCCGTTGGTATGCAGCCCGTTGGACTTCAATCCGATAATCTGGTCTCCCGGACGGATGGTCGAACCGTCGATTATATTCTTTTTCTCCACCACCCCGACGATACATCCGGCTAAATCATACTCTCCCTTTTTATATAAATCGGGTAACTCCGCAGTCTCCCCCCCCACCAGAGCACATCCCCCTTCTTTGCAGGCTTTGGACAAGCCTTTGACGATCTCTGCCACCACCCGGGGAACAACTTTTCCCATACCTATGTAATCGAGGAAGAATAAGGGTTTTGCCCCGTGCACTAAGATATCGTTGATGCAATGGTTGACGATATCCTCTCCCACCGTACCATGCTTACCCGTCATAAAAGCCACTTTCAGTTTGGTTCCCACCGAGTCCACACTGGAAAGCAGAACCGGTTGGTGATATTCTTTCTTCTTTAATTCAAAAAATCCTCCGAAACCACCGATCCCTTTCAATACTTCCGGAGTAAAAGTGGACCGGGCTAATTTTTTGATCTGTTTCTTTGCTTCATCCCCTGCCTTGATATCTACTCCAGAACTTTTATAGGTAAGCTTTTTTGCCATGTCTGATTCCTTGAATTTAGTTTTGTCTACCTTTCCTCTGTGTTTACCATCTCAATGTTGAAGTGAAGGGTTCACCCTGAAGAGACAGGAAATGAGATTTATGTAGTCCTCTACTACCTTGTCAGAAACTTTGAATATCCCTTCTTGTTCCTGTCCCCTGGTCCCTTGACCCTTGCTCTTGACCCTTGCCCCTTGACCCTTGCCCCTGGACTCTGGTCCCTGCCTTACAACAGCCTTTGCCCGTTTATTTCCAGGTGAAAGCTGCATTCCAGAAATTCCGTTGCCTTTCGGCAGATTATCATCCGGGAAAGAAAGATTTCGAAATATTCCATTACCTGTGAGATAGAGGTATCGATCTTAAGCTCCAAGGTAATAACTTTTTTATCCTCATCCACTCTCAAAAAAGAGCTTTTCGCCGCATAATTCACCCGGTCGTGAATGTCCAGTTTGATCATCGCCAAAGTGCGCACCCGGGAGCTGTGCACATCGGATTTGTCTGCCAATATAACTGCGGCAGAAATATCCGATACCGGTTGACCATCCTTCTCGTCATGGTTGCCTATGGCGGCAATCACCTCCAAAATATCCTCCATCGACATATCCATCTCCGAAAGGATAAAATGAGCCAAAATGGCTGAGGTATGCGAGTGGCTCTCCCGGTTGATCACATTCCCGATGTCGTGCAGATAGGCGGCAATGGAAGCCAGCTGTGCCCGTTTCTCCGGATGTTTCAGCCGGGTCATGATATTGAAGGCTATGCTGGCGGCTAAGCTGACATGCCTTTGACCGTGTTCGGTATATCCGATCACTCCCAGGATATCGTCCGATTTCTTGATCCAAAGCCTCACCCGCTCATTTTTCTTGACATCATCTAAAGTTATCATCGAACCTCACCTCTCAACTGATTTATTCTTAGCTTTTTTCCTCACCCTTAAAAGGAAGAGAAAATAGGATTAAAATATTCCTTAATTTAAAGCATGTTCATCGGGTCCACATTAACGATGATACGAACCGGCTTTTTCGTTTTTGAGTTTTTGTCGTCCTCCAGAAGTTTTCGTATCAAATTCCCGGTCTGGGTAACGTTGTTTGTTTTTATTAACAGCTGCCAGCGATATTGATTTTTGATTTTAGACAAGGGTGCCGGAGCCGGGCCCAAGACTTCTGTCTGCTTTTGTTTTTCCGATGCAACTTTTCTTCTTAATCGGTAAGAAAATTCCTGCGCGGAAGCTGTAACCGTCTTTGGATTACTGTCGGAGAAGACCACCAGGATCAAATGACTGTAAGGGGGATAATCCAATTCCCTGCGCTGTTCCATTTCCTTTTGATAGAATGCTTCAAAATCATGTTCCGCCGCCAGTTGGATAGACCATTCCTCCGGATGATAGGTTTGAACTATCACCTCCCCCTCCTGTTTTCCCCTACCGGCTCTGCCTGCCACCTGGGCCAGCAGTTGAAAGGTCCTCTCCTTCGAACGGAAATCGGGAAGATCTAAACTCATATCGGCTGATATTACCCCCACCAAGGTAACATCAGGAAAATCCAACCCTTTGGTTATCATTTGAGTTCCCAAAAGTATGTTGAATTTCTTATTTCCGAAATCGCTCAAAATTCTCCGGTGAGCTCCTTTCTTGGTCATGGTATCCAAATCCATCCGCTCCATTAAGGCTAAAGGGAAATCCCTTTTCAGCTCCTCTTCGATCTTCTGGGTTCCGGTCCCCTTGTACATGAAATCGGATCCCTGGCAACTTGGGCAAAGCTCCGGTGCTCGCTTGTAATGGTTGCAGTAGTGACATCTCAACGAGAAGTCGGTTCGGTGAAAAGTCAAAGTTATATCGCAGCGCGGACATTTTTCGATATAGCCGCACTCCTGGCATTTAACAAAAGTGGAAAAGCCCCTCCGGTTTAAAAACAAAAGCGCCTGTTCTCCCTTATCTATCCGGACCCTTAACAAAGACGACAGGTCCGAAGATAGAGAATTTTTATTCCCCTTCTTTCTTTCCTGGGCTAGGTCTACTATTTTTACGGGCGGGAGTTTTTGGTTATCCACCCTCTCCGGCATCCGGCAGAGAGTATATTTCCCTTTTTGGGCATTATAGTATGATTCCAGACTGGGAGTAGCAGACCCCAGGATAACCACCGCATTGTTCAGCTTCGCCCTCATCACTGCCACATCCCTGGCATTATATCTGGGGGCAGGCTCTTCCTGTTTGTATGAAGGATCGTGCTCCTCATCCGCCACGATCAATCCCAGATTTTGGAAAGGCGAAAAAACAGCGGATCTTGCTCCCACTATTATGGGAAGCTCTCCGTTTCTAACCCTCCGCCAGGTATCGAACCTCTCCCCCGCCGAAAGGCGGGAGTGAAGGCATCCCACTTTTTCGTCGAAGTTGGCTTTGAACCGGGAGATGATCTGAGGAGTCAGCGATATTTCCGGCACCAAAACCAGCGCTTGTTTTCCTTGTTTCAATACTTCTTTTATCGCCTCAATATAAACTTGTGTTTTCCCGCTTCCGGTGACCCCGTGAATGAGGAAAGGGGAATAAGCGCCCGATTCCAAAGCTGTCTTCACCTTTTGTAGTATCTTAATTTGTCCCTCATTTAAAGAAAAAGGTTGTGTTTCCGGCATATCCAATCCCCAATCGCCTTTTCGGATTTCTTCAACCCGGGTAAATTCTATAAGACCCTTTTTCTCCATCACTCTAAGCGATGACAAACCTATCTTGTACAAAGAAACGAGCTTTTCTAAGGATAATTCACCCTGGTTTTCCAACAATAGTTCCAAACATCTCGCTTGGATTGAAGATTTCTTTTTCAAAACTTCGATTTCCGATTTAAGCAGCTCCTGGTCCACAGAAGTATGATTGAAGTTTTTCAGTTTAACCATCTTCTTGTATTTAATACCCACCCCCGGTTTCCCTAAACGTTCGACTATTTCGATTTCACCCCTCCGAGAAAGATCATAAAGATCGGCATAAAGCCCCTTGGTTTTCAAGCTCCGGGTAAGCCAAGATAGTTTTCTCGCCACTCCATCCTCCAACAGATCCAATATCCTTCTTTGTCGATCAGAAAGTTCTTTTCTCGTCTTTTGCCCCTTGTCCCTTGACCCTTGATCCTGTTCCCCGGACCCTGGACCCTGTACCCTTGACTCTTGACCCTTGACCCTTTTCCTGACCCACATTTGACTTGAAAGCAAGAGTTCCGATGGTAAAGCCGCCCGCAAAACATCTCCCCAAGAGCAAATGTAATATTCCGAAACCCATTGGGTGAGCTTAAGCATCTCTGGGGAGAAAAGAGGATATGGATCCAGAAGATCTATTATCTCTTTAGTATTGGGGATATTAGAGGTTTTGGTTAACCCCACCACAAATCCCGTCACGATTTTATTTCTTAAGGGGACTAATACTCTGAACCCTGCATCCATTTTTCCGTCGAAATGCGAGGGGATCAGGTAGGTAAACGGTTCGGATAGAGGGAGTGGCAAAGCCACCTGGGCGAACATAATAGATTCCTATTCCATTCGGTTTGAAATTCACAATACAATAGAGAATTTATAGCACTGGCGGAAAGATGTCAAGTAAACAAAGAAGCAGGTCTATGGATGTAGAGGAAACCTTTAGGTTTCCAAACATTTGTCTTGACGGAAATGGAAGTGTCTATCGATGTAGAGGAAACCTTTAGGTTTCCATACCTCTGTCTTGACGGAAATGGTTGCGTCAGGAGTAGCTCCTGACGCAACCTACAAGGAGGAGTTAATCTGCCCACCTTTGTTCGTTTTGCGGAGTGACAATTATAGCCGCTTTCCCTGCAACCGGGCATTTGGTCTCGCAAATTCCACAACCGATGCAGAGGTCTTCCCTGATATAGGGGCGTTTGACCAAGCGATCTTCTCCGGTGAAATGGACCACCTTTTCTTCTTTCATCTCGATAGCTTTGGCCGGGGTGGGGCAATGCTCCTGGCACACCAGACAATTTTCATTTTTATACCAGGGGATACACCGGTTTTTATCAATATACGCCAAGCCGATTACGGTTTTCTTTTTCGTCTCTATATCTAAAGGGTGGATGGCATCGGTCGGACAGACCTGGGTGCACAGATTACAATTGAACTCACAGTAACCGTATCGTGCCACCCCCACCGGAGTCCACATCCCCTCCAGCCCGCCTTCAAGGAAAGCCGGCTGCAGGAATCTTCCCGAAGTGGAGCATACTTTAGCGCATTCATGACAACGAATACACCTGTCCAAAAATTCGTTTTCTTCCCGGGACCCTGGAGGTCTGATCAAGGCAGCTTGAGAATTTCTGCTTAAAAAATTCGTTTTCAGGATTCCCACGGATAAAAGTCCCGCTGCCGCCGAGGTGATCACCCTTCTTCGACCCAGATCGATTTTATATGGCGCTGTTTTGCCTTTGAAGTTGATAGTGGTAACCTGCGGAGGGCAGTCAGCAACACAGTCAAAGCACTGAATGCATTCCCCGTATTCGGTGGATTCGAAATTGCTTTTTATGGCATCCATCTTGCATATCTTAAGGCAATCGCCGCATTCGGTGCAATCCGGAGTAACCTTTCTTTTTAGTATTTGAAACTTGGAGAAAACAGCAAAAAACGCCCCCAAAGGACAAAGATTCCGGCACCAGAATCTGCGGGAAACAAACTCGGTCCCCAGGATCGCCAGGAATATCAAAAGTACCCAGCCCGCCATACGGAAAAAGGTGAGTTGTTCCGGTAAAAGTGTGGAGGTGAAGAGGTTTTGTATATTGCTTAACCCGTTCTGTAAGGCAGTGAATCTAAAAGCTACTCCAAATGCTTTACTCGATATTAAAGTGATGATGGGCCAAACCGATATGGTGATCGACCTGGTCAAGAGTGCGATCGGATCGAAAAACCAGATAAGCTGGGAAGAAAACAGCGCACCCACTAAGAGAAAGATGAGGATAGAATACTTGATGTAACGAAACTTGGGATAACTTCTCCCCGCTTTTCTCTTGAAAACATAACTGGTGATATCCAGAGTCGTGCCCAGGGGGCAAACCCACCCGCAAAAATATCGCCCCAGCGAGATGGTGAGAGCCAGCGCCAAGAAAGCCCAGATGAACGTTCCGATGAAAGCCCGGGCAGACAGCATGGATGAAAGTGCAATTAAAGGATCCATCCGCAGGAAAAAGTCAACCGGAATTCTTATCTTTAACGAGTAGCTAGCGGCTAAGAAAAGAAAGATGAAAAACAGAAGAAGGAATATCTGAACGATTCGTCTTGTAGTTTTCAATTGGCGCCCCAAATTTTACCTCACCTTATCTCCCCCCTTTCCATTCTACGAAAAGGCGAAAGATTGTAGGGGCAACTCATGAGTTGCCCTTACGTTCGTAGCGGTGCGATTTATGGTTCGCTTTTGCTCACCATCCTGAGTTTATCGAAGGATCGCACGAATATATGGTCGGATAAATCCGACCGCTACATGTTATGCATTATAATTTTGCATTCTGCATTCTGTATTTTGCATTTTGAATTTTGATTGGTCATCCCAAACTAACACTCTTTATTATTAGTTTCGATAGATCGATCTCCCCCAACCCGAATTTATTGGCTTTGATCACGTAGCCCAAATCTTCCGGTTTCATGTCAAAAAGAGTCGTTCCGTAAGCATCCACGCTGGCAATCTGTGTCCCGGCGATGATGGTCTTCTTCTCCCGAACGTCTTTTAGACTACCTCCTTGGGGACCATTTTGAACCAATATTCGGTAAGCATCGAGGATAGTCAACTGGGGTCGCACGAAATTCGCCAGATCCGCCAAATTGTCGTCCATCTTCCAATGTATTTGTCCCCGGTCCCCTCCCATGATCCCCATCAGATTTTTCATCCCCATGGTCAACTTGGATGATCCGTGAACCTTGGCAATGGGAACGTTGATCAAAACGTCCGCTTCCATTGCCGGTTTATACATATACCACTCTTTTAGAACCTCCCCTTTGGGAAATTTCATCTTGGCAAAAGCCGTGTCGACCATGAAGCTCACCTCCGCCCCGGCTTGAGATGCCGCTTTTTTGATTCCGGAATTTTCATAACAGCGGGTGGCGCTGTTGCATGACCGGTCGAAGACCTTCACCTTTTTTGCTCCTGCTTCCAAACACATCTTTACCACTTCTGCCACCACTTCCGGGTTGGTATTTGCCGCCTGTTCCGGGCTTCGGTCCCAACCGATGTTGGGTTTAACCACTACAATGTCACCTTTGGAGACGAATCTGTTCATCCCTCCGATCAGTTCGACCGCTTTGCGGGTCATGGAGGCAGGGTTACCATTGGTCACCACCGACAAGTCAGGGTAAACCGAACCTTTCTCCAGAGCCTGAGCAAAAAGTTCTGGCAGTCCCATACATGCCAAGCTCAACGAGGCTGCAGTCCCTAAAGAGGTCCGGATGAAGTCTCGACGGGAAATCTTATCAGTCATTTTATGATCTCCGTTTTATCCAGGTTCAAGAGTCGAAAGTTCAATTACTGTTGATATTAGCGAAAACGGAAACATTTCGGCTCAAACTGTGACTCTTTCCCTTCTACAGAACCCTTCATATAAGATAGAAGCCATAGAATATTCTGTTTGTTTCTTCCATTAAAGACTAGAATAAGAGAGTTTTGTGATAAATCCATTCCCATTAACCCCTTTTCTTTTGATACAAACAACTTATCCGAAGCTAAAGCTCCTTTAGCCAGGAAGGGCTCTTTTAATTTATCTTTCACATTTTTTGCTTTAGCGGTATCGGGATACTGGATAAGCAGAAGCTTCAGGTGATCCTCGCAGACCCGGAAGTCCGCCAGAACGCAGTCGGTTTCCGTGCCCAAGCCAAGCATATCCAGGTTGGAAAAAGGGAAAAGGTCGTTCAAAATAATCTGTTTGTGAAAAAAGTAAACCGAGCCAGGCACTAAACTATCAGAAGGGACTTTCTGCATCAGCAGAGGTAAATTGCCTTCTTTTTGGATCTTTAAGTCGATTTTCCCGCCGAGTTGAAAGATGGTCTCTTTTGCCCCCCCCACCGTCTCGAGGATTTTGACAAAAAACGCATCTTTCCAAAACCTCAATAAACCGTCATTATAAACTCCGCTCTGACCTATCTTTACAGTCTCTCCATCCTGCTCCAAAGAGAAAATGCCAAAGGCATCCGCGGATGATTTCATCTGCCAGATCTCCACGATGATGGCTCTATCCTCGATGGAATCATGCCGGGTGGGGATGAACTTTTGCACTGCCACCTTTTGAAAATCATATGCTAAGAAAAGCTCCGCTCCTCCGTCGATGTAGTCAAATAAATTCCGACGATCATACATCTCCGGTGCCCCAGCCTTTTTCCAACCGTCCTCCGGGCTGGGAAGAAGCAAGGATAAGCTGTCACTGCCTACAGCTACATCCGAAATAAGCCAGCATAAACAGATAAGGAGTATTATTTTTAAGGATTTCATCGTGATCAATGAATCTGATATGATACTGGATCACCAACTAAGGGGCTAACCTTCCTGCCCTCCGGAAAACCACTGGTTAAACAGTCCCGTAATGTAGTTGAAGGAACCGAAGAATATCAAAATCCCTATCACCACCAAAAACAAACCGCTTACGATTTCTATGGTGCGGAAATGCTTCTTCACCCACCCGAAGAAACCCAAAAAGGTGTTGAAACTGATGGCGGTGATGAAAAATGGAATTCCCAAACCAAGGGAATAGGCTAAGAGTAAAACGGTTCCTTTCAACACCGTTCCCTGATTGGAGGCCATGAGAAGAATCCCCCCCAGGATGGGGCCGATGCAGGGAGTCCAGCCGAAAGCAAATGCCAGGCCGATCAGAAAAGAACCCAATGGACCGATCGGCTTGTTCTGAGCATGAAATCTCTTTTCATAATTCAAAAAAGGAATCCGGTAGATGCCGGCTATGTGCAGTCCCAAAACCACGATTATTACTCCGGCTATTTTACTGAATAGTGAAATCTTGGACAAAAGGAATGAACCCACAAAAGTCGCCGAAGCACCCAGAGCCGTAAAGACCACGGAAAATCCCAAAACGAAGAAGAGGGTGCTCAACATTACTTTCTTTAAAGCCTTGGATCTCTTGTCCCCGATTTCCATCTCCTCCACCGACACCCCGGAGATAAATGAGAGATAGCCGGGGATCAACGGAAGAACGCAGGGAGAGATAAACGAGATTATTCCGGCTGTGAAAGCTGCAAGTAATGAGACATTATCCACTTATTCCTCCAAACCATCTGTTAAATTACTGTTTTTGCAAAAAACGTTAACCGCCTATATAAAGGAAAATGAAAAATGGAAGAAGGAAAATAGAAATATTATTGCATTTTTATATGGATACATAATTTCGATTTGCTATTTCTTATTCCTTATTCCTTATTCCTTTTTCCTTTTCATTAAAAAGGTTACGCTTAGATAATCCAAAAATTTGAAATAGGCTTACCTGGTAGGGAATAAAGGGAATGGTAAAAAATCATAATGCATGATATCGATGCGGGATGGAATATTCAAGTGATATGTTCTTTGATACGGGCTATTTCCTCCCGGATTATCTTTTCTAAAAACTCCGGGGTTATCATTTTGGTCACCTCCAAAGCGACTTTTTCGGAGATTTTATCCTTCAAATCCGCAAGCAAAAGCTCAAAATTGAAACGCTCGGATTGTTTGGAGGCTGGAGGTTTTGTGACGGTCTCTTCCCCGGTGATTAGTTGTTCCAGCTCTCTCCTCAAATCTTCGACAAAATCCTCGGGGGTATCACCTGCTTGAAACTGGTTACCCGTAATCTGACTTTTGTCTTGAGCCAATTTGGCCGGGGGAGGCATGGAAATCACTCCCTCAAACCCACCCGGCATTTTCTTCACTGCGGGGAGGCTCTTCTCTTTTGGATGTAATTCCGGTTTATCCCCCTCTTGAATCTCTTTCTGTAATTCCGACATAAACCAGTCGAATCCATGAATACCCGCTTTCTCTGTAACCGGGACGGATTGATCGAAATCCTCCATCAGGTCGCTGGTTTCGAGTATATCCAAACCGCTTTTTGATCTCCCTTTGGCCGAAGAGACATTTCCAGCTTTTCCTTTAATCCCGGATTCTCCCTTCGTTTGCAATATACTTTCCACCTGATCCAATATCTCTTTAGGGCTGAATGGCTTGACGATGAAAGCCTTTACTCCGAGTGACTCAAGCTTCATCTTTTCTTGCACTTTGTCTTGGGATATCATCATAATCACCGGAATGTGTCTTAAACTCTCGCTCTGTTCAAGTTCATTGCAAATCTGCTCGCCGTTTAAAATAGGCAGCGAATGATCTAAGAATATGATCTCCGGCTTCTCCAGTCTGGCTGTTTCCAGTGCTTTCGCTCCGTTGTCAGCCAGAAAAACCTCATAGCCATGTTTTTTTAGCAGGGATTCCGCTACGTTACGGATGGTTGGGCTGTTATCTGCTATTAATATCTTCTTGGGCATCGATTCCCCTCGATTTATTTCACCGCTAGAACCATAGTGATTTATAGCCACCCTTACAAAATCCGATCTTCTTGAAGTTCAACCCCCATATTATTATTCTCTAACCCCCTCCAGCCTTACCGACCCACCATCCCCGGGAAATCATCTTCTTTCCGATTGCCGGGACAAAAGCTGACTGGCTTCTTCTAAGGTCTTCTTCTCTTCCCTGGTAAGATTATCGTAACCCACCAGATTGATCTTATCCAGTATTTGATCTACCCTTTCCAGCAATTTCCGTTCCTCTTCTCTTCTTCGGTTAAAAGCCCTCATCCTCCATTTGTGTCTAAGCTCTTTGATATATTCAGGATATTTCGAAAATTTAAAGAGAGAAAGCATTCTCCAGTCCGACTTAATATATAAATACCCTATTACCATTCCTCCCAGATGGGCAAAATGCCCTATACCATCCGAGGTATGTTGGAAGGATGCCAAAAATTCGATCACCACAAAGCAAACCACCAGATACTTGGCTTTCACCGGAAAGATAAAATATAAATAAATCAGCCGGTTGGGGAACATGATGGCAAATGCCACCAAAATTCCAAAGATGGCTCCCGATGCCCCGATGGTAGGGATGTATGAATTAAACGAGAGTAAAAAGGTAAACAATCCCGCCCCGATTCCGGTGAGAAAATAATACTTTACAAACTCCTTAGTTCCCCAGGTTCTTTCAATTTCACTCCCGAACATCCACAGCGCAAACATATTGAAAAGGATGTGAAATAGCCCCCCGTGCAGGAACATGTATGTAGCCAGCTGCCAGATGAATCCTTTTCTGACCAAGACAGGTGTCAATCCGAAGATGTTGATTAACTCAGGTCCCCATATATATTCCAAAATGAACACACCCACATTAATCAACAAAAGATATGTGACACCTTTGGTGATCCCCCCCGGTCCAAAACTGTAAGCTTTATCCTGATAGTAAGAGCTCATATATTTTATCTATCGGAGACTCGGAAGGTTTATTTAAATCTGAATACAAATAGAGAGTCTCCGGCATACCTGGGTAAATTAGAGGAATTTGATTATTTTCTCCCATACCTAACTCTTTTGCTGCCCTCTTCGAATTTCCTGCCATTTCAATAGTCAGTTCTGCTTCCAAATCGAGGGAATAAATAGGGCAAAGAGTATGGGGTCTTAAGATATGCATGACATCCTACTTCATACGAATCATCCGGCTGTAATATATTAAAATAAATACAATCACATGGATTCATTCCAGTGGCGAGAAAAGAGTGTTTTTCCCGGAATCTATTTTACCCTATCACGTTGGAATCAAAAACAAAGAAAGTATAACTTTCTTACCAGATTTCCTATCCGTTTGCACCAAAAACATAAAACCATTCGCAATATTTGGCGAATTCCTTTCAAATTGTCCAATAATGACTTACAGATAGATTTGAGTAAAACCCAAATAACGAAGCGTATTCTGCTGCGAATGACAGATCGATTCTATAAGCGGTGATCGCATCATATCAGGCTGTAATCTTAACATGTTATGATACAACAGATTAATAGCACATAAAAAATACTGGGATTCGTAAGTTTTGGCGCAGTTTTTGCATTCTATATATTCGAATAAATGGTTCTTTGTCAATCAAATGCTTGATTTACTTTTTGAATTCAGGAGGCGATAAAAGATGAAAAGAAAATGCATATCTTTAGTGTTGATTCTGGTGATTTTGCTTACCTCGACCGGTCTGGTGTATGCAGGTTGGGGTTTTAAAACAGATAAATTCGGCCCTATTGTAGTAATAGCCGGACATCCATGGGGTGATTGCAATAAGAGTACTGCTTACCCAAATACCTTGCGCCCTGGTACGGGAGGAGGTTTCTCTGACCCTTCCACTTCAGCAGTTACAAACTACACCCTCCAATTCTACTATAATTATGTGGTAAAAAAGACTATGCATAATCCAAGCTTCACCCAGAAACAGAAGAAGGGTGATTAGATAACCGGAAATAGGATAGGTTAAAAGAGATGGCGACTCGACCAAAAAACATAGATTCTGACATACAAATAAAAATAGATAAAATCAAGATCCTGATCAGACAAAGGAAATTTGCCCAAGCGCTGGAAGATATAGTTGAGCTTCAGAATCGGAAGCCCATTCCGACGTTCTCGGCAGAGGAAAAAGAGATATATCATCTTTGGGCGATAAGCCTTTATGGAATGGGAAGATACGCTGAAGCAAAGATACAGGCGGAAAAAGCCTACGATCTTCTCAGAAATACTTCGGAAAATTGTAAACTAGCGGAGATTCAATATACTCTGGGATTAATATACCTGGATCTGGGTGATTTAAGAAACGCGGAAAACTACATTAGGGATGCCATTGCCACCCATCGCCGGATCGGAAATAACGATGAAATTGTAACCTGCTACAACAAGATCGCCCGCATATTTTTTGTAAAATCGGAATTTGGAAAAGCCATCGAATATCTCAACGACGCCAAGCAGATTTCCGAAACGACCGGTGATCCCAGGATGGTTGCAATAATTTCCGGCAATCTGGGAAGAATCCATCTGCTGATGGGCAATTGGATCGAAGCGCAAGATTTAATTTTTTCCAGCCTCAAGTTCAATGAAAGAAGCGGCGATGAGCTGAGTTTATGCCGGGATCAATTATCCTGTGGTTATGTTTTATGTCTGAAAAGAGAGTTTGATCAAGCCCGGCAATACTTAATCCAGGCTTTCGAAATTGCATCCCGCAGTAATTACTTGAGAGAGATGGTCATTTATCATGAGTATATGGGAACCCTCTGCTTTGAAATGGCGAATTACCGGGAAGCGGAAGATCATTATAACCAGATAATCCAGCTTTGGCAGAATAACGCTCCGGATGGAGACATGATTAGCCAAACCTATCGTCTTTTGGCCGAGCTTCAGGTGGCGGAAAAAGAATGGGACAAAGCTCTCCAGTCCTGCCGGAAATCACTGGAGGTTTCCAGACCCTTGGGGGAGAAGATTGAGGAGGGAGTGGTTTATCGGATTTTGGGACAGATTCATTCCTTCCGGGGGGAAAAGGATAATGCCGCGGAGTATTTCAAACAGAGTATTACAATTCTTCAGCAGGTGGGGGCGAAAGGCGATTTAGCCAAAACTTATCTGGAGGCGGGCCGATCCAATTCATTTGACTATTACAAGAGATTAGGATATCTGAGTAATGCGGAGAGCTTATTCCGTGATTTGAAATCAAAGTATCATCTGGGATTGGTCAACCTAAGCATCGTTGATTTATTGGTAGAGCAGAAGGACTATGGAAAAGCGGAAATCTTCTTATCCGAGGCCGAGAGGCTTTTTAAAGAGTCGCATAATCACCTGGAGCTTCGAAAAGTGGCGGATATAAGAAATTCCATCGAAGATTCCCTATTCAAATCCAACCTGCTGGCAAAATCCAACGGCAAAGTCACGTTCGATAATATCGTAACTCATAACTCCGAGATGACAGAGATCTTGGAAAAATTGAAACAGATTAAAGATTATGATATCAGCATCCTGCTGGAGGGTGAAACCGGAAGCGGTAAGGACTTAATCTCCAAAGCCACCCATTTTTCCGGTCGCAGAAAAGACCGAAGGTTCATAGCCATTAACTGTGCCGCGCTTCCCGAAAGCCTTTTGGAGAATGAGTTATTCGGTCATAAGAAAGGGGCATACACCGGAGCAGACAAGGACCAGCTCGGATTGTTCGAGGAAGCAGAAGGCGGAACCCTGTACTTGGATCAGGTGGAAGAGATTCCCCTGTCTACTCAGGTAAAACTCTTGAGGGCCATTGAAGAGAAGGAGATCACTCGATTGGGCGAAACCAAACCGAGGAAAATAGATGTAAGAATTATCTCCTCCAGCATCGAGGATTTGAAGGAGACGGTAAGGAAAGGTAAGTTCCGCCAGGATCTTTATTTCCGTCTCAATACTTTCGATATCGCCATACCCCCGCTTAGAGAGCGCAAGGAGGATATTCCCCTCTTGAGCAAACATTTCTTGAAGGAGTATGGGGTGGATGACAAAAAAATCAGGGAATTCGAGAGAAACGGAAACATGAAGAGGTTTTTGGAATACAATTGGCCCGGAAATGTAAGAGAACTGGAAAACGAGATAAAAAGGATGGCGGTTTTATCTCAGGTGGGGGATAAGGATCCATCCGGTTGTCTATCCGACAAGCTGGTTCACTCCGGCACCAATCATGCTTTTTCCGGCGAAAGTACCTTATTCCATATCGTAGAGGAGTTCGAGAAGGAAAAGATTATTGAAGCTTTAGGACAGTGCAACTGGATCAAATTAAGAGCAGCAAAACTTTTAGGTGTTCCCGAAGCCACACTTAGAAACAAAATGAAGAAGTATAAAATTTTCCAACCTGTGATATCATCACCCAACAGCAATTGATTAATAAGTTTATCTGCTCCCAAAGGCTTATCGGTTAGTGCTTATTAGAATTTATAAAACCGAAATTCAGGGTGATGAATATCAATTTCATACGCAAATTTAACAACTATTGAATTATTTGAAATATGAGGTATAATGTGAACCGACCAAATAAGGATAGAGAAATGCGGTACGAATAGTCGCATTTTCTGACGAATCCAATATTCGATTGATCGACAACGACTTGATCCATCTCCTTCATTACTTGACTCCAATACCTCGCCAGCTTTTGCGAAAATAATCTTAAAGATAAAACATCGTTCTGGATTATTATTATTTTATGCATGTTGTTCTAAGTAATGCAACAACTTACGAAAGCACCCATTTCGACATTTGCGTATGATAATAGGCATGGTTGTTGCATATCGGAAGTTCATGTAAGCGCACCGAAAACCTCAAGCCCGGGGTTGGAGGATGATAGGTTGTCATCGCATTATAACATATTAAAAAGGGTAAAAATAATCTATAGATACAAATTCCTAAGAGTAGAATTATCCTCATATTTTTTACTCTTTCTGTAATTATCTCCAAATAAATGTTGAAAGATGCTATTGGTTCTGTTATTTTACATAATAAAGCATGCTGATGGATTTTGGATAAATCCTGCTTGCAATCAATTTATAAGGAGATGATGATATGAGAAAAGAGATAGCCATTGGAAAATACAATTATCCGATTATCCGATCTTTAGTCGGTGTTTTTATTCTTTTTTGCTTTTTCCCCGTTATTGCCCAATCCACTGCTTTGCCTTATTCCGGAGATTCAAAAACAAACTCGGATATGGTCAAGTCCGATAAAAAACCGCTTACCAAACTATCTTCCGCTTATCCCAACGTGCAAGCCCGGGTGCACCGGGTGGGCCTATTAAACCTTTGCGTCACCAACTGGGGATTTTTTGGAAGCGGACAGGGACATCCGCTATACGATCTCAAAGAATCCAAAGGGGGTTGTTTTAATCCCAACCCGGATAAAGAAGTGGTCGCTCCGTCCGCTGAATATCCTGCCGGCTCGGGAATAGAGTATCTCTTCTGGGGGGGACTCTGGATTGGCGCCATGGTGGACGATAAACCCTATACCACCGTGGGTTGTGACGGCTGGTTCTGGATACATGAAATGTGGCCCGAGGCTGGCGATGCCGGTGCCATAATAGAGAAGAGCACCCGAAGAAACACCTCTTGTTACACCACCGAAGCTGTTTCGGAACAGGATTTGATATCGGTTTATACCGATACTTCCGCCGATATCCCCCTCTCTCCTACCCAGCAAGATCCCTGGGATAATCGCAAACATTTTCCGCTTGGTCTGCAGGTCACCCAAAAAAGCTATGCCTGGAGCTATGAGTATGCCGAGGATTTTGTATTGATTGACCTCTTTGTGAAAAACATCGGGATTAAAAAAATTAAAGATATGTATATGGGACTTTACATCGATGCGGATGTGGCACATAAGGACGAAGATCCTTACGGGGAATACGGAGCGCAGGATGACATCTGCGGTTTCCGCCATCTGGTAACCTCCCCCAAAGGAGATTGTTCCGATACGGTAAATTTGGCTTGGATTGCGGATAATGATGGACACGGATTTAAAGGGGAAAGAGTATTTACTACCAGAAGCCCCATCGGCGTTACCGGTGCTAGAGTGGTCAGGTCCCCCAAACCGGGACTCAAGTACTCCTTCAACTGGTTCATCTCCAATCAGTCTGGATATCCTAAGGATTGGGGACCCTGGACCACTGAAAACCAGGAAATTTGGAGCAGGGAAAACTGCTATGAACCGGGGAAGAATACTTTCCCCGGTAATGTCATGGGGACGCCGGGGGGTGACTGCTCCAAATATTTCATCATGTCCAACGGAGAGTTCGATTACGACCAGATATTTTCCTGCACCTGGCCGGCGGATCATCCTACTGATCACTGGCTGGATCCCAGCCCGGAATGTGCGGATTTAGCCAACGGCTACGACACCCGCTATCTTTTATCCTTTGGACCCTTCGATCAGATAGCTCCGGGGGAGTCCTTGATCATAACCATCGGATATATAGCAGGAGCGGATTTTCATACCGACCCGCTCAATTTGGCCAAAGATCCGAACATGGGTAACCCTAACCGCTATTACGCCAACTTGAACTTTACCGATTTTGAGACCAATGCCATCTGGGCAGCAAAGGTGTATGACAATCCGGACGGGACGGAAAAGCCGTGCGGAGACAATCAGCCGGATTTTAAAGGTCCCCCGCCACCACCCGCACCGGTGATAAGTTTTGAAACCCAAAAGGGGAAGGTAAAGGTGAAGTGGAACAGCAAGGCAACCGAGAAGACCCGGGATTCTTTCAACGGCCGGAAGGATTTTGAGGGTTATCGGGTATACATGAGCCGCACCGGAGCAGTAGAGGATTACGCGCTTTTAGGCTCTTATGATAAGGTGGATTATAAGATTTACCAGCTTAATCGTAATAAGGAAATCCGCCCCTGGGAGTGGAAGGTGGCATCGGTGAACCTGGACTCGCTTAAGTCCTGGTTTGACACCAAGGGATTAAACGGTGAGAAGATCGGGGATGAACCCACCGTTTACAGCAAGAGCAATCCGTTTGTGATCAAGGATGTGGTTAATCCTTTTTATCTGCGCATATCTGATTCGGTAGATGCGTCGAAAGGTTATGCCGTAACCTATGATTCGATTCGCTTAGAGAGCAGAGATTCATTATATTTTGAGGCAAATGATTGGAACCTGGGATTTAAGGATATTGTGGTTAATCCGGCGTATCGGGACAGTGTGGATCTGGGGTTGGTGAAGGATACTTTGGATCGGTATTGGGATTACCAGAAGGAGATCGAGGTATTTCCGGCGCAATCCATGTATTTTGCGGTGACGGCGTTCGACATGGGGGATCCG
>CAIVRH010000023.1 GCA_903908285.1 uncultured candidate division Zixibacteria bacterium
GAGGTCAGCGAGCGGACATCTAGTCTGGGTTTAATCCAGGTAGATTTCGATGGAACGAAATAAGTATTTTGTTTATGTATTGCGCAGTCGGAAGGATGGGAGACTGTATACGGGTTATACAAGTAATATAGAAAAAAGACTTCGAGATCACAATGCGGGGAATACTAAATCTTTGAGAAATAGAAGACCATTGAAGTTGGTCTACTACGAAGAGTTTACTACAAAAACGGAAGCTATCGCCAGAGAGAGATATTTTAAAACTCCTGAGGGAGGTGCTGAAAAAAAAGGAGTTAATAGAACAAGCTTCCTGCCATTTTCCTCCCATAGGGGGTGATATCTGAGTTGGAGGACGGTAGATAAACCCACTTTGGTTTCGAGGTAATGGGTAATCGGAAAATATAAACAATGTTTTTTTCAGGAAGACCAGAAGAATTTTGGTTTTCCAATGAATTATGGACTAAAATTTGTAAGCTGTATCTCCGGGGCAGTAGCTCAGTTGGGAGAGCGGTACGTTCGCAACGTACAGGTCAGCGGTTCGATCCCGCTCTGCTCCAGAAATTTATCCATACGGACAAATTTCTGGTTCGTGGTTCGGAATTCATGGTTCATAGTAAAATCAAGGCAAAAACAAAGATATGAATTCATTAAAGAAATTCAACTTTGAGAACTTGAGAGTATATCAAGATGCACTGGAATTCTCAAAGAATGGTTTTTAAAAGTTTTGCCACGAACTACGAACTATGAACCAATAACTGAAAATTTAATCTTTGATTAAATTTTCCCGTGCTAGATGGGGAGTTAGCGGTGCCCTGTGACCCGGAATCCGCTATACCGGGATCGAATTCCCACCCGAGGTTCTTTGTTTTCCGGTGGGGGATTGGGTGTGTAACGTTGAAGATCAGGTCCTGCGCAACCCAAGCTCACCAAACCCCGCCAGGACCGGAAGGTAGCAACGGTAGGTGAATACTTGAGTGTGCCGCGGGAGAGCCTGGTTGGAGTTGGCTATCCAAGCTCCCTGGGAAGACAGGAATCGACGGTGGGTGCGCGGGATAATCCCGCCTGAAGGCGGGATCGTTAATGATAAAATCCCTCTCCCCTTTGGGGAAAGGGTAGGGTGAGGGGGAATTGAATCAAAACATAACAAGATTAACCCCTCACCTAAATCCTCTCCCCAGAGGGGAGAGGAGAAAAAATATTATTTTTCCTCTTTGAAGAGATGGTTGAACAAGGGGAAATCATTTAGTATATTAAAAAGTCGTTGGATGGTTATTGTCTGTATTATTTTAATTATATGTTTCAGGTAAAGGAATGAAGTTATGACTTATCTGGTGATGGCGAGAAAATACCGGCCGTCGACGTTTGACGAGGTGGTAGGGCAGACGCACGTTACCACCACCCTCAAAAATGCCATCCAAACCAACCGCATATCGCATGCTTATCTTTTTGCCGGTCCCCGAGGGACGGGAAAGACCACGGTAGCACGGATTTTGGCTAAGGCGCTCAACTGTAAGGAAGGACCTACCCCGCAGCCATGTAACCGGTGCGATTCCTGCCGGGAGATCGCCATCGGCCGGAGCTTAGACGTGATGGAAATAGACGGCGCCTCCAACAACAGCGTGGATGATATCAGAACCTTGAGGGAGAACATCCGCTACGTTCCGAGCCAGAGTAAATATAAAGTCTACATCATAGATGAAGTCCACATGCTATCCGACTCCGCTTTCAATGCCCTGTTGAAAACCTTGGAGGAGCCACCGGCGCATGCCATCTTTGTTTTTGCCACCACCGAGCCGCATAAATTGCCCCAAACCGTGCTCTCCCGTTGCCAAAGATTCGATTTCCGTCGCATTCCCACCACCGATCTGGTCAAAACCATTAGCGATATTGCAGAAAAGGAGAATCTGGAGGTAGAAAAGGAGGCAACCTACATTCTGGCGCGTAGGGCGGACGGGAGTTTGCGGGATTTGCTCTCGCTTTTGGATCAGGTAATCGCATATGGCAGCGAAAGCGAACCGGTAGAGGGGGGGAAGAAAACGATCTCGTCTGTTTTGCTCACCGAAACTTTGGGTTTGGTGAACCTGGATAAGCTGTTCGAGATAACCGACGTTATCGGAGAAAAAAATGCCGCCAAGGGGATACTGATTCTCAATCAGCTGATGGATTCGGGAATTGACCTGCCCGAATTCGTCAACAGCCTGCTCCAGCATTTAAGGGATTTGTTGATTGCCAAAGTGAGCGGAGATTCGAATGAGCTTTTCGATCTTTCGGATGTGTACCTGCAAAAATACAGAGAGAAATCGAAGGCATTTACCGAAATAGATATACTGCGCATGATCAAGATGGTGGCGGATCTGAATATGAATTTAAAGAGAGCCTCAGATCCGAGGGTACTCTTAGAGATGACTTTGATGAAAATATTGAAGATGGAATCTTCCGTCGATTTAGCCGAGCTTTTGAACAGATTGGACCAGTTAAAAGGTTGTTCCTCCGCAGGTATGTTAGGCTCGGGGAATATATCCTCTGGCAATCCTACCAAACCAAAAATACCTTCCCTTTCTCCGGAAAAACCGGTCATGGGGAAGCAGTCCGTAGATGTGCAGGAGGAGACCTCGGCGCCATCCGACACTCCGGCTATTCAAGATTCTTATATCAAAACGGAAGTGATTTCCTTAGAAGACATACAAAAACGATGGAACGAGGTTTTGGGAGAAGTTAAAAATAATAAACTCTCTCTGTGGAGTCTGATCAAGGACGGCGAAGTAATCGGATTGGAAGATGACACACTGACTATCGAGTTTCATAACGGAAACAGTTTTCATAAAAAACAGGCGGAGAGAAGAGAGAATTTGAATTTGATCCAAAAGGCTTTAGGTGACCTCTTTACCCAACCGCTTAAGCTGAAATTCGAATTGAACCAATTAAAGGGTTCTTCTCCGGATGAATCCGGCAATACAAAATCCAATGGCGGCGCGGGACCAACCCAGATCGCCGAGGATCCGCTAGTCAAGAGCATCTTCGATAATTTCGAAGGGGAGATAATTCGATAGATATTTTAGGTAACCTGAAAGATTATAGAAGTCTTATCTAAAAGGAGAAACAATGGTAAAAGGCATCGGCAACATGATGAAGCAGGTACAAAAGATGCAACAGGAGATGGAAAAAATCCAGGAGGAACTGGCAAACAAGACGGTGGAGGGGACGGCGGGAGGAGGAATGGTGAAGGTTACAGCCAACGGGAAGCAGGAGATTCTGGAGGTGAAGATCGATCCGGAGGTGGTGAACAAGGATGACGTGCAGATGCTGGAGGATCTGATCGTGGCGGCGGTGAACCAGGCCCGGGAAAAAGCCGCCGAGCTGGCAGCAGAAGATATGGCAAAGCTAACCGGCGGGTTAAAGATTCCAGGATTACCATTTTAAATCCTAACGTCATACCTGCTTTAAGTAAAGACTTTGATTACGACTGCACCTGAAAACAAATGAAGTTCACCTAAAGGTGAATACTCCAAAATTTATCTTTATATAGATATGATCGATTCATTAGAAAAATTGATAGAGCAATTTTCCAAATTCCCGGGAATAGGGAGAAAAACCGCCCAGAGGATGGCATTCTTTGTCTTGAAGGAAAGAAAAGAAGAGGCAGAAGCTTTGGCGCAGGCGGTTTTGGATGTCAAAAGCAAAGTAAGCTATTGCTCCATCTGCTTTAATATCACCGAAGACGATCCCTGCGCTATTTGCCGGGATGAAAAAAGAGACAGAACGACCATTTGCGTGGTGGAGGAAGCCAATGATGTAGTGGCTTTGGACAGGACCAATCAATATAAAGGACTGTTTCATGTTTTAGGAGGGGTACTAGCTCCTTTGGATGGTGTCGGTCCGGACGATTTGAAGATTAAAGAACTTCTTACCCGGTTGAAGGATAAAGAGGTCAAAGAGGTGATCATCGCCACCAACCCCAATACCGAAGGGGAGGCGACCGCCATCTATCTATCCAAGCTGATAAGACCACTGGGAAGTAGGGTTACCCGCATTGCCCGCGGGCTTCCGGCTGGCGGGGATTTGGAATACGCCGATCAAATTACCCTATCCAATGCCTTGGAAGGACGGGTGGAGTTCTAATGTTCCCCGCTTAGTTGATAACAGGCATTCTTTATATTGCCACAATGCCCAAGAATAAAATGGCAGGGTGAGGGCTCCGGGTCATGAGTCTTTGACCAACTCAAACAGCCTTAAATTTCAATTGCCACCACATGAGAAAACGTTTACCTTTGGTGAAAATCATGTCAGATACGTAAAAGATTAAAACGACATGAGCAATATTACCAGGGAGTGAGGTTAATGATTACCGATTTAGTAACCAAGATATTCGGCTCAAAGTACGAGAGGGACGTGAAGAAGCTTTGGCCCATCGTAGAAGAAATCGACCTGTTTACCGAACAGCTCCAAAATCTTTCCGACGAAGAGCTGAAAGGAAAAACTCAAGAGTTCAGGCAAAAGATAAAAGAACGTACCAGCCAGCCGGATGAAAGGCTGAAAGAGTTGAAAGAGGAATTCACCGGTATCGAAACGCACGGGTTGTCCGAGGAAGAAAGAATCGAGGTCCGGGCGCAAAAGGAAAGCTTACTTCAGCAGACGAAGGAAATCCGCGAGGAGATCAAGAAAATCGAGCTGGATACTTTAAACGAGATTCTTCCGGAAGCTTTTGCGGTGGTCAAAGAGACCTGCCGAAGGCTGTTGGGTAAGAAGTGGAACGTCTGCGGTATCGAAATCGAGTGGGATATGGTTCCTTACGACGTTCAGCTCATTGGCGGAATGGTGCTGCATGAGGGGAAGATTTCTGAGATGGCCACCGGTGAAGGGAAAACCCTGGTTGCCACTATGCCGATTTACTTAAACGCCCTGACCGGCAAAGGGGTGCATCTGGTGACGGTTAATGATTACCTGGCCAAACGAGACAGCGAATGGATGGGGGAGATATACAAATTCCTGGGGCTTACCATCGGTTGCATCCAGAACGATATGGACAATGCCCAGAGAAAAATCCAGTATGATTATGATATCACCTACGGCACCAATAACGAGTTTGGCTTCGATTATCTAAGAGACAACATGGCGATTCGGGCGGATGACCGGGTGCAGCGGGGATATAACTATGCCATCGTAGACGAGGTGGACTCGGTTCTAATCGACGAAGCCCGTACCCCTTTGATCATCTCCGGCCCGGTCAGCTCCGACATCACCCAAAGCTACATGGAGATGAAGCCGATGGTGGAGCAGTTGTTCCGCAAGCAATCCGCTTTGGTCAACAAATTGGTGGCGGAAGGGGAGGAGCTGTTAAATGCCGGGAAGCAATACGAAGCCGGGATCAAACTTCAAACTGCACATAGAGGCTCCCCCAAAAACAAAAAACTGATGAAGATAGCCAAAGAACCGGGGATCAGAAAGCTGATTCAAAGTGTGGAATTGGACTACATGCGGGATAAGAAACTGTATGAGCTGGATGATCTTTTATATTTCTCCATTGATGAGAAAGAGAATTCCATCAATCTAAACGAGATGGGCCGGTCGCTTCTCTCGCCCGAAGACCAGGTGCTTTTCGTCATACCGGATATCACCGAGGGGCTGCACGAGATCGACTCGGATGATTCACTCTCCGCCGACGAGAAATTAAAGAGAAAAGAAAAACTATATAAACTGCATGCGGAAAGAAGCGAGAAGAACCATTCCATCAGCCAGCTTTTGAAGGCATATTCCTTGTTCGAAAAAGATGTGGAATACGTGTTGCAGGATGACAAGGTTATGATCGTGGATGAATTCACCGGACGGCTGATGCCGGGTCGGCGATACAGCGACGGGCTGCATCAAGCCATCGAAGCCAAAGAAGGGGTAAAGGTCGAAGGAGAAACCCAGACTTTTGCCACCATCACCCTGCAGAATTTCTTCAGGCTCTACGATAAGCTGGCGGGAATGACCGGAACTGCGGTGACCGAAGCCGGAGAATTCTGGGAGATATACAAGCTGGATGTGGTGGCTGTTCCCACCAATGAATCGGTGAGAAGGATCGACTACAACGACATGGTCTATCGCACCAGAAGGGAAAAATACAATGCCATCATCGAAGAGATCACCCGTTACCACCAAGCCGGCAGGCCGGTTCTGGTGGGAACGGTCTCGGTGGAGGTGTCGGAAACCATCTCGCGGATGTTGAAGCGGACCGGAATCAAACACTCGGTTTTGAACGCCAAATATCACCAGCAGGAGGCGGAGATCATATCCCGGGCGGGTCAAGCCGGAACCGTAACCATTGCCACCAATATGGCCGGACGGGGGACGGATATCAAATTGGGTGCGGGAGTGGTCAAACATCCCAACTGTCTTTTAATCACTCCGGACCGGGAGGATGGCTGTCCTTATTACCGGGAATTGAAATGCGAGAAGGACGTTCCGTGCGGACTTCATATCATGGGGACGGAGCGGCATGAAGCCAGGAGAATCGACCGGCAGTTAAGAGGAAGATCGGGCAGGCAGGGGGATGCAGGCTCGTCCAGATTTTTCCTTTCTTTGGAGGACGATTTGATGCGGCTTTTCGGCTCGGACCGGATCGCCGCCATTATGGATCGTCTCGGTGTCCAGGAAGGAGAGGTGATCAAGCACTCCATGGTCACCAAGGCGATAGAGAGGGCGCAAAAAAGGGTGGAGGCGCAGAACTTTTCCATAAGAAAACATCTTTTAGAATACGACGACGTGATGAACCAGCAGAGGGAGGTCATCTACGACCGCAGGCTGGCGGTCTTGGAAGGGGCGGATTTGAGAGAGGACGTTTTGGATTTGATCAAAGCCACCATCGAAGCCAAGGTCGAAGCACACACCTCCGAGAAGACATATCCCGAAGAGTGGGATTGGGTGGGTTTGAAGCAGGACATCTTGAAGACCTTCCTGGTTAATATCAAATTTGACCAGAAAGACATTGTCAAACTGACCCGGGAGGATCTGAAAGAAAAACTTTATAAGATGGCACTAGAGATATATGAATATAAGGAGAAGATGCTGGGCGAGAATCTGATGCGCCAGCTGGAAAGATATGCCATGCTCCGAAGCCTGGATGATGAATGGAAAGAGCATCTTTACGACGTGGATCAAATGAAGACGGGCATTGGCCTTAGGGCTTACGGGCAAAGAGACCCGTTGATCGAATATAAAAAGGAAGCATTTACCTTATTCATGGATATGCTCACACGAATCGACGAGCAGACTTTGGAGCTGATCTATAAATTGCAGGTAGAGGAAAAAGAACGGCCCAGAAGAGAAGAACCGACTCGGCAGATGAAGGCGATTCACCAGTCGGCGGTGGGTTTGGGGATGTCAGAGAACCAACCCTCAGAGGAAGTAGCTCCCGGTAAACTCCAACCAATTCGGGTGGACAAAAAGGTCGGGCGGAATGACCCCTGCCCCTGTGGCAGCGGGAAGAAGTACAAGAAATGTTGTGGAGCGGCATAGAATAAAGTTCAAAAGTTCAAGAGTTCAAAGGGTTCAAGGATTCAAGGGTTCAAGTCAAATGCTCCTGCGGGGCATAGATCGGAGTGCACAAGCTTGTTGGAGCGAAGCGGAAATCCCGCTTAGCGGGGCTTGTGCAGCGGAAGCCCCGCCTTTGGCGGGATCCTTTAGACAAGCTTCCACACTCCGGTTAGCATTAGATCGAATTATTTATTCCCGTTTGCTTTAGCAAACGGATAAGTCATTTACAACAAGCCTTTGGCTTTAGCCACATCGTAAACCCCTCCATTAATATTCCCTCCATTCAAAAACATTAGTCCCTCCACTTACTGGGGAAGTGTCGTTTTCACCACAAAAGTTGTTGGAAATATGCTTGTTGGGGAAAGAGAACTACAGAGTAGGAACGTGAAGGACAGGAGTTGTAAGCTCCTGTAAAATTGAAATATAAAGTATCAGGAGCCTAGGGGCTCATGACCTACTGGCTGCGCTGAGCGTTTGATCTGGGCGATCCGTATCCACAATCGACTGATCACATACGCGACTAGCAAAATGCCCAGGATTGGGAAGACGATGCCGATGATGCCCATCAAGCTGGTGTTGAAGTGATCCGGAAAGAAGCATGGAAGGTTATTCGCCAGCCCAATCAGGTTTACGACGCCGAAGACCGCTAAAACCCGAATCAGGCGCTTGTACTTCCCGATCAGTGAATGGGTGTCGGAGTAGATGTCGCTGGCTGCGGCCGCAGCATCGGCCCGAAAGTAGCGCCAAGGACCGAAGTTGCACACATGTTCCCAGCCTGCATCGCGGAACACGCGCAGGTATTCGCCACGATCCGGCTCCTCTTTGGTGCGGAAGTCCATGCGGTACAGCACCTCCCTGGGCTCCCCACGACGGAAGGTGAACCATATCCCGCCCTTGACCAAATGCCAGCCCTGCCGCGCCATCTGCGCCAGCCAGCGTCCCTCATCATCGTCTTGCCAGGCCCAGAAGAACCGTAGTACTCGCTTTGTCTCACTGCTTTGGTTGGTCATATCCCTTCCCTTCCCAAAAGTATCTGCTATCCAAACAGCCGCAATGAAGCGAATTGGATAGATGATATGAGAAACGGTTTCAAAAGAACCACCGGCGATTAGTCAAGCCGCCTAACACAAAAATCACCAGCCCGAGGGGTGATAAATCCGCTCCGAGAGTTAGGTGAATTGGGTTGTTAGCATTCAAAATTGGTCCCTTAATTTCTGGATCATCTCTTTGATTCTCGGTGTTTCCGGAATGCCTTTAAATGAAACCTCAATGCCTGCTGTTCCTGCCGAACCTATCTCAATAGTGCCTAATCCAAAGATTCTTTCCAAAATACCCTGTTTTAAATTTATAACCCGGATATCCTTTATTAAAACTTCTCTGGTAACACGGCTAATGATTCCGACTTTAGATTTAACGCGCCTATCTGTAACTGTGAATACTTTACATTTCCTATTAAGAAGGGCAATAATAATAATAATAAGACCTAAACCGTAAGCTAAAATTAATATTCCACCAATGATATAGGCAAATAGGTAATAGTAATGGGATGGGTTTCCTTCCCATAGAGTTTTTTCTAGTTCTCCTACTTTCCTATCAGCGGCTTTACGAGATGAATCTGATTTATCCAAAAATTCCCCACAGTGCTTACATTTTATCGCGACTAAAAGAATTTCTTCACCACAATAGGGACATTTCTTAATTCCTTCGCTCATTTTAGCTTCCTTTTCTTGATGCTAACAATGATTATACCGTCTGTATAAACCAGCTTATAACGCGTCGACCAGAGACACCCCTAGATGATATATTGATCGTAACCCGATTTTTCATGAAATAGATTCCATTTATATGACAATTATAGACATTTGTGCAATCCTGTCAACCCTAAATTTGAATTATTTATTCGAAAGGACAAGGGTAGAGGTTATAGCAACAAATTCGATATTTATATTGAGCTTCGAAGTATTTATAGTGAGCCTCGAACTATTTATACTGAGCTTCGAAGTACAACTTCGGTGGTGAAAAGGACAGTGCCGGGATTAGTGAGGGAGGTACTATAAAGGAAAGTTAAATTTTGAATTCATTCTGAATGTCGTAAAAAAACCTATATGAACCATATACTTGATACCAAGAAAGAAAGACTACTTTTTACTCACACCACATTTCCGGACTTTGTAAATGATGAAAAATTGCTATTCACAAGTTCAGTAAGTCCAGTAAGTCCGGCGGGGTCGGATATCCTTCAGATCCGCAGGAAATCCGACCGCTACATGTCCCCACGACCTGAAGGTCGTGGCAATAAATTACAGCTTTGATGTCAGGAGCCTAAAGGCTCCTGAAGACTACCGGCTACTTCCGGTTTCGTTTCACCTCCAAGCTTTCATGCATCTCCCTGCATCTTTTGAGCCACAGCATGTCATATTCCCCTGGAGCCACAACTCTGTCCTTCAAGTCGGCGATTGTGCAAATCCCCTCCGCCTGGCACCATTCCACACAGATTTCGTACGCCTCCCAGTCCAGTTCATCCTCGTCCCAGAACACCCTAACCTCCGTAAAACCGCACAAGAACGCCGCCAAAGCCCTGGTATGACCATCCGTAAAGATCACGCAGTTCCCAAGCTCTTTCACTGGAATAGGCTCAAGCGATTCAGGTCTCAGGGGGTCAATATCTCTCATCACCTGAGATAGTTTTGCAGAACTAACGAACAGCTGACTCGGTTGTATTTCATCTAATCTTTTCACGAATGTCTTGGTCAACTGTCACTTCCTCTCTAAAGTTCGCTACCTTTGAACCCGAACCCGTTTCTCCTGCAATGGTGGCGAGCGGGCTAACGAAACGGTCAGGCGCACTGGCAAGCGTCGCCTGCACTTGCTGGTTGGCTCCTTTGTCTTTCAATCAGTTCGGCGCCGCAGATTGCGCTTTCTCCTGCTCCTGTATAAAACAAATACAATCTGCCGTTTTCCTCGTACACTGCGGGATCGCGCAGTTCGCGAACGGGCTCGTGAACAGAACCAAAACGAGAAGGACGGAGCGGAAGCATGCTTCCTTCGTATTCCATTTCCGGGCGGAGAATTTCTACGGGTTCGGATGTTTGCCAACGCCGCCAGTCGCCCGTGAGCGACATAGTCGAAACAAGGATGCATTCGGGACAGTCCTCACTTCGGCTGTAGAAGATGTGTAGGTAATCGTCTTTCTTCAAGACCGCGACATGCCGCTGTCTTGGGAGAATATCGGGACCGCGTTCGAACCTACTGATTCCGTCGGGAGAACGCAGGAGTACGCCTCCACCTGGGGCATCGGTGGTCTTAGCGATAGCATACCATGCGTCACCGTGCTGAAACACCCTGAAATAGAATGGCCCCAGCACTTCACAAGATACGGTGAAATGGAGACCGTCTGCCGAGGAAGCTCGAAAGGAACGCTGTCCCTCTGGCGTACAACCGTAGAAGTACATGACGATTTCCCGTTGCGCGGAGTGTACATGCACGTCGGGGGAGGCGATATGATTCTGGCAACAGGTCTCCTCCAGTCCCAGCACTCCACCAGTGTGAACAGTCCAATGGCCATGAATGCTGTCTGCGTATGCCATGCGTATGAACGTCCCCTGGTGATGGGCGAAATAGAGATAATACCGCCCTAAAGGCCGAAGTACCCAGTCTGGAACACGAATGACTGAAGGGCCATTGATATTATTCCCAATCTGATTATCCAGCCCGGCGTGAATTATCGGGTTATCAGGAAAGCGAAGGGCACGATACATATTGTTTTTTCCCTGTTCAGCCAACTACTGATTATATGGTTTCCAGATAAATTCGCTTTTAGGTTTTGCTTCCAGATAGAGTGTCAGGAGCCAAGTGGTTCCGATCTAAAGTTAGGGCTACAAAGTGACCGCATCACGGCGAAAATTATCCGTGATTCCCTGGAACTTGGCGTCAAGACCGATGAACTGCTCCTGGCTGAGTGGACTTAAAGAGATGCATCCCAAGCCGTGCTTTAAGTTCATTTGGTAGCAAAGGCTCCGCAATTTCGGAACTTCCACGCTGTAATCGCAGGTATCCAAAAAGACCAAGAAGTCATAGTCCGACCGCTCCATTGCAGTTCCACGCGCACGCGAGCCGACCAGCTTCAAGGACTTAAGTCTCTCTCCGTAGAGAGATCGAACTTCTCCGAGCAGGTCCGAAAAAAGATCCAACTCCCGGGAACTAAAGGAAGCCCGAACTTCATCCAGCGGCTGGCCAAAACTCAAAGCATCTTGATTCATTCAATGTTTCCTTGCCCGCCAGGCTGTCGCGAACAACGCGACTGCTGCGGCAAGCAGGAATGGGGATGAGTATACGCCGGGTATGGCCCGATCCCAGTACAACGAAACCCCGATGTGCCCCAGCGCGTTTCCCATCATGATGACCGCCAGGACGAGAGATACCAATCGGATCCAGCGCTGCCCCCGTGACACGAATGGTGTCAGTCCAAGGAGGAGCACCACAACCAGGACCAGACCGCCCAGCCAGACCGGAAATGTGAAAACCGGAAACGGCACCCACGGGTGACGGGCTCGGACGCCTTGAACGATTCCGTTGCACATTGGAAGGAAACCGGTGAGCGCTTCGTCTGTAACGTGGAGTGCCAGAGCGCATGCCAGGCCTACCCATGCAGCTCGCCACTGCCTGACCTTAGTCGATATTGGCTTGTTCATCTCTCCTTCTTTCAAAGTGCCCAACCATGACCATCCAGTCTGTATAAACCAGATTACAAATCGTCGATTGGTGACACCCAGAGATATCGATCGTAACCCAATTTCTCACGAAATCGATTCCATTTATATGACACATTATAGACATGTACATAATTCTGTCAACTAGTTTTCAGTTTCCTAACGTCAGGATTTTGCTCTTGACGGAACTCATAACTCACCCCCATGTCCCCCTCTCTTGCAAAGAGAGGGGGATTGAGGGGGTGAGTCCTTTTCTCACGAGCATCATAAGTAAGCTCTTGACGTATTAGAAAACATAATATATGTTCTTCTTGAAAAATGTTCGAAGAGATTCAATGAAAAGACAAAACGTTAGTACAGTTTCCGTATCTTGCTGGATTATTCTGATTATAGTATTTCTATTGCTGGTTGGAATTGCCGGTTGCAGCAAAGACTCTTCGACTAATTCACCGCCTCTGACCAATGAGCAGGTGGTCGAAAAGCTCCAAACTCTTTTGGATCAAACTGTCGCAGAGCAACCAAATGTTCATAGCGCGGTGATAGAGATCGATATGCCCGGACGGAACCTGACCTTCAAGGGTGTTGCGGGTTTAGCTGTCCCGGATGACAGTATCAGTATGACCGTGGATACACGTTTTAGAATCGCCAGCGTGACCAAAATGATAACTGCAGCGTGTATCATGTTGCTGGAGGAAGAAGGGTTGATTGCGCTGGATAGTTCCATCGTCAAATACTTGTCCGATTCAGACATCGACTTTGACAAGCTTCATGTGTACAACAACCAGTCATATGGTCGGCAGATCACAGTATATCAACTGCTCACCCATACCAGCGGACTGCCGGACCATTTCTTCGACGGCCCGGTCAATTCCGACGGTTACACCGAATTCATGCAGTATATTTTGGATCATCCCGGTAAACAATGGGAGCCGATCGAGATGATCAATTGGGATATCGCACATCTCCATCCCTTCTTCGCCCCGGGAAAGGGTTTTCACTACAGCAACGCCAATTATGTTCTTTTGGGAATGATCATAGAGGTGGTCAGCGGCATCTCTCTTCCGCAGTTCTATCGAGAGCGAATTTTCGATCCCCTGAATATGAACGATACATATCTGCAATTCCACGAGCCTGACCTCCCGGGCGGGATTCTATCGCACCCCTATTTCGGAGACGTCGATCTTGGTCCCATTAATACTTCAGCCGACTGGGGGAGCGGGGGAGTGGTTTCGACTGCCGGCGATTTAACCAAGTTCATCCGCGCATTTGCCTCGGATGAAATCTTCAGCAATCCAACTACGAAGAATCGGATGCTTGATTTCGTCAATACCGGATCGGGTTATAGTTACGGACTGGGTGTTATTAAGATACCATTTCCCGAAGGCGTGGTATGGGGACATGTGGGATTTTATGGCTCGTTCATGATGTACTGTCCGGATAAAGACATCACCATTTGCGGGACATTCAATCAGCGGAATATAGAGATTGAAACGACGGGCCGGAAAATTTTGCAGATCATCCGGTGAATCGAACCCCTACGGTTACTGTTAACTGCGTAGAAGCCTTAACACAGTTTCGATATCTTCCGGTAAGGGGGAATCAAACTCCTGGTATTCTTTTGTTCGGGGGTGGATGAAACCAAGTTTCCTGGCATGAAGAGCCTGTCTATCTATCAAACTCAATAGCTTTTGCGCCAAAGGACGTTCCTGGTCATATATGCCTTTGAGCCATTTTTGTCTGCCGCCATATTCGGGGTCTCCTAAAACCGGATGATTTAAATAGGATAGATGAACTCTGATCTGGTGAGTTCTGCCGGTCTTCAAGCGAAGGGATAAAAGATCGCAGATCGCATATCTCTCCAAAACCTTATATTGAGTCATCGACTCTCGTCCTTTCACTCTGGTCACCGCCATCTTTTTTCTATCTTTCAATGCTCTACCGATAGGAGCTTCTATGGTTCCTTCATTGACCGGCATGTGCCCCCAGATAATGGCGTTGTATTCCCGCAAGAGAGTTCTGTTCTGTATCTGCTCGGCTAAACCCAAATGAGCAAAATCATTTTTCGCCACCACCAAAAGCCCGGAGGTATCTTTATCCAGGCGGTGAACAATACCCGGTCGTAAAACTCCGTTAATTCCCGACAGGTCCTTGCAATGGAAAAGAAGGGCATTCACCAGCGTATGAGAATAGTTTCCTACAGCCGGGTGAACCACCATTCCGGCTTTCTTGTTTACTACCAGAAGGTCGGAATCCTCGTAAACGATATCTAAGGGGATATTCTCCGGCTCAAGCGAGGGTTTTTCAAGTGGAGGAACTTCTATCAGTATCTGTTCTCCTCCATTTAACTTGTGGGATGGCTTTACCAGTTTGTTATTGACGAGGATGTGTTTATCTAAAATCAGTTTATGGATAAAAGAGCGGGAGAGCCCGATATTCTCCTGGGAGAGGAAGAGGTCTATCCTTTTTCCGCGTACATCCTGCGGAATAGAAATCCTCAGTGTTCTTTGGGAATTCTTGACCATGGATTAGTTAAAAATTCAAAGAGAAAAATGTAAAATTATCCGAATTTGGTTCCTGTGGACAGTTTAAAATTAAAAATTGGAAAAAAACATAAACCAGGCAGGTACAGTCTTTAACTTTGCTCAACTATTTTAAATTTTGCCTTTAAATTTCTATTCTCCCCCTCACTCCCGCCTATGGCGGGATAAATTCCCGCCACTATGAAAGACAACTACGGATTTCCTTACACTCCGTCTCCCCCGAGGGGAGAGGTAATTTCTCCTGCTGGTGATGGTTTTTCTTGGGTAAACAATAAATGGATTATTACCAGACACATGCCAATTAAAACAAAGCTATCCGCCAAATTGAAAACAGGCCAGCGGTCTAAGGAAAAACCGGGGAATTTAAAAAACAAGATGTCCTTGGGGGGAAGGTTTATATTGAAGAAGTCGAAATCCAAAAAATCCACCACTTCGCCAAAGCGAAAACGGTCGATCAGATTTCCCACTGCCCCCCCCAGGACCAGACAAAGTCCAACCCGGAGGATATTTTCTTTCCCCCTGATCTTGAAATAAAACCAGAGGGTTACCCCGATAGCCAAAATCGATACTAAGCTATAGAAATTCTGATTCCCTAGTTTTGTTCCAAACACCCCACCCGGGTTTAGTACAAAGGTTATTCGGAAAAAATCCCCCAGGACGGGTATGGAATCTCCCGGGCGGGAGGAAAAGGTAATCAATGTTTTGGAAAGTTGATCTGCGAAAACAGACAGAATAGTGATGATCAAAAATACGCGAAGGAAAGCTTTGGGGTACCCCGTACTTTCTTTTGATTCCAATTCGGACAAACCGTCCCCTTAGTTAGCCTCTGCAGTCGATTAGTGGATTCGAGTCGATCTAAAACTCTTTATCGGTTCTCCTGGGCTTTTCTAATTTCTTCCTTCTCCTTGCATTTTATGCATAAACGGGCATGAGGAACCGCCTCCAGCCGGGCAGTGCTGATTTCCCCTCCGCATTCCTGGCACTTCCCGTAGGTCTTGTCCTGGATTCGGCGCAAGGCTTCGTCGATGTGATAAATTAGCCTGCCGCTTTTAGATGCAAGCAGAAACGATTTCTCCCTCTCGAAGGAATCGGTCCCCTGATCCGCCATGTGGGTGGAGTATGAGGATAGCTCACCGGATGCATCCTTGATGGTGCTGTTTAATCCAGTTTTCTTCAGAAGCCCTATTTCTTCCAATATCTCCACCCTTTTAGCTAAAAGCAGGGCTTCATATTTTTCCAGTTCTTTCTTCTTCATCTTCTTCCTCCACTTATGCTACCACTCTTTGAACCGAGATGGTGGCTTTCTCTCCGTTTATATCCCACTCTTCCGTATGTTCTCCCTTTATTCCCGATAGGGACAATTTCTGTGTTAAAGTCTCTTTCTTTACGTAATCTTCAAATGACTTAATTGCCCGGTTAAGCCGTGGGGTGGTATTTATATCCACCCAAATCCGGTCCATCACCTCAAACCCTGCGGATTTGCGCATGTTTTGAATCTTGTTTACCAACTCCCGGGCGAAACCTTCGTCTTTCAGCTCCTCGGTTAAAACCGTAGAAAGCGCCACCTGATACTCGTTTTCAGTTTCCACCACCCAGCTAGGTTTTTCCTTCTCGGATATCTCCATATCCTCCGGCGCAAATTCCAAAGCGGTTCCATCCATTTCTATTACCAGCTTCCCCTCATCCCTGAACTTCTTCAGCTCGGTCTGGTTGAGCGATTTTATTTTCTCCGCCACCTGGTTGGCTTTCTTTCCCCACTTGGGACCCAAACGGCTGAAGTTGGGCTTGGCAGAAAGCTCGGTCAAGGAGATATCCTGTTCCAACCAGGATATCTTTTTCACATTAAGCTCATCCGAGATCAGACCGAACAGAGATTTCAAATCCTCCTTAGAGTCCCCTTTCGGCAGCTTCAACAACATCTCTCCCAACGGCTGTCTTATCTTTATCTCCACCCGGCTTCGGGCGGCCCTTCCCAAAGTGACGATTTTACGCAGGAGGTCCATCTTCCGTTGTAGTTTTAAGTCGACATATTTTTCGGAAGCTATAGGAAAATCGGACAGATGAATACTTATAGGTAAATCCGGATCAACTTTCACACAAAGCTCCTGATACAGCTCCTCGGCGATAAACGGAGTATAGGGGGCAACCAGTTTGCACACCGCTACCAGGCATTCCCATAGGGTCAGATAAGCTGAAACCTTATCCTTAGTTTCCCCGGACTGCCAGAATCTTCTCCGGCTTCTTCGCACGTACCAATTGCTCAAATCCTCGATCACAAATTCCTGAATCAAACGAGCGGGCCGGGTCAGATCATAATGATCCAATCCAAAGGTCACCTCGCCGATTAAGGAATTCAACCGGGATAGGATCCACCGGTCCATATCCGACCGCTCTTTTACTTCAACCCGGTGCCTTGAAGGCTCGAATTTATCGATGTTGGCATAAAGGGCAAAAAAGGAATAGGTGTTCCGTAAGGTGCTCAAGAATTTCCTTTCCACCTCGGTGATGGCTTTCTGGTCTATCCGGGTGGGAAGCCAGGGCTGGCTTACCCAAAGCATATACCACCTCAAGGCATCTGCCCCCTGGTCGTTCAGCACCTCCCAGGGATCGATCGCATTCCCCTTGGATTTGCTCATCTTGGTGCCGTCTTTGTCCTGTATAAACTCGATCACGATCACGTTTTTGAAAGCAGGTTGATCAAAAAGGAAAGAGGATATGGCTAATAGACTATAGAACCAACCCCGAGTCTGGTCCACCGCCTCGGAGATAAACTCGCAGGGAAACATATCCTTGAAATCTTCCTTATGTTCAAAAGGATAATGCCATTGGGCATAGGGCATAGAGCCAGAATCAAACCAGCAATCGATCACCTCGGGGGTGCGATACATCACCCCGCCGCAAGAAGGGCACTTCAAGGTGATCTCATCGATCATGGGTTTATGCAGGTTTACATCTTTCTTGAATGCGGCCTTATGCTCATCCTCCACCGCCAAATCGAAAAGCTCTTTTATGCTGGCAACCGATTTTTTCTGTTTGCATTTTTCGCAAATCCAGATATTAAGCGGAGTTCCCCAGAACCTTTCCCGCGACAAAGCCCAATCCACGTTGTTCTCCAGCCACTCCCCGAAACGGCCCGATCCGATCTCGGGGGGGTACCAGTTAATCTTTTTATTGTTCTCCAGAAGCTTATCCTTAAAAGCGGTGGTCCGGATATACCAGGATTTCCGGGCATAATAGATCAGAGGAGAACCGCATCGCCAGCAAAAGGGATAGGTATGCAGGTACTCTCCCCGCTTATACAGGATATTTCTTTGCTTGAGATCATCCATTATCCCCTTATCTGCGTCTTTGACGAACATTCCTTTCCATGGGGTCACCTCTGAAGTAAACTCCCCTTTTTCATCCACCGGCTGAACCACCGGGAGATCGTATTTCCGCCCCACCTCATAATCATCCGCGCCAAAAGCCGGGGCAATATGGACTATTCCGGTCCCGTCCTCCACGCTGATGAAATCCGCCAAAATCACATAGAAAGCCTTGGACCGGTCGGTTTCCACGAAAGTATAGAGCGGTTCATATCTTAAATTTTGAAGGTCTTTTCCTTTATACTCCTCTTCTATCCGATATTCCCCGTCCAGAACCTTTTCCAAAAGTGCCTTGGCTAAAATCAGCTCCTCGTTTTTGTGATTAACCCTGACGTAGTCGATATCCGCTCCCATAGCCAAAGCCATATTCGAGATCAAAGTCCAGGGGGTGGTGGTCCACACCAAAAAGTAGGTGTTGGGTTTCCCTTCCAGCTTCATTTTAACATAAACCGAGGGATCCAACACCTCCTCATACCCTTGCGCCACCTCATGGCTGGAGAGGGCGGTGCCGCACCTGGGGCAGTAGGGGACTATACGGTGCCCCTGGTAGATCAATCCTTTTTCGAAGAATTGGGAGAGTATCCACCAGACGCTCTCGATATAATCATTGGAGCAGGTGATATAGGCGGATTCCAGATCGAGCCAGTAGCCGATTCGACGGGTAAGATCGTCCCATTCCTTTTTGTAGCGGAAAACGCTTTCGTTGCACTTGACATTGAATTTGGCAACCCCATATTCTTCGACATTCGTCTTGCATTCGAAGCCCAACTCCTTTTCCACCTCGATCTCCACCGGAAGACCGTGGGTGTCCCAGCCCGCCTTCCTTTCCACCTTGAATCCCCGCATGGTCTTGTAACGGCAGACCAAGTCCTTGATGGTGCGGGAAATCACGTGATGAATCCCGGGTTTTCCATTGGCAGTAGGAGGCCCCTCGTAGAAGATAAAATCGGGGGCGTCTTTTCGGATCTGGATGCTCTTATGGAAAATATTCTCCCTATCCCAAAACTCCAGGATTCTTTTTTCCATCTCCGGATAGTTGAAATCGTCTTTGATCTCTTTAAACATAAATTTAACTCGTTGTTCTTTTTTATGAATATTTGTTAATGATAGTTTTTGACACTCAATAAGCAAAATTTAAAGTTCAAAATTCAAAATGAAAAATTGCAATTCAAAATTAAAAATTAATGACAAAAGATTAAAGCTAAAAACTGAGAATAAAGAATTCCAAACTCTAAACTCAAAACTCCATACTCAAAACTCTTAACTATACTTTCATCTCTTCGATTACCCGGGTCATGATCTTTTTTAAAAGTGGTTCCGATTTGGCGGCGGTGGCTAAAATCTCCGTCATGTTGGTCGGTTTCAAAGCATCCGGCAGACCCATGTCGGTGACCAGCGAAAAGCCCAATACCCTCATCCCCTGATGGCGCGCCACGATCACCTCCGGAACTGTGGACATTCCCACTACATCCGCTCCGATGAACCTTAGGAACCGATATTCCGCGGCGGTCTCAAGATTGGGACCGGCTACCGATACGTAAACCCCTTTTTGCAATTTAATTCCCAGATTCAAAGCCACATTCTCCGCCAAAGTTATCAGCTCCGGATCATAACAACGGCACATATCGGGGAATCTTGGACCCAAGCTTTCGTCGTTGGAGCCGAACAATGGGTTCGAACCCAACAGATTGATATGATCGGAAATCACCATAATATCCCCGGCTTTGTAGGTGGGATTCATACCTCCGCAGGCGTTGGAGACCACCAGGGTATTTGCTCCCAGGGCTTTGATCACCCGGACCGGAAAGGTTACCTGCTTGAGATCATATCCCTCATAGTAATGAAATCTCCCCTGCATGGCGACCACCTTCTTGCCGGAAAGCTCCCCGAAGATCAAGAATCCGGCATGGCTCTCCACGGTGGAGACCGGAAAATGCGGAATCTCTTTATAAGAGATTTTGGTATCCACCTTAATACCTTCGGCCAAAGAGCCTAATCCGGTTCCCAGGATGATGCCGATTTGAGGTGTAAATTTGGTTTGGCCATGGATAAACTCCACTGCCTGGTTTATGGTTTCCTTAAGATTCCCGGTTTTTATATCTCCCATTTCAATATCCTCTTAAGCTTTTCAATGTTATTTGTAACTAAATAAGTTTGTCCGATTCCGACTTGGATGACCCAGGGATTTGAACCAACTTAAGATCATCTTTATACGATTGATCCTGGGCTTCCATTGATTCCAAAAGTTTCATCTGGGTTTCCAGCATAGATTTCAGTCTGATGATGTATTCCTGCTTTAAATTTTTCAGCTCGGAGATATCCTTTTTCATGTTGGAAAGAAGATGATGGGTTTCCTCCAATCCTCTTTCGCTTCTCATCTTGGCCTCCCGCATGATCAGCTGGGCTTCCCTTTCCGCATTTTTCTTCAGATCTTCGGATGATTTCTGGGCGGTCAATAGCACCACTTTTAAGTTTTCCTCCAGTTCCTTATAGCCTCCAAGACTGGATTCGGAGGTTTGAAGTTTTTCCTTCAGCTGGTGATTCTCCAAAATCAATTCCTCTAAGGTCGAGGTGACCATTTCCAAAAAGGAATCCACCTCGGAGGAATCATATCCTCTAAAGGATTTACCGAATTTCTGATTTTTTATGTCAACCGGTGTTATTTTCAATTTTATCCCTCCTGCTTAAAGCATTTTAAACTCTATTATCAGCAGCCAACTATAAATGTTATGTTTTCCTTTCAAATCTCACTCCCTTGGTCTCTCTTTCCACATTGGGAGAGGGGGATATTGGGGAGAGGTTAATTACTTCTTGATCCAAAAATACCGGTGCCGATCCTTACCATGTTCGAGCCTTCCTCAATCGCCACTTCAAAGTCACCGGTCATTCCCATGGAAAGATTGTGCATATCCACATTGGGAATGCTTGTACTTTTTATCTCCTCAAAAAGAAACTTCAATTTCTTAAAACAGGGACGGGTAGCTTCCGGATCGTCGGAGAAAAGCCCGATGGTCATCAAGCCTTTAATTCTAATACCCGGAAATTTCGAGATGGTTTCAATTAATGATAGCGTCTTTTCCGGCTCCACTCCAAATTTAGTTTCTTCCACGGAAGTATTCACCTCTACCAATACATCCATCAACTTTCCCTGCTCCTGTGCTCTTTTGGAAATCTCCTCTGCAATATGAGCGCTGTCCACCGATTGGATCAGATCGAAAAGCTCCACGGCTTTTTTGGCTTTGTTGGTCTGAAGATGTCCCACCAGATGCTTTTCCACTTTTTCGGTTAACCGGGTGAGTTTCTCCTCGGCTTCCTGTACCCGGTTTTCCCCGATGATCTCAATCCCGCACCGGATCACTTCCTTAATTCTATCCAGATCCACGGTTTTGGTTACCACCACCAGCCGGATGTCTTCTTCCTTTCTTCCACTTTTAACTGCCGCTTGCTGGATGCGAGATTTGATTTCTTTGAGATTTTCTTCTATCAGCGACATATTATCAGACCAATATAATAGCGGCATTCATAAAAACACAACAAATTTCTTGTGGGTCGGTATGGAAAACGAAAGAGGGTTCGAGGGTTCAAGGGTTCGAGTGAAACAAGGTCAGTTTTTTCAACCCCCTAAATCCCCTTCAGGGTGAACCCCTTGTCAGGGGGACTTGACTTTTTCCCATGATCTGAAGGTCGTGGCAATAAGTACATGTAAGGAAATAATCTGAAGATAATTAAGAGGATATATTGCCCCATAATTTATTATCTTCTCTCCTGGAAATCTGAACAGGTATGATATTGTTCTTGAGCGAATCGTCCCCCTCCAATATTACGCGGATATAGTTGTCCGAAAGACCGGTGAGTTTGCCCGTTTTTCTATCTCTTCGATTTTCGACCAATACATCCAGTCGTTTTCCGACGAATTGATCGATGAAATTTCTCCATTTCTCCCATCCTAATTCGTGCAGAATTTCACTTCTTCTGTGAATTACTTCAGGCGCAATTTTATCCATCATTTGCGAAGCCAATGTCCCCTTTCTGTCGGAATAGCTGAAGACATGAAGATAATTTATCGGAGAAGAGCGAATGAATTGACAGGTGTTTTCGAATTGTTGGTCGGTTTCCCCCGGGAATCCAACGATCACATCCGCGCCGATCAAAACACCGGGTATGGCTTTGGTCAACTTATCCGCGAGAACAAGATATTCCTCGCCGGTATAATCCCTTTTCATCTTCGATAGTATGAGGTCATCGCCGCTCTGAAGGGGGATATGAAGATGCCGGCAGATT
The DNA here is from genome assembly GCA_903908285.1 of uncultured candidate division Zixibacteria bacterium. Taxonomy (GTDB): domain Bacteria; phylum Zixibacteria; class MSB-5A5; order MSB-5A5; family SM1-73; genus CAIVRH01. The sequence continues at coordinate 22,408 of CAIVRH010000023.1, forward strand.
CTATGTGTCTTCGATATAAGATTAATCAGGTCATCTGAAATTTCCCCGGGTTCTATGGAGCTATATCTTATCCTTTCGACTTTGGTCTGTTCCAGAATCTTTTGTGATAGTCCAGCCAGATTCAGACCATCCTGATCATATCTGCCAGCATGTACTCCGGTCAGAATCACTTCCCGGTAACCGTTTTCAACTAAAGTATCGATCTCTGCTATGATTTCGTCTGTTTTCCGGCTTCTCTCCTTGCCCCGGGCAAAAGGGACAATGCAATAAGCACAGTTCTTTTCACACCCATCCTGAATCTTCACCAATGCACGGGTATGTTTTGCCAGTCCTTTGACCCCGGAACTTGAGAATAGGTTATCTTTTTCCTTGACCCTTGCCCTTTGACCCAGCATTTCCGCTACCATAGCAGGCAGCTTGTCTTTTTCCTCCTGTTTGACCACTAAACTGACACCCGGAAGACCTTCCAGGAATTCTTTCTCCATTTGGGCATAACATCCGGTGACCACGATTCTGGCATCAGGTGATCTTCTTTTAGCCCGATATATTGCCTGCCGTGAACTGTAGTCGCTCTCTTTGGTGACGGTGCAGGTGTTGATAATATAGACATCTGCTTGCTCGGAGAAATCCACCCGCTCGAAACCAAAATCTTCCAGTTTTTCTGCCATAGCTTCGGTTTCGTATTGATTGACCTTGCAACCGATGGTGAAGAGAGCGATTTTCATTAGATTAACCTTTTTCTTATAGAAAATATAAATATTATACGATTTGTAGGCTTTCTCTCTTAATCTCTTTAGTTTTGTGACTAATTCGAATTTAAAACCGGTCGGATAAATCCCCAGACGAGCGGACGGTGCCCGCGCAGCGCTCCCGTCTGGGGGCACGTCCGTGCGACCGCTACAGCAAATTTACTAAACCTGTCAACGGATGAAACGGATTAAACGGATGAAATGTGACAGATTGTTTTCATCCGTTCCATCCGTCCAGACGGACACTCGTCCGAGCGTTAAATCCGTTGACAAATTTACTTTCTCCATTTATTATTCAATTGCCATCGGGCGTTTGCCGATTAACATTATTATAGAGGAAATACGTGGATATAGAGAAAAAAATCTCCCACCGCCTGAAAAGCCTGGGAGAGTATGTGTTTTTTGGAGTGGCGGAGGCAAAGAAGAAAGCCATTCAAGCAGGCAAGGATATAATCGATCTGGGAGGCGGTAATCCGGACCTTCCGCCTCATCCCAAAATCGTGGAGGCGCTGAAAAAAGAAGCGGATAAACCTGAGAATCACAGACATCCTCAATATGAAGGAATACCCGAGCTGCGAAAAGCAGCTTCCCTGTGGATGAATAGACGGTTTGGAGTGGATATTGATCCGGAGACGGAGATTTTCATCCTTTTAGGTTCCAAGGAGGGTTTGGCACATATTAGCTGGGCATTTATCGATCCGGAAGACGTGGCGCTGGTTCCTGACCCGGCTTATCCGGTATACCAAAGAGGAGTGGAATTAGCCGGCGGAAAAGCTGTTTTTATGCCATTGTTAAAGGAAAATTCCTGGCTGCCGGATTTTAGCAAGATAACGAGTAAGAGCTTATCTAAAGCTAAACTGATGTTTTTGAATTATCCGAATAACCCCACCGGGGCTTTGGCAGGCAAGGATTTTCTCAAAACAGCGGTTGATTTTGCAAAGGAATACGAACTGATTATCTGTCAGGATATGGCTTATTCGGAGATAACGTTCGATAACCGAAAATCGGTGAGCATATTTCAAATCGACGGAGCGAAGGATAATTGCCTGGAATTCTTCTCGTTTTCAAAAACCTATGGTATGACCGGTTGGAGATTGGGTTTTGTCGTGGGCAACAGCAATTTGATCGATATACTCAAGAGAGTAGAGATAAGCGTTAACTCAGGTGTTTTCCATGTTTTGCAAAAAGCAGCAGTGGTGGCGCTTTCGTTGGAAGATAATGATATAGATCAAGTTCGCCAAACGTATCAAAAGAGAAGAGACATTTTAGTTGAAGGACTGAAGGATTTAGGTTGGGAAGTAGAAAAGCCAGCGGGCAGCATTTTCGTCTGGGCTTCACCAGTCGGAACAAAAATCGCACATGATTTGGATTCCAGACAAATAGCGAATTTGCTGATCGAGAAGGCCGGAATAATAACCACACCGGGGGCGGGTTTGGGTCCTTCCGGTGAAGGGTACTTGAGGTTTTCATTAATTGCGAATGAAGAGGGGTTGAACGAGGCGGTACAGAGGATAAAGTTACTGCATATGTAACATCCAAACTGGCGGGTTGGATAAATCCCCAGACGAGCGCCCATACGGGTGGGGGCACGTCCGTGCGACCGCTACAAATTAAATTGGTAAGGGAGGGCTTAAAATGAAATATATGTCGACTACAAAAATCGGACTGGTGATTCTGTTAGGCGCTTTGTTGTTTTTCTCATGTAATGGAAAGACAACCACCCGCACCAAACCAACTAACTTCCAGTTCACCATTAATGGCGTACTGGTAAAGGATTTGAACCTGGAAAAGGATATTGTTTATTTTGCGGTTTTACGGGATTCAGTTGCCTTTGATAGTGCAGTGGTTAAAGTTGGCAACTATACCATAGTTAATCAGGGGAATGGAATTTACCGAAAGGAAGCTTCGAACCTTTTCAATTATGGACAGAACGTTACTATCACCATAACCTCGACAGAGGATAATTTCAGTCTGACAGCTTCTCGTCACATTCCGGGGAATTTTTATATCAATGATCTTCCCCTGCCTGGTGATACCCTAAATCCTGCAGGGCAAGAAGTTCCTTTCACCTGGAATGTTTCCAGCAATGCCTCTGGCTACTTTTTTAGCGTTATCAGACCGGATACGACACCGGGAGTGGTCGGTTATGCAGCATTAGATATACTTAATGATAAATCGGAAACAATCCCACTGGATGCTTTTAGAACCAGTCAAGGCACCTTGGTATATGGAAGATACGAAGTTTATGTTATCGCTTACAATCAGACTTTTACGGATTACCAGGGAATGATATTCGAATTACCAGCAGGACTGCCTGGTGATAATTTGGGGAATGCAAATGGAATCATTGGAGCTGGAGTTGTCGCTTCAAAGAAGCGTATCAGCGTAGTTACCCAATAATATAGAGCACCAAAATAAGGAGAAAAGAGTATGCCTTTCTGTCCCAACTGCAAGTATGAATACAACAAGGATATCAAAGAGTGTCCGGATTGCGGAGCACCGCTGATAGACAAGCTTCCTGAAGAATCTTTTGAGGATTCGGAATATGTCCCTTTAAGAAGCCTTCCATCCCGGCTTTATGCGGAGATGCTGGCGGAGGCATTAAAAAAAGAGGGGATACCATCCATGATCAAAGGGGATGATGTGGGGATCATGCTGGGAAGCTACAGCACCACTTCTCCGGTGAAGGTTACCATCTGGGTGCCGGAAGGGGATGTGGATAGATGTGAAGAGATAGCCAACCAGATGCTGGATCATATCTAGGGTCAAGGGTCAAGGGTCCAGGGTCAAGGACCAAGAGCCAAGAACCAAGAACATAGTCCTATTAACTATTACCTTTCACCTAACACCTAACACCTAAATCATGCCCTTCTGTCCCAAGTGTCGATACGAATACAAACCTGAGATATGGGAATGCCCGGACTGCGGAGTCCGTCTGGTGGAAAAACTGGAGGAAGAAGCACCAGAAGAAGAACTTATCACAGATGAATCAACTGAAATTAAAGATGAGGAATCTTTTAAGGACACAGATTTTGTCCCTCTGGCAACTTACAGAACCCGCTTATCTTCTGAAATCCTTCAGGAAGCTTTGGAAAGAGAAGGCATCCATTCGATTATTATTAATAGAGATGACATCGTTCGGGTAACGGACACCCGCTATCCTGTTTTCAAATTGATCATCTGGGTTCAAGACAAAGATTTTGAGAAAGCAAAAGAAATAGCAAACCATGCGATTGATGATCTCTGATCTTTAAGTCCCCCTCCACTTTGAACCGATTTACCTTCCCCTCGAATAGGTTTATTTACCGATAAATTAAAATTGATCTTGTGGCAATGGCAGAGCTGGCTCGATTTTTTTTAAGCTATAAGCCAAACCAACATACTGGTAGCTATTTCCAGAAAATTCTAATTTACTGATATCATCTGTCGATAAATCCATTGTATGGCTTCTATCAAAGAGAAAAATATATCCAAATACGGACCGGATGATGAAATTTCCGCCAAGATCGCAGAAATCGAAGTAGATCCGGTAGTTTTGGAATCGGTAAAACGCTTACTCCAGCTACTGAATAACACATTAAAGAGTCTGCAGATATACCCCAAAAACAATCCTCTCCCCAAAGAATTTAAGAAGAAACTCTATGTTGGCTTAAATGAATTCCTGGATTCAAACGACGAGCTTAAGCTGGATATCGAATCCTCTCAGATGATGTTGGACCAAAGGGTGGTATATGAGGACGGTGAGAGAGAAGAGGGGATGTCTTATATCCTGCATAGAGATGGGATAAGAGAACTGGTTTTCCTCAAAGGGTTGGATCCAGGGGAGATCGACGATTTTATCGAAGTAATGGAAAGCGGACTGGGTTCCAAGGAGTTGGAAGAGGATTTGGTGACCCTGTTATGGGAAAAAGACTTTAACCACATCAAATATCTGGTGGTGGATGATCTTTTGGATGTACAAGTTCCTACGGCAGAAGAGATCCCGGATAGTTGGGATTTCCACCGGCTTTTTTCTTCGGAGATAGCACCGGTTAAACAAGAAATCGCAGTGGATTTAGATCCAACTGCTTTGACCCAGCAGGAACAGACCAAAGAGCTTTTGAAGAAACTAAAAGAGTACTCACCCGAGGAGATCGAAAATATCCAAAAGCTATTGGAATTGGATGAAGGATATCAATATTTAGATGAGTTTTTCGACATATTAACCGAAATTTGGATGGTTGAGCCGGATTTTTCCGAGTTTGACTTGACCATGGAGGCGGTGGAGAAGATCATCGATGTAATCATCACCATAGCCGATTTCTCATCTGCCTCAAAAATTATGGGAAGACTTAGGAAATTGGAGGAAATGATGCGCAAATCATCTTCTCCCTCCGATTCCTTACAAGCGAAAAAGGCGGAAAGAACCAGGCAGGTGATCGATAGGGCGGGGGATGAGGAGAGGATAAAGAAAATTTCCCAAATCCTAAACGAGAAGGAAAACATAGACTTGCTCTCGGTAAAGGAATATCTGTTTACCTTGAACTGGAACTCCATTCCTTTCATCCTGCATATGCTCCGAGAGCTCAAAGAATTTCTAGCCCGGAAGATGGTGTGCGATATATTGGTGGCGAAAGGGAAAGATAAGCTGGAGATCGTAAAAGACGGGTTATCGGATGGGCGGTGGTATGTGACGCGAAACGTGATCTGGATTATCGGAGGAATCGGTGCAGCCGAGGGAGTGAAGTTCCTTAAACCACTTGTTCGTCACCCGGATCTGAGAATAAGAAAGGAAATCATCACCTCCCTGATAAAAATCCCGGGACCTGAAGCAGGAGCTCTATTAGTCTTACTTTTGGAGGATGAAGATAAAAGGATACGAAGTTTAGCCTGTTTAGGCTTGACTAAGAGGAAAGAGAGGGGAGCTTTACCTGCATTAATGGCAATTTTAAAGGATGAGGAGTTCAGAGACAAATCCCCCGACGAAAAAAAATATATGATTGAGTCTTACGCTTCCATCGGCAGAGATGAAGCTATCCCGCTTTTGGTCAATATGATTAACCGGCGGAGCTGGCTGAAAAGAGACAAGCACAACGAAACCCGGATTTTTGCCATCGGAGCTTTGGGTTTAATCGACTCCATTAAAGCAAAAGAAGCTTTACTTCTTCTCCATAAAAAGAGGAACAAGGTTTTAAGAAATGCTTGTGAAGAAAACTTGCGGAGATTGGAATTGCGTCAAGCCAGAGGGGGGGATGGCCGCTCCCGACGGGAAAGCGTTATTTCCGAATGAAGGAGATCATTTGACTTTGCCCAGTCCAACCGTAACCAAAGAGAGAAGCACGCCGGGGGAGCGGAAAATTACCCCCAAGCCAAAGCCTTACCTTCAGGAACAGGGGAAAAGCCTGATCAATCAGCTTTCTATCTCCATCCGAATTGCTCAGATATATGACCGGGAAAACTCGGTTTTTCTAAAGCAAATGGAGAATCTGTTTAATTTGGTTTCCTCTTTGCTGGAAAAGGAGCAGGTGCTAAATATAAATTCGAAACAGGGCTATTTGTTCGTGAATGAAGCCAGATTGAAATTCAGTTTGGATGGATATGTGGCCAGCAAGTTCATTATGGAAACTTTCAGAAAATTCGGATTTGAAAGCTTGCTTATCGATACCCCGGTTAGCCAGCAGGAGATAGATGAGTTTATCTTCATTTTGGCGCAGGCAAATGCGGAGGGGGAAGATCCTTTTGAAAGATTGCAAAATAAACTCCTCTCTTCCAACCTCCAGCATATTCGCATAGAAAAGTTCGCTTCCGACTGGGAGATGGGGGATGATTCCTCGCCGGAGAATCAAAAAAAACAGGCCAAGAGAAGATTTTTTAAAACCATCTCTGTGGCGCAAGAGATGGTGGAGTCGGTCAAAACCGGACGAAGCATAAATACCACCAAAAGCAAGAGAGCCATACAGTTTTTAATCGACCAGCTGATCAAGAATGAAACCAATTTAATGAGCTTGACCGCCATCAAAAATTTCGACGAGTATACATTTGCCCATTCGGTCAACGTCTGTATCCTGTCCGTCTCCCTGGGTGCCCGACTGGGACTTTCCAAGGGGAAATTGAGCGAGTTGGGATTTGCGGCACTGTTCCACGACATCGGAAAGGTGAGACTGCCTTTGAATATACTTAACAAACCGGGAGAACTGAATGAGGAAGAATGGATGGAGGTAAGAAAACATCCGGTATTCGGTGTCAAAACCCTCCTTTCCAAGCGAAGCATAGACCGCTTTTCCACTAGAGCCATGGTGGTCTCTTTTGAGCATCATCTGAAACCGGATCTTTCGGGTTATCCCCCGCTCAGTTTCAAAAAAGGAATAAATATGTGCAGTCGCATAGTCACTATAGCAGATGTATACGACTCCATGACCTCAGGGCGGGTTTATACCAAGACGCCGATGATCCCGGATGAGGCCTTAAGAAAGATGCTGCAGGAAGAGGGAAAAGCTTATGATCCGGTGCTTTTGAAAGTTTTCATAAATATGCTGGGAATCTACCCGGTCGGCTCGGTGGTAATCCTGGATACGGGTGAAGTGGGGGTGGTGATGAAGGCGAACCCGGTGGAGCTTTCCCGTCCAGAGGTGGCGATCATCGCAGATAGTACCGGGAAAAAGGAAAAAATCGATACGGTGGATTTAACCAAAACCGATGAAGCTACCGGAAAATATACCAGAGCCATATTGAAGACCATCGATCCACGGCAATATGATCTGGATATCGCCCGGTATATTTATTAAAGCAAAGAGTTAAGAGTATAGAGTCCTGAGTTGAGAGAGAAGGTTTTTCAAATCGGGAGTTTGAGCACAATCCTCATAGTAATCCCACCATTAGCTTCAGGAATCAGACTAATAGACAAATCCCTCACCTTTTCCTGGTCGAAATGATACAGCTGGGCATCCACGTAGGCATCGAACATGCTCAGGAAAACCACTCCGGCAGTGATCCACAAGAAAAGATTTCTTCTGTCTTCATAGAATCTGTATTGATCGAATTCCCAATAGCGGTCCGGGTAGCTGGGATTTTGGAAATTCTTTTTATGCGGGCTCATCCGGCTCCAATCTACAGCCGCCAAGGTGATGAAAGTTGCCTCCGTCCCAAACACCACTATCCCCTTAAGATACTTCCGGTTGTAGAATTGGCCTCCCCCAGGAAAAACCACGGATCTTAGAAGCGCCCCGGTGGGAGATTTTCCTTTCATCAAAGTATCCGGCTCGGAAACCTTCGCTTTAGTCGAATCCTGGCTGGTTTGACCAAAGCTGTGATTATTTGGAAGAAATACTAACCAGCAAAAACTTAAGAACAAAAAAGTCAGATACTTCATCATACCTCTAAGTCCACGAGCACTAAAGTTATTCCCAATAAAGCATCAACCAAGATAAAAATAGATGCAGGAGAACACAACAATTTTCTTGAATTTATAATTCCACTGATTAATATTGGTATGATGATGCAAAATTTAAACTCAGAGATTGTCAGTCCATTAAATACCTGGGTACTTTGGGTAGATTGTCCATTCGGATTCGTTGGGTTATCATCTTTAGAAAAATGACAAGAATGGGTTCGTCTCTTTTAGCTATAAACAACGGATGATAACATTCACTTTGAGCAAGTAATCGAGAAATAGAACTGATTTACAATTCTTTCAAATGAGCAAAAACATATCCCTGGTGCAATCGAACGGTAAAGGCGATTCTCACTTCAGAGAATATGTGTTTATCGTTTGTGCCGGGCTTTTAGTTTTTTCACCTAGCTTATTTAACTTCTTCAACTCGGATGACTTCGCGTGGATAAGTCGCGGGGCTAATCTATCTTTGAAGGATTTGCTGCATAATGCCGAAAGCGTAAGCTATAATAGATTTCGTCCATTGGTTCCAGTTTTTTTCGCCATTTTATACCGATTATTCGGATTGTCTCCCTGGGGATATCATTTCTGCAGTATAACACTACATGTATTCAATGCTCTGCTATTCTATCGCTTAGTTTTACATCTCTTTCTTAACAAAGAGATCGCTTTTCTATCCGCTGTAATATTTGTCACCCATTTTGCTCATGAGGAAACGGTTTTCTGGATATCCAGCAATTGTATCCTATGTTGCTGGTTTTTTTCCCTGTCATCTCTTTTAGGCTTTATAAAATGGTTAAAAAGCGGAAATAGCTGGTTTTATTTTCTATCCCTGGGTTTGGTCACCATGGCATTCTTTTTCAGGGAGGACGCATTGATTTTACCTTTGATTCTCTTACTGATTATTGGATTTAGGTTTTCACGATCAAATCGAGAGACTGCCAAGAACTTCAATCGCAGCTCATTGTCAAAGACCATACTAAGTCTGGTACCATATTTCCTCTTGATACCTATCTATCTGTATCTGAGAAGAATTTGCTTCCCACATCTTCAATTTATTGGGCTTTTGTCTTTTAATCCCATCAATTTATTAAGAAACTCTGTTTATTTCATTCTTAATCTTACATTCCCGGTGAGACTAATTTTCGATGTGCTGGGATATCAACATTCTGGAACAATAAATCTCATGGTTAACAGTATCCGCTCTGACTGGATAATGGCCATAGCCGGTCTATTGGTAGTAGCATTTTCGGTTCTGGTTTTCTGGTTGTGGTTAAAAAAGGGGAGCAGGGTTTTGAAGCAATTGACCATGGTGTTTATTCTTTTCCTTTCGCCAAGTCTTCTCACCATAGGATATGGGCTCAGATTCACCTATATGCCTCTATTGGGATTCGCCCCGTTGGCAACTTATTTTATACTTTACCTAGTTAAACAAGCCAATAAAAAGAAACTAATGTTAGGAAGACATTATATGATTATGCTTATACTCGTAATTTTAGTTTTCAATTTCCTTATTTCATTTGAGCGACAGCAGTGGTGGAGAGAAACAGGAGGTATCTGCCAGAAAACAATAGCCCAAGCGGGAACGGTCTTGTCATCTCTGCCTGAAGGCTCAACCGTCTGCTTCCAGGATTTGCCCACCCGATTACATGGTGCTTACATTTTCAACAACGGCTTTATTGAGGCTATGAATTTATATTATCCCTCGTATAACCAGGCGATAGCCATAGGAGACAGCAGTAGTCCTTGTTTACAGGATAAAGAGGTGGGGAAAAATCAGCATGGATTCAAATATGACAACGGTGGATTTTTTCAGTTATTTTAAAAAGAGAGATATAATTCCAAATCGTAATATTAGATACAATAATCTGAATGAATAACGGCCCGATGAACTGAGCTGCGATTACTAACTGGTATCTGAAATCTATTATGAGAGTTAAGGATGTTAAGAGGAGAATAGAAAAAGCAAATACGCTCTTAAAAGAGTGCATAGTCTGTCCCCGCAAGTGCAAGGTTAACCGGCTGAAGGGGGAGATCGGATTCTGCGGGATAGGTTCAAATCCCCGGGTGGCAAGCTATAATGTCCATCATGGGGAGGAGCCGCCTATTTCCGGGACCAAAGGATCGGGGACCATATTTTTCTCAGGCTGTAATTTGAGATGCTTGTATTGCCAGAATTTTCCCATCAGTCAGATAAGACATGGAAAGGAGATCGGAACAGAGGAATTGGCAGATATGATGCTTTATCTCCAGTCCAAGGGGTGTCATAACATCAACTTCGTAACCCCTTCACACGTAGTTCCCCAAATCATCCAAGCCCTCTCTTTCGCCTGGGAGAAGGGATTTGAGCTTCCTTTGGTCTACAATACATCCGGATACGACAGTCTCCAATCCCTGCAACTTTTAGATGGGATAATCGATATATATCTTCCGGATATGCGGTATTCAGACAACTCTGCCGCAAAACAGCTGTCTGGGGTGGATGACTATGTAGAGGTGAACCGGAGAGCAATAAAAGAGATGTATCGGCAGGTGGGGAATCTGGTTGCCGGCGATAACGGCATCGCTCAAAAAGGATTGATCATACGGCATCTGATCTTGCCCAATAATTTAGCGGGAAGCGAAAAGACTTTCAAATTCATCCGTCAGGAAATTTCCGAGGAAGCTTATTTGAGTCTTTTGGGTCAATATTTCCCCAGCTTTAAAGCAGGGGAATGCGTATTAATAGACAGGAAAATTACCCCGGTGGAATATGAATCTGCAGTGGAGAGCTTTTTTGAGTCGGGCTTGAGCCGGGGATGGATGCAGGACAGTTCGGTTTCGCCTGAAATCCCCAAAGCGAAATCGAAGAGAAGGAACCGGGCATGAGTTTAAGCGCTTGGAAGTATAGAATAACTATTTTATGCATATCTTTTCTCCTGTTTGGATGTGCTTATTACAATACCCTGTATAATGCTAACAGATACTTCAGGGAGGGGGAGAAAGCTCAAAAAGGCGCTTCGGCGACTAATCGGCAAAGCGCGGGCAGCGCGCAATATGAGAGTGCCATAAAGAAAGCTTCCAAGGTTTTGACCTTCTATCCCAAAAGCAAATGGGCCGATGACGCTTTGTTTCTTATCGGAAGAGCCTACTTCAATATGGGGGAAGACGTCAAAGCCAAAAGGAAATTCGAAGAGTTAACTCAAAGCTTCCCTAAAAGTAAATTCATAGATGATTCGAGATATTATATCAGTATGTGTCAATACAACTTAGGAGAAGAAGATGAAGCGATAAGCTCTTTGAGCGAGCTTTTGGATTCGAAGAAGACGGACAAAAAAAGAAAAGGTCAGGCTTCCTTTTGGATCGGCGAGATGCAATTCAAAAAAGAAGAATATGAAGATGCTATAACCAATTATGAGAAAACGTTAAACGAATTTGATCCGGATACTCTCTCTGCAGTCACTCAGTTTCGCATCGGAGAATGTTTCTTGGCAAAAAAAGATTATCTTAAAGCGCAGGAGGCTTTTGCCCAGGTGGAGAAGCGTGATCCCTCTAAGGATCTTTTGTTCGATTCCAAATTCAAAGTGGGAGAATGTTGTTACTGGTTGAGCGAATATCAGAAAGGTATGGATATATATGTAGCGCTTTCCCAGGACAAAAAATTCAGCAGCAAGCTTGCCGATGTTAGTTTAAAGATGGCAGAGGGATATAATTTTCTGGACGAATTGTCCCTGGCTATGAGATGGTATACCCAGGTTACCGAGACTTATCCCAGAACCGAGGCATCCGCCAATGCTTATTTTCAGTTGGGCAGGATATATCAGGAGAAATTCGGAGACTTGGCGGAAGCCAAAAAGATGTTTGAAACCTGCAAGAGTGAAAATGCAAATTCCCCCATCGCCAAGGAGGCTTTGACCCGGAGTGCCAATATCTCCAAAATCGAGGAATATCAAAAGGATTTATCGCAGGAAGATTCGACTAAATCCAGTATCACCTTGTTTCTTTTGGCTGAACTATATCTATTACAGATGAATCAACCCGACTCTGCACTGGATGAGTATATGACTTTAGTGGAAAAGTTTCCTCAATCCGAATATGCCCCCAAATCCCTTTACGCGGCTGCCTGGATTTGGGAAAATGTTAAAAAGGACTCCCTTGAAGCAGAGAAGATATATCGCCGAATTTTAAGTGAGTATCCCCAATCGGAATATGGGAAAATAGCACTTAAGTTTTTATCCGAAACCGGATCCATAGGATATGCCCAACCCGATTCTTCGGATACTCTCAATCCGGAGAAGATCTACCGGCAGTCGGAAAGGCTTCTGTTTGAGGAAAACGATGTTTATTCTGCTTTGACTTTATACGATCTGATCATCGAGAAGTTTCCTCGAAGCCCCTATGCAGCAAAATCTCTCTATGCCAAGGCTTGGACCACCGAACATTTTTTAAACCCTGAAGACAGTTCCGTGATTTTGGCTTATAAAGATGTGATCGACAAGTATCCGGATTCCCAATATGCCCAGGACGCTAAAATTAAATTGGGACTTGCCCAAAAGGCTCAACCTCCTCCTCCACCACCACCCCAGACTACACCAGCTTTAGCAGACACGGCAGACACCACACAAACAGCTGCGGCTGACACCTCCGGACCCCTGTTTCCAAAAGCACCAGATCCACCACTCAAAAGGGGTGTGTTTGTGTATCCGGAAGAAGAACGCCTTTCCGGCATAAAGGGAACGGTGGTGCTGAAGATTCAGATTGGATTTGACGGGCTGGTGAAAGAAGCCGAGGTGGTTAATTCGTTAGGGAATCTGTGGATAGATGAAGCGGCTAAGAAGGCAGCTTTGAACACCACCTTTGATACTCAAAAGATGGACCCAACCGCATTGGGGGGGTGGTTTCTATATCCGGTAGAGGTTAAATCGCCTGATGAACAACCAGCGGACCATAACGCTGATCCAACCCAACAACAGGGACAGTGAACCACCTTTGGCTAATAGATATATGCTTTCTCAACTTTCGATTCCAGTATTATCCAAAAATATCCTGCAGGAAAAAATCTTTAGACTTACCCTTTCCTCTGCTTATATCTCCCAAAGGGCAAAGCCGGGGAATTTCGTTCATATCCGGGTCGGCTCCACCGGGAATCCCCTTTTACGTCGGCCGTTCAGTATCCACTCCGTAGATATTTCCAAAAGCAGGTTTGACATTCTGTTCCGGGTCGTAGGAAAGGGGACGGAGCTTTTGTCCCAAGCAAATCCGGGCGAAGTTCTCGATATTCTCGGACCCATCGGTAATTCCTTTATCTTACCTCCTAAAAGCAAGGAGGTAATGTTGGTAGCCGGCGGAATGGGGATTGCTCCATTATGGTTCCTATTCACCCATATGTTGGCAAAAGGATTTGATCCGAGTCGGATAACTTTCCTCTTTGGCGCAAAGAATAAAAGAGAATTGCTCTACTTAGAGAAATTTAAGAAAAGCAAAGTGAAACTGCTGGTAACTACAGATGACGGAAGTCTGGGGAGTAAGGGTCTGGTTACCGAAGCTTTTCTCAAGGATATAATCGGTGGAAATCGGGATCATCAGAACTTAGCCGTTTATTCCTGCGGACCGGAGATGATGCTGGCAAGAATGTCTGATCTGGCTAAGGAATACGGTTTTTCCTGTCAAGTTTCTTTGGAAACCAACATGGCTTGTGGAGTAGGGGCTTGTTGGGGCTGTGTGGTAAAACTATCAGATGGGACTTACCAGCGGGTTTGTGCAGATGGACCTGTGTTTGATGCCCAAAAAATAAATTTTTCAAAAATAGCATAAGGGTGACCCGAGTGGTTGTCCGGAGTAATTTTAGGAGTTGAATTTGAAACCAAAACCTGATCTTTCGGTAACCATAGCCGGAGTGAAATTTCCCAATCCGGTTCTGGTGGCATCCGGCACTTTCGGGTATGGAGAGGAATACGGAGCTTTGATTGATCTTTCCAAATTGGGCGGGATCGTATGCAAATCCGTAACTTTACTCCCCCGGGAGGGAAACCCTCCTCCCCGAACCGTGGAGACCCCATCCGGTATGCTAAATGCAATCGGTCTGACGAATGTAGGAGTGGATCGCTTCATCCAGGAAAAGCTTCCTTTTTTGCAGAAGCAGAAGACCAGGATTATCGTGAACGTAGCCGGAAGGACTATCGAGGAATATGTCGAGGTGGTCAAGAAGCTCAATCCCTGCAAAGGGATCGACATGCTGGAGATCAATATCTCCTGTCCCAACGTTAAAGAAGGGGGATTGGCTTTTGGCGCCAGGTGTGAATCGGCTCAAACCTGTATAAAACAGGTTAAAGAAATAAGCGGGTTTCCTATAATCGCCAAACTTTCTCCGAATGTTACCGATATCGTGGAGATTGCTCAGGCGGTGGAGGGAGCGGGGACGGATGCGATCTCTTTGATCAACACCTTGGTCGGTATGGCCATCGATGTAGAGAAGAGAAGGCCGGTTTTAGGAAATATCACCGGCGGGCTTTCCGGTCCGGCCATCAAACCGGTGGCGCTGGCTATGGTATGGAAGGTGGCAAATGCGGTAAAAGTACCGGTTATCGGTTTAGGGGGGATAATGAATACTCAGGACGCACTGGAATTCTTCTTGGCCGGCGCCAGCATGATCCAGATCGGAACCGCTAATTTCGTAGATCCGCAGACATCGGTAAATATCGTCAACGGATTGAACAGATATCTTAAGGAAAAAGGAATTGAAAGAATTACAGATTTGGTGGGAAAGCTGGAAACTAAATAGATCTTCCTGATTAAACATACATTTGGGAAAAGCCATAAACTATTCGGTTTAGAGCACCTTCGAACTCTACGATTTTATCCCCTTTTGAAATTCACATATCAATTGTCTTCTCGAAGCAACTCAGACTATCACACCTTGTTAGAAAAAGGCGGGGTTTTCGTCCCGCCTCTTTTAAAAAGAGAGTGTTTAATTAAAAAACCATGGTCTTACAATTCGCAAGGAGGAGGACCATGTTTGAAGAGATAGTTTATGGTGTAAACCACATCACCGATATCGATTATACCATCGCAATTGGCGTCACCATTTAATGCCAAAGAGAGCATGGGGGTGAATATCCTTTCCGAGGGTGAAACACCTCCAAGAGTATCGGCGCAATATGAGCTAATAAGCATGAGTGAATGTGACGGTGGTTTCTGTGTTGCGGATAAAGCGAGAGGATCACCATCCGCTAGCTTGGTGAAGTACAGCGTCGCTACCAGGCCGGTGGTTCCAGAATCAAGTGGTGTGTCTGTATACTCGTTTGCAAAAGGCAAGATCATTACTGTCTTATTGTCATTATCGATGGAGACTGTCATAGGCCAGCTAATGTTAAAATCTACGGATCCCGATCTGGACCAATCTGTCGGAATTATACTCCCGGCAAAACTTACACTGTCTAAAGTCACATCTACTTCATTGGGTCGGCTGGCGTAACTTAAGGGAATTACCATGCCCATCAAATCTGGTCCGCCATTCTTAATTATCTTGATTTGAGTAGTTTCATGGTTATTGCCCCCACTAAAATAAATCAGGTCGACAAAGAATCTGATTTCACTTCCAACCCTCACAGAGGTTCCGGAATAAGGCAGTAAATCACAAAAAGGAGGGTAGAGATGGCCAATCAACTGTGTGATATCTCCTAAATTAATACCGGGTGAGCCATCCACATCAGCATCAATAGGATTGACGGGTGGGTTACCATTCTGAAACAGGTACTGGATTAGGTAAACTATGTCACCCACACTAACGATTGAATCAGCGTTAACATCTCCGAGAATGGCTGATGCCGGTGCAGCAAAAAAGCCACCCCAGAGTATGGTAAAAAAGCCACAGAAAACCAAAAGAATTGCAAGTTTTTTCATTTTCTCCTCTCCTTATGTAAAAAGATTATCTAATACAGTTCAATCTAACCATTCATTATTATAGAGACAACTTACCATTCTACCTCCTGGTTAAGGGTTATTCTTTAGTTGGTTGCTGGAATTGTTTTCCTAAAAAGAAAGCAACACCATCTACAAAATCAGTTGAGGATTAAATCAATTATTATGAAAATAATATAGACATGTTCCTGAGTTTGTCAAGTTTAAAAAGAAGAATTTAACTACTTTTGATTAACTCACACACTATGTGTAAGTTATCATCTAGAAGAATCTGGGGTGAGTGATAATAAATCCCTGTTAACCAGAATGATAAAATTGAATAAAGGTTGGAGTTATGGATTGTGGATGGAGTAAAATAGCCAAGCGAGAGATAATATAAATGAATGGTCAGGATGCCTTTTCTGTTTATCATCAAGTTTGAGATCAGGACATATTCTTTTCCTTTTCTTAAATGTATTGGAAAGGTATTTCTACTGAAGCAAGTGGATAAATTTTATCTCTATTAGCTATCTTCATCTTATAGAGAAGAGGAAATCGAGGTGAGGTCTTACATCATGGATTCTGTGCAAAAAAACAGGCGGGATTATTTATCCTGCCTGTTATATTTAGACACTGAAGGCTACATCAATGGGCTTACGATCCACAGGGAGGCGGTCCACCTCTGAACAGATAATTGATCGAATAGACTATATCTCCAATATCGACTCTCCCGTCGCAGTTGGCATCACCCACCAGCCCCAAAGAGAGAACAGGGACAGTGATCCTTCGGGAGGGGGGAGTGCCGTCTGCGCAGTAGGCACTGATGAGCATGAGCGAATGGGAGGGAGGGATTTCGGTAATAGAGAGAGAGTGAGGGGTTCCATTAGCCGTCTTATTAAAATATAGGGTTGCCAACACACCGGTGGTTCCGGAATCGATCGGTGTTATCCCAGTAAAATTGGCGCGAGAGGAGATGAGAACGGTCTTCTCCGTGTTATCGATACGAACAAGATTCTGATCCGGATTCCAGCTTGATGGAATTATGCTTCCGTAGAAACTCACACTGTCTAAAGTTACCTCAACCTCACCGGGTTGATCGGCATAGCTTAAAGGTATCACGAACCCCACTAAATCCGGTCCCTCATTCAACAATATTTTGACACTGATGGTATCGGTAGGGCCGGAAGCCATAGGAGAAATCAAGTCTGAAGACAATAATATTTTACTGCCTAACTTTACGGAGGTTCCGGAGTAAGGAATAAGACTGCACCCGGTATAACAGTAACCGATTAGTTGCATTACATCACCCATATTGATACCCGAGGAGCCATCCACATCAGCATCAATAGGATTGACAGGAGGGGGTGAGTTCTTGTAAAGATAATTTATCAGGTAGACTATATCACCGGTCTCCACTGTGCCACTATTATTAATGTCTCCAGGAATGGCGGATACCGGTGTAACAAACAAACCGCACCAAAACATGGCTAAAAAGCCACAGAAGACTAAAGAAACTATAAGCTTTTTCATTCTCTCCTCTCCCTTTTTGAAGGTTTAAGAATTTAGTAAGCTTTATACCCCCCTTATCTTTAGAGATAAACCACCCCATCACCTCCTGGCTAAAGGTTGGAAAGATAAATAAGGTTGGTTTGATTGTTTTGAAAAAAAGCATGATCATCACAAAATTCGTTTGGGAGCTTGATAAATTTTATGTATTTAATATAAACCCTTTTATGGACTTGTCAATTTCAAAAAAAGGAGTTTCGAGTTTATAGGAAAACCCTATACTCCGGAGGGATGGGATATTCCACAGGAGGGATAAGTATAATGTGAAGGTTCAATACCTGTATTTAGATCTTTTGAGGTTATTCTCTGCTCCTCACCTCTCCCCCTACGATGGTGCAGAAAACCTTACCACGAAGTCTTTTCTTGCCAAAGGGTGAATTCTTTGACTTCGATTGAAACTTGGTCGGATCCACCACCCACAGAGTTTTGGGATGGATGATGGTGATATCTGCCGGGAAGTTTTTCTTAATCCTTCCCCCATTCAGATTCAATATTTTAGCGGGATTTATGGTCAGCTTAGCTATGGCTTGTGACCAGGAAAGAATCTTTTTCTCGATTAATTCGGTAACCACCAAGCCCAAAGCGGTCTCCAAACCCACCATTCCGCAAGGGGCAAAATCGAACTCCACGTCTTTTTCCTCAATCGAATGAGGGGCATGGTCGGTGGCGATGCAATCGATGGTCCCGTCCGCCAAGCCTTTTTTTATCGCTTCCACATCTTTCTTCGATCTTAGCGGCGGGTTGACTTTGGCATTGGTGTCGAATGTCCTTATTATCTCGTGGGTCAACGAGAAATGGTGGGGAGTGGCTTCGCAGGTGACTTTTATACCTCTCTTTTTAGCCTGACGGATAAGCTCCACCGAACCCTCGGTGGAAACGTGGGCGATATGAAGGTGGGCTTTGGTAAATTCAGCCAGTTTAATATCCCGCGCCACCATGATTTCTTCAGCCACCGAAGGTATGCCGCTCATCCCCAGACTGGTAGATACAAAACCCTCATGCATAACTCCGCTGCCGGAAAGATTCAAATCCTCACAGTGAGAGATCACCGGCAGATCAAACATCCGGCAATATTCCAAAGCGTTTCTCATCACTTGCGGATCGGAGACCGGTTTTCCGTCATCCGAGATCGCCACCACCCCGGCCTGGACCAAATCGTAAATCTCGGTGAGCTCCTCGCCCATCTGATTTTTGGTGATACAACCGATCGGATACACTTTGCATTTTGCCTGTTTTGCTTTCTCGTAGACAAACTTTACGGTTTCCTGATTATCGATAGGGGGATGGGTGTTAGGCATACAGCAGACCGAGGTGAATCCTCCAGCTACGGCTGCACAGGAACCGGTATATATGGTTTCCTCGTCCTCTCTTCCCGGCTCCCTCAGGTGGGTATGCATGTCTATCAGACCGGGAACCACTATCATTTCCTTGGCATCGATGGTCTCTTTCGCCCCAAGCTTGCTTTTAGGCTTCTCGATTCTCTTAATCACTCCATCCCGGATGAAAATATCCGCGATCCGGTCGGTTTTGCTTTCCGGGTCGATCACTCTGCCACCTACGATGGCCAGATCGAATTCCGAAACCACTCCTTTTTCCTTCTCGTAGTTATTCAACTTTTCCTTCTCCTCCGCTTAAAAGATATAAAACCGCCATTCTCACCGCTACTCCGTTGGTTACCTGGTCCAAGATCACCGAGTGAGGACCGTCCGCCACTTCCGGGGTGATCTCCACCCCTCTATTTATAGGTCCCGGATGCATGATGGTGAAATTCTGATTCAACCGATTTAGTCTATCCCGGGTTATTCCAAATTTGTTGGAATACTCCCTGAGTGAAGGCAAAAGACTGCCCCTTTGTCTTTCTAACTGAATCCTTAGAACATTGACCACGTCCGCCCCTTCTAAAGCTTGGTCCAGATCGGAATATGCTTTCACCCCCATCTTTTCGATCTCCAGTGGGAGCATGGTGGTGGGACCGCATACCGAAACATCCGCTCCCAAGGCAGTGAATCCCCAGATATCCGATCTTGCCACCCGGCTGTGTTTTATGTCCCCCACGATCACGACTTTTAAGCCTTTGATCCTTTTGTACTTTTCTCTGACAGTGAAAACGTCCAGCAATCCCTGGGTGGGATGTTCATGGGCTCCATCTCCGGCATTGATGATGGATGCCTTCATACACTGAGTAAGAAAATAGGGGACTCCAGAGGCTTGATGCCTAACCACCACCATATCGATCTTCATAGCTTCGATATTTCTAACCGTGTCCTTCAACGTCTCCCCTTTTTTGACGCTGGAGGTCGAAGCGGAGAAGTTCACCACCTCGGCGGAAAGACGTTTCTCTGCCAGCTCAAAGGAGATGCGGGTGCGGGTGGAAGCCTCGTAGAACAAGTTCACCACCCCCACCCCTCTCAAGGTGGGAACGATTCGGATGGGGCGTGCCAGAATCTCCTTTAAAGTTTCCGCGGTATCCAGAATCAAGGTTATCTCATCTTTACTCATCCCCTCCAAGGCGAGGAGATGTCTGCTACGTAATTTCATCACACCTCCGAAAATACCGGTTCGTAGTTCGTGGTTCGTGGTTGGAAGTCTCTACTTTACGGTTCACGCTTGAATTTCTTCATGGAATTTAGCGCTTTTCTATCCATATCATTCTTCATCCGTCATTCTTTATTCTTCATTCGATATTAGCTTTATTTTATTTCTTCTTTTTCCATTTTCTCTTGACTCTTCACTGCTTTATGATGGACACACTGTCCTCCTTGTCCACCTCGGTTATCTTCACATTCACCCGGTCATCCTTGGCGGTGGGAATGTTTTTCCCCACATAATCTGCGCGGATGGGAAGCTCGCGATGTCCCCGGTCGACTAAAACCGCCAGCTGGATGTTTTTCGGTCGACCGAAATCGATTATCTGGTCCAAAGCTGCCCGGATGGTCCTGCCGGTGAACAAGACATCGTCCACCAGGACTATCACTTTATCCACCACATCGAATAAGACCTCGGTTTTTTGAACCACAGGCTGTTCCAGTTTGGTCTGGATGTCATCCCGGTACAAGGTTATGTCCATCAGCCCGACGGGGATTTTTACTTTTTCGATTTGTTCAATCAGCTTGGCGATTCGCTCGGCCAAGTATGCTCCCCGGGTTTTGATTCCAATGACTGCCAGATTTTCCGCGCCCTTGTTTTTTTCCACCATCTCATGGGCCACGCGAATCAATGCTCTTTCCACCGCTTTGGCATCCATGACCAATACGATTTTCTGTTTCTTAGGCAATTGGCTCCTCCTTGTGATTTCTCTAATCCCCCTAAATCCCCCTTTAACAAAGGGGGATTAAAATCTTCCTTTTTACCTGAGACGGGATATATCATTGTGCCAACTTTTGACAACCAAATCCACAGATAAAAAAATACCCTTCCTCGGTTTTTCTGAGGAAGGGTAGTTATTTCAATTCGTATTATTTTCATTTTACCTTTTCTAGCTTCGCCGAACTAGATTAAAAGGCTCTTCGGTTGTACCTAATCTATTCAAGGATTCTTTCTTGTCAAGTATTTTTTTGGAGTGTTTCCAGCCAATCTAAATGGTAGTGAAGAAGATAAGTTTTTACTGCTTCCTTTTTTCCTTTGTATGAGTCTCGAAGGTCATTTACATAATTATCAACAAGCGGAACAATTCCTTGGTCTCTTATCTCAGACCGTTTTCGACCCCAATTTCCAGTTGGTTTGAGACATCCCCTGCCTCCTCTAAGTATCCAAGCCGGATCGTTTATAATCTTAACTTTCAATCCTTGTTCTTCGAGAAATCTAACATGGCGACCTTGAAATGTTATTATAATTGATGGTTTTAATTCCTTTAGTTCCCTCAAAGCAAGTTCATCATTAAGTTCCCAATATTTTTCCGGTGATTCGAGATGGTTAGGATTTATATCTATTTTCTTGTGAAGAGAGAATTTGTAGTAATTTGAAACTGCAACATGGTCTTGTACTTCGTTAAAGGTCGAATATTTCTCTTGGGATATAGAATAAATTAATACACCAGCCAAAGCAGGCAGAACCCCTCCTTGATAAGGAGCAATTGCGATTTCAGAAAAGTCCAAATCGTTTTCTGGATATTTTCTCTCAAAACCAGGGCAAGAATAATAAAGTCTTTCTACCAGTTTATCGAAGTTTTTTGAGTATAGTTCTCTGAGGGATAATTCGTTCAGGCTGAAAGGGATATTCTGTGCTGTGGCATAAATGAGAATTCTGTATCCCTCATAGTTTTTGCCAACAAACGGGATATAAGGAGGAAAAAACTGACCATCATCAGTTTTTGTAGATAATAAGTCAGCATATTTTGATAAATTTCTTAAGTCCCAATTTTGGAACTCTGTGATAAGACTTTTTATATCCATATGTCTCCTTTCTGTTTTTAGTATTTGTCAGGCATCCTTCGGAACCCGACCTACAGTATGTAAAACTTCAGGCGACCACCAGAGTTGTTCCTGCAGATTTTATTCTTGACGATTTTCTTCCTTCTTAGTCATCGCCACGGTCGATCGAAAAACAGTCGACACCAACGGATGTTTATATGCATCCGATCCCAAAAGTCCAATATAGTAAGTGGCTAAAAACCAGGTCCAGAGCCGGAGACCGGGAGGCAGCGAATTTACGATCTCCAGATACTTCTCATCGAATTCCTCGGGCGGAGGTAAATAAATGGACAGTCCTTTTGGAAGATAGGGATTGTCGGGCACTTCGCTTGCCACCAACAATCCGGATCGGTCGAAGAAATCCAACCATGCCTGCGCTGATTTTTTCACCTCTGCCGGGAACGTTCCCTCCCGAAGTCCGCCAGCGAAAAGCTTCAAGTCTATAAAACCTTCCTTAAAGGAATAGGTACCTTCAATGCAGGTTTTGATTCTCTCCACACCATCTGAGGCGACGTAAGCGGCCAATACTCTGGCTAAATTCTCCGTCAGATTGATAAAATCCGGGAACCGGTTGCAATCAAATGCCACTTGCGTAATAAGAAGATCGGTATCGGATTCGGAAGAATTTCCGTAGGATCTCTTCGTTTCTCTTACCAACTGCTCCGCAAGCTGGACTGAGTCTTGACCGGGACTGCTTTTTAGTTTTTGCAGTATTTTATCATAAGGATAACCGGTGCCGGGTTCCTGGTTCTCTGATGCTATAAGTATTTTTGTGAAATCATACCAGGAAGAAAGTGCCTCCAGATTGCCCATGTTGCAAGCATCCAAAGCCATAATATCGAACTTAGACCACTTGTATTTATCTTCCGGATTCAAGCGCTTCTTAAGCTCCGGCAGCGACTGTTTAACCAGATCCGCAAGTTGATGGCAATAGAGGGCGGGATCGCCGGGCGGCATTGAAATGGCATTACGCTTAAGGTATTGTCTCCAGGTGAAATCATCTTGAAGAACCCCCTTCCAGCCAAAGCCATGACCGGATAATATCAAAAGTCTCCTTTCTGCCGGGAAAAGGACGGTATGGTCGAGGATAATCTCTTTTAAAACCCTTTGGTCGATACTCCACAAATCCGTAAATCGAGCGATAAAATCGTCTTCCAGCTCAGTATCTTGGTTTAACCGGGCAAAAAAGGAATCGGTTAATAGAGGACCATCGAAGAGGACACAGATGTTAACATCCGGGTTAGAGCCGATCGCCTTCATCTCCATCAGGTCATCAAACAAATATTCAGCTAAATTGCAGTCCGCTGCCATATAAACCAGAATAGTCCATTTAGCCACATGGTTGATTGAGTCTAAGTTGGTTTTTGATATTTGAAAGGTAAAATCCTCGGGAGACAATCGTACGGTCTGGGGCAATCCTCCCCGATAAGGATTCCCGCTTTTAAATAACATTGCCTCCTCCTTTTATGCTTTTTACGAGTAATTCCCATTAAGAGGGTTTAGGGAGTAGAGTGTACCCGGGGTCAAGTTATCGGATGAATGATTGCCCGTATTTCTCAGATCATTTCTCTCTATATCACCAGATGCTTTGAATCCCCATCCCTTCAAACCCTCACCAAGAATCCAGGTCGATCAATTCATTCTGTGCCAGCAGAACCTCCTGCCGCGGTTTTTCCCCACCGGCTCCTTTCATTACCAGGTTATCTGAGTCCATCTTCAGCCGAAAATGTGCTTTTCCCTGAACATCCTCCTCCACCCAAAAAGAAGCTGCCTTGAAGCCGAATTTCAAGAACTTGTTCCCTTGATAAGATACTTTTGCAGTTTCGTCCTTGGAGACTTTTATCCCTCCCGTTCCCCCAAACAGGCTCTGGATTCCCTTAACGTCGAGGTCCAGCACCTGCTGGCTGGAATTGTAAGCGATCACTCCGAACGAGTTGGATTTGATGGTTTCGGTTATGATATGCGCCTCGCCTTCCTCATTGATGCATTCCATCAGAAGGGTGTTTGTTTTGGGCTTGGCGGAGGACAGGTAATCGTCGATGGCCGTGATGAAGACCGAATCGGAGAGTACGTTCTCAAACACGATCTCGATCTGAACCGCCTTTTCGTAGCCGGCATTCAGTTTTCCGGAAGCCGCACCCATAGCGGAGAGATATTTATTCATCAGATCCATGCCCAAGCGTGAATCCAGCTTGCTGGTCCTTTTACTGGTAATTTTGCCGGCGGTCTGATCATATTTGATTGGAGGAACGGATGCGGATTCTTCCACAAAATGGGATAAGGGTCCCAATATCTCTAATTTCTTCTTCTTTCCTCCGATGATCAACAGCGGCTCGACATTCTCCCTGGGAAGACTTATTACATTGTAACCCAAGTGATTCAGATAGGTGAGCGAATCGTCTTTGCAAAACATGATTTCCTCCATGCTTATATTTATCTGTTACCGATACCTTAAGTTTAGATTAATGCCAGCAGCCTATCAATTATGAGCTTGGTAATTCCATTGGCGAGGCTTTGTGCTCGTGCCCTGGCCTCGACTTTCATTTTAAGCGTTTGCATCACCGAAAGATCTCGGATATCGCCGACATATCCTTCAAATTGTTCCTTGGTTATCAGACCCATAGCCAGCTGGTTTAGGTATATCTCCAATTTTTCCCCCTGTCTTTGGATGAACTCCTCCGAATCCGCTTTGGCATCACTGACCAAGTTCTTGAGTTCATCCTTTGCCAGTTTGCCGCTGTCATCTTTCAATCGGTCCAGCCAATCCTCCCATGCACTCATACTTGTTCCCTCCTATTCATTCTTGTTTTTAATTCTCTCGGTCTGAATGGCGATGTCGAATGCTTCCGTCAGGTTTTGCTTCTGGTTACTCAAATGGGTTGCGCTCCATTTTCCATTTTTCATCCGGTCATCCACATGTTTTTCAAACAGATTCCGGAGGATCTTGATCTGCTCAGAAGTTTCCGCATTCTTCTGGCCCTTTCCATATTCATATTCGTACATCTGGGCGAGTTTAAGACGAAGACCGGCAATCTGGCTGGAATTCAAGGAATCGGTTGCAAAACTGTCATACAGAGCCAGGATTTCGGGTTTCAGGTCGGTTAAGTTTTTATAGGTGACCGGATCATAGTAGGTGACGAATCCTAACTGGTGAGCGCAGCCACATAGACTCAGCCAGAAAAGCAAAATAGCCGCCACTTCCAGCTTCCGTCGAAAGACCTGCTCTACGGCATGAGTCCTAACGAAAGGGATCCCCATGGTTATCCTCCTATGAGAAAAATGGTATGATTACCCTTGCCAGGGCTTAGGCAAAAAGGTAGCCCTTGAATCAAAATAAGATCAACAGATTTTACCATAAAAAATTTACCGAAGATTGTCAAGTCAAATCGAATGGCACTTGAAAAAATCAACTTGGTTTCACTGCGTTCCAAACAACTCCAACATCTCTTCCTCGGTGAAAATTTCCTTCTTGATTCTGATTCCTTTTTCCCGCAGCTTCTTCACCAGCTCTACCACTTGGGGTAAATCAAGTCCAACCGATTTTATCGTTTCCGTATCTTTAAAGAATGCTTCCTTATCGCAAAAAGAAACTACTTTTCCTTCATTCAACAGGAGAATCTTATGCACCAACTCTGCGATCAAATCCATGTTATGCGAGATAATGATTATAGTCACTCCATTTGAGTTTAATTCCTGCAGAAGTTTTTTCATCTCCATAGTGCTTTTCGGATCCAAACCGCAAGTCGGTTCATCCAGAATCAAAATCTCGGGATTGGAAGCCAATATTCCGGCAATGGCCACCTTTCTCTGCTCTCCGCCGCTTAGGGAAAAAGGGGAGCGGGAAGCGAATAGATCAAAATCCAACCCCACTTGCTTTATGGCTTGTTTTACCCGATCATCTATCTCTTCTTTAACCAGTCCAAAATTCCTCGGACCAAAAGCGATGTCGTCATATATCGTATCCTCGAACAATTGCATTTCCGGAAATTGAAATACCAAACCCACTTTCTGCCTTATATTTTTCATGTCAACGCTTTTGTCTTTTAAATTCTCCCCGTCCACCCGCACTTCTCCGGATGCGGGAACCAGCAACCCGTTTAGGTGTTGTGCCAGAGTACTTTTTCCCGATCCGGTCGGCCCGATCAATCCGATGAATTCTCCACGGTTTATTTCCAGGGTAATTCCGTCCAATGCCTTCTTCTTGGTTGGCAGGCCTTGATCGTAAAAGTAATCCGCCCCCTTAATAGAAATCAAAGGGTGAGAAGGGGCTGTGGACTGTGGACTATGGACTGTGGACATGTTTTGCTCGTCCGCTGTAAATTCAACCAGAGTCTTTTCACCGGTTGTGACACTCTGAGCGATCCCGCTTACTAATTCATCCTGGTTTAAGCATTCATCGGACAAGAACCATCCCTTTTGTTTCAAAGCAGAGGCTATTCTCATGGTGAACGGCACTTCCAGTCCGATCTTCTCCAAAGACTCCTTCTGTTTGAATATCCGAACAGGCGAGCCATCCAACGTTATTTTCCCCCTTTCCATTACCAAAATCCGGTCTGCTGCCGCGGCCTCTTCCGGAAACTGGGTAATATGAATCACCGTCACATTTCCTTTGCGGGAGAGTTCTTGAATCAAATGCAGGATTTCCCTCCTCCCTTTCGGATCCAAAAGCGAGGTGGGTTCATCCAAGATCAAGTACTTAGGATACATGCATAAAACCGCAGCCAATGCCACCCTTTGTTTTTCTCCACCGGATAGCTTATGCGGCGGGTGATTTCTATATTTGCCCAGGTGGAAATATTCCAGTGCCCACTCCACTCTTTTCTTCATTTCTGCATAAGGTAATGCCAGATTCTCCAAGCCAAAGGCGATCTCTCTTTCCACCGACGTGGAAATTATCTGATTATCCGGATTTTGAAAGACCATACCCACTTTCTGGCGAATTAACTTTTGGGAATTTTTATCTTTGGTATCCAGATCATCGATCGTAATTTGTCCGCTTTCCGGCAGGATCAGTGCGGGAAGGAGCCGGGCCAAAGTGGTTTTGCCGGACCCGTTCGCTCCGATGATAGCGACGAACTCACCTTCTTCAAGCTGCAGGCTGGTATGATCCAAAGCCAGGACAGATGATTTCTCATCCAGCTTGTATTTATATGAAACCTGGTTAAGCTCAATCATAATTACAATATATGAATTTGCAGTTTGAAATTCAAAGTTTAAAAATTGCTAATTTCGAACATCGGGGAAAGGCAGAATTCTTAATATCCCTCGTCATAGAAAATCAGCACTTATTTAAACCGGGCGGGGGAAAACCAAAATAACAATTGACATCCGGGTTTGGAACTTTTATATAAGAATAGATGGTGAGGGTGGAATCTATCTTGAATTACCGGAATCCGAGCAGGGTAGATAATCCAAAGCGCACCCGGAAGGAAACCGGCCTTTTGCAGTTTTATAAAAATTCGTACGATTACGTATATCTATAGTTATTGAGTTTTTGATTTCGATTTTAAATCTGTACTAAGAAACTCTATCCTCATAACTTATAAAGCATGGGCACGCAAAGAAAATATCCATTACGCAATAAAATAGTGGTAGTCCCTATGGGGGACATCGAATATTCTTTTGTCAACAAGCTGGCTTCGCAATTGGTGTCATTCTTTAATATAGGAGTGGATATTCTACAAGGGGCGAAGATTCCTCCGGAAGCATTCAACCAGCAGAGGGGGCAGTACTATTCTACCGTGATCTTAAGCAAGCTGGAGCTGATGAAGTCTTTATCGGAGGAGAAAATGTTAGGCCTGGTGGATGAGGATTTATATGTGCCCACGAAAAACTATGTGATCGGGGAGGCAGATGCGGCGGGCAAATGCGCGGTGGTGTCTTTGTTCCGTTTAAAGCGCGAAAATTATGAAATGCTGGATGAGGAAAAAATACTGTATGCCCGGACGCTCAAGGAATCGGTCCGCCTTTTGGGGCATCTTTTGGGTTTTGAAAACTGCCGCAATGCCAAATGCGTTATGTACCTTACCGACAACGTGACCGAGGTGGACCAAAAAGGAACCAAGTTCTGCGATAACTGCTTGAGGAAAGTCAAAGTCTGGCACGGGTAGCTTCGAAGATTTACTGTAAATGTAAATTACAGATTGCTAGTTCGTCATTCATTCTTAGTTTGTATTCCCCCATTTCCAATCCTGCGTTCAAATTAGGTCCAAGATTGTTCATATTGTCGAATTCCTCAATCATACCGCAGACCATGTCTGTTATTTCATTCTCTTGCTATTTAGGGAGATTCTGAAATTTTTTTGACGCTCTACGGATAAACACCAGGCGATTTGTTCCGAAGATTGACATTGTAGAGCATTGTAGTTATATTAGGTATGATTAACATGTTGATGCGTTTCGCTTAAACCTCAAAGGAATTGAGATGATTAAAATAGATGAAAGCATTTTCAAAGCTTATGATATACGAGGAACTTATCCGGACCAGTTAGACGAGGAGGTCGCCTACAAAATAGGAAGAGCGCTGGTGGAGTATCTAAAACCAACCAAAATAGCGGTGGGACGGGATATGAGACTCTCTTCACCCGATCTGTGTGAAGCACTTATTTCGGGTATTGTTGAAAGCGAAGCGGAGGTGGTCGACATAGGTTTGGTTTCCACCGACTGTTTGTATTTTGCTGTGGGCAAGTACGGTTACGATGCGGGGGTGATGATCACCGCTTCACACAATCCACCGCAATATAACGGGTTCAAACTATGCAAAAAGGAAGCGGTTCCTTTGAGCGGTGAATCGGGAATAGACCAGATAAAAAACCTGGTGGTGGAGAATAAATTTTCTGTTCCCCTGAAAATAGGGAGGATAGAAAGAATAGATTTGGATGATGCATTCGTAAATCATCTTCTCTCCTTCGTGGACCAAAGGAAAATCAAGCCCTTCAAGATCGTCATGGATGCGGGCAACGGCATGGCGGGTAAGATCATACCCAAACTTTTCTCGAATTTATCCTGCCGGGTGGTACCGATGTTTTTCGAATTAGACGGATCGTTTCCCAATCACTTAGCCAGCCCGATCGAGCCGCAGAATATCGCTCCTTTGAGGGAAAGAGTGCTCAAAGAGAATGCGGATTTAGGCGCTGCCTTTGATGGGGATGCGGATCGAGTATTTTTGGTGGACGAGAAAGCCAATCCCCTGGGGGGGGATATGGTGACAGCCCTGGTGGCGAAAAATCTTCTGAAAAAAGAAAAAGGGGCGACCATTCTCTACAATTTAATCTGCTCCAAAGCCGTTCCGGAAGTGATAGAAAGAGAGGGAGGAAAGCCGATTCGCACCCGGGTGGGGCATGCGCTGATAAAACCTTTGATGAAAGAATACAACGCGGTCTTCGGGGGAGAGCACTCCGGACACTTTTATTTCCGTAACAACTGGTTTGCCGATTCAGGTTTGATCGCGCTTTTGGTCTGCTTAGAACTTGTCTCCGAGGAAAATCAGCCTCTTTCAGCTTTGATCAAGTCGATTGATCCGTATTTCCGCTCCGGGGAAATCAACAGCCGGGTGGAAAATATCCCCCGGATGCTGGAAGAAATAGAAAAGCATTATTCCCAGGGCAAAGTCGATCACTTAGACGGGCTTACTATCGATTTCGGTGATTGGTGGTTTAATATCCGGCCGTCCAATACCGAACCTTTGCTGCGCCTCAATATTGAAGCACAAAGCCGGGAGACCTTGGAGCGGAAAAAAGAAGAGCTTTTAAGCCTGATCCGCTCTTAAACAACTCCATTGCTCAGACCAATCCCATAGTAGTCTTCATATTACAATTCACTCCACTGTTTCAAACCCCAGTCCAAAACCTTGTGTCTTTAATCTCCCCAGTTCCCAGAAGTAATAAAAACTCAAGGAATTGTAAAATGTTACGATAATATAATTGAATTGGGTATGTTAAAGAGAGGTGGCTTATGCCCACGGATCAAATTGCAGAGAAAGCAGAGATAAGAACAAAAGGGGCACCAAAGATTCTGGTGGTGGATGACGACGAGCGGATCCGCTCGCTTTTGGTGGATACTCTTTCCACTTTGGGATACTTTTCTATGGGTGCAAAAAGTGCAGAGGAGGCTTTATCCTTGCTGGCCAAAGAAAAGATAGACTTAGTGGTTACCGATGTGAGAATGCCCAAATTGAACGGACTTTCTCTGCTTAAAAATATAAAAAATCAGAATCCGCTTTTGCCAGTTTTGATCATCACCGGTTACGATCATGCTCATACCAAGGATGAGGCGTTAGAAAACGGGGCGGACGGTTTTCTGGCAAAACCTTTCAGAATCGGGAAGATCGAGGAATTGATACAGAAGTCTTTAGGTATTAAACTCGCCGGGACGGAGGAGGCACCCTATCGGCTCAAAAAGATTCTGGTGGTAGATGATGATGACGAGCTGCGCAACATGCTCCAGGAGGTCCTGAGCAGTTTGGATTACTTCCCCATTGGGGTGGAGGATGGGGAACAAGCGCTGAATCAACTGAAGATTCAGGATTTTGATCTGGTGATATCCGATATCCGCATGCCCAAAATGGATGGAATGGCACTGCTTAAGAACATCAAGCAAACTACTCCCGAGCTTCCGGTGGTCATAATCACAGGTTTTCCCGCATCCTATCCCACCCAGAAAGCCATGCAGGAGGGTGCCGATGGCTACCTGGCCAAACCTTTCCGGATCGAGAAAATCGATGAACTGATGCGCGAACTTCTCTCCGGCAAGGGAGAAGCACCCACCGGTGCTTGAGAAGCATTATTGTCAAACAGACTCCTCTTCATATAAAGAATTCCTACAAAATCCCAACCGACCGTCTTGGTCTCTCTTGCATTATTAGTTATTCTTCATTCTTAACCCATTATCTTCTCCATCCGTTTTTCATCTTGACAGAAGGAAAGAATTAAATTATCCTTTCTTCGGTTCAATCGTAGCAAAACCGGGTATGATATTTTGTGATAACCTTACAAAAGATTAGAGCATATAACAAATTTAGTTGATATATTATCTGCGGTTGTGTAAAATTCGAATTGAATCAGATCCCTTTTATGGGGAGTGATTTTATATGACGGAGATGAACAGAGATAGAGTTATCGGAATAATTCCTGCCAGATTAGGTTCCCAAAGGCTTCCCGGAAAACCTCTGAGGTGGATACACGGGAAGCCTTTGATTCAAAATGTGTACGAGAATGCAGCCAAGTCCAAACGACTGGATCGCCTGGTAGTCGTTACCGATTCTTCCGAGATATCCGACCGGGTGTTTGGTTTTGGAGGAGAGGCATTCGTAAGCTTGAAAAATCACCATACCGGAAGTGACCGGGTGGCAGAGGTGGCGGGAAATCTCAATTATGATCTGGTAATCAACATCCAGTGTGATTCGGTTTATCTTCCACCGGGTATCATCGATTTGCTGGTTTCTTCCATGATAAAGGAAAAAGGCATCGGGGTGGGGACTTTAGCCACAAAGATTACCGAGCCAGCCAAGTGGAAAGATCCCAATGTGGTCAAAGTGACTCTGGATAAGAACGACTATGCCCTGTATTTCTCCCGCTATCCTATTCCGTATATCCGGGGTGACGAGAAAGAAAAAACGGGGATGATCAGCCAGGGCATTTTAAACCA
The DNA here is from genome assembly GCA_903908285.1 of uncultured candidate division Zixibacteria bacterium. GTDB lineage: Bacteria > Zixibacteria > MSB-5A5 > MSB-5A5 > SM1-73 > CAIVRH01. The sequence goes on from CAIVRH010000023.1 coordinate 54,024, forward strand.
GACGTTGTTCTATGAGCATATCGGGATATACGGATTCAGAAAGGATTTTCTGATGAAGTTTGCTTCGTGGAAACAGACCCCGTTAGAAAAACTGGAGAGATTAGAGCAGCTTCGGATTTTGGAGAACGGATATAAAATCAAAGTCTTTTTGACCCAGCATAAAATAAAAAGCATCGACGGACCGGATGATCTGAAAAAGTTAACATCACCGAAAGGAGGGGTGGTGAGGTGAATTATCAAAAGGGCAAAGTAAAATATATTTTTGTAACCGGTGGAGTGGTCTCATCCCTGGGAAAGGGGATCGCCTCCTCCTCCATCGGTTTATTGCTCAAGAAAAGAGGGTTGAGGGTCAATATCCAGAAATTCGATCCCTATATCAACGTCGATCCGGGCACCATGAATCCTTTCCAGCACGGGGAGGTATTCGTATTGGACGACGGGGCGGAGACGGATCTGGATTTGGGACATTATGAGCGGTTCATCGACGAAAATCTGACCAGGGACAACAATCTTACCTCTGGGCAGATCTACGATGCGGTGATTACCCGGGAAAGGAAGGGGGGATATTTAGGTTCCACCGTCCAGGTGATCCCGCACATAACCAACGAGATCAAAGACCGGATCAAAAAAGTAGGGGAGAGGAACGGAGGGGTGGATGTGGTCATCACAGAGATCGGCGGGACGGTGGGAGACATCGAAAGCCTCCCCTTTTTGGAATCGATCCGGCAAATGGGCTTGGAATGCGGTCCCGAAAGAACCCTGTTCATCCACCTGACACTGGTTCCTTTCATAGAATCCGCCGGGGAGCTGAAAACCAAACCCACCCAACACAGTGTCAAAGAGTTAAGAGAGATCGGAATTCAGCCCAACATACTCCTCTGCCGCACGGCTCAACCATTGACCAAACAGATCAAGGAGAAGATCGGGCTATTCTGCAACGTTCCGGCCCAGGCAGTGATTCAAGCCATCGATGTAGATTGCATCTACGAGGTTCCGATCCTCTTCCACCAGGAGGGACTGGACAATCTGATTATCCAACATCTCGACTTGAAATGCGGGGAGCTTTCGATGGATGACTGGGCAAAGATGATGGAGAAGATAAAAAATCCCAAGAAGAAAGTGAAAATAGGAATCTGCGGTAAATACACCCATCTGAAGGATGCATACAAAAGCATCATCGAAGCCTTTGTACATGCCGGGGTGGAAAATGACGCCAGGGTGGAATTGCAATGGATCAATGCGGAGGAGGTTACCCATCAGACTGCGGGTAAAATTTTGGAGGATATCGACGGAGTATTGATTCCGGGCGGATTCGGAGAGAGGGGGATCGAGGGGAAGATCGAAGCGGTCCGTTATGTGAGGGAGAACAAGGTTCCTTATCTGGGTATCTGTCTGGGAATGCATTGCGCGGTGGTGGAGTTTGCCCGGAACGTATGCAGTCTTGAAAAAGCCAATACCTATGAGGTGGATCAAGCCACCCCTTATCCGGTAATTCATCTTATGCCGGATCAGGAGAAGATCACGGATATGGGCGGCACCATGCGGCTGGGGGCATACCCCTGCATTTTAGAAAAAGACAGCCTGGTATATAAAGCATATGGTGAAGAGAAGATCAGCGAGCGGCACCGGCATAGATATGAATTCCATAATCGTTTTAGAGATGTACTTACCAAAGCCGGCATGAAATTAACCGGTCTGTCCCCGGATGGAAGGTTGGTGGAGATAATCGAACTTACCGATCATCCCTGGTTCGTAGCAGTACAATTCCATCCGGAGCTCAAATCCCGACCTACCAAAGCCCATCCCTTATTCCGCGATCTGGTGAAAGCGGCTTTAAAATATCGCAAGTCAAGATCATCTTCGTTATGCGATGAAAAGGAGCAAGTGAAAAAGTAGTAGCAGAGATGTGGGATAATAGCCACTATATCCACGAGCTAAAGCTCGTGGCAATTTCAAATTCAAAACTCTTTTATATTGCCACGACCTTCAGGTCGTGGAGAGGAAGAATCTCAAAATTTCTTTGGGCTTTAGCCCATAAAGTTATAAAGAGGTTGAAACCCCTTAAGATATTAGATTCGAAATCCTCGAGCTAAAGCTCGTGGTAATTTTCTCAGCAAATTCTAAACTTTAATCCAAAAACTATTAGAGAATAAATTAATGCTATTTGTGAGAGTCTGGGTTCATCTGATCTGGTCAACAAAGAATCGAGAGCCTATATTAACGAATGAGTTGAGGAAGCAAGTTATCACGCACATCAAAGAGAATGCAGGCAAGAAAGATATTTTCCTCGATTCAATCAATGGTGCTTCTGACCATGTCCATGTACTGATCTCACTCAAAGCCGATCAGATGATTGCCAAAGTGACACAACTTCTCAAAGGAGAGTCATCTCATTGGGTAAATTCCGAAAAATCCATTCATAGTAAGTTTGAATGGCAAGATGAATATATTGCCATCTCTGTCAGTGAATCAAAGGTGGAGAAGGTTCGAGAGTATATCAAAAATCAAGAAGAACATCACCGGACGAAGACTTTCGCAGAGGAATACGAAGAGTTCTTGAATAGATGTGGATTTGCGATTCTATCCGGTTAGGGGTTGAAACCCCTAAAAAATTATATTCTATACCCACGAGCTAAAGCTCGTGGCAATTTACAAAATAGAGATTGTATTAGTCGGGCAATTGCCACGCCCTTCAGGTCGTGGAGAGGAGAATCCTAACATTTTTCTGGGCTTTAGCCCACAAGGTTATAAAGGGGTTGAAACCCCTTAAGATATTAGATTAGAAAACCACGAGCTAAAGCTCGTGGCAATTATAACAATTGAAAATGAAATTATAGCCACGACGTTTAGGTCGTGGTGATGGAATAATCTGAAAAACCATGCTCTACTTCTGGGTCATTTTAATTTACCTTCTAATTTTGATCTGTGTGGGGGCGATCCGCTCCGGAGATGTAGAGACACTATTGGAGGCAAGATCATTCACAGCAGATGAAACGGATTAAGCAGATTGCATAACTGATATTTGGAATAGTTGGTTCGACATTGGGAATTTGCAATATGAGAAAAATCATAGTTCTATTAGTTATTTCACTTTTGGCTTTTTTATCGTTTTCTAACTGTGCGAGGAAAGATATGGAAGATCAAAATTTCAATGTTTTGGTAAACGAGTTTCTGGAAGGGTTTTATCAAGCCAGTCCGGTTTGGGCGACTTATGTGGGAGAACACAAATACGACCATCTGCTGGATGACTGCTCCAAAGAAGCAATCCAGGAAGAGATCATCCGGCTCTCTTTGTTCAAGCAGAAGATGACTTACATCGATACCTTAAAACTTAATCCCACCAACCAAGTGGATTACCAGATCCTCCAAAATGCCATCAACGATCAATTGTTACAGGCAGAGGTTTTAAAGCCGTGGGAAAACAGTCCGGTGATGTACACTTATCTGATCGGCGGATCAATCAGCTCCTTGATCTCCCGCGATTTTGCCCCGCTGAAAGACAGATTAAGCAGTATATTGTCCAGACTTAAACGTCTACCCATTTTGGTCCAGCAAGCCAAGGACAATCTTAAGAATCCACCGGAGATTCAAACGAAGACCGCTATCAGGCAGAACCTGGGGAATATAAATCTGATTAAAAACGATCTGGTCAAACTGCTGGAGCAGGCTCCGGAGATGAAAGATACTCTTTTAGAACCAATGGACCATGCAGTTAAAGTGCTGGAGAGTTTTCAAGCATACTTGGAGCAAGACCTGTTACCCCAGTCGACCGGTGATTTTAGATTAGGAAGAGAATTATTCGAGAAGAAGCTGAAATATACTTTGCAGTCTGATTTCTCTCCGGCAGAGATAGTAAGAAGAGCGGAGAGTGAGATGGTTGCCGTAAGAGAAAGAATGTTTGAACTGGCCCAACCCTTGCATGCTCAGATGTTTCCCGGACATAGACACGGACAGGAAGGACAGCTTTTGGAAAATATGGTGATAAAGGAAGTATTGGATTCTATTGGCCTGGATCACCCCACCAAAGATGAGCTTCTTGTGGTTTGCCGCCAAGACTTGAAAGAACAGGAGGATTTCGTAAAACAAAAAGACTTAATAGACCTAACCGGAATAAATGAGTTGGAGGTGGATTGGGAACCGGAATTTTCCCGGGGTATTGCCATTGCGGGTTTGGATTCTCCGGGACCTTTGGACAAAAATTTAAAATCCTTCTTCCGGGTTGCACCGATACCAGAGGATTGGACCGAGGAACAGGTGGAATCTTACCTGCGGGAATACAACAGCTATATGCTCAAAGAGCTATGCATGCATGAAGCCATGCCGGGGCATTACGTGCAGGGATTTTACGACAATAAGTTCCCTTCGCTTCTGAGAAGGATATTCGGCAGCGGCACGTTCGTGGAGGGCTGGGCGGTTTATGCCGAGAGGATGATGATCAATGCCGGATATTTGAGTAGTGATCCCCGGATGGAGCTTACCCAGCTTAAGATGTATCTGCGGGCGATCATCAACGCCATTCTGGATAACAGAATCCATGCCGGTTATATGACCGAAGAAGAAGCGGTGAAGTTTATGATGGAGGAGGGGTTTCAGGAACAATCGGAGGCGGAAGGGAAATGGGTGCGGGCAGTTCTCACCTCCACCCAGTTATCCACCTATTTTGTGGGATTCCAGGAGATAATGGATTTAGAAAAAGCTTATCGCGAGAAAGTGGGGGACAAATTCTCCCAGAAGGAATTCAACCAGAAGCTCTTGAGTTATGGGGCGCCGCCAGTGGGGATTTTGAAAGAGATTATTTTAAACGGGAATTCTGGTTTAGAAAAGAGATAGCAATTTGCAGGGGTTTGATTCATCAAACCCCAGAATTATAGTAATAAAATGTGGAACAGCTTTCATCAGCTCGACCTACGATTCAGGTTTGCTCTTCCACCTGTCGTGCATCCATAACCACTGGTCGGGGTATTCCCGGATAATCGATTCCAATACATCAGTACATCTCTGGAGGGTGTCGGTTACATTCTTTTCCCGATTGTCCGAAAAGACAAGCTCTACCGGTGGTTTAACAATTATCTTATATCTATTTTTTTCTATCCTCGCAATTGCCATAGGCACGATGGGAGAACCGGTTTTGTAAGCCAAAAGCACCGGACCGACCGGGGTACGGGCGGGTCTGCCAAAGAAATTGACGAATATCCCTCTAACCCGCGAGGAATCTTGATCGGCCAATATCCCCAGAAATTCTCCCGATCTTAGGGCTTTGAGCAGGGGTTTGACTCCGGCGGAAGACGGGATATTTTTCAGACCGACACTTTCCCTGTTTTTCACCAAAAGCCGGTCCAACCGGGGATCGTATACTTCTCGCCCAATCACTGACAATCTATATCCTCTAAGAGAAAAATAAGCCGCCATCAGCTCAAAGTTGCTTAGGTGTCCGGTAAAGCCGATGGCTCCTTTTCCTACCCGGTAAGCTTGATCGAAATATTCCAATCCCTCAACTTCGGTTATTTTTTCCACATCCTCCCATTTCATATTCTTCAGCCGAACCGCATCTGCCACGTTTTTTCCCAAATTCACAAAAACCTGACGGGCTATTACCTTTAGCTGCTTTTCACCGATTTCTTTGCTAAAAGCCAGATGTAAATTCTCTTTAGTTTTTCTTCTGGCGTCGGCAATCAGGAAATACGACAGCCTGCCCAGGAAGCCTCCCAATGCAATTGCGGAATTCCTTGGTAGAAAATTAAGAAGGGAAACAATGGCGGTGATGAACTGGAACAGAAACCAATGCTTAAGTCGTTTTCCTAATGGCTTCATCTGGTAGGATGTAAAATTTTAACTTTTGCAGATATTTGAAAAGGATGATGAAAAGTTCAAAATTCAAAAAGCAAGCAGACGCTTGCTCGTCTGAGCAAAATTGCAGTTTACAATTCAAAATTGAAGGATCAGTAAACTCTAGCTAATTTTTATTTTTGAATTGTAATTTTTAACTTTTCTCTTTGAATTTTGAATTTAGTTGTTGTTACCCTCACCTATCAAGGGAGAGGGTGATCTCGCTACACTACCCCCGCCTTCAGAATGTCGTGTAGATGAATTATTCCGACCGGCTCTTTTTTTCCATTAGTAATGACCAAAGATGTGATGCTGTAGGATTCCATCAGATTCAAAGCTTTTACCGCTAGCTCATCTGCTTTGATGGTCTTGGGATTTTTGCTCATCACCTGTTTGGCTTTCAAAGAGAAGATGTCATCCGTTTTTTCTACCCATCTTCTCAAATCTCCATCGGTGAAGATTCCCACCAGCTCACCTTTTGGATTAACCACCGTAGTGGTTCCCATTCTTTTGGAGGTCATCTCCAGGATCACATCTTTCATCCCGGTCTCCTCGGATACTTTTGGTATCTCTTCTCCGGAATGCATGATGTCGGAAACCTTCAAAATCAGTTTCTTCCCCAACTGACCCCCGGGATGAAGCATGGCGAAATCCTCCGAGGAAAAATTCCGCTCCTCCAACAGGGTGATGGCTAAGGCGTCTCCCATCACCAAAGCGGCGGTGGTGCTGGAGGTGGGGACCAGATCGTAAGGACAGGCTTCCTCGTCCACCGATACGTCGATTATAACGTCGCTTTTTTCCGCCAGCGGAGATTTGGGGTTACCGGTGAGGGTGATGATGGGCACCCCGATTCTTTTGAAGAGAGGAATCAGCATATATACCTCGTCGGTTTCTCCGCTTTTGGAGATGGCAATCACTACATCCTGCTTCCGCACCATCCCCACATCCCCGTGGGTTCCCTCGGAAGGATGAAGGAAAAATGCAGGTGTGCCGGTGGAAGCCAATGTGGCGGCAATCTTGCGGGCGATTATGCCCGATTTGCCAATGCCGGTGACTATCACCCGGCCCTTGCATTTCAAGCACAGTTCCACCGCCTGGCTGAACTGATCGTCTATCTTTTTCTCCAGACCGGCAACCGCTTTGGCTTCTTTGCGAATCACCTCTTTGGCTTTTTCTATCATAATTCTATCCACTCCAATGGATCTTTCTTTTTAGCTTTTAAAATCAAATCCACCACTTCCCGCACCGCCCCTTCACCCCCTTTAACTTTTGTGATAAATTTGGCATGGCGTTTTACTAAGGGTTGAGCATTTCTGACGCAGATGGGAAATCCCACCTGCTTTAAAACCGGTATATCCGGCAGATCATCTCCCATATAGGCAATCTGGTCATCCTTTATATTTAACTTTTGTTTGATCTGATCGTATGCTTCCAACTTATTTGATTGTCCTAAATATATATGTTTTATTTTCAATTGAAAAGCCCGAAATTCTGTAGTTTTGGATGACCGTCCCGATATCAAAGCCACTTCTATTCCCGCCTGGTGTGCCAGCCAAATACCCATTCCATCTGCAATATTAAATTTCTTGGATTCCACGCCGTTATCGTCAATATACAAACCGTTGTCGGTTAGAACACCGTCTACATCCAAGATAAGCAATTTGATCTTCCGTGCCAGCTTTTCCATCTGCTCTTTTCTTTTTTCCATTTTGGCATTGTTTGTTGGGATGGGAATTGCATCCTCATATAAATACATCGGGCGACCATAAAGGTCGCCCCTACGTCTATTCCCTCTTTCTTATCACTTCATCAATTCCCTTAACTTGTATGAGAAGCTCTTCCAGTTTGTCTAAGGGGAGCATACTATCCTTATCGCATAGAGCATTTCTCACATCCGGGTGGGTTTCCAAAAACAAAGCATCGCTGCCACAAGCCACAGCTGCGCGTGCCATGGGCATGATAAACTGGGGTGCACCCCCGGAATAGGTCCCTTGAGAACCGGGTAACTGCAAGCTGTGGGTGGCATCAAACACCACCGGATAGCCCAGATTCCGCATGATTAAAAGCGATCGCAGGTCAACTACTAAATTATGATAACCAAAAAAAGTACCCCGTTCGGTTAAAAGGATATTCTTATTTCCGGTTGATTCAGCTTTCTTAGCTATAGACAGCATATCCTCCGGCGCCATGAACTGTCCCTTTTTTATATTCACCGGTTTACCGGTTTTGGCGGCAGCCAAGATAAGATCCGTTTGCCTGCATAAAAATGCCGGAATTTGTAAAACATCCACTACCCGGGAGACCGGATGAGCTTCATCCGGATGGTGAATATCGGTTAGAACGGGGACATCAAACTCCTTTTTGACTTTTTCCAAGATCCGCAATCCACGCTCCATGCCGGGTCCGGAATAGGAATCGATGTTCAACCGGTTGGCTTTGGAATATGAGCTTTTGAATATAAAAGGGATTTGGTGACGGGAAGTGATTTCCTTTATTCTTTCGCAGGTGGTCAAAACTAGGTCCTCCGATTCGATCACACAGGGACCTGCGATAAGAGCTAGTTTGTTTCCCCCGCCAATAATAAAATCGCCGATCTTAACTGAGGTTGCCATAATGCTACCTTATTGAAGAATAGATCAAATTTTGCCTGAATACTTTAACTGCTGTTTTGTAAAATCCAGAGGATAGGATATTTTCACATCCATAATTATCCCCTGGTTGTCTTTGACCAGTTCCACTTCCGGCATAACAAAAGCATAATGATCCGGGAGATCAATAGCTTCTGCCCTCTTTATTACCTGATCTCTCCATTTTGTATTTATCTTGATGCCATATTTCTCCACCAACCTCTTACCTTCCTCGTAATCACCTTCCGCTTTAATTCTCATAATCAAAGACAGAAGTTCACCTATTCCCTGTCTCATCCTGCGGATGTCTTTAACCCTCAAATATACCTTTTCACCTTTCTCCATAACCTCAATGGCTCCGATCTTCTCCATGAGATAGGAGACGATCATGTGCCGGGCAAGGGCGTGATCTTTTTCCAGTCGATCCCCGGTTTTTACAGCCCTTAACCGAAGCAGATCCGCCCGGGCATAATAATTATATAACGCCTCCCCGCATTTTTCATCTATGCCGGCTATCTCCATCAATTTCTCATCGAAGATGTGCCACAAAGCCAGAAGATCCGCCCGGGCTTCCTCCAGGCTGGAATAAAATTCTCTTAAGTATTCGTGCGGGTCACGGGTGAGTTTTTCGCTTATCTTTCCGGAACCATGTCCCAAGATTTCGTGGAGGGTGGTCTGCAAGAGATCAGCTTTCTCCCCCCACTTCTCATCCAGCTCGATTTCCTCTTCCGAGAAAGCAAACTCCCGGGTGGCTTTCTCGGCTTGGAGTTGGTGAATGATGGAGGATACATTGGTGAGAATGAAATTTTTACTTCCGAATTTTTCCCGGATATTCTGGGCATTGGGGAGGTTTATGCCCAAAGGGGGAATGGGTCCCTCGCCACCCACCCCTACCAGAACGGTCACCGCATTGGCCACCGGAGCGGTGATATTTTTCTTCTTAAATTTATCATCCCAGGGGGTTTTCTCTTCGAAATATTCCGCCGAAAGAGCAATGTCTTTCATAACCTGATTGATCTTTTGGTCGATGAAACATACCATCCCCTCAAATCCCCCTTTGGTCCCCCGGGCGTCGTTGTAGGTTTCGATGAAACCGTTAATGGTCTCTACGGTGGGATCGTCTTTTACCCAGGCGATATTGTACTTTTCAAAATCCGCCGGATCACCGGTTTGGAAATACCGAATGAGATGCTCCAAAACCTTTTTCTGCCCGGGCTGAGCCACCAGGCTTGCCTTTTTCAAATGCTCGATCACCTGCTTCAAATCTTCAGCATATAAGCCGGGCGGAATTTTCTCCGAACCGGCTCTATAAACCAATTCAGCTATCTTCCCGTCCTGTTTAACCACTTTCGAATTTAATGGATATTTCTCTTCGAAGTTTTCCAGGTCCTTTAAGGTTACTCCCTCGTAATAATTGTTGCCGCTGGCGGTAATAACATCCTCCCCGGGTTTGGGGGATTTGTTCGCCAGGATCGGCTCAAAATCCAGATCAAAGATGGTTCTCTTTAGTCCGGCTAGCATCCTCTCCAATTCAGATTCGTCTTTTACGTCCAGTTTTGCGCCGTTGATCAGAGCAATCCTTGCCGCTGATAGAATATCCGAATAGCTGAAGCCGGGAACGAGCTTCCGGTTATTCGTGCCGTAATTCCCGTTGAACACCCAGAAGAGTTTTAAGTAACTTACGATTTTCTTCAGGATATCATCAGCTATTCCCCGGGGATGGGTTACGATTTCCTCCAGCAGGTTACGGATAGCCAAACCGTGGCGGTGATTCTGGTCATAGGCGATATCGCGCCCTGCTACTGCAGCCTGACAGAGATAATAAGCTTTTATCTTTTCCTCCAGGCTCAGCTCTTCAAATCCGTCCGCATAAAGCTGCACTATGGCAACCTGTCCCGCTCTCTCCAGAAGATATTTTCTTTCCTTTGGCACGATATTCTCCTTAAGTTTGCATCAATATAACAAAACAAGAAGCAAACACCAACAGTAATTTTGAGGTTTATAATTAAGACACAGAAAAGCGAATAAAATTGCATTACAAATGTTTCATATTATATTCCATTTGACCGATGTGAGGTGTAGTAAAGAAATAGAGAATTTGATAAAAGAAAATTGCAGGGTTGTTAACCTATTAGAATCGGATAGAACAAAATTAGGATTAGGATTTTTAAAAGAAGATTGACCTGATATCGATCAAAAGAGAAATTTTGGGAGGATATGTTGAATAGGATCCGGTTCATTCTTAAACGGGCTATCCTAATGATGGCTTTGATCTTCCCTTCGTTACCTGTGGCAGCAGATAGCGGGGGAGCGAAGATATTTATGCCTGAGACAGTCTGGGAGTTCGGCAGGATTCCCGAAGGGAGCTTGGTTTCACACGTTTTTCCGATTAAAAACGTGAGCACCGACACCTTGAAGATCACGGAGGTCAAGACCAACTGCGGCTGTGCCAGAGCTCCTTTGAACAAATGGGTGATTGCTCCCGGCGACAGCGCGGAGATGGAGTTTGTCTTTGCGGCAGGCAGATACGAGGGGGAAGAAGTCAAAAGCGCCAGCATCGCCTTCAACGACACTTCACTGGGTAAAGTCAAAATCTACGTAGGCGGAAAGCTGGTGATGAATCTTGCCCATGCCATGCCCGTCACCATTTCACCGTACCGAGTCGATTTCGGCAGTCCAGAGGAGGGGAACGATAATAAACGGAAACTCCAGATAAGAAATGTAAGCCCAGCGGAAATTACAGTAGATATTTTGGACTATCCCAAAGATTGGGTCGAATTGGATTATTCCCGGATGGCGATCAAATCCGGAGATATGCAGGAGTTGGAGATCACTCTTAAAGGAGATAAAAGGGGAACCGGATTCCATAAATCCATCACTTTGGAAATAAACGGAGAAAAAGAGTTCCGGTTTACCATCCCCCTGCTTAAAAAGATACTGCCGAAACCGTAAAAGATTCGGGGAGGCAATGACGGGATTCGGTTATGTTGGGCAAGTTAAACAAAATAAATTGCAAATCTATTATTTTGATGTATATTTAATTTGACGGAAGTGGATAGGATCTGGTGGTCCTTGCGGACTTCAAATCCGTCGTCCCTCCGGTTCTCCGGGGGGAGGTGGGTTCGATTCCCACCCCTTCCGCCAAAATATTTGTATGTTTCACTAATAGTTGAGTGGGGTAACAGAAAATTAGGTAAACCAATCCTTTCTCGGAAAGGAGAGAAGGATGACTACGCGAACTTTCGCCGCAGTTCTGCACAAAGAAGAAGACATGTATGTAGCGGAATGCCCGGAAGTAGGAACGGTAAGCCAGGGTCATACCGTCGAGGAAGCGATAGCCAACCTCAAAGAGGCGACGGAACTTTACTTAGAGGAATTTCCACAAACCAAGATTGGAAAGCCAATACTTACCACGTTCGAGGTGGTAGGAAATGCGTGAGTTAAGAAAAATATCCGGGGAAGAAGCCATCAAAATTCTGCAAAAACTCGGGTTTCAATTGGCAAGACAGCGGGGCAGTCATGTGGTTTAAAAAAAGCTGGCAAAAGAAGGAGAGGTCGGTTGTGTGGTTCCTCTTCATCGCGAGTTAAAAATCGGTACACTCAAAGGAATTCTTAAACAAGCAAAAATCACCTCAGAGGAATTCACAAGTCATCTCTAGGCTGAATCAAGAGCTTTGGGTATACATGGAAATTTAGTTTTCTGCGACAAGTAATATGGATTCAAAAGAAAAAATCAGAATGACCAGCTTGGCCACCAGCTCGGGGTGAGCGGCGAAATGCGGTCCTGCGGACCTGGCTCAGGTGCTGAGCCATCTGCCCAAGCAAAATGATCCCAACGTGTTGGTGGGTTTCAATTCGGTGGACGATGCCGGAGTTTACAAAATCAGGGAGGATTTAGCCATAGTCCACACGGTGGATTTTTTTCCGCCCATTGTGGATGATCCTTACGATTTTGGCGCTATCTCAGCGGCTAATTCCTTGAGTGACATCTATGCCATGGGAGGAAAGCCGATAACCGCTCTGAATATCGTGGGCTATCCTCCTCAAAGCGTGCCTCTATGGGCTTTGGAGGAGATGCTCAAGGGGGGAGCGGAAAAAGCAATGGAAGCGGAAGTGTCCATAATCGGCGGTCATACTATCAGAACCAAAGAACCCATCTATGGGTTGGCAGTGGTGGGGACGATCCACCCGGATAGGATAATCAGCAATGCCGGTGCGAAAGCTGGTGATTCGCTGGTTTTGACCAAACCCATTGGTACGGGGATCATAACTACGGCCATAAAAAGGAATCTGGTTGAAGATGATATAGTGAAAAAAGTGGTGAAGATAATGGCTTTTTTGAATAGATACGCGTCTGAATCAATGCTGGATGTTGGAGCTAATGCTTGTACGGACATAACCGGTTTCGGTCTTCTGGGGCATCTATGCGAACTTTTACAAGCTTCTAAAGTAGGAGCAAAAATCCATCTTTCGAATGTGCCGATAATCGAGCCCGCTTACCAGCTGGCACATGATAAAATTATTCCCGGCGGCACCTTGAGCAATCTGGAATTTATTGCCGAAAAGACCGACTGGAGTAAAGAAATTTCGGAAGAAGAGAAACTGATACTCTCCGATGCCCAGACTTCCGGGGGATTGCTCATCTCGTTACCAAAAGAAAAAGAAAAAAAGCTTTTGCAAATTCTGGCTGCCAAAGGGGTGTCCGGTGCAGTCATCGGTGAAATAATTGAGGACAAGAGATGCCGAATCCAAGTGGAAAATTAGTCAAAGAGAAATTAAGACAGATACCCAGCGTGGAGAAAGTCCTGGAATCTTCCGAACTCCAAGCGGACATAGACAAATTCTCTCATACCCTGGTGGTATCCGCGATAAGGGAAGCCATAAAGACGACAAAGAGTGAAATAGCCAAAAGCAAAGAGACGGTTTCTCTTGACTCAATAATCGGGAAAACCAAGGATGTTCTCCGCGACCTGACTTCATCTGCTCTACAGCCGGTGATCAATGTCACCGGAGTCATTCTTCATACCAACCTGGGCCGGGCACCCTTAGACGAGGGCGCTCTATCTTTTATTAAAGAAGTATGCGCCAATTATAACAACCTGGAGTTTGATCTAAGGGAAGGTAAAAGGAGCAAACGAGGGGTTTTTGTGGAAAAACTGCTTTGCCTTCTAACTTTATCCGAAGCCGCTTTGGTAGTCAATAATAATGCTGGCGCTGTGCTTTTGATCCTGACCGCTATGGCGAAAGAAAAAGAGGTGATTGTCTCCAGGGGGGAGTTAGTGCAGATCGGCGGGGGTTTTCGGATTCCGGAGATTCTCTCTTTAAGCGGAGCAACTCTAAAAGAAGTGGGAACCACAAATCATACCACCATCTCCGATTACGCCAGAGCCATAACCCGCCGGACCGCTCTTTTGCTCAAAGTTCACCAGAGCAATTTCAAAATGATCGGTTTTACGGAAAAGCCATGCATCCACGATTTGGTTAAATTGGGGAAGAAGCATAAGCTGCCGGTAGTCGAGGATATGGGAAGCGGGGTTCTTCTCCGCACCGAGGATTTTCATTTGGCGCATGAACCTACCATGACGGAAGCCCTGTCCGCCGGTGCGGATTTGATCTGTTTTTCCGGAGACAAGCTTTTGGGTGCTCCGCAAGCGGGGATAATTTTGGGAAAAAGAAAATACATAGATATTCTTAAAAAACACCCCTTATATCGGGCTTTGAGATTAGACAAGATGTTCCTGGCGGGATTAGAAAGAATCCTGCTTTACTATCTAAAAGGCGAAGCCGCAAAGAAAATTCCGGTCTGGCAGATGATCGGTACTCCTGGGGAAGTTTTACAAGCCAGGGCGGAGAAAATAAAGGATAAGCTTAAAGAATCGGGTATTGAAATTGTCATTAAGAGGAGTAACAGTACTATCGGTGGAGGATCGCTTCCCGGTGAGAGTTTGTCCACAGTTATACTATCCGTTGACAAACCCTTTATCCCGGCTAATCAACAAGCCCAGCTTTTCAGAGAACAATCTTTGCCCATCATCGGACGGATAGAGGATCAGAAATTCGGGTTGGATTTAAGAACCGTTTTTCCTCACCAGGATGAATTATTAATCTCCGCCATTAAAAACATTTTCCTTAAGAGAAGCTGATTCTACCAGCTGCCCGCCAACTCATTCCGTGGTGATTTCAATTCTGACAATATTATATAAATTTATTTGTTGCCAAACTTGCTCAAAGCTGGTTTAGCGATTATATTAAATGCTCAAAGTTTTAATCTCTTGGGTATGTTATGGAAAAAAGAATAATTGCCATAGATGGACCGGCCGGTTCGGGAAAAAGCACAACCGCCAAATTGGTGGCACAAAAGCTTGAGTTTCTATATCTGGACACCGGAGCCATGTATCGCGCTATCACCTGGAAAGCCTTAGAACGCGGGGTTGACGTAAATGGCGAAGAGGAGTTGAAGAAGCTGACCGAGAATTCTTCGATTGCTTTTGAAAACAAAGACGGGGTGAATAGAATTTTATTAGATGGAAAAGATGTGTCGGAAGAGATTAGAAATCCGCGGGTGAACAGAAATGTATCGTTCGTCTCCATGCACAAGCAGGTAAGGAAGATATTGGTGGAGATGCAGAAGAAAGTGGGGGAGAAAAATGATCTGGTGGCAGAGGGGAGGGATACCACCACCGTGGTTTTCCCTCAAGCGTTCAAAGTCTATCTGGATGCGGATCTACGAGAGCGGGCGCGGAGACGTTTTCTGGAACTAAAAGAGAAGGGAATTAACTCCAACATCGAGGAACAGGAGGCGGAACTCTCCAGAAGGGACAAGCTCGATTCGGAAAGAGAAGCCAGCCCGCTTTTTCGGGATAAGAATGCAGTGGTGGTGGATACTACTCATCTGACCATCGAGCAGCAAGTGAATCGGGTGATCGAGCTATTTCAAAAGGGAGCTGATAAGAAAGATATAAATTGATGCAAAAGTTTAATTCGAAGTTGATGTGAGAACTCATTATTATATAATTTGTTTACTGGTTAGAATCGGGCTGAAAATATTTTGGCGGTACAAAAGGATTGGGGCAAAGCATATACCCATGACCGGTGGGGTGATCATTGCCGCTAATCATGCGGCATACGTCGATCCGCCATTTATCGGCTCGGTTTGTCCCCGTGAACTTTTCTATTTGGCTAAAGCGGAACTTTTTTCCAATGCACTTTTCGGCAAGTTACTTAGAAAAGTCAACGCCATACCCATTACCCGGGGAGCTTTTGACCGGAGAGCGATCACCCAGGCGGTCAGGCTCTTGAAGGAGGGGAAAGCGCTTCTTTTTTTTCCGGAAGGGACCAGAAGCAGGGATGGAAACTTTTTAGAACCCAAGCTGGGGTTGGGAATGATCGGTAGGGAAGCAGGTGTGCCAATAGTCCCGGCCTATATCTCCAATTCCGGCAATCTGTTAAACGGTTTACTGAAAAGGAAGAGAATGATTATAGCGTTTGATGCCCCCATCCCAAAAGAATGGATGACTGGGGTGCCCAAAAACAAAGAGGGATACAAAAGCATCGGGCAGGAAATTATGTCCCGGATCGGAGAGCTGAAAGTAAAAATAGAAAAAGAAAGATTTTGATAGGTTTATATAAAAAATTGATTAGATTACCGGAGTATTTTTTTGAAAATGAAAATCTACGTAGTAAAACAAGCAGGCTTTTGTTTTGGAGTAAAAAGAGCCATCAAGCTCGCCTGCGATGCAGCGGAAATAAAGCATAGAAGGGTATACACCCTGGGTCCTCTTATACATAATCCTCAAGTGGTGGAGGACTTGGAAAATAAAGGTGTGCATGTAATTAAGGATATTAGAGGAATCAAAACCGGAGCGCTTATTATCCGTTCGCATGGGGTCCATCCCAAGATTTTAAAGCAGTTGAAAGGTAAACCGGTAGAGGTGGTAGATGCTACTTGTCCTTTCGTGAGAAAAGCCCAGAGAAAGGCAAAACTGCTTTACGATCAGGGATATCAGGTGGTGGTGGTGGGGGAGGCGGATCACCCGGAGGTACAGGGTATCGTAGGTTATGTAAACGATTCGGCAATGGTGATTAATCATACCCGCATGAAATCAAAAATGGATCGGTTCAAAAAATTAGGAGTGGTGGCCCAAACCACTCTCAGCATCGATGTTTTTAAGCAGGCTATCGGCAGGCTGGTTGAAAATACGGAAGAATTAAAAGTATGCAATACCATCTGTCATGCCACTGCCCGGGCTCAAAAAGCCACTTCGAGATTGGCCGGTAAAGTGGATATGATGATCGTAGTGGGGGGACATAACTCTGCCAATACCTCCCGTCTGGCGAAACTGTGCAAGGAATACGGAACCCCTACTCATCAGGTGGAGACAGAGAAGGGATTACAACGTCTTTGGTTTAAGAATATAAACTCGGTGGGAGTTACTGCCGGCACCTCTACTCCGGACTGGTTGATAAAACAAGTAGTGGAACGTATAAAAAGTTACAATTAGTTACGTATAAGGAAATAATCCCCATACGGGGAAATTCTGTATAAAGGAGGATTTACTTCAATGGTTGAAGAGAAAAAACCAAAAGACGTTCCCGCTTCTATAGACAAGAAGAGCGGAACGACCAGAATTCCGAGAAAAGGAGGTGAAAAGGAAGACATATCTCCAAGACCAAGACCTATCCCGCGATCTTTCCCACCAAAAAGAAGGCCGGAGAAACCGCCATCTGTGGCCAAAGAAAAAGCCCCGGCTGTGGTGAGTATAGCACCGGAGTCAAAGATTGAGGCGGTCAAGGAGCCGGTCCAGGAGATACCCCAGGTACCTCTGGAATCATCCCAACCGGTGGTGATAGAAAAACCGGTTTCGACTCTGCTCCGGGATCTGGCCAAGGCTGTGGACAGGGAATATTCCACGGAGGAATTCGAGCAGTTCCTTAAAATGTATGAACCTACCCTGCGTGATATTCAGGAGGGTGAGATCGTAAAGGGAAGGGTGATGGGAGTAACCAAAGAGGACGTGATCGTGGACGTGGGCTTCAAGTCGGAAGGGATCATTCCCATGGCCGAATTCACCGAGCCTATAAACATCAAGGTGGGGGATGAGATCGAGGTCTACTTGGACGCGATCGAAGATCAGGATGGCCAGCTGGTCCTGTCCAAGCAGAAGGCCGATTTCGTACGGGTTTGGGACCGGGTGAAAGATGCACACGACAAGGGCGAGCTGGTGGACGGGAAGATTTTAAGAAGGATCAAAGGCGGGATGGTGGTGGATCTGATGGGAGTGGATGCTTTTCTCCCCGGTTCTCAAATTGCCTTAAGGCAGGTTCCCGATTTCGATGCCCTCTTGGGGCAACTCATGCAGTTCAAGGTGATCAAGCTCAACAAAGCCCGGCGCAACATCGTAGTCTCCCGCAGGTCGGTTTTAGAAGAGGAGAGACAAAAGCAGAAGGAAAGGCTTTTAAAGGAGATCGAGACCAGCCAGGTGAGGGAAGGGGTAGTGAAAAACATCACCGATTTTGGAGTGTTCATCGATTTGGGCGGGGTGGACGGACTGCTTCACATCACCGATATGTCGTGGGGAAGAATCAGCCATCCCAGCGAGTTGGTGGCGTTGGGAGATAAAATCAACGTCAAGATCATCGACTTTGACAAAAATACCGGCAGGATTTCTTTGGGGATGAAACAGCTGACCCCGTATCCCTGGGAGAACATTCAGGAGAGATATCCGGTGGGGAAGAAGATCAAAGGAAAAGTGGTTTCCCTTACCGATTATGGCGCATTCGTGGAGTTGGAGAGAGGGGTGGAGGGATTGATCCACATCTCCGAAATGTCGTGGACCCAGCATATCAAACATCCTTCCCGGTTGATGGCCATCGGTGATACCGTGGAGGCAGTGATTTTATCCATCGACAAAGATAACGAGAAGATCTCTTTGGGGATAAAACAGCTCGAGCCTGATCCCTGGGCGAACATCGAGCAAAAATACCGCTCCGGTACCCGGGTTTCGGGAAAGGTGAGAAATCTTACCGCCTTCGGCTCTTTCGTGGAGCTGGAGGAAGGGATCGACGGGCTGGTTCACATTTCCGATATGTCGTGGACCAAGCGGATTCAACACCCCTCCGAGGTGATGAAGAAGGGGGATAAGGTGGAGGTGGTGGTGATGAACGTGGACCGGGAAAACCGCAGGATCTCCTTAGGTTACAAGCAAACCAAGGACGATCCCTGGCCTGAGCTATCCCGAAAGTTTACCATGGGGAATGAGGTCAACGGTAAAATTTTACGTCTTTTGGACCGGGGGGTCATTGTGGATTTGGGAGATGAGGTAGAGGGATTCGTACCCACCATCCATCTGGGAAAACCGGAAATCTCCAAGCCTTCGGACGCTTTCAACGAAGGGGATATGTTGCCACTCAAAGTGATCGAGTTCGATCATCCCGGAAAGAAGATCGTTCTGTCGGTTGAAGCTTATTATCGCACAAGGGAAAAAACCGAGTTGGAGGATTTCTTAGGCAGGCATCCGACCAAGACGCTAAAGGTGGAAGAGATTGTGGAACAACGGCCGCAGTTGGAGGGAGAAATTAAAACAGCGGTAACTGAAACTCCGCTCCCGGCAGAAGCACCTGCGCCGCAAGTCGCTCCGGTTAGCGAAACAAAAACCGAAGATGCCAAGAAAGAGGAGTTAACTCCGACTATAACGGAAGATGAAGCTTCAACGGAGGAATCCCCCAAGGATACAAGCGTATAAGCAACCGGGATTAATGATAAATATAAAAGCGATGGCAGCCGATATCTGGTTGCCATCGCTTTTTTATTGCGTGCGGTGGAAGGGAAGAGGAATCTCCTCTCCCTTGATGGGAGAGGATTAAGTTGAAAATCCCGTCCTTCGATTTTCTCAGGATGGTGAGCTGTGGCGAACCACCGTAGGCGGGAGTGAGGGAGAAAAAGTCCGTATGTCATGAGCTCCTCGGCTCCTGACAATAATGCTTCAATTTATTGCCACGACCTTCAGGTCGTGGGGTAAATTGTAGCGATCGCATTTATGCGACCCGCTTTTACTTTCCCAATGCAGTATAATCGAATAACCAATTCAAACGAAGAGTTGACAAAATCTCATAAATGATTATAATATTTAGTATGAATAGCAACAATTTACTTTCATGTTAGGCTACAAGGCACTTATCATTTTTAACCAGCCGAAAAATGACAAATAAAAAAGAACTGTCAGAACGAGATATTTGCACGCAATTCATCTTACCCGCTCTCATAAAGTCCGGGTGGGATGTCACAAAACAAATCCGCGAAGAGGTTTTTTTCACTGACGGGCGTATTTTTGTCAAAGGCAATAACACCGCACGTGGAGAGAGAAAACGTGCTGATTTTATTCTCTATCTAAAACCGAATATTCCTATCGCTGTAATTGAAGCAAAAGATAATAATCATTCCGTGGGGGCTGGGTTGCAGCAGGCATTAGGTTATGCGAAGCTTCTCGATGTCCCGGTTGCCTTTAGTTCAAATGGGGATGGTTTTATTCAGCATGATCTTTCTGGATTCTCTGCGGATATTGAAATAGAAATATCTTTAGACAATTTCCCTTCTCCATCCGAGCTGTGGAATATGTACAAGAAATATAAAAAGATTGAAACCCCTGAGCAGGAAAAGATCGCCTCCTATGAATACTTTTTTGATGGCTCAGGACGTGCGCCTCGTTACTATCAGCAGATAGCCATAAATAGAACGGTTGAAGCAATAGCACGTGGTGAGAACAGAGTTCTACTGGTAATGGCTACCGGCACGGGAAAAACCTATACCGCTTTTCAGATAATATATCGGCTATGGAAAAATGGAAGGAAGAAGCGGATTCTTTTTTTAGCAGATCGCAATGTGCTTATCGATCAAACCAAGCGAAATGACTTTAAACATTTTAAAGACCGTATGACGGTCATCAAAAAGAAAAAGATCGACAAGGCGTTTGAAATTTACCTTGCCCTTTATCAGGGGTTAACGAATTACAATGAAGACAAAGATGCCTATAGAGAATTCAGCCGGGATTTCTTTGATCTTGTGGTTGTAGATGAGTGCCATCGTGGAAGCGCAGATGCTGATAGTGCTTGGAGAGCGATATTGGAGTATTTTAGCTCTGCTACTCAGATCGGGCTTACGGCAACTCCACGGGAAACAAAAGAAATTTCCAATATTGAATATTTCGGCGAGCCAATTTATACCTACACGCTTAAGCAAGGCATAGAGGACGGATTTTTGGCTCCCTATAAAGTTATACGGGTTGGACTCAGTACCGACCTTGAAGGCTGGCGTCCCGAAGCAGGTAAAAAAGATCAGGATGGCAACGAGGTTGAAGATCGGGTTTACAACATTAAAGATTTTGACAAGAACCTTGTGATTGATGAGCGGACAAAAATTGTTGCCAAGAAGGTGTCGGAGTATTTGAGGAAGACTAACCGTTTTGACAAAACGATAGTCTTTTGTGTGGATATTGAGCACGCCGAGCGCATGAAACAGGCGTTGGCGAATGAGAACCCGGATTTGGCGTTGGAAAACTACAAGTATATTATGCGAATAACCGGTGATGATGAAGAAGGTAAGCGCGAAGTGGATAATTTCATAAATCCTGAAGAGCGTTATCCCGTCATCGCAACCACTTCAAAATTAATGACGACTGGCGTCGATGCGCAGACCTGCAAATTGATCGCACTTGATTCAAATATCAAATCGATGACTGAGTTTAAACAAATTATAGGCCGCGGAACTCGCATTAACGAAGACTATGACAAAACCTTTTTCGCCATCATGGATTTTCGTAATGTGACCGATCTTTTTGCTGATCCGGCTTTTGATGGCAACCCGGTTATGATCAAAGAGGTCAAAGGAGAAGAGGAGCTAACCGACCAAGATATTAATCCGGAAGGAGATCAGGAAATCATCGATCCGGAAACCGGTAAGCCTGTTGATTTTGAGAAGAAAGAAACAAAAGAATATCCGACTCAGCCGGAAATTATCCAGGGCGGTTCAATAGTATCCGAGCCTCGTTCAAAGGTTTATGTGGCAGGTGTAGATGTTTCGGTTCTAAACGAGCGGGTTCAGCATCTGGATGCGAACGGAAAACTCATTACAGAGAGCCTAAAAGATTACACAAAAAGGAGTATCTTGCAGGAGTTTCGCTCCCTTGATGATTTCCTTGCCAAGTGGAATAGCACTTATAAAAAGAAAGCCGTTATCGAGGAACTAGAATCGCACGGCATAATTTTTGAAAATCTTATGGCTGAAGTAAAGAAGGATTTAGATGTCTTTGACCTTATCTGCCATATTGCCTGGGATATGCCCGCGCTTACTCGCAGGGAGAGAGCAGAGAAGGTTAAAAAGCGCAATTACTTTACTAAATATGGTGAAAAAGCGCGCATCGTCATAGATGCTCTGTTGGATAAATATGCCAGCGAAGGTATTGAGAATATTGAGGATTTATCGGTTTTAAGAATTTCCCCGTTTGATCAGATAGGCACTCCGACAGAAATCTTGCAGATTTTTGGAGGCAAAAAAGAATATTTACACGTTATTGAAAAATTAGAAAACGAACTATACGCGGCGGCATAAAAAATGAAAAACATTGGTAATATTATCAAGACATTACAAAACATTATGCGCAAAGACCCCGGTGTTTCCGGTGATGCTCAGCGGATTGAACAACTAGGCTGGATGATTAGTCTCAAAATTTTGGACGATAGCGACAAACAGCAGAAGTTGATAAACGACAACTACATATCCCCTATACCAAAATATCTACAGTGGCGGAGCTGGGCGGGTGATGATGAAGGTATGACCGGAGAAGATCTTAAAGAATTTGTTGACGGCACGTTAATACCAAAGCTTAAAAATCTTGATGTGAGTTCTGGTAATAAACGCGCACTCATTATTCGTGAAATATTTGATGGCACGAACAACTATATGAAGAACGGTACCATCCTTCGCCAAGTCATAAACCAGCTCAACCAGATTGATTTCAACAGTTCCGAGGATCGTCACGTTTTTGGAGATATCTACGAAACGATTCTGAAAGACCTGCAGAGTGCCGGGAATTATGGAGAGTTTTACACTCCTCGCGCACTTACTGAGTTTATGACGGAAATGATTAACCCGCGACTGGGCGAAAAAGTATTAGACCCGGCATGCGGTACAGGAGGATTCTTAACCAGCGCAATTGAGAACATCCGCAAGCAGGATGTTAAGGGTGTAAAGGACCTCAAAGAGCTTGAGAAGACCATCCACGGGATGGAATTTAAGCCTCTGCCCTTTATGCTAAGCGTTACGAACCTTATTCTGCACGATATCGAAGTCCCTAATATTGATTATATAGACAGCTTAAATCGCGAATATACCTCAATTGGGCATAAGGATCGGGTTGATGTAATTCTTGCTAATCCACCGTTTGGTGCGTCTGTTACGGATGGTGCTGAAACAAATTTCCCTCAGAATTTCCGCACCACAGAAAGCGCCGATCTTTTCCTGATGCTGATGATTCGGTATTTGAGAGACGGTGGGCGTGCCGGGATTGTTCTTCCGGACGGTTCGCTTATGGGCGACGGCGTAAAACAGCGCATCCGCCAGCATTTATTGGAGAATTGCAATTTGCACACTATTGTCCGCTTACCGAATTCGGTTTTTCAGCCCTATGCCAGTGTTGCCACCAATTTGCTTTTCTTTGAGAAAGGTAAACCTACTAAAGAGATCTGGTATTGGGAGCATAAACTTCCTGAAGGAATGAAAGCATACAGTAAAACGAAGCTCATTCAGAAAAATGAATTTGACGGACTTAAAAAGTGGTGGAAGAAGCGCAAAGAGAATAAGCAGGCGTGGAAGGTCTCGATTAAAACGATAGCGGAAAATGGATATAGCCTTGACATCAAGAATCCGCACACACCTGAAGAAGAACAATCTTATTCGAGCTCTGAGATTGTCTCCATGCTTCACGATTCATTCCGCAAAAGTGACGAGCTTCTGGACAAGCTAAAGAAGGAGCTTAGTTAATGGCTGAATGGAAGACAATCGATGAGCTTTTCGATTACGGAAAAGGGACTTTGCAAAGTTCAAAGTGCTCGCCCGGCAAATACACCTTTATTACTGCCGCTGAAGAGTGGAAGACTCATGAAATATTCACGCACGACTGTGAGGCTTTAATATTTGCCATGGCGGCCTCTGGTTCGCTGGGCAGGACGCACTATGTGAATGGGAAGTTTATCTCCAGCGACCTTTGTTTCATCCTTACCCCCAAGAAGGGATTGCGACTCGACCTGACCTTCTACTATCGTCTCTTCAACTTCCTGCGGGCTGATATAGTCAAAAAGACTGCGACAGGCACTTCAAAGCTGGCGATTAACCAGACAAATTTTGGAGCGTACAGACTTCCTTATTTTGAGTACGAGCACCAGCTAAGTTTTAGGGGCAAGATAGAGACCATAACAGGCATTAATGAAGCGTTTTCTAAGGGGATGGACTATCAGTTATCCCTTCTTGCTAAACTTCGTCAGGCCATGTTGCAGGAAGCTATTGAAGGTAAGCTCACAGCCAAATGGCAAAAGTATAATCCGGAATTGATCAGCGGTGAAAATCACGCCTCAAAGCTCCTTGAGAGAATCCGAGCTGAGAAAGACAGCCTCCTCAAGGAAGTCAAGGTACGTAAAGAGAAACCTCTTTCTCCCATCACTGATGACGAAAAACCCTTTATCCTACCCGAGGGATGGGCGTGGTGTCGGTTGGGGGAAATTGGAAGCACTAATATAGGGTTGACTTATTCGCCCAATGACATATCTGATTCTGGTATTCCTGTGCTCCGCTCCAATAATATCCAAAATGGAACTATTGATTTAAATAATCTTGTCAGAGTAAAAATGGAAATTAACGGAAGCCAATATATTAGAAAAGGAGATATCTTAATTTGCGCCAGAAATGGCAGTAAAGCATTGGTTGGGAAAGCAGCTCAGATTAAAAACATATCTGAATCGATGGCTTTTGGTGCATTCATGGCAATTTTTAGGAGTAGGTATAATGGTTACATCGAAATATTTTTACAGTCGCCTATTTTTAGAAGACTGCTAGATAAAGTTAATACAATGACTATTAATCAATTAACTCAAAGTAATCTAAAAAATACAATTATTCCGTTTCCGCCATCTGATGAGCAACAAGCCATTGTTGAATGGGTAGATAAACTGAAGGCTGTGATCGACGAAATGGAAAAACAAGTCACCAAGCGCAAATACCAGTCCGAAATGCTGATGCAGTCGGTCTTACGAGAGGCATTTGCGGGGTAATGAATTATTTTAGTTCATAGGTCAGGTGTCCTGCGCTCCTGAGTTATACACCTCTTCAATTCCCTCTTGTCAGCGGAGTAAAATAATCAGGCAAAGGTAAAAGTACTTGAGCGGGAGATAGACCAATCCTACGGATCCAAAGTCGGATTGGTGTATAAGCTCTATGGCTTAACCGAAGAGGAGATAAAGATTGTGGAGGGGGAATAACCAACCCCCCTACCCCCCTTATCAGGGGGGCAAAAAAGAAAGTCCCCCTGACAAGGGGGATTCAGGGGGTTCTAAACACACAGACCCACCCCCCTTTCGAATTTCCCCCATTTTCAAGGGGGTTGGCTTTTGTAGCCGCAGACATTTGTCTGCGCAGGGGATCTGGTTTCTTGTCCCCCTGATATCGAACACGTAGCACCCGACCAAAGTTTACCCTGAGCATAGTCGAAGGGTGTCGGGCGTTTTTTCTAATCTGTTCCATCCGTTGACCGTATTATCCCCCTCTCCACAAGTGTGGAGAGGGGGAATCAAAGGGGGTGAGGTCTCTCTATTTTTCTCTCTTACCACCAATATAAATTCAATACAACTTCGGTGGTGAAAAGTACACCGTCCCAATAGGTGGAGGCACTAATGTTTTTTACATGTACCCAAATTCTCATGGAATCGAAGAATTGCTTTGCATTTTGATTTTATGACCTTAAACCTTTCACCTTTAACCTTAGACCTTGAACCCTTGAACCTTTTCCGCCGAAGGCGGAGAACTCTCAACAATAAATGCTTTTGACTTTATTGAACCTTTGAACTCTTGAACTTTTGAACTTTTATTCTCGAATCCTTGAACCTATAACCTGCCTTACGAATGGACTTTCTGATGATGAAAAAAATGAAAACCACGTTCCCCAAGCCCCCCAATCCCCCCATGCCCCCCCACGTTCGGCGAGTCACGCTTCCCCTCTCTTTTTTAAGAGAGGGGACACAGGGGTGAGTTCCAGGACTTTGAAAGAATGAAAAAATGAAATCCACAAGTCCAGTAAGTCAGGATTAATGAGCCCCTATCTGTCCTTCAAAACATCTACCATCTGCCGGTGTATTTTTCCGTTGGTGGCTAAGATCTCTTTCATATAGATATTGAATGGTCCTCCGGAGAAATCGGTAACTTTTCCTCCAGCTTCGGTAATCAACAAGCTACCTGCTGCCATGTCCCAGGGAGAGAGTTTCAATTCCCAGAAGCCGTCGAATCTTCCCATAGCCAGATAGCATAAGTCTAATGCGGCTGCTCCCATCCTCCTTACCGCCTGGCATTTTTTGTAGAAATTAGTAAAGTGGTTCAGATTGTTGATTCTGCTGGTCCTGATATCATAAGGAAAGCCGGTGGCTAACAGGCTTTTCCCTAATTCATGTTCATGGGAAACAGAAATCTTACGTTTGTTTATGGACATACCTTTTTCTTTATATAGATAAGCCCCATTTCCTTTTTCTGCGACAAAAAGCTCGTCCAAATTTGGGTTGTAAACCACTCCCAGGATGATCTTCCCTTTTTCTTCCAGGGCGATGGAAACGCAATAAACCGGAAGATTGTGAGCATAATTGGTGGTACCATCCAATGGATCGATCACCCATTTAAAATCCGATTCAGGCTTTCTTTCCTTACTCTCCTCGGTTAAAATGCCATGATCGGGGAATTCTCTTCGGATTATTTTGATTATCGCTTCCTCCGACAAGCGGTCCACCTCGGTTACCAAATTCACATCGTCCTTAAAGCCGATCTTTTTATCCATTCCGGAGTGCTTGGTTATAATCTCCCCTGCCTCCAAAGCCGCCTCGACTGCTAATTTTGTGAACTCCTGCATCATTTCTCCTGAATCATCAGAAACTCTAATACTTGAATCCTGTTTCCATAAGAAGATATATCTTTGCGAATTCAAAGCAAGGTTTTTAAATTAACTTGGCAGTGGAATATTTTGCTTGCTTTTTGTTTTGAACGTCGTATATTCACAAAAAGTTTCGGGTTGCGTATAAGAGAAAGGAAATTTCGAGTTAGAAATTCAGAGGTTGGATTAATAACCGATCAATATAGATGAATAATTGGAGAGGTACCCAAGTGGCCAACGGGAACAGACTGTAAATCTGTCGGCGATGCCTTCGAAGGTTCGAATCCTTCCCTCTCCATTTTTAAGGCAGTTATTAGTTCGTGGTTCATGGTTCGTGGTAAAACAATTTTTAAACGGGGTGGGGAACTACCTACTACGAACCCCGAACCAATAACTAAAAGCGCGGGAGTAACTCAGTTGGTAGAGTCTCCCGCCTATGGCGGGATGGTCGCGGGTCCGAAAGATAGAAGAATATGAATATGCGGGAGTAACTCAGTTGGTAGAGTCACCCGCCTATGGCGGGATGGTCGCGGGTCCGAAAGATAGAAGAATATGAATATGCGGGAGTAACTCAGTTGGTAGAGTCTCCCGCCTATGGCGGGATGGTCGCGGGTCCGAAAGATAGAAGAATATGAATATGCGGGAGTAACTCAGTTGGTAGAGTCACAGCCTTCCAAGCTGTTGGTCGCGGGTCCGAGTCCCGTCTCCCGCTATTTTTTTGATTGATTCCCAACAACTTAGCTTCCCATTTCCCCAATTTGTTTCAGTTTTGTTTCAACTTTATTACTGAAATTGAGCACGTTGATGGCTTCCTGCTTGTGGCTTTTCGATAGGTGGGAATACTTCTCTGTGATCAGGAGAGAGGAGTGTCCGAGATATTCTTGGATTGTTCGGGAGTCGACGCCTTTCATGATTAGGTAGCTGGCGAAGGTATGGCGGAGTGCGTGCAGATTAGCACCCTGGATTCCTGTTTGCTTATTAACCTTTATTCCTATTTTTAAGGGTTTATTTAAAAAAGCCCAGTCAGTTACCTTCAGAAGTTGATTGTTTATGACGACGATCAACAGGATGGAGAAATAGCCTTAATGGGTGGTTTCATTGATTTCTGGGCAATAAAAATCCTGTCCCATCGTTGTCGCATAAATATTATTATACCTAACTACTCCTTAGTTAACAAGAATCTACTTGCTTTTTAAGAAATTTGAGCTATTTTTCAATAAAAGAATCAAAACTTTGCTTACAACCATTAAACATGAAATAGCACTTTTTAACCATTCCAAGGACCGAAGGATAGCATGTACAGTCTATTTAATGAACTTTTCCTGGCTAGAGCCATATCAAATATAGCAAGATCGCGAAAACGAGGGAAACTCCTGATCCTTTTAGCATTACTGTTAACTGCAACAACTGCCTGGGGTTATTGCCCAGAAGATAGTGTGGATAGAGGAAACTGTGATACGATGTATATAGAACCATGGCCTGCTGATGTCGCAGACAGTGTTTGGTCACATCCTGGACCATATTTTGTTAGAGTTCCTATCTACATCACTGACGATATATATGCATCTTACGATTCAATCCTAGCATTTACCATTCCTCTATGTTACACTCACACCAACCCGATGAAGTATTGCAGTGTCAGCACGTACTGGAATAGAACTCTGTGGAATACCTCAGGTTTATGGCGCAGTATCTTTAGACACCTTCCCAGCAACCAAGATCCCCAAGTTCACAATTGGATGATGGACCTTTATGATGTTGGAGAAGGGTGGGAATGGGATAATATTTTTTTGGATATAGATAATACTTCACATTTTTGGTTGACTGTAATTAAAGGGATGAATGATCCGCGGTTTCTAGCAGGTAGCAGAATTCTTCTGGCAACTATGACCATGAAGCTAGAAGATACCATGAACATATGCATTGATACGTGCTTCTGGCCACCCTCCACCCGTTTGGCCTTTTTTGTTAATAACGAGTATGGCTCGGCTCAAGCCAAGCTTCCCAGATCAGGAACTGACACTTCAAGTTTTCAGTTTTGCTTTCCATATCAATTTCATGCTCCTCACGTCGTCTCTATCTCACCCATGCAAAATCAACTGAATGTGCCTTTTAACACCAACATATCTGTGACTTTCGATATTAATGTACTTAAAACCACGATCAACGAATCAACTTTTCTGGTCAATGCATGGTCTACCGGACTTCACCGAGGCACAATTACATACGACATCTTGACTAAAACCGCTACCTTGAATCCAACCCATGATTTCGACCAAGGTGAAATCGTAACCGTAGTTCTTAACACAGGCATAGAATCATCGACAGGAATCCCCATGGAAAGCAGTTATATCTGGTCGTTCACCACGAAAGTTAATGGTGGTTCCGCATGCTTTATACCTCCAGTCAACTATGAGACAGGAGATCGGCCTTTAGGTGTTTTTTGTGCTGATTTGGATGGAGATGGAGATGTGGACTTAGCTGTAGTGAATGGGCTCAGGAACACGGTTTCCATACTGAAGAACAACGGAGATGGAACTTTTCAGCCTAAAGCGGATTACAACACAGGGGCTAATCCCGTTTTTGTTTCTTGTGCCGACTTGGATAGGGATTCAGATTTAGACTTAGTTACAGCAAATACTGATAGCGATAATATTTCCGTGTTTAAGAACAAGGGGGACGGGATATTTGATATGGCAGTGAACTACGATGGTGGAGATGGTCCTTATTCTATTTTTTGCGCGGATTTAGATGGGGATGGCGATTTGGACTTAGCTGTGGCAAATGTTTCTAGCAACAACGTCTCAATCTTGAAGAACAACGGGAATGGGACTTTTCAGACCGCGGTCAACTATGGTGTCGGTTTAGAGCCTCGTTCTATTTTCTGTGCGGATTTAGATGGAGACAAAGATATGGACATAGTGGTGGGAAATTATTCAAGCAACAATGTTTCCATCTTAACGAACAATGGAGATGGCACATTCCAAGATACCGTTAATTATGCTGCTGAGATTAGTCCCCGTTCTGTGTTTTGCGCGGATTTGGATGGAGATGGTGATTTAGATTTAGCTGTAGCCAACGTCAGTGGTAGTGTTTCTATCTTCAAGAACAACGGGAATGGAACGTTTCAGGATAAGGTTAACTATAGTACTGGAGATTATGCTAATTCCGTATTTTGTTCGGATTTGGATGGAGATGGTGATCTGGACCTAGCGTTGTCATGTCCTGGTAGCTCTGGCGATATCTATGTTTACAAAAACATTGGGGACGGGACATTTGAGACCCCGGTGGTCTTCAATGGTGAAGAAACCCCTTCATCTGTTTCTAGTTCGGATTTGGATGGAGATGGTGATTTGGACCTGGCTGTGACAAATTCCGAAAGTGACAATGTCTCGATTCTCTTTAATATTTACCGTGGTAACTGCAACGGCGATAGTGTAGTAGACATTGGTGATGTAGTATTCTTAATAAACTATCTTTTCAAGAGTGGTCCGGAGATTCCTTGTTTGTCTGTCGGAGATGCTAATTGTGACGGAATGGTTAATATCGGTGATGTGGTTTACCTAAACAACTATCTCTTCAAATTAGGTCCACCGCTAACCTGTAAGTAATTAACAGTATTCAGTTGTCAGAGATCAGGCCGAGCCTCTAAATCAGGGACTCGGCTTTCTTTTTAGTTTGTTTCAATCAATTTTTTCTGTTTCTTGCGGAATCCTCGCCTACGGAAAAGCGATGCATAATTAGGATCCTTTCGCAATTCGAACACTCTCTTACTGAAGTAGTCTTGAAATAGCTTTATACCGGTTTCACCATAAATCAGCGCTACATCTTGGATAAGAGCAACCCGAGAGAGCTTTCGACGGTATTTTCTATTGAATTCGTAGATTATCTGAGCGGAAACAGGGTAATATTTCTTGAAATTCTCCCACCACTCATCCCAGTCAGGTCTCATAATGGCATAAGACTCTAAGAAATCTTTGACCCATCTTTTCAGTGCTTGCATTGAAAATCACCTCCTTCCTGTTTAGGGCTCCGAGTCCCGTCTCCCGCCTGTGGCGGGATGGTCGCGGGATATTAATTCAGTTCATGGTTCGGAGTTCGTAGTGAAGCATTTTTACGTTACCTGGTATTCCTCGATTTCTACTTGGGATATGCGTGGCATGTTTTGTTATGACTTATATAAAAAACAGGCTTTGGTCAAAAACCAAAGCTTGTTTTTTTGTCGTTCCGCAGAATAAAATTCAATTACCAAATGGGATTTAAGAACAGACTGGATCTGGCGAACTTACTTCCCCAGGGTTGGGGTAGAAATCGTTGATAATCCTGCGGAGGGATACCGGATTTAAACAAATAGTTCAAAAGATAAACGACATCTGCCACGTCTACCAACCCATCGTGGTTTACATCTCCCTGATCGGCAAGGGGAAGAGGGGCAAGTCCTGACTTATACAGGTAGTTTATCAAATATACTACGTCACCCACGTCGAGTATCCGGTCTTGATTGCAATCTCCCCGATAGAGGCCAGCGTAACTAAGCATCGGTTTCCACCAGGAGGCGTTCATCAGATGCTGGGTGGTATCAACGCCAAAGATGATGAAAGACTCCAACACAGCAGAATCCGGAGATAGGGTTAACTTTCTTGGAGTCATAATTTGGCAGAAATCGGTATCGGGCGTAGAATAGTTGGTCCAACCGTAAGTGCTGACCAGATTCCACAGCTGGTCAAACCTCCATCCCTCCTGGGGCCAGATGTATACCGGATTCCTCACCCCTACGAAACTGTAACAGGCGCTGTCATCTAAGGGAATCCTGAGCATTCCAAAACGATATTTCTTGTAAGCCGCCCGGGGATCCATCTGCCAGCCCAAGTTGTGGGTTTGGTCCATTCCGCCCAGGTTATTGTAGGCATCGTAGATATCCCAATCCAGGCAGAGTGAAACATAGGCTTGTATGGCAGTATCGGCAAGGTTCCGGATCAAATACTGCTGAAGGATAAATTCCCCATAAAGAGAATTTGATGATCCGACGGAATATTGACTTACTTCCACCCCCAGACCGATGGTATCGATAAATGCAGCTGCCCCGAACTGCCCGAAGGTAGTATCTTTAATGATCAAGCTTTCGAAGGGATACCAGCTGTCTTTTACATGGGTGTTAAACATGTCGAGGGCGATTGAAGTATCGCCTGGAGCCACCCAGGACAGAATCAGGGAGCCGTCAAAAAGCTCATTGATGCCATTCCATACGAAATCCTGACCGGAGGCATCTCCTATGGCACCGTAATTACTGACGGTCATAGAAACTTTATTGGAGTGGATGTTATTGTAATTATACGCACTGGCTGCACCCGGGCGAACGCCCACAGTGTAGCGTTCAGCGGTAGTTGACCAGTTCCAGTTTACCACAACCTCCACCGGAGTAGAGCTCCAGGTATCGTGCAAGCAGATATAATTGGTATCCGGAGGACCCCAGCCCATGGCACACATGCTATGATTCCCATAAGTGGGATGAGAAATGACGTTCCAGACGGCCGGATATCCCAAGTTGAGCTCATTTATCAGATAGCTCAAGCTCTGATCGAAATCCGTATAATCGGTAAATCCATAGTTGTTTTGATAGTCGGGGTGATTGCATACGGTTCTGATCCCCGTACCGATGTTGGAGATGGAAGTCGAACCCTGGGTGGAGTCGGTATGCATAGCCCAGGAGAGCTGCTGTTGAACGTTGGGAACATTATAATCCCATTCTCCCTCCAAAGGATCGTAGCGATTAAAGGTATAATCTATCAAAAGAGGATACCCATTTGCATCCCAGTATCCCAACACGTCCGCAGCTGCGCTGGGAGAACAGCCATAGGACCAGTCGAAATCGGAAACGCCGGTGATGCGGAATTGAGCTTTACTATAGAAGATATTTTCCCCGTTCTCTATTTTTGCCCAATCCGCACTTGTTTTTTGCTTTTGCCCGGGGTTTGATTCAATCCGATAGGAGACGAAAACCTCCTCGGCTGAATTTGCAGCAAAGTAAAACGGGGAAACATATGTTTTCCGGTTGCCGGAGGTGAATTCGAACCACACATCCCAAGGGGAAGCAAAGACCACTTGAGTCAAATCTACCCGATCCGAGGAGAACTCCGCCTGGGCCACATTCGATGTTTTTTCCTTGGCTGTATAGTGCAGAGGGAGGCCATAGAAGTATTCCACTACCGGCCCCCATTCCTTTCTGGCGGATACTACCACCGTCAGAAAATCTCCCGTCTGGGTGATCATCTGCCGGGCTGAACGGATATTCTCCGGATCATTTTCTTTATTTCCTTGTTGGTATAGCTGCCATCCTTGAGAAACTTTTTGCAAAATTTGAGATTCGGCCGGAAAGCTGGCATCTTTCAATGAATAGACGAACACATAGACCGCGGGTTCGGCGTCTACTCCCTGATAGGTTTGAACCGGTCCGGGAACGACTTGGCCGGATAAGCTCCGGGCAAAATCCGAAGCTGCTTTTTCAGCCAGATCGTAGGACACCAGTTCGCCGGAAAAATCGGGATGGAGAGTAACCGGGAGGGATACTTGTCGGTTGGTTGCATGAATCAATGAGCAGAATATGAAACTTATCCCAACCAGCCCCAATAATAACAACGATTTTTTCATCTTTTCTCCTTGGATAAGGGGATGACAACTGTAAACTTTTACGTTACCGCTCCCATGAAATCATCGAGTTTTTAGTTATATCGGACAATACTCCTTTCACGTTATTTTTTGTCAAGAAAAAATTCCAGCCAATATTAAGCGCACTTGAGCGATAGTTTCAAATGGAATCGAGTCAAACACGCAAGTACGTGTTTTGGAAGCTTTGGTGAAAGTGCGATTTTCCTTCTTTCCCTATCATTCCGCCGGTAAGACGGATCTTTCAAAATGGATATAATCCGAAGATCATGCTGTTCATAAAATAATACATTTTCTTATTTTGACAAGATCATTTTAGAAACCCATTTAAATAATTACTAAAGCCTTTGATTCCCAACTGCTTATTCTTTAATTCTTCTTCGGTAAGTTTATCTCTTGCTTAGAACCTAACCACCTTTCGGCTGCTATACCGAATAGCCGCCCCATCTCTTTATCCACACAAAAACAATTTTATGCGATAGCTCTGGTTTAACTATATTGTTTTCGATCATGGTTATCGTTTGAAAGTGAGCCGATTTGGGATCAAATCTCCAGAGTAAAGAGATAATCCCTTGGCTGTCTGTATCTTATCCAGGAGAAATCTGCCACCTTTTTTAGTAAAATCCTGTTGCTAAAATAGCAGGAATTTATATATTATATATCAGGCTGAACTTATCCTAAGAACTTCAAAAAAGGAACTTCAAGTTTTGTTCCGTTTTAAGCAGCGGAAGATTTGTAGGTCTCTTTAGTTATTTTTTCCCGGGTGCGGTAAAGTTTGGCATAAGTTCCAGCATTTTATGTTCTCTCAGCTTCCGGGATCAGTCACTGAAACCTGGCATCATCAGACAATCGGAGTTTTAAGCTTTCTTTCATCGTGATCCGGGAAGTATCTTTTAATCGGAGCGAGCCTTTTGAGTTCTAAGAATTCAAAATCCTATCCAGCCGGTCGACAATATGAACATAACCATTATAATGTCTTCAGCGTGGATCGGGGTGGTGGATATACCAGACAACCTTCAAATCATAAGGAGTGTTTCGATGATGCACCGATGTATGGTGGTTATTGCAACGGGGGTAATGGGTTTACTTCTTTGTACCGTTTTGTTAGCGAATGTTCCTAACCGGATAAATTATCAGGGTAAACTTACGACAGATGCCGGTGGATGTGTCAATGACACCGTCCAGATGATCTTTTCCATATACCCCGATACTCTGGGTTCTCCGGCCATATGGACCGAGACCCAATCACAGGTGTCGGTTAGGGAAGGGGTGTTTTCCGTTCTGTTGGGGGAGGCTGATTTCATACCGGCTTTTGTGTTTGACGGGAGCACCAGATACCTGGGCATTCGAGTTGAATCCGACCCGGAAATGAGACCTTTAAAACCCATGGTCAGCGTGGGATATGCATTCCATTCAACCACTGCAGATACGGCGTTTAATATAACTTCAAACGGGCTGACAGGTATTGACAGCGTATTCAATCCGGGGGGCAATGTGGATCTGATTCCCGGCAACGCTATTACAGTTACTCCGGATGACAGTGGTAACTCCATTACCATCGGAGAGACTCATTCGGAGAGAACGGACAATCCGCATAAGGTAACGGCATCGCAAACCGGCGCCCTGGTGAGTGTGGAAGGGATTAACCATCCGGGTGGAGATATCGATTTAGTGGAGGGTGCCAATATGACCATTACCCGCGATACTTCCGCAAAAACCATAACTTTCACCGCTGCCAGCAGTGGTGGCTGGATAGACGACGGAGGGATAGTCAGATTGGAAACCAATACCGATTCTGTAGGCATCGGCACCTCCAGCCCGGAGGCTATGTTGCATGTTCGCTCTAATAATGGTACCGGGTCCATCAAAGTAGAAAGCAGTACCGGGGTTAAAGGCGGATTTAAAAGCCTTAGCACATTTTCCCAGATCGGGACGGAGACCAACCACGACTTCCAGATTGCCAGTAATGGCATAGACAGGATATGGGTGAAGTCGGATGGTAAGATTGGCATTGGTACATCCAGTCCCAGCCAGACACTGGATGTTTCGGGAACCGTCCAAACCGCGGGTTTCAAAATGCCTACGGATGCTTCCAGCGGAAAGGTTCTGACCTCGGATGCCTCCGGGATTGGGACCTGGCAGACACCATCCGGCGGGGTGGGGGGAAGCGGTACGACCAATTATATTCCCAAATTCGCCGCTTCTTCCACGCTGGGTAATTCGGTTATCTATCAAAACGGCAGTTCAATCGGCATCGGGCTGACCAACCCTCCTTACAAGCTCACCGTCGGCGGGAGCTTCTATGCCAGCACCGTCAATACCGGCTGGGGGGATTACGAACTCTATGCCATGGATCAAAACGTCAGAACGACCGATAATCCGACTTTCAACCAGTTAAATTTATCCGATTATGGCACCGCCCTGGGAGGGCTGCATATAGGTGGCACCTCCGACCCGGGCACCGGCAATTTGGTGGTGGATAGCAGTGTGGGAATCGGAACGGCCAGTCCCGGCGGCAAACTGCATGTGGCTTCGAGCATGGATTATTCGGGATATTTCACTTCCAGTAAGTTGAGCTCCTCTACCCGGGTGGTCTATTCGGAATTCATCGGCTCCGGCAGTTTTGACGTGATATCGGTTTATGGCAAGAGCATTCCCGCAGATTATTACGGTATTGGCGGTTATTTTGAAGGAGGTTATGTGGGAGCGGAAGGGAGGATTGCCGCTACCGGAAGCCATGACTATCGCGGAGTTGCCGGGTATGCAACCGGCGGATCCGGAACCAACTATGGCGTATATGGCTCTGCCAGCGGCGGAGCTGCAAATTTCGGGGTCTATTATTCAGGCGGGCTGGCGGGAACGGGAACCAAGAGCTGTGTGGTAAAAACCTCCCGGGGACCGACCCTCTTATATTGCCAGGAATCGCCGGAAAATTGGTTTGAAGATTTCGGCGAAGCTCAGCTAAAAAACGGTAGAGTCCACATCTGGCTGGATAGTCTGTTTTTAGAGACGGTTACTATCGATGCGGCCAATCCTATTAAAATCTTTGTCCAGCTGGAAGGGGATTGTAACGGAGTTTATGTGTCCAAGGGGGTCAATAGTTTCGACGTCATAGAGTTGCAC
Organism: uncultured candidate division Zixibacteria bacterium; assembly: GCA_903908285.1. GTDB lineage: Bacteria > Zixibacteria > MSB-5A5 > MSB-5A5 > SM1-73 > CAIVRH01. The sequence continues at coordinate 90,439 of CAIVRH010000023.1, forward strand.
AACGGCACCAGCAATGTCCCGTTTTCGTATCGGGTAGTGGCAAAGCGGAAGGGATTTGAAAATTTGCGTCTGGATTATACTAAATCGGGTGAAAATGATCCTTACCTGTATCCCGAAGCAAATGTAAAGGATAAAAAAATTCAGACGGAAAATACGAAGACAACGCGTTGATCTCCTGCTGACTGTAGAGGATGAGTGACTTCCAGGTTTCCGTTCTACTTTGAAACCATAGCAGAAGGGATGAAAGCATGCCAAGGATCAATCGGATATTTTACGGTGTTATAATTCTTGTGAATCTGATCCCGGGCGCAACTGCTTATGCGGTTGAGGGTGCATCGCCCTGCCGGGAAGAGTCTTTGATAGTATTAATTCAGCCGGAAAAAATTCCCGAAAGGGAGAGCGGTGCGGAGAGGCTGATTATCAAAAGTTCTTCTCGGAAATTTAGGCTGGTCACCGATGTTCTGGATGGGTGGGGAGGGGAATCAAAAACAATTAAATATGAAATTGCATTCAGTTCCGGCGGACAAGCATCCGCCATGGGCATAGGGGAGGACGGTCAATTCAGGGTCAAGACCGGTTATGTTTCGGCAGTCAATATCCAACGGGGGGATGTCAGCGATAATGGTTTGATCGACATAGGGGACATCATATATTTGATTAACTATCTTTACCGGGAAGGAGACAGACCGGTTCCCTTTGAAGCCGGGGATGGTAATTGTGACGGGTTCACGGACGTGGGAGATGTGGTTTTCCTGGTTAATTATCTATTCAAGCACGGTCCCCCCCCGTGTAGGTGATTTTCAGGGACAAAGCTTGGGAATAAGCTCCTATTCTATTCCTCTTTCCACATTTGCAGATTTCCCCAGGTTGTTTTAATTTAATACAATTAGAACGAATGGCTTTTCCTTTCCCGGAAAGAGTTGCCGGCGTTTAAATTTTTGCGGTGTGGCGGTAAAGATTCCTGTTGCCAAAAAGGAATTCGATATTATATTAAGTTAGTGAGCGGTTTTAAGATATTACTTTCAACCGGATGATGATAAACTTGCCTTTCTTAACCCTTAAAGAAGGAGACTCGGAATGAAACGGTGGATTCCGATTTTTGCCATATTCCTTTTTATTCTTTTCGCGGTTCCGGCTGGTTTTGCGGCAACCGGCTGGGTGGATTTTGCCTCAGGCAGTTTCGATCCCAATTTGCCGGAAAACTCCAATAGCAGTGCGGGGATTAACATTCTGTCATCAAGCTCCAACGAGATCATCCTCGAAGTAAGCTTTCCCGGCATGGCTTCAGCAGAGATCAGCAAAGAGGGGGTCACCTATCAAAGACTTAATATCCCCAACAGTGGGAGGACATATAATATAGGTTGGGCGGAGCTTCCGACTCTGGGGCGGTTCATTGCCGTTCCCCAGGGAGCGGAACCGCAAGTTGAAATCCTGCAATATGACAGCAGAACTCTATCGGGATATAATATCTATCCGGTACAGGAGCAACCGGTGGATTTGTCCGGTGCCCCGGAACCGGCTTTCACCAAGGACGAAAGCTTTTACCGGAGAAATGAATTTTACCCCGACCGGATGGCATTTATTGAGGAACCGAAAATAATCCGGGATTGTCCAGTCTCTCTTTTAACCGTTTACCCGGTGCAATATAACCCGGTAAGTGCGGAATTGAAAGTTTATTCCAGCATGAAAATCCGGGTCAGCTTCCCCGGTGGAACCGGAGTTTTCATCGATCCGGCTCACCGTTCTCCTTATTTCGAACCCTTGTACCAGAATCTTCTGGTAAATTATTCGGCTTTGGGTACACCGGAGCAAATAGATGTGAAAAGCGGTAACGGATGCGATCTATTGATCATCACCCATCCCAATTTTCAAGCCTGGGCGGAATCATTAGCCACCTGGAAGAATTTATGCGGGATTTCCACCTGGGTGAGAACCACCAGCCAAACCGGCTCGGATACGGGATCGATCAAAAGTTATATCCAGAATGCCTATAATACCTGGAATCCTCCACCCTCCTTTGTGCTCTTAATGGGAGATGCCGAATTCGTTCCGGTTTTCTACCGGACCACTCATCCATATGACAGTTACAAAACCGGAACCGACTTGTACTATGCAACGGTATCGGGCAGTGACTGGTTTCCGGATATCTTCACGGGAAGGATCTCAGTGGATTCAGCCTCTCAAGCGGGTGTGGTGGTTCGGAAAATACTTCAGTATGAAAGGAATCCCATCACCAGTCCGGCGTCATTTTACAGCAATGCCATGGTAGCGGGATATTTCCAGGATGACGATCTCAATACACATGAAGATAGGTTTTTCATCAAGACCAGCGAGGTGGTAAGAGATTTTCTTCTCTCGCAAGGGTACAGTGTAGAGAGGTGTTACGACAAAACCTCGGGAAGCAATCCTTTGTACTACTACTATAATGATCCTTTGCCGCCCGGTTTAACTTGGACCGGAAATGCCACCCAGATTTCCAACGCCGTAAACAATGGAATCTTCCTGCTTAATCACCGGGACCATGGTGAATTCACGGGTTGGGGCGATCCGCCGTATCATGTTACTAATATCAATGCTCTGACCAACGGGGATAGATTACCGGTAGTTTTCAGCTTGAATTGTGAAACCGGACATTTCGACAATGAAACCGATGCTTCGGGTAGCGGAACGGGCGTCAACGACGTTTGTTTTTCCGAAGCATTCCAGAGAAAGGCCAACGGCGGAGCGGTGGCGGGGTTTGGACTAACCCGGGTAAGCTACAGCGGACCCAATGACGAGATGTGTAAAGGACTATATGATGCCATGTGGACCAATTTCGATCCTTCATATCCCTCCGGCGGATCCACTCACCCCGTTGCTAATCCCATGTTTAGAATGGGGATGGTGAAGAACTTCGGGTTGTTCTGGATGTATGACAAGTATTATCTCACGGGCGGCTCCGGTTACCCCTGGGGTTCCGATTTGACCACTACCCTGATAACCTTTGAGATGCTGCAATATTTCGGTGACCCAACCATGGAGATCCTGACAGCTTTACCCCAGAATTTAGCGGTAACCCATCCCGATATCGTCATACTTGGCGGTATGCCTTTTCAGATCACGGTAAATCTCAATAGCCAACCGGCAAGAAACGCACTGGTATGTATGAAGAAAGACACGGAGGTGTATGAGGTAGGTCGAACCGATTCCTCGGGTCAGATAACTTTAAATCCGGTTCCGGTCACTTTGGGCAATGTGAGTTTGACCATAACCGCACATAATGCAATTCCCTATCAAACCACCGTTCCGGTAATATCCCCTGGTGTGTACCTGGTTCACCTTGCTCCCTCGATTGACGATGACACCCTGGGAGCCAGCCATGGAAACAACGATGGCTTGGTGGGATTCGGAGAGACCATTGAGATGCCCATTCCATTGAAAAACTGGGGGGATTCCACCGCGCACAGCACATATGGAATCCTTTCCACATCCAATCCGTTTATCAGCATAACCAGGGATTCCGCATTTTGGGGGGAGATAGCGCATTATGATACGGTTGAGTGTCTGAATCCTTTCGTTTTTTCCGTCTCCGGGCAGATACCCGACCAGACGATTATTCCTTTCCACTTGGAGATTCAAGCCACCAACGGATCTGCCAGCTATAACGACATCAGCGTATTGGCACATTCCCCGGTGCTGGCGGTGGATTCGAGGAGTGTGGATGATATCGGCGGGAACGATAATGGCAAACCCGATCCGGGAGAAACCTGCAATCTGAACGTGACTTTAAAAAACAATGGCAGTGCAGGGGAAAGGGGAATATCTGCAACCATTTCCTGCTCTGATCCATATATTACCATCTCCGTCCCCGGTGCTTCCTATCCCGATATTCCGAGCGGTGGAAACGGAGCTTCTCTTACTCCCTACCGCTTTGAGACCTTGAGCAGCTGCCCGGAGGGGCACGAGGTGGATATGATACTCCAGATCAACGGCTGGGCTTCCTATTCCGCAGCGGATACATTCAAAGTCCGGATCGGTCAGAAACCCATTCTCTTTGTGGATGATGATGGCGGGAATTCTTATGAGGCTTACTTCTTGTTGGCTTTGGATTCTTTGGGTTTGGAATATGATGTATGGACCTATGCCAGCCAGGGATGTCCCACCGATTCTGCACTGGAATTCCATCAGGCGGTGGTATGGAGCACTGGTCCAGACTACGGCTCAATTTCTAACCCGAAGACCCTGACCACCACCGACCAGGCTCACTTGATGACTTTCCTGGATAATGGAGGAAGGTTGTTCCTCTCCAGCCAGGATTTCCTTTTGGACAACAATCCCAATAATTTCATCATCAATTACCTGCATGTGGCAGGACATTCGGATGATATGGGCACAGATACGATAAACGGGGTGAGTGGGGACACCATCACAGACGGGATGGCTTACAGGTTCGTTCACCCATTTGCCAATTTCTCCGATTGGATCGTTCCAGGAGCCAGGGCAGCGGGAATTTTCTTGGACAGCATCAGCACCAAAGGCGATGCTATTCCGAGGGGAGGGGTGCAGCTGGATAAGGATGCCCAAACCGATTTTGGAAGCTCAACTCACTTTAGGGCATTGCGCTATCCCGATACAGGCTCATCCAACTATAAGGTGGTCTTCTCTGCCTTTGCTTTTGAAATGGTTCCGCCAACCGGAGCTTATCCCAAGAACAGCTACACTTTGATGCGGAATATCATGAGCTGGTTCGGGGTGGGACGGTCTATTCCCGCTTTCAAATATGGGGATGCCAACGGAGATCAGGTGATTGACATAGGCGATGTGGTTTATCTGGTGAACTATCTGTATAAAGGCGGTCCTACACCCGATCCTTTAGAATCCGGGGACGCCAATTGTGACACCAAGGTAGACGTGGGGGACGTAGTCTTTGTTATCAATTATCTATTCAAGGGCGGGTTACAACCCGGATGTTAGTTATTCTAAGTTCATAGAAACAAGACACCACCAGCCGAATCTCGTAATTTGAGGTTCGGCTGTTTGTTTATAACTCCCTGTATCCCTCTTCCTACGGATCTTCGATGTCAGGGGGATAAAAGCACACTTTTCCTTCTTCAATTCTCTTTAAAAGGGGGAGAAGAGTACACTTTTCCCCTGAGGTTCCATTTATGGTGGACCCCTCGCCGTTAAATGGAGAAGAGGAGATAGGGGGTGAGGTATGGGTGTATTGCAATACGCCCCGATATATTCAAAAAAGATATTGACCATGAACTTTGATGAAGGGGAATGCTGGAAAAAGGAGTCCCGTTTAAGATGGGGCTCCTTTTTTTATATGCAGAAGAAACGGTTTCATGACGATAAAACATATGATAAAGTGTGTGCAAAAAACCAGGATAGAGTTTGCCAACTTTGATGTTGAAAGGAAAACATGATCTATAAAAATATACTGGAAACCATCGGTAGAACTCCACTGGTAAGAATAAACAAAATGGTAGGGAAAGAAGATGCAGACGTATTAGCCAAGCTGGAATTCTTCAATCCGTGCGGATCGATTAAAGATCGAATCGGGTTATCCATGATAGAGGCAGCGGAGAGGGACGGCCGCTTGAAGCCGGGGATGACTATAGTGGAACCCACTTCGGGCAATACCGGTATAGGTTTAGCCATGGCGGCAGCGGTAAAAGGATACAAATGCATCTTTACCATGCCCGAAACCATGAGCGTGGAAAGACGCGCGATTCTAAAGCTCTTGGGGGCAGAGATAGTCTTAACCGAAGGTGCAAAGGGTATGGGCGGTTCTGTAGAGAAGGCAAAGGAACTTGCGGAAAAGTTCGGTTACTTCCAGCCCCAACAATTCGAGAACCCCGCCAACCCGGAAATACACCGAAGGACTACCGCACAAGAAATCATCAAGGATTTAGGTGATCTGAAGCTGGATTATTTTGTAGCCGGAGTGGGAACCGGAGGGACTATCACCGGTGCGGGTGAAGTGCTGAAAAAGAAATATAGTAACTTAAATATCGCCGTTGAACCTAAGGATTCTCCCGTGCTTTCAGGCGGAAAGCTTGGTCCCCACAAAATTCAGGGCATAGGTGCAGGATTTGTTCCCCAAGTTTATAAGCCAGATAACGTAGATGAAATTATTCAAGTGTCAAATGAGGACGCGATGGCTACATCGCGCAGATTAGCCAAGGAAGAAGGAATTCTTACCGGTATATCTGCGGGAGCGAATGTCTTCGCGGCAATAGAGATCGCCAAAAGAGTAAGCAAAGGGAAACTTGTGGTCGTGATTATTCCCGATCTGGTAGATAGATATTTAAGCACAGATTTGTTTAAAGAGTAGGTGGGACTCATTACCCCCTCACTCTGGATCTCTTCCCACAAAGGAGAGAGAGAACACCCCAAAAACCAAAAATTCTAAAACAAAAGTGAGGTTTCAATGATTTCAATCATCGAAGATGTAAAAACAATTTATAGAAATGATCCCGCAGTGAGAAATATCGAATTTCTGCTCTATCCAGGTCTTCATTCCATCATCGTCCACCGCTTCAATCATTTCCTCTGGAAGTTGGGAATACCTTTTTTCCCACGTCTTCTTTCTCAAATCTCCAGGTTTTTTACCGGCATCGAGATTCATCCGGGAGCAAAGATCGGCAAGGGATTTTTTATCGATCATGGCATCGGTGTGGTCATCGGAGAGACCGCCGAAATCGGAGACAACTGCGTTTTGTTCCATAATATCACCTTGGGCGGAACCGGAAAGCATAAAGGGAAAAGACATCCCACCATCGGCAGCAATGTGACCATCGGAACGGGAGCCATTCTATTAGGCCCCATTAAAGTGGGGAACAACGTTAAGATTGGTGCAAATACCTTTATTGTGATGCGGGACATTCCGGATAATTGCACTGTCACCGGCACCCCGGGTAAGATAGTAAGAATGAATGGTCAAAAAGCAGATCTAACACTTCCCCCAACAAAAGAAGAACAAATGATTATGGTTTAAAAAACGTAAAAAATATCTTGACAAGTTTTTGTGGATGAGTATATTAAAAGTTTACTGCGCTGCAAATTAGCATCCAAGTGATGCTAATTGGCGATTTTTATTGATTTGAACTTGCGATTAAAATCGCAGAGGGAGAGTTTTTGTTATTTACGGCTTAATTATGTTATGAAAAATCGCAAGTTCCTGAATGAGGATTAACAACCATATATAAATTTGCCCAGGTAGCTCAGTTGGTAGAGCACATCCTTGGTAAGGATGAGGTCACCAGTTCAATCCTGGTCCTGGGCTTGTAAATGTAGCTCGGAGTTCGTGGTTCGTAGTTCATAGCTATTATAAATTTGAAAACAAAAAGGAAATCTGGAGGTAAAAAGTTATGGCCAAACAGAAATTTGTACGGACGAAGCCGCACGTGAACGTGGGGACGATCGGGCATGTGGATCACGGGAAGACGACCTTGGTAGCGGCGATCACGTTTGTATTGAATCGGAAGGGTTTGGCGCAAAGCAGGAGTTAC
>CAIVRH010000024.1 GCA_903908285.1 uncultured candidate division Zixibacteria bacterium
CCCGGGTGATTTGTCCGCCACGGTGGATGAATGGAACTTGGTTTCCCGCAACACCCAGGCGGTGGTATCGGGGATCTATCTTTTCAGCGTGGAGAACAAGGATACCGGAGAAAACCAGGTCGGAAAATTCGTGATAATCAAATAGTCAACTATTTGTCCTGAAATAAGCTCAACATATCTTGGAAAAAGCAAAATTTTCTCTTGACAAACTAATTGTGCTCCTTATATTTCTAATGTAAAAACACTATTGGTATGTCGATAACATTATAGGGGTTTGCTGATTTGGTATGAAGAGGTTTCTACGAAAACCAATACTATAACAAAATTAGGACAGGAGCCCTGTGCTCCTGGCACTTTTCAAAGTGAACTTTAATAAACGCCCCCAAAGGAGGCGAGGTTAAAATGAGAAAGCAAATTATTACTCTAGCTGTTTGTGCTGTTTTACTTCTGTTTTTTACTTCCACAGGTTATGGGGGAGGTAATGGTAAATGGAAACTGTTAGCGCGACCAGACCAGGAGCTTATGTTGAGCGCTTTTAATGGGGATCGATTTAACGATATTCTCATATTAGTTATTCCGAATTTTAGTGGACACTTTCTATTAGTCTGCGTTGAGAGAGTACCGGGTAGAGGAACCGCAACTCTGCAGAATTTAGATAAACAAAATATTGAATCTAAAACTAATTCCAATATTAGAAGATCAAGATGAAAACACCTCCTGTTGATTTCGCAAAAGATCTGATATCAAAATTAGAGCAGATCGATCATTTTCTCCAAAGCAAAAAATATAAAGAAGCTCTGGCTGAAATCAGAGATTTTGAGTCTTCTCGACATTTAGATAAAATTCCTTCCCACGAACTATCACAATTCTATTATTACAAGGTTTGTGTACTGCATTTCCTGGGTAACTACAATGAAGCGCTCGAGATTGGAGAGAAGGTTTTTTCCAGTATCCAAAACAAAGGTGAAGACAGCAAGATAGCTCATTTACAACATGTTCTGGGTTTAATACACCTTTCTCTGGGTAATTTAGAAAATGCAGAATCTGAGATAAGGGATGCTTTGACTGGTTTTAGAAGAATATCTAATTTTAAAGGAATTATAAACACACTTAGTAAGTTAGCATTTATTGAAGCTATGAAGGGGAATTACCAGCGTTCTGTAAAATTTCTAAGCGACGCCTTGGAATATTGCAACCAGACAGATCAAATAGTTCATAAGGCTATTCTATATGGTAACCTTGGTGATCGTTTCCTGATGATGGGTAAGTGGAATGAAGCCGAAGAGAATCTTTTAAGGAATATCGAATTAAATGAAAAAGCAAATGATGAAGTTAATTTGTGTCGAGGACTACTTTCATTAGGGTATATTTACTTTCTTAAACGTGAGTTTAAGCTATCAAGTGAGACATACACAAAATCTTTCGCTTTAGTAGAAAAGAATAACTGTGTGCGTGAGTTAGCAATTTACCACGAATTTTTTGGTGAGTTGGAATTTACCCAAGGGAACCATGAGATTGCCAGGAAGCACTATCTGGAAGCAATTGCTATAGGAGAAAAAATAGCTCCGGATGGCGATATCATCTCCCAAACCTATCGTCTTTTAGCTGAAGTTCAGATTGCGGAAAAGCAATATGATGAAGCTTTATCCTCCTGCGAAAAGGCATTAAAGGTTGCGGAGTCTCTAGGAGAGAGAATCGAAATTGGAGCGATTCACCCGGGCATTGGGGCAGATCTATACCACTAAAAAAGAAAAGGGTAAAGCCAAAGATAATTTTGAGAAGAGTATCTCCATCTTAGAAGAGATCGGAGCGAAGTTCGAATTAGGTAAGGCTTATCTGGAAGCTGGAAAATCTGATGGCTTTGAATATTTCGTTCGCTTGAAGTTTTTGGGCATTGCAGAGGATTTGTTTAAAGAGCTGGGTTCCGTCTATCACCAGGGGATGGTGAATCTATCCATGGGTCATCTTCTGTTTGAACACCATGAGCCGGAAAGATCTCTTCTCTTTTTGGATTCAGCCGGGAAAATATTCCGGGAATTATCCGAGGAAAAAGAGTTGAACCAAACCCTTGATCTTAAAAAGAAGATATCTTTTGTTCCGTTGGCTTTTTCGATCACCCTACAGGTTACATTTAAGGACATAATCACCCAAAATCCGGAGATGCTGTCTCTTCTAGATAAAGCCAGACAGGCCAAGGACTCCGGTTATACCATTCTGTTGGAGGGGGAAACCGGAACCGGTAAGGACCTCTTAGCCCGGGTCATTCATTTTGAAAGTCGATTCAAAGACCGGCCGTTTGTGATAGTCAATTGTGCTGCCATTCCCAAAGACCTGGTGGAAAGCGAGCTGTTTGGCTACAAGAAAGGGGCATTCACCGGTGCCAACACGGATAAGAAAGGATTGGTGGAAGCGGCGGCGGGAGGGACCCTGTTTTTAAACGAGATCGCGGATTTGCCGCTTTTGACTCAAGCCAAGCTATTGGGGGCGATTGAGGATAAACAGTTCACCCAGGTAGGTGATACCAAACCCAGAAGAGTGGATTTTCGGGTAATAGCCGCCAGCAACAAGAATTTGGAAAAGCAGGTAAAACTGGGAAATTTCCGGGAAGATTTGTATTACCGCTTAAGCGTGATCAAGCTGGTTCTTTTGCCTTTGAGAGAAAGAAAAGACGATATCCCTCTCCTGGTTGATCATTTTCTCAAAAAGCATTTTGGAGGAGAAGAGATAGACTACTCCACCATTCATTCCAGCGTATTAAAGCTTTTCAATGGATATCACTGGCCCGGAAACGTACGGGAGCTGGAAAATGAATTTAGAAGATACGGTTCGGTTCCGGGGTTAATCGAAGGATTGAATCAATGGGACAAAGCCATTAATAATACCACCGACGGTAAACTTATAGAGATGGAAAAGGCAGAGATTTTGTATGCTATGAAGACATCAAATGATAAAATCGAAGCCGCCAAGTTACTGGGTATTTCATTGGCTACTTTGTATCGTAAGATAAAACTGTATGAGTTAAATATATAATTCTCAATTTGAGAATTCTCATTCTCATTTTGGGAATCGCCAAACTAAAAGTCAGATAATAACTTAAAAAGAACGCTTCCAAAAACCTTTCTCATTTTGAGAAAGGTTTTTTGTTTCTTCCATATCCGCTCCTCGCCTATCTTACATCTCCTCTTTTGTATCCCCTATCCGCACATAGGATTAACATAAAGGAATGCTGCTTCATTTAAACAGGCACACGGTTTGCAATAGCATTTGGTGTTTTTAAGAATGGTTTTACCTCCTTCTTCAAAAAAGGGTAGAGAGCCTTCTCCCACCTTGATTGAGGGATTTAGATGGGAGAGGGTGGAATTAAAGAAGAGGACAAGGTTGGAGGTTTGATGACGAATACATTTTTTACTCCTTTACCCGCCAAAGGCTGGATCCCGAATCTTATCGGGACAAGTAAGTAGTTGGTTGAAGCCCCAAAACGCTCCGCCCCTTCAACAATAATATTGACAATTGCCAAAAGGGGCGGAGCGGGAAGATTAGCAAAACGAAGTGAGGATTGAAATGAAACCAGCGGAAAGGTATATGTGATAAAAGTAGAATAGATTTTATACTAAATCTGCTTGCATAATTCCTGAAAGTGATTAAATTTGTTTATAGCGATTAAATAAAAATGAATCCTTAAATGAGGAGAATGGGGAAATGAGAACCAGAACCTTTTTCATTGTTCTATTTTGTTTACTTGTTATTTCAGTTATTTTGGCTATGTCAACCAGAAGCCAAAAAGCAGAAGAACCTCCGAAATTTGATATCATTGAGATTAACACCGGAGGGGAACCCAACAATCTACCCACCGGGGAACCCCAATGGTCACCGGATGGATCTAAGCTTGCTTTTGTTTCAGAAGGTTGGCTTTGTGTGGTCAATGTGGATAGCTTACATGAGGTAAAAAAAATTGCCAAGATTGGACAAGCGGGTTTCGCTTGGTCGGATACGAACCAGTTTGCTATTAATGATGTTGAACGAGACACCAGCGGAGAGATTGTAATACACAAAACACTATCTATGAACGGAGAAGAAAAACTAATAAAGAAGGAGGTTAACAAGAATGAATTGCTCAAAAACATTTCTGGATTGACCGGGCTTCCGGACGGAACTTTAGGATACTATGAACCCCTTAACCCTTCAGATAGAAAGAAAGTCTTTCACATTATAAAACAAGGGAAACTTAAGCCGGAAGATGCGTTGAAGCAGATGATAGTTACTACCACAGAAGGATGGGTAGGTTGGGGTGCCATTATATTAGAAGGAGTTGACGGAACTGTAAAGAAGAAGGTAACAAAAGGAAATGCAACATACAGCTTCCCCATACTGTCTCCCGATGGTACCAAAATTATGGCAATAAATCATCGATCAGACGCTGTCATATTCGACCTTGACGGAAATGAGCTTGCTAGACTAGGTGCTGGAGTTTATGAGGGTTGGACACGGGATAAAGGAGTTGGCGGCAATTATGAATGGTCTCCTAACAGCAGGCAAGTTGCTTATGCTCTGATGGTGGAAAGTGAGTTTGATATCGAGGCATCAGATATATATGTCATAAATGCGGACGGAACAGGAAGAACTCAGCTCACAAACACACCAGATATTGTGGAGATGTATCCTGCTTGGTCACCCAATGGAAGAGCGATTACCTGTAAAGACCTAAATACAGGAAGAGTATTTGTTATAATCCTTAAATAAATATAGAAACCAGTATTCATTTATATTCAGGAGGGCTTTAAAATGAGAAACCGCATTTTACTTTTCATATGTTTTATTCTAATGTTTGAGACAACCAATATGTTAGCCCATTATACAAAGGTTCTTTGCATTGACCCTGGTCACGGTGGACCTGCGCGACTATCTGTATAGACCAGAATAAGTTCGATGGGGAGCAAGAGGTTCTAAGTTATGGATTTAATGGATATTAAGATCTTTCAAAAAGTACTTGACATAATTCTTTAAGTAACTTATACTGAATCCAAGAAATAGTGTATACATAATACTAAATAAGGAGAATGGGGAAATGAGAAGCAAAAACTTGGTGTCAGCATTCGGTCTTTTCATTGGACTTGTAGCATGTTTCTTTAGAATTACCCAAAGCCAACACACAGGCTCTATCCCGCCTTCTGTTAAAGGTTATGATCAAGGCCAGGTAATAGGCCAAGGACGATGCCCAGAATTTATTTCCCCCGATACGATTGCCTACATAGATAATAATGGCTTCTTAACCATCGTTGATTTAGAAGGCAAAAATCCCAAGAAGATTAGCAAGATACACGCTCTTGGGTTCAGGTATGCCGGAGATAAGTTCATATATTGGGATTATCAGAAGGGAGACGAGAAAAACACTATATATGATATCAGCACGATTGACCGAGCAGGAAAAGAATCACCGGTTGATAATGTTAGAAAAACCCTCGGTGGAGATACTAAGAATATAAGTGCTCCTGTTGTCCTTCCGGATGGAACTATTGGTTATTGGATGGAGCAGTATGGGGATCAGTACTTCACAATAATTCATAATGGCAGTTCACCCAATCCTTTGAAACAATGGATCGGTGATATAAAAACAGAAGGACCTGTTGCCTACGGCGAAGTTTGGGTTAGAAGAGTAGATGGCTCAGATAGTTTCAAGGTCTCTCCGAAAAGTGGTGAAAGTGAGAAGTATTGCTTTCCTGGTATATTCTTTAACGGAACTCAACAATGCTGTAAAAAATTGTTAGTCAGTAAAAGTGGTTTGTGTATACTCGAATTTGATGACACACTACGGGTGCTCAAATCCTTACAACCACTGGGTAATCCTAGTGATGTCATTGGAGAGGATATGACCATTGGTTCTGTTACCTACAGGATCGTATTAGGTGGAACAAACTCTCTTTCAGCCAGATGGTCGCCTTACTGCAAATGGATTGTTTGCCTTTTTGAGATATGGGGAACAAAGTATAATGAGGATGATGGTAACCCAATTGGATCAGATATTCAAGTATTACGTTCTGATGGTTCTGTTAACATAAGAATTGATACTCCTGATGTTATGGAGTCAAATCCAAGAATATCCTCTGATGGGACAGTTGTTTGCCAGACCGAAAGAGGCAATATAGTCGTTTATCGAAATACGCAATAAATTGAATTTACTCTTAGGGGTGCTAAAAATGAAAACGCCATTAATAGTAATTGTGATGGTGCTTCTGTTTGTCTGTTTATTTTCAGCTAAATGTGAAGCTGATAACTATCAATCAAATCAGATTTTTGTCGACGCTGGATTCTTAAGTATGACTTTTTATACCATGTTAGTGGATCCTGGTCATGGTGGACCTGCGCGACTATCTGTATAGACCAGAATAAGTTCGATGGGGAGCAATATGTTCTAAGTTATGGATTTAATAGATATTAAGATCTTTCAAAAAGTACTTGACAGAATTCTTTAAGTAACTTATAATGAACTTAAGAAATATTGTATGCATAATATCTAAATAAGGAGAATGGGGAAATGAGAACCAAAAACTTGATTATTGGTTTTGGGTGTTTGCTTATTGTGATTATAGCTCTTTCCATGAGCACCAGAAGCCAAAAGCCAGAAGAGCAAGCAAAATCTGAAACCATTTTGACAGACACCGGACATGGCTTAGACTCGTCTACCGAAAGAAGTAGAAGTATAGCAGTAGGATATCCTCCGGATACTATCCGAGGATATGATATTATTGAAATCGGGCAAGGTAGTACTCCTCGGTTTTCGCCCGATAGCAAGAAGATAGCTTTTATCAGCGGAGGATGGTTATGTATTCGGAATTCTGATGGAACAGGTAATATAGATAAGATAACTCCGATGAGTGCCATTGATTTCCAGTGGATTAGTGATTCTTCAATAATCTACTGGAATCAAGAAGGCTATGGCACATCCAAACTCTCAAGAGATATTGGAATTGTAAATTTTAAAGGAGAAAAAAAACCAGCCATAACCGAAACGGAAGGGACCCAGATGGAGCCTCCTATGCTTCTCCCAGATGGCACTATCGGATACTATTTACACAATCTATCGGACAAGACCCAGTCTTTCATTGTGATAAAACAGGGATCTCTCCCACCGGACTCTGCACTCAAACAGCTAATTCCCAGGATAAAGTTTGAAACCACCTCTGTGATGTATGGCGACATCTGGCTGGTAAGCCTTGATGGTTCATACAAAAGATGGGTAACATTCAATAAAAGATTCGGTTTCCCTGAAATGTCGCCTGATGGTAAAAAGATACTTGCGACAAAGATACCTGGTAAAGATCCTTATGAGGGAAGTGGTCCCTTCATTATAGATCTCAAAGGAAACGAAACCAATCTAAGCGATCCAGATTTGAAAATTCCGGTTAATGATACTACTGGGAATAGCGATAGGAAGTGGATATATACTTCAGATGGGTTGGATGCCAAGTTCTCACCAGATGGATCAAAGGTGGTTTACATGTATGGGGCAATGGATACTAAACGAGAAGACATAATTGCATTTGATTTGGCTATTAAAAATGTAGACGGAACTGGGAGATTTCAGATTGAGACACCGGATGTCATGGAGACAAATCCTGTTTGGTCTCCTGATGGGAAAATGATAGCATGTCAAACTGATAGGACAAATAAGATTTCCGTCTTTAAACTAAAATAGTTTGTATGTCAGTAAGCGGAAAGGTATATGTGATAAAAGTAGAATAGATATTATACTAAATCTGCTTGCATAATTCTTGAAAATGATTAAATTTGATTTGTATCTATTATATAAAATGAATCCTTAAATGAGGAGAATGGGGAAATGAGAACCAAAAACTTGATTATTGGTTTTGGGTGTTTGCTTATTGTGGTTATAGCTCTTTCCATGAGCACCAAGAGCCAGAAACCAGAAGAGAAAGCAAAATTTGAGGTCATTGAGATTGGCACAGGCGCAGATCCTCAATGGTCACCAGATGGGACAAAGCTATCTTTTCTCTCCAATGGGTGGCTGTGTCTGGCGAATGCAGATGGTAGAGGAGAAGTTCAAAAACTGTTCGAAATTCCCAAGACAGAATATCGTTACCATTGGTTAGATTCCACCGAGTTTCTCTTTCAAGAAACGGAATACCAGAGAGATGAGAAAGGGAAATTGTTAAAAATTTCGAATAGGATGACAGGTATTTCACTCAACGGGATAAAGAGAAAGATAGTAGAAAGTGAACAGGATCTCGCTTCTCCTTTTTTCTTCTCCGCTCCAATTTTTATGCCAGATGGAACAGTGGGATACTATCAATTTCCACCTGGCAAGTCTTGGGTCTCAGACGATGCACTTTTTAAAGTGATAAAACAAGGGAGACTAAGACCAGATTCTTCCTTAAAACAATTGAGAGCGATGATTATCCCCTCTACTCCTTATGGGATTGAGGGAGATGTGTGGATTGAAAGCTTTGATAAATCAGTAAGAAAGAAAATCACAACAGGTAAATTGTATTCATTTCCTGAACTCTCTCCGGATGGAACAAAGATACTTGTTGGACTGCGAGTTGTGGACTTAGATGGTAACGAAATACACATTGGTAAAGGAGGAGTGGACACCGCTAACATTTCAGAGAGTTCTTTAGACCCAAAGTGGTCCCCGGATAGTAAAAAGATTGCATACACGCGGGTAACTGCAAAAATCCTTGACCTGGACGGACAGGCAATTGAAGATATTGCAGGTAAGATACACATAGCAAATGCAGACAACGGATCGGACCTACAAATCATTGAAATACCAGATGTAGTTGCTGTTGGTCCAGTCTGGTCACTGGATGGGACAAAAATCGCCTTCACTGGAAAGAACACAGGAAAGGTATATGTTACAAAACTAAAGTGAACATTTGTTCGAAAAATCGCTTTAACTGTGAGGGGTGCGAAAATGAAAAAGACATGCGTGATTATAGTCATGATATTGGTCATTTTTCTGGCAATGTCAGAAAAGTCATTAGCTCCGCCATACAGTGTGGTTTGTGTTGATCCTGGACATGGTGGTCCTCTTGCCTCTAAATATGGTCCTAACGGAGATGGAAAAGGATCATGTGGACCTGTTCTGAAGTTATCTGAACAATGGGTCAATCTTCAAGTTGGACTTGAGCTGAGAGATTTAATAACCTATTCGGGTGGAGTAGGATTCCCTGTAATTATGACCCGTTGGACGGAGCAAGCTGAGAATTTGGACTGGGAAGAAGGATATCTTTATACAATGTGGCAACGTGCTAACAGGGCTAATTATGGAAGTGATGGTTATGGAACCCTTATTACTCAGTTTATTTCCGTTCACCACAACGGCTATTATGGCATTCAGGGGACAGAAGTTTGGTGGAGTTCACAGTATAATACAGATAGTACTAAAGCACGAGTTCGTGGTTATTGGCGCCCGGCTTACGTAGACTCGCTTCTGGCAATGAAAACCGAATTCAGACTTTTGGATTTATGGGATTATAGGGATCGTTGTATCACGAAATGTGATCCTGGTGGTGGTAATTTTTGTTGCGACGAAACAAGATTGGTTCCAGACGAAAGAAAGTTTGTCTTGTTCAATACTGTGATGCCGTCTGAGCTTTCCGAGGCTTCTAATCTTAAAGATACAACTGAAGAGTCACTCTTCGATGATCCCAATACAGGGCACGGTGATTCCGAAGCCATTGCGCTTTATGACGGCTGGTATAGCCACGCAGATAATAAAGGAATTGCAATTTTACGAAATAGCACTGTCTTAGGTAGTAATGGTAAGGTTATCATTGCTGATTGGTCTTGTGATAATGGCGACACTGTATCTTCTCCTTATCTTAGATGTTGGCTAATGGGTGAACAACACTGCCTTGTAGCCATAACCCCACAGAATATCTATGGATATGAATATACTTTTCATCACTGGACTCACCTAAATCCCATGGGTGTTCCAATTGGGGATAATTGGTATAATCCTGATTGGCTTATCTCTGTTCCAGCGGAAAATGATTATCATCTATATGTTGCTTATTTTACGGGTGGTCCATATTCCGCATAGGTTGATACTCCCAATGGTTACCAAAACTGGCACCCGGGTGAGCATAGGAATATCATATGGAATGTTTCACCTGGTGCTGATTCAACAACTTTTGTTGATATTCGGCTGGATAGGAATAGTGGTAATGATGGTTATCCAGAACTAATAATGGATAGTATACCCGGTGCATATTATTATAGTTGGAACTGGACTGTGACTCCTCCTTATTCCGCCAATTGTCGAATAAAAGTTGTAGCCAATGACGTTGCCGGCAATTCCGCCTGGGATGTCTCCAATCATGATTTCAGCATCAGCGCTTCCGGTAACAACAACCCGGTGATTTACGGTAAAATACATATGAAATGCAATCCGAGTGAACAATGCACCTTATGCATCCACTATGGAGATACCATCACTTTGGAAGTTCATACTTCCGATCCGGATGGCGACTCCGTATTTTATGACTGGTCCTGCGGTCATGGCCATTTTCTTAATGGCCAACATAGCATAACCACACCCTTAAATTCCGTTACCTATATTGCCCCCGCTTATTTTGATGATTATATCTCCGTGGCGGTTAACGATGTTCGCGGAGGACAAAGTATAATATCGGGAGATATCGAAATAAACCCATCAGGTTATTCTTGTCTCTGCGGAGATGCGACTGCAGATAGTGTAATAGATATGGGGGATATTGTTTACCTAATAAATTATCTTTATAAAAATGGTCCGGAGCCATTAAGTCCAAAGAATAGAGGTGATGCCAATAACTCTTGTATCATTGAAATCGGAGATGTTATCACGATAATATCTTATCTTTTTAAATCCGGTCCTCCTCCCATATGTTGTTGGATATACCAGTGATGGCTTGAAGTTCGTAATTTTTATATTACGCTTTACTATGCGTCAGGAGCTACTCCTGACGCATAGTTAGTGTCAAGACTACGGAGACCCGTCTGGGAGGTCCTGACACAACAAGAAAGCCATTGGTTTGTTATAAATTACTTGTCCGTTTGCTAAAACAAACGGGAATTCTATCATTAGAAGATCCATTGCCGTCAACTTTAGCTGACGGATACAAGAAATCTATTTATAATCGGCTTCAGTAGTATTAAAACCACAGAAGTTCTAACACACAGTCTCTCTTTTCACCCAAACCAAATTCGATACAATTTTAGTGGTGAAAATGATAGCTCCCTAATATATGAGAGACGGAGTGTATTATGCATACACCCTTTCCGAATGTACGGTATGTGTTGCTTTGTCTTAATTGAACCTTTGAACCATTGAACCTTTGAACTTTTGCTCTCAAACTCTTGAACCTTTAAACTTTTCGCCATGGGCTTTCAAAAAACAAAAATGTCAATCGGTTCTTTCGTTATCCTGTGGAATGACAACCTTTAATCTCAAAAAAACATTCTTATGATGAAAAAATTTAAAAAAACAAAGCCCAGTAAGGTCAGAAACGTCAGAAACACCGGTATGGCAAATCCGCTATTTTCTTTGTTATGAACAACATAACTCATACCGCAGGATAGTTGAGAAAAATGTAAAACAATTACTGGGAAGGTCAGAAAAGTCAGTAAGGCATGTATTAGTTTTCTAATACAAACTGGAATAATATAAGAAAATTTATTGCCGTCAGTTTTCCTGTTGTCCAGTTGTGTCAGGACCTAGTCCTGACACAATCCTAGCATCTGGACTCGTCGATTAGCTCCTAACACAATCCAAAAGTATCAACCTGAAGATTCTTTACTTTTTTATCGGATAAGCCGGTCGTTCCGGAAGCTTCGGCTCCTCTTTCAGTTTTTTCATGATCACTTCGATCGCTTTCTCCAACTGAGGATCCTGTCCCTTAGCAACCAGATCTGGCCGGTTATCCACCTCGATATCCGGATCCACCCCGTGATTCTCCACATCCCACTGGCCTTTCAGATTCATGAATGCGAATTCCGGCACGGTCACATAACCGCCGTCCATCAGGGGGATTCCGCGCGAGATGCCGACTAATCCGCCCCAGGTGCGGGTCCCGATCAACGGCCCCAAACCCTTTTCCCGAAAATAATATGGTAGGGCGTCCCCGCCGGAGCCTGCATATTCATTGATAATGCATACCATAGGACCCTGGATCGCCACAGTTGGGGTTCGGGCTAACTGCCCCTCCCGGCTGGACCACAAGCTCAATATCTTTCTCTGTAGATGCTCGATGAACATATCCGGTATCATGCCTCCTCCATTGTAACGTACATCCAGAATCAGTGCTTCTTTGCGTGCCTGGGCAAAAAAGGCGCTGGAGAATTCATTCAATCCCCAATCCGAAGTATTGGGTACGTGAATGTAACCCACTCTCCCGCTGGTCGCTTCATCCACCATTTTTCTCCTGGTCTCTACCCAGTCTAAATAGCGAAGCATAAATTCCGAATCGGTCGGTTTTACCGTCACCTCCCGGGCACCTTCGAAGGTGGGTTTATCGTTAACTTTCAATTTTACCTGCTTTTTAACGGTCTTCTCGAAATATTGATAGGGGCTGGCCGGATAACGCACCTCCTGCCCGTTTACCGCAATCAGATAATCCCCCTGCTTCACGTTCACGCCGGGATCGGTTAGAGGTGCTCTCCTGTCTTCTTTCCAATTCTCCCCTTGGTATATCTTTTGAAAACGGTAAAAGCCTGTACTTTTATCCGGCTCAAAATCTACGCCCAATAGACCAATATCCACCGGCTGGGTTTTGGGAATTTTACCCCCGCCGACATAAGTATGAGAACAGTCCAACTCCCCAATCAACTCACCCAACAGGTAAGTTAGATCCCAACGGTGAGCTACATAAGGGAGCAGTTGTCCGTACCTCTCCCTCATCCCCTTCCAATCGATCCCTTGCATGTTGGGATCATAGAAAAAGTCCCGCTCCAGTCTCCAGGCTTCGTCAAAAATCTGCTTCCATTCTCCGGTTGGATCCACCTTCATCTCCATACCGGAGGTATTCAATTTACCATCTCCAACTTTATTGCTCCCCTTCTTCGCATCGATGACACCGTAGCTGTTGCCGCTTTTATAGATGATCTTATCCCCGGAGGAGGAGAGGGTGTAGTTATCAATGCCGGTAATCAAGGTGGTCTCCTCTTTCTTCTCCATTTCATACATAAAGAGACCGTTCTGGGCATCCTCTCCTTGAATTCCGGAATTATTCAGGTAAAACAGCTTACCTTCTGCGGCAGACAGGTTACTATAATTCCCGGACTTGATCGGCACCCCCACCACTCGCTGATTAATGTTTTCCAGATCGATTTTTATGTCTTTGCCTTTTTCTTTGTCTTTATCCTTATCTTTATCTTTGTCCTTATCGCTATCATCCTTATTCTTTTTTCCTTCTTCTTTATCCTTTCCTTCTTCCTTGTCCTTTCCTGCTTCCTTCCCTTTCTCTTCATCGCTCTCCGGCGCAAAGGGGGAAAGACTGTCAGCCTGTAATGTTACTAAATATATGTTCCTGGAATTTCGATAGATATAATTGGATTCGAAATCGCCGAAGACCGGGTTAAAGGTCCTGGAGGAGAGGAAATACAGGTATTTTCCCTTGGGATCGAATGCCGGATTGTAATCATCCGTCAGGCTGGTTGTGATTCGGTACACTTCACCCTTATCCAGCGAATAACAATAGATCGAGGCAAAATATGCTGGGTTATTTTTGGAATAAGCGATCCATTTGCTGTCAGGTGACCAGGCATAGTCCTGGATCTCGGATACTTCGGATTTGTCCACCATCACCGGTTTCTTCTGGTTTATATCCACATAATAGAGCCGGAGTTTCTTGTCGGAGAAAAGAATTTTCTTGCTGTCCGGTGACCATAAAGGACGGAATCTGTAGCATTCCCCATCATTAGTTATGCGTTTCTCTTCCCCGCTTCCATCCTGGGATTTGATATAAAGCTCATACTCTCCGGTCCGGTCGGAAAAGTATGCTACCCATTTCCCGTCCGGCGACCAGTCCGGGTAAATCTCCCGTATTGCCGGGGTTTGGGTGATATTGCGTACCTCTCCCTTCTCCGCCGGTACGGTGAAAATATCCCCCCGCGCGGAGAACAATGCCCGTTTGGAGGAGGGCGACAAACCAAAGTCTTGGATCAGGTCATCCACCTTTTCCCAGTTGGGCCGGGAGAATAAACGCTCGGAGGGAACCTCCACCGTGATCTTCTTAGTCTTCTCCGTTAAAAGGTCCAGAACATAGAGATATCCGCCATTTTCGTACACAATAGCATCCGGACCCAAGCTGGGCCATTTTACATCATACTCATCATGATTGGTAATCTTTCGGGTATTTTTAGTCTTCAAATCGTAGCAATAGATGTTAAGCGTGTGCTCCCGGTCGGAGGTAAAATAAATTCTGTCTTTATACCACATGGGAAAATCATCCGTCCCCTTCCAATCGGTGATCTTCTCCACCGCATCGGTTTTCAGGTCATAAATCCATATATCCGGCGCCATTCCCCCTTGGTAGCGTTTCCAGGTTCGAAACTCCACCGGTTGCCGGGTGAAAGCGATCTTATCGGCATCCGGAGAAAGAGAGGCGGTGCTCACTTCGGGAAGTTTCAACGCTTCCGGAAAGCCTCCCTCCGCGTTGATACGGAAAAACTTGCTGGAAGGAAATGCCTGCCGGGGAGAGCGAAACAGAATATCTTTTCCGTCCGGATACCAGTCCATTACCTGATCATCCAAAGCTATCTCGCCGGTCGACTGACCCGTTCCCGGATGATAGGTGAGCCGTCTTGGTTCTCCCCCCTCGGTGGGTATAACATACACATCTCCATTTCCGTCATATGCTCCGGTGAATGCAACAAATTTACCGTCCGGTGAGAATTTGGGAAAAACTTCATATCCCTCGAAAGAGGTGAGTCTTTGAGCCGTTCCGCCTTGAGAGGAAACGGTCCACAGGTCTCCGGCATAGACAAAAACGATTTTATCACCATAAATATCCGGGAAGCGTAAAAGACGGGTTTCGTTGGCAGAAGTAAAATTGTAAACTAAAACGATCAGCACCACAGCGCAAAGAAGAGCTTTAAACACTCGCATCGAAATACTCCTGTTTTATTGGTGAAAGTAATAAGGAAAGGTAAGTTCGCTTTGGAAGTGCATTCTGTGTGGCATCAGAATATTCTAATGTTGAAACATGAATCTTTCATACTTTCTGGGTAATACCAAGCCCTATCATAAATGCTTCAATTATTTATACAACCTTTCAGAGCACAAAGTTACCTTTTTCTCCTCCACTCAAGAAAAAACTATATAATCTCTGGTGTATCAAACTTCAGCTTGATCAACATCTCTCTTATGAAATTAAACAAAGAGCAACAAACCGAACCTCAACCTCTCCCTTTCATCCGGAAAAATCCGCCGAAAGTCGGGGTGAAGTAATATAAACGGATGAAGTTTATATTATTTTACCGGATAAGCTGGTCGTTCCGGAAGCTTTTTGGCCTCTTCCAGTTTCTTCAATATCACCTCGATCGCTTTCTCCAGTTGGGGATCATGTCCAGCGATGACTTGATTCGGCAGATTGTCCACTTCGATATCCGGATCCACCCCGTGATTTTCCATCACCCACTCCCCTTTCATGTTGAAGGGGGCGAACTCCGGTGCGGTAACGTATCCTCCGTCTACTAAAGAGGGAAAACCCCTGATTCCCACCACTCCACCCCAGGTGCGCTTGCCGATAAGAAGTCCTAATCCGTATTCGCGGAAATAGTAGGGGAAGAAATCTCCGTCCGAGGCGGAGTATTGATTGATCAGGCAGACCATCGGACCAAACATGGCTCCTTCCGGATAGGTGTAATCCGCGCCATTTCGGGAACAACCCATTCCCACCACCATCCGGCGCAGCCTTTCTAAAATCATCTGAGAGACGAATCCGCCCCCGTTATACCGGACGTCGACGATCAAACCGTCTTTTTTAATCTGGGGGAAGTATGACTCGGCAAACTCATTCAAACCTCCGCCCCCCATATCCGGAATATAGATATATCCGACTCGTCCGCCCGTCGCCAGATCCACCTTCTTTCGGTTGCTCTCCACCCAAAAGCGGTAACGCAGCTCATACTCGTTCTCTATCGGCTTAACCGTCACCTCGCGTGCTCCATTCGGGGAAGGCTTTGCATTCACCTTCAGGACCACCGTCTTCCCCACAGTATTCTCAAAGAGACTGTATGGTTCAATGGGATACTTTAGAATCTTGTCGTCCACTGCAATGATGTACTCTCCTTCTTTGACGTCCAGTCCCGGTTCGGTTAATGGGGAGCGCAAATCCTCCCTCCAGTTTTGCCCCGGGTATATTTTCTTGATCCGATAGAACCCGGAAGTGGTGTCCGGTTCCCAATCTATTCCCAAAAGCCCGGTCTTGACCAGATTCACTTTGGGCATGTCGCCGCCGCTGACATAGGTATGCGAGCAGCAAAGCTCTCCGATCATCTCTCCGATGATATAGTTCAAATCGGAACGATGGGCCACATAGGGCACCAGCTCCCCATACCTCTGGCGCATCAAGTTCCAGTCCACCCCGTGCAAATTCGGGGCATAGAAGAAATCTCGCTCCTTTCTCCACGCCTCGTTGAATATTTGTTTCCATTCCTCCCGGCGGTCCAGTTTCATCTGCATCTGATCCAGCTTCAAGGTGCTGTCTCCTACTTTTCCGGAGCCATATCTCGCATCCAGGATACCGTATTGATCTCCGCTTTTATAAATGAGCTTCTCCCCGTCGAAGGAAAGATCGTATCCATCCAAAGGTGACAGCATTATCTGATCCTTCCTTTCTATCAGATTGTATAGATGTAGTTCTCCGTTAGGACCCGGTTTTTCACCGGTGAGCGTTCCGTTAGGGAATGATAGGTAGAATATCTTGCTCTTGCCTGCTTTTAACCCGAAATAGTTTCCGGGATCGATAGGGACTGCTACTATACGTTTTTCTATCCCGGATATATCGATTCCCACATGCTCCACCATTTTGCCTTTTATCTCTTCTCTCTCTTTTTTCTCTTTCTCCTGTCTCTTCCAGTTCTCCTCCATCGATTCCGTCTCATCGCTTTGGGGGGCAAAAGGAGACAGACTATCTGCCTGAAGGGTTGCCACGTAGATTCTGGTCATCTTATTATATGTGAAGCTAGGCTCGAAATGTCCCAGCTCTGCATTGAAATCGCGGTTTGAAAGAAAGTATAGATACTTTCCCTCCGGATCAAAAGCCGGGTTAAAATCGTCGGTATAATCTTCGGTCACCCGATAAATTTTGTTTTCCCCTACCGAGTAAAGAAAAATAGAATAGAACATGTTCTTAGCCGGCTTGGCATAGGCGATCCATTTGCTATCGGGCGACCAGACGTAATCCGTTATCTCCCAATTTTTGGTGCTGTCTATCAGGGTCACTTTCCGGTTCTGTATATCCACATAAAAAAGCTTCAGATCCTTGTCGGCAAACAGAATATTCTTGCTGTCCGGTGACCAAACCGGTGCAAAGCGGAAGCAATGTCCGTCCATAGTGATCCTCTGCTCCTCCTCTTTCCCGTCCTGAGGGATGATGTATAACTCATCTTCTCCGGTTCGATCTGAGATGTATGCGATCCATTTCCGGTCCGGAGACCAGACCGGATTTTTCTCCCGGCTGCCGGAGGAGTTCGACAGATTGCGGGTATTTCCTTTTTCCGCAGGAACGGTGAAGATCTCCCCGCGGGCGGCAAAAAGCGCCCGGTGGCCATCCGGCGAGAGACCAAATTCGGAAATAAGGTCTTTGACCGGGATGAATTCCGGGCGAACCAATACCTTGTCATCCGGAATTTCAACCGAGATCTTTTTCGTCTTCTCCGTCTTCAGATCCAAAACGTAAAGGTAACCCCCGTTCTCGTATATGATCGCTTCGGAACCCAGACTGGGCCATTTGACGTCAAAGTCGGAGTGGTCCGAGATCTTTCTGGTTTTTTTGGTAGAAAGCTCGTAACAATAGATGTTTGCCCGTTTGTCCCGATCAGAAACGAAATAGATTTTATCTTCGAACCACATGGGTGAAGTATCGGTCCCTTCCCAATCGGTGATCTTTTCGACGGTATTGTTTTTCAAATCATAGATCCAGATGTCCTGAGCCAAACCGCCCTTGTATCTTTTCCAGGTGCGAAAATTGCGAAAGCAGGGATTATATGCGATCTTGTTTCCGTCCGGCGAAAAAGAGGTAAGTCCCCCCTCGGGTAAAGGCAGAGCTTCGGGATATCCGCCATCCTTTGAAACCAGATATAGTTTTTGAAACCAGGTATTATAGCTTTCCCGCCAGGAGCGGAAGAGGATCCTTTTCCCGTCCGGATGCCAATCCAAAACCATGTCGTCGAATCCTGCCCGGTCCGACATGTTTTCAAAACCGGGTCGGTAGGTCAGTCTTTTGGGTTCTCCCCCTTCCGAAGGGATCAGGTATACATCGGTATTCCCTTCATATTGCCCGGTGAAGGCAATCCATTTACCGTCCGGAGAAAACTTGGGAAACAGTTCCAGCCCGACATCCGAAGTCAGTCTCCGGGCAATTCCCCCTTCGGTGGAGACTATCCATAGATCTCCGGCGTAAACGAAGACGACTTGATCCTTACTAATATCGGGGAATCGCATCAAGCGGGATTCTTCAGCTTGAACCAGACCAACCAAAAGAAAGCTAATTACAAACAATAAGAGACCCAGTTGCCGGTAATACATGATTTCCTCCTGCTGTTAATTGCATAGGGTTTTACTATGGACTGTGGACCGTCGACTGTGGACGCCTTTAAGATTTGCATCGGACATGTATATCCATCATCTGTCATCCGTCATCCGTTATTGGTTTTTGTCTTTATGCTTTAGCTGCGGACGGCGGACGGTCGACTGCGGACAGTTTTATTTTACTGTGGACTGTGGACCGTCGACCGTGGACTTCATTGATCTGTTGACCGTTTCTGCAGCGGATAGCGGACTGCCGTCGGCGGACGGTTTAAGTTTTAGCTGTGGACTATAGACTGTCGACCATGGACTTCATTCATCCGTTTAATCCGTTACATCCGTTGACCGTTTTTGCTACGGACAGCGGACGACGGTCGGCGGACATTAAAGCGGGCATCCATTTGCATCCACCTTGGTCCCGGCCGGGGTATCGGGACATTTGTCTAAACCATCATAAATCCCATCGCCATCCGAATCTATAGGGCAGCCTTTATCGTTTACCTTAGCTCCTCTCGGAGTATCCGCACAAAAATCTTCTCGGTCGGGAACTCCGTCCTTGTCCGAATCCGATAAATTCCCGAAATGAAAATTGACTCCCAGGAAAATTTCGAGAGTCGCTTTAGGCAGGTCTAACTCTCCCGGAGATGCTCCTGCTATGTCTTTGGCTCCGGTGAAGTTGGTTAGAGTATGGGTAAGGTAATGAAACTTTGTACCGACAACCAGACTCCATTTCTCTTTAATCCGATATTCCAAGCCAACTCCGCCCACAAAAGTCAATTCCTGATCCTTTAAGTCAAAGTAAGCTTGATTTAGATCTGATACCTGTATATACTCTCCGTTTTTATTCTTAATATCCCAAAAAGCTAATCCCAATCCTCCCAAGCAATATGGATTCAATTTCTCTAAAGGTCTGAAACTGTATTCCATAAAGGCATCTAACCATATCTGGGTAAACTGGTTGGCATCCTGTTTGCGGGAAAAGGTGAATCCGGCTCCGGCTCCTCCCATACTCGATAGGTCTGCCTCCCAGGTTGTAGCATAAGCCGTGGAAAAACCCAGGGAGATTTTTTCCTTCACCTTGCAGGTGAATGACAAACTACCTTGATCTCCCATGGTATAAATGTCGGAGTGATCCGTAAGACCCGGTTTCCAGAATCCGCTTTGCAGACCTAAAGAGAATTTTCGACTAAAATCCTGTGTCCAACCATTTGAGATTGGAAGACTAACCAAAATGATCAAAAAGATAATTCGAGCTGACTTATGCATTTTTAACCTCCGGATATGGACATCTATCCAAATAACTTATGTTTCAAATAACATGCCACGTTCCGTATTGTCAAGATTTTTATTGAAAGCATAGCCGGCTGGAATATGCGATAAATGATGACCATAACAAAAATCGAAACAAACTGCTAAAAGTGTTGATTTTTGTCACTCAGTCAAGTAAATTAATAAGGACATTGGGACACTAAATGATAAAGAATCATCCGATATGGCCGAGTTTATAACTTTCAAACCCGGGAGTGGCAAATGAAGAAATATTCTCGGATTATTTCGATAATTGTTTTGATTTTGGTTGAATGGACCGTCTTTTCTCTGGCACAAACAAGCGATTCCCCCGGTCAAATGACCCCGGTGGAAAAAACGGGTAAACTCATCGTCTATTATGGAGGGGAGGAAAGCGGGGTCGAAGTTTATTCTGTTTCAAGGCAGGGGGGAAATATCACTCTTTCCGATTCATCCGATTTTTCGGTTTCCGGAATAAGCATCCGGATTAACCTGAAGTTGGATATGGACACATTGCTCTGTGCCAAGAATTTATTTATCCGGGGGCAGGCGCCCGGCGGCGCTTATCGGATAAACACCGAATTCGCTGATGGAAAGGCGATAAATCAAATCCGCGGGGGGATGGACACCACCTATGAGGTGCCGGTTCATAATGATGCTTTGATTCTCCCCAATGGCATTTTTTACCCTTATACTTTTTTGGTTGAAAAGTATGATTTCGAAAAAGGGGGCACCCAGGAGTTTTTTGCCTATACCGCTCCACTGGAGATAGCATTAAAAACCGAGGACAAAGGAAAAGAAGTAGTGAATTTCACCACCGCATCCGTGGAATTGAGAAAGCTTTTCGTCAATATAGCAGGTATGGTGGGAGCCTACATCTGGGCAAATAACGATGGGGAAGTTTACAAGATTAGCATCCCCATGCAGGGAATCGAGGTTTACCAGGACGGATATAGACCCGGTATTGCTAAAGCCGATGTCGATACACTTCAAAAACTGTATGCCTCCGAAGAAGTGACTTACGCATCCGGTGACCTTAAGCTTGCGGGGACGGTCACCGTTCCTCAGGATAGCGTAAAACTGCACCCCGCAGCTTTAATCATTTCGGGTTCCGGACCCCAGGATCGCGATGGAAAAACTCCGGAACTCTTATTCTCCGTTCAGTATAAAACCCTGGCACACCATCTGTCCAATTCCGGCATTTTGGTTTTGAGATATGACGACCGGGGTGTGGGACAAAGCCAGGGGAATTTTCAGACCGCCACTCTTACTGATTTTGTTTCCGACGTCCGGGCTGAAATAAGCTATCTTAAGACCAGGCGCGATGTGGACCCAAACAGAATCTGTCTGATCGGGCATAGCGAGGGCGCCATCATTGCTCCCATGGTCGCCGCCAAGGATTCTACCATTGAAGCCATTGTATTGATGGCTGGACCCTCCAAGCCATTGGATCAGGTACTGTTGGAGCAGAAAGACTATATTCTAAAAAAGCAAAACGTGCCGGAGGAAGCAAGAAAGCAGGCAGTCGATCAGGAAAACGATTTCTTCACCTGGGTCCGCGGAGAGAAGCAGTTAAGCGCGGAGCAAATCCAGCAGATGGGAAAAGTAGCAGACAAAAAGCAGTGGCTCTTGGAGCATTTCCGGCATGATCCCATCCAAACCATAAAAAGTGTGAAATGCAGGGTTCTGATCCTTCAGGGTGGAAAAGATCACCAGGTGCTTGAGTATCATGCCCAAGCGCTGAATCAAGCTTTAGACGATGCCATGAATAATAATCACACCCTTAAGATCTTCCCGGATTTGGACCATCTTTTCTGCAAGACTGAAGGTGAGGGAGATTATGCCGAATATGCCAATACCGAAAGACCTATAGACTCGGAATTTCTTGATTACCTAACCGGATGGCTTAAAAAGGAATTGTAAAAATCAAATGGAGTGCAAAACTTCAGCTTTGCCTACAGAATTTAACCTTTGAACCTTAAACTTTGAACTTTAAACGTTTTTGCCTTTCTTAAACCATTGAACTTGTGTACTTTAACCTTGACTTTAAACTTTTAATGCTTTTGTCTTTCTTGAACCCTTGAACCCTTGAACCCTTGAACCCTTGAACCCTTGAACCCTTGAACCCTTGAACCCTTGAACCCTTGAACCCTTGAACCCTTGAACCCTATAATTAAAATACTGTAATGAAACTTGTTACTTCTTCCCAGATGAGAAATATCGACAAGAGAACCATCGAAGGGATTGGTATACCCGGATTGGAGCTGATGGAGAAAGCGGGAAAAGGTGTGGCTGAAGCGGTTCGGGAGATGTTAGGGGATGTGGTAGGAAAAAAGGTGATAATATTCTGCGGGAGGGGTAACAATGGAGGGGACGGATTCGTGGTAGGTCGATACCTAGCACAATGGGAGATGGAGGTAAAGTTCTTCCTGACCGCCCGGAAAGATGAAGTCAAGGGTGACGCTAAAACCAATCTGAAGAAAGCATTGGATTTGAAACTTCCGGTTATCGAGGTTTTGAGCGAAAAAGATATACCGCCCCTCCTTGGAACATATTTGATCGTAGACGCTCTGTTCGGCACCGGTTTTGATGGTGAGATTACCGGATATATAAAAGATGTTGTTGACCGGATCAATTCATCCGGAATACAGGTTCTCTCGGTGGATATACCCTCCGGCCTTCACGCCGATACCGGAGAATTTACCGGAGTCTGCATAAAAGCGAACCGCACCGTGACCATGGCTCTGCCTAAGATCGGTCACTTTTTCTTTCCGGGAAAAGAGCTATCGGGAAAAGTATCGGTGGTTGATATCGGAATTCCTTCATCTGTTGTGGGGGAAGAAGATATCAAGTTGAATCTGATTACCGAAGAAGAAGTCAAGCAGATAATTCCCCAGCGACCACCAAACGCTTACAAGGGGACCTGCGGCAGGGTGGTTTTGATCGCTGGTTCTACCGGGCTGACCGGGGCTGCATACTTGTCATCGTTATCCTCTCTCAGAGCCGGGGCGGGAATGGCGATCCTGGGAATCCCCGAAACCTTGAATCCCATTTTTGCAGTAAAACTGACCGAAGTTATGACCAAACCTCTTCCGGATGTGAGGAAAAGAGGTGTTCTGGCATTGAGGGGATTAGGCGAGATAAGGGAGTTGCTGAAATGGGGAGACTGCTGTGCCATTGGGCCTGGTTTGGGGCAGCACTTCGAGACTCAGGAATTGGTAAGAAGAATTTTAAGCAAATTGCAGATGCCTGCGGTAATAGATGCGGATGGACTTAACGCCATTGCCAAAGATACTTCGATCCTGAAGGAATGCAAAGCTCCCCTGATCCTGACCCCGCACATAGGTGAGCTGTCCCGCTTAAACAGTGTGCCCGTATCGGAAATCGCTCAAAATAGACTAAAATATGCTTCTGATTTCGCTAAGGAATACAACTGTGTTCTGGTTTTCAAAGGAGCTCCGACCCTAATCTCCGAACCCGGTGGACAGACATACGTCAATCCGACCGGTAACGCAGGCATGGCAACCGCCGGTTCGGGAGATGTGTTAACCGGAATCATCGTGGGGCTTCTAGCCCAGATGCTGATGTCAAGAAACGGTGAGGATATCAATAAAATAATACTTGACACCGCCTGTGCTGGAGTATTCATTCATGGCTTAACCGGAGATCTAGCTAAGGAGGAAAAAGGTGAGATGGGCATGATCGCCGGGGACATGATGGAAAAGATACCGGAAGCGTTGATAAGAGCGACCAGCGGATTAAACGGATAGACTCCGTTTTATTATACTCCTTTTCATTCGTTAACTGCATATAAACAAAGAAGATTATTTGTGAATAGAGGAATTGCAGTGACTGCAAAGCTCACGAGGGAATTGTTATAATGGAATAGGGTGGAAAACAGAATGGAAACTCAAACTATAACAAAAATAAAAGAAATTTCGAATCAGATTTCACCGGATTTGGTAAAGCTCCGGAGAGAACTACATCAATATCCCGAGTTATATTTCAAGGAATTCAAAACATCCGAGAGGATAGTAAAGGAATTGATCAAACTCAAAGTCAGAGTCAAAAAGGGGATTGCTAAAACCGGAGTGATAGGATTATTAGTAGGGGCAATTCAAGAATTGCCCCGGCAAAATTACCCTAAAAGGGAAAATATCGTAAAAACCGTCGCTTTGCGGGCGGACATGGATGCCCTCCCTATTCTCGAACAGACTAATTTTCCTTATAAATCAAAATATCCAGGCGTCATGCACGCCTGTGGCCATGATGTCCATATGACCTGCGTAATCGGTGCAGCTAAGATTCTATCCCGCCTGAAGGATGAATTGAATGGAAACGTAAAATTCATCTTCCAGCCCAGCGAAGAGGTCCATCCGGGCGGGGCAAAACCAATGATCCAGGCCGGGGTATTGAAAAATCCTAATGTCTCTGCCATTTTCGGATTGCACTGCGATCCCTCCATCCCTATCGGGAAGATCGGAGTCCGCGAAGGTCCCTTCATGGCTCAGGCAGATAATTTCGATATAATCATTCATGGCACCGGCGGCCATGGAGCCCGGCCGCATGACGGTGTGGATGCCATCGTGGTCGCAGCCCAAGTTATTCAAGCCTTGCAGACCATCGCTTCGCGGAAAATCAGTCCGGTGGAACCGGTGGTGATAAGCGTGGGCAAAATAGAAGGGGGAAGTGCACGTAATATAATTTGTGACCGGGTGATTTTGAGAGGAACCGCCCGAAGCTTAAACCGGGAAGTGGCGGAAAAAATCCCCCGGTTGCTTAAAGAAATAGCCGGTGGAATTGCCCAAAGTGCTGGTGCAACTGCTGAGGTGAATTATCAGACCGGTTATCCGGTTCTGATCAACCCTCCCGAAGCGACCGGATTCGCTCGAAACACTATCACCAGAATGTTGGGAAAGGATGCCATATACGAAATACCCCAGCCGTTGATGGGTGCAGAGGATTTTGCTTATTATCTGCAGAAAGTCCCCGGCTCGTTTCTTAGATTGGGAACCAGAAACCCCAAAAAGAATGCCATCTATCCCTGGCATCATCCCAAGTTTACCGTGGATGAAGAAGCTATAAAGATCGGATCCTCCGTATTAGCCGGGTTGGCTTATACTTACTTGAACGGTTGAAAACATCTCCCCCATATTCTCTCTCCTTCACGTAATAGTCAAGAGATGTGGCAATTAAGTGGAAAGGGCAAGAAGTACGATTTAAGAAAAACCTTTAAAAGACAAATCCAAATAAATTGTTGGTGGGGACGGGAAGTGTCAAATAAGAGCTCTATATCCGCAGGAATTTTAAAACAGGGTCCGATTTTCTGTCTTTTATATATTTTGCTTTTTTCTCCTTTACTTCATGCCCGGGGAAAATATCCGGAAGGAGACTGGGTAAGCTATTCGGTATGTCGGTACATCACCTCCATCGCCATGGATTATCGCCATGTATATTTCGGAACCACCGGGGGGGTAACCCGTTATGACCGGTGGGATCAAAGCTGGGAAGCGCCTTTAACCACCACCGACGGTTTGCCCGATAACTGGATTAAGAATATTGCCTACGATCCGGACCGGGATGAAATCTGGGCAGACACCTACTTGGGTCCGGCGGTTTACTATCCGGTATTTGGCGGATGGACCAGGGAAAACTCCTTTCCCGCAGAACTGACCCAAACCGACACCACCAAATTTCAGTTGCCCGATTTTTTCACCGATTACGGACCAACCACTGCCGGAAGCTTCTATGTGATGGACGAAAACTTAAACCGGTATGCCATCACCAATTATCTGAAAGGGGACAACAACGATGTATGGATCACCACCTGGGGCATGAATGCAGGGGTGGCTTCATTAAGCAGTCTCCGTCTTAAGATGCTCTCCTTTGGGCTTTATGACCGGGATGTAAAAGCGGTACTGATCGATGGTGATGATATTTGGTTCGGTGGAACAGGATTTTTAACTCCATCCGCGGGAATCTCCCAATATAACCGCAAAACCGAAAACTGGAATTACTACAACACCCCCTATATTCCTTTCCTGGGATGCCATATAGTAAATGTTATGGCTGCGGACAGTCAGTATGTTTGGCTGGGAACGGCAAAAGGTTTGGCTCGCATGAAAAAGAAAGATTCTACCTGGTGGACCTTCACCACCTTCAATAATCTGCCGGACAACGAGATCACCGCATTGGAATCGGAAGGCAAGTATCTGTGGGTGGGCACCCCCCGGGGATTGGCGGTTTACGATACCCAATATGATTCCCTTCAGACTATACACGATCCTCTCTTGAATGGTCTTTATATCTATTCCATCCTCACCGATTCGAATTACGTCTGGGTGGGAACCGAAGCCGGTGTTTATACGCTGGATAAAAAGCAGAGCGCCTGGTACCGGTTCATGACCCCGGATGGCCTTTTAAATAACCATGTCAGGTCCATCGCCCGGTGGTCCGATCAGCAAACATCCAGCGGTAAGGACGAGATATGGTTTGGCACCGATATGGGAATTTTGGGATATAGTCCGTTAAAGGACAAGAGCCGGGTGTATGATAACCGTTTGAACTTTCCGGAGGTGGACGTTTTCAAGCTGGTTTGTGATAGAACCAATATATGGGTGGCAACCAAGAACGGGGTATGGAAATTGAACCGCACCACCGACATCTGGATCAAATATACCACCGATGACGGGCTTTTGGACAACAACGTCCAGGATATGGTTCTGGATGGAGATTACATCTGGTTTGGCACCCCCCAGGGAGTCACCCGATTTTTCTGGAACGATCCCGGAATAAGAGAATAATGACTAAAAAAATTACTAATATAAGCCAAGACTTGATTTATATCGGGTGTTGGCTTTTGTCATACCTGGTGGTTGGGTATTGAATATGGAAATTAACCAAATCGGTGAATTCGGTTTAATCGAATTAATCAAGAAAGAGGTATTTTCTAAAGACAAGCAGGTAATCGTCAATATCGGTGACGACGCTGCGGTAATCAAATCATCCCCCGACCGTCTTCTTGTTTTCACCACCGATACCTTAGTAGAAAAAGTCCATTTCGACTTTCGCTATTTCACTTTTGAGGAAGTCGGGTGGAAAGCCATGGCCGCAAATTTGAGCGATATTGCAGCCATGGGTGGAATACCCAAATATGCTCTGGTTACCATTGGATTACCGAAATCCGTAAAATCCGGGGATGTGCTCCGATTATATCGGGGCATGCACCGAATCGCTTCAAGATATGACTGCAAAATCGTCGGGGGAGACACCACCCGGGTGCCCAAAGACCTTTTTGTAACCATCGCCCTGCTAGGTGAAGTTGAAAAGGAAAGGTTGGTCAAAAGAAGCGGGGCAAAAAAGGGGGATTTGATCTGCGTTACCGGAGACTTGGGTGAATCTTTAGCCGGTTTGGAATATCTGAAAAAATACGGACGCAGTAAACTACCGCTGGTTCAGAAACATCTCAAACCGTATCCTCGAATCCACGAAGCTCAGACCCTGATTCGGAGCTTGAAGATAAATTCCATGATCGACATCAGCGACGGTTTGTCCTCCGAGCTATTTCACTTAGCCGAAGAGAGCCATCTGGGAGCAGTCATATATGAAGAAAAATTGCCTATATCACCCCAGTGTGTAAAGATCGCTTCGCTTTTGAATCTATCCGCATTATCGTTGGCTCTGTCTTCGGGAGAGGAATATGAGCTTTTATTCACCATCGGTAAGAAACAGTTAAGTAAACTCGTACGGATAAAGAGGCGGGTGAAAGCCTTCGTAATCGGTGAGATAGTGGACCCGGGCAAAGGGATAAAGATAGTGCAAAGATCGGGCAAAGCTGCGAGTTTGAAGAGGACCGGGTTCGTGCATTTCTAATCATAACCACAGAGACCCGTCGATGGATCACCAAAGATGGCAGCGCTAATCATATTTGCCGGGCAGTAAAAGATTATAAAATCCTGTCTTGGATCCGGAGCCGGGAAAAGCAACTTAACCAATCTTGCGCTTGACACGCGCAAAAGTTTTTTATTACTTAAGGCTGAGATGGACGAGGCGAAGTGGATCTAAATGAGAGGTCAATTTAAGGGAGGAGGTGTGGAAGGTATGGAGTCAACGTTTCCAAAATGTGAGAAGTGCGAGGGAGGGGTGCTGCTGCCTCTTTCGGATTATGGACGGGAAGGTGCCGCCATTACCTACAAAGCCTGGGTATGTTCCAATCCCCAGTGCGGGTTCTCCATCCGGATAGACAACGGGGAGATCAGCTTTGGCAAACCTATCGGCTTTTCCGATAAGTAAGGGATTTTATCCTTTCTTTTCAAAAAGAAGTATCAAATTCGTTCTGCGCTTCGTTCATCTCCATATTAAAAGGAAAGATCATGTGGCGGATCATATTCCGGAATTTCTGGTTCAAGCTGGCAGCTATATTCATGGCTATGCTCTTGTGGTTTCATGTAGCTACCGACCATGTCTATGAAACCACCCGAGCCTTTCCTCTTCAGATCATCAATATCCCCGCCCATTTAGTTCTGGCAGACAAATTACCCGATCAGGTAGAGGTAAAAATCCGGGGCAGAGGAAAGGAGCATCTGAAGCTTCTCTTGGCCGAAAGAAAAAGTCTTGATATAGACGCCAAGCTATTCAAAACCGGGGAGACGAACTATGTGATAAAACCTCAACAGATACCGATCCCGGAGGGATTGGAACTGGAAGTCACCAGTATTATCCTTCCCCAGGATTTAAAAATAAGGCTGGATAATCTCGTGGAAAAAAAAGTGAGAGTTCAGCCCCGGATTACTATCCGACCGGCGGTGGGGTTTGTTCAAGCGGGCGAGCTAAGTTTTAGTCCCAAAGAGGTGACGATTTCTGGACCAAAAGAATGGGTAGTGGATTTGAAGGAAGTTTTCACCGATCAAAAAGTGATAGATAATGCCGAAAAGAAGGTTACGGACCAGGCGGATCTGCTGCCTCCCCCCGGTTACAATCTTCATCTTTCCACCCCAAAGATCACCTTTTCTGCGGATATTCAAATATCCGCCGACAGGGAATTTTCCCATATCCCGGTGCAATTGACCAACCTTCCCCAGTACCGGGAGGCTTTGCTTGTGCCTGACAGTGTAACCGTAATCGTATCCGGTGCCGAGTCACTCATGAACCGGATAAGCCCCGAAAAGATAAGGGTAAGCATTGATGGTGCCGGCGCTAAGCGAAGAGAGAAAATAAAACTTCCGGTTCAGGTGGATTTACCGCCGGGAATATACCTTAAAGAAGCATTTCCGGATTCGGTCGAGGTGCTGGTAAAGTAAATTTTATCGGGCTGGATTATTGTTTACAACCAGTCATACCTCCAGGTGCAACTGGCTATTTAAGGGTTCAGGGCATTGGGGCAATAGATTGAAGACAGGATAAATCTTCGTTTCTGCTGGTGGTAATGACTATTGTAACATGGCAGAACGGAAATAATCCCCCGGGAGTGCATTTAAACCTCCGGATAAGATGGTTTAACCACTCCTTCAATCTGTTTATTGTCATCCGGTAATCACATATTCAACCTTTCGTTCTGCCGAATATTTTAGGTTAAGTCTGCGGGGAATTGAATGAACGACTCCGCCGCAAGCAGCGGAGTATCGGAAGGAATTTGAACCGTAAACACCGCAAGCGGCGGGGAATTGACCCGTCCCGCCAAAGGCGGGATTAAAATACCCGCCAGACAAAACTTAGTGTTAATAACCTCCGTCGGTTAAAACGATCGCAACCGGGAACATTCCATGCTTATTTTGGGCATAGAGACGTCTTGTGACGAAACCGCATCCAGCGTGGTTGAGGACGGAAGCAGAATTCTCTCCAATGTGGTTTACTCACAGATAGTGCATAACCGCTACGGGGGAGTGGTGCCGGAGCTGGCTTCTCGCGAGCATATCCGCTCGATCGTCCCGGTAGTCCGGGCAGCTTTGGATGAAGCCGGGGTTTCGCTGGAGCAAATCGAGGGAATAGCGGTCACCTACGGACCCGGCTTGGTGGGTTCTCTTTTGATTGGACTGTCTTTTGCCAAAGCCCTATCCTTTTCCCGGGGAATCCCCTTGATCGGTATAAATCATATCGAAGGACATATCTTTGCCAACTTCTTGGAACATCCGGATATTTCTCCCCCTTTGGTTTGCTTGGTGATTTCCGGGGGACACTCCACGGTAGTGTATGTAGCTGATAAGGGCCAGTACGAGCTTATGGGACAGACCCGGGATGATGCAGCCGGAGAAGCGTTTGACAAAGTGGCGAAGGTTTTAAACTTGGGTTATCCCGGGGGACCGGCAATCGACCGGGCTTCAACCAGGGGAGATGCTGATTTCTTCAAGTTTCCCCGAGCCCGCCTGGAAGCAGAGAGTTTTGATTTTTCCTTCAGCGGTCTTAAGACCGCAGTGGCCATATTTGTTTCCAAACTGTCGGAAGAGGAACTGAAAAAACACAGAATAGACATCGCCGCCAGCTTTCAGGAGGCGGTGGTGGATGTATTGGTGGAAAAAGGAATCCGGGCGTGTCAAAAAAAGAATTCGGATAAGATTGTTCTCGCGGGTGGGGTGGCGGGAAACAGGCGGTTAAGGGAGAAATTACGGTCGGAGGCGGAGAAATTAAAGCTGCAGGTTTTCTATCCATCCCCCGTTTTATGCACTGACAATGCTGCCATGATTGCCGCCGCAGGTGAATTTTACTTATCCCGCAAGAAAAGATCCGATCTGGCTCTTAATGCCGTTCCCTATGCTCCCTTATCTTCAGCCTGATCACTTTACTCCCCTCAATTTACCTCCATCCTTCACTTATTCCCCAATAAAATTCCGCCGTTTGATTATTGATCTTCGAAAGCTAAGCCCGAAACCGGTCCTGGAAATTCAAAACAAAATTCTTGACAGAATCATCATTTGAATTATCATGTACTCATGAGAACCAGGCAGCTTGTTTTTATCCTTTTTATTGTCATAAACGGAATTACTTCCACTTGGGCGTCACTTTTTGCGCTTCCCCTGTCCGGAAACCGGCTTTTTATCAATCATCTTGCTTCCTCCGATTCTATTCCCGCAGGGAATCAGGAAAATCCTGTATATTACGAAACCTTGACGCTCTTACCGCCTTCCCGATTAGAGCCGCAGAGAATGGCTTATCTTATGCCTTCCTCCGCGGGATCCTCCCGCTTCCTCTTTGAATCAAAATACTATATATTTCAGAACCCGCATCTTTACTCGACTTACCCCGCCCTTAATCCGGTGCGTCCTCTTACTGCTTTCCCTTCTATCAGAACCCGGATCAATCATAAGAGGGCTGTCATATTTGGAGGCGGGAATGCCGCGGCGATTTTCTTTGGTTTCAAACAAACCACGACACTTTGGGGAAAATCCAATGGTAGATTTCACGTCAAAGCCGATTGGACCGGTGATCATCTGGCACAGACCGATGAATTAAGCCATTTTATGTGGGGATATAAGATGACCCAGTTCTTTTTCTCGACTTACCATTGGATAGGTCTCTCTCCTCATACCGGTCAGTTATTATCCCTGGTCGAATCCGCTTTGATTCTGACTGCCGTGGAGTATCCTGTAGATGCCTACAATCCCCAACAAGGTTTGGGTGAATCCGATTTGATTTTCGATTATATGGGAATTGGATTTGCTTATGCAAAAAAGCACTGTGGCTGGCTGGGAAATCTGGATTTTAAGATAAGCTGGAAGAGAAACATCTTCATAGCAAATCACTCTGCTTTTGCCCAGACCTATACGGATTATGATAATACCGTCTATTGGTTAACCTATCGAACCAGTCTGATTATCCCCCGGAAAATTGTTTGCTGGGGTTTGGGATATAGCACAACCCATGTGGGAATTGAACCCAGAAGGCAGTTTTATCTGGGGGTGGGACTATCCTTATCCGATTTTGTCGGTCTGTTTGGGAAAAAGCTCGAAAGGCACGCTGAGTTTCTGGATCTGTTTTATCCTAATTTTAAGCTAAAGTTGTAAACCCTATTTTATTCCTTTCCTCCTCTAAAAATATCTTTAAAATTTCAGATTAGCGAAAATCTAATGGGGTGGTCTAACCAGCTGCTTGGATGGGCTCAGATTAGCGTTCTGACCCTGCGGATCAGATCATTCCAGCGATTGCTCAAAAGAAGAACAGTTATAAATTCAACCACCATGCGCTTTTAGCCGATACAAACTTCGTATAGCTTTATTTGCATCTTTGTGAAATAGCTGGTCAGGGGGGCTTGAACTCTAAGTCTTTCCTTTCTTCCCTTTAGAACACTATTTCTTTCATGGATGGGGGCAGATGAGCAGTAAATCCAATCATAATGGCAGCTCTACCATTCGACCTTCCGGTGCTGCTATTAGCACGGCTGATCCTCTGGTACTGCCCAGTCGAAAATCCAGCCATGTTGAAGAACCTCCTTTTGGCAAAAAAGAGCAAAATCAGACTCCGGAGCAGTCCAACTTAAGCTTACCCCCAAATATGACCCGCCAGGAAAACCAGAAGAGGCTTTTGCTATCAAGCGAGCCACACCCTATGGGGGGGGAAGGAAAAACCACCGTGGTTGGAGCCCTGCCCCACGTCTTAGTCGTGGACGATGAGCAGTATATATGTGAAGTCATCAAGGAGATGCTAGCCACAGAAAGGTACCAGATTCAAACCTCCTCCGAACCCGAGAAAGCCATAGATCTGATCAAGGCTCAACCGGTAGATCTGGTTTTGACCGACCTGATCATGGGGAAAGTATCGGGGGTAGATATCATCAATCAGACGGTAAAATATCACTCCGACGCCATAGTGATTCTAATGACCGGGCAGCCTACCATAGAGAATGCGGTGACCGTGCTAAAATCGGGGGCTTACGACTATCTGGTTAAACCCTTTTCCATGGACACGCTAAGGGCAGTGATCAAGCGCGGCCTGGAAAAACAGAGACTCTACCGCGAGAATATACATTTGAAGGAGGCGGTCTCGTTATACAAAATCAGCGAAGCCATGGGTTCCACCATTCGATTGGATTTTCTTCTGAATTTGATCCTGGAAACCGCCATTAAGGAATTGGATGCCGATATGGCAACTTTCCTCCTGGTGGATGAAAAAACCTCCGAGGTGATCCCCAAGGCTTCCCTGGGGGTGCCCGCGGAGTTGCAGGGAAGCGGGCTAATTAATGGCCAGGACAATATTTCCCGATGGGTGATTAAACACGGTCGACCCCGGGTTTTCGATAAAGAGGAATTGGGTGACCGTCTTTTGCCCCACCCTTTGAAAAAATACATCCGATCAGCCATCGTTCATCCCTTATTGGCCAAAGGTAAAGTAATCGGAATTTTGATCTTGATAAGATCCCACGAGCATGTTTCCCCGTTTACTCCGGGACAGCTTCAGTCCCTTTCCATCATCGCTTCCAAGGCCGCTTCGGCTATTGAGAACTCCATGCTTTATGAAGAGCTGAAGGAATCGTATCTGCAAACTCTCACGGCTCTGGCTAACGCCGTGGAAGCACGCGACATCTATACCCGGGGTCACACCGAGAGAGTTTGCATGATGGCTCAGGCTTTATCCGGTGAGATGGGATGGGATGATGAAAAGCTATGGGAGGTGAAGATGGGCGGAATTCTGCACGATATCGGAAAATTGGGAGTACCCGATGCCATCCTGAACAAAGC
Source organism: uncultured candidate division Zixibacteria bacterium (assembly GCA_903908285.1). Classification (GTDB taxonomy): domain Bacteria; phylum Zixibacteria; class MSB-5A5; order MSB-5A5; family SM1-73; genus CAIVRH01. The sequence goes on from CAIVRH010000024.1 coordinate 33,706, forward strand.
TGAGACTCTTACGCCGGAGGAATTCGAAGCCATGAAACAGCATCCCGTCTGCGGAGCAAAGATACTCGAAGGCATCTCTTTTTTAGCTCCCGCCATTCCCTATGTCTTATATCATCACGAGAGATTCGACGGTAATGGCTATCCTTATAGATTGAGAAAGGGTCAGATACCGATACAAGGGCGTTTGATGGCGGTAGTTGATACCTTCGATGCCATGACCAGCGATAGACCTTACCGAAACGCCAAAACCTTCCAGCAGGCATTGGATGAAATAAAGGACTGCGCCGGTACTCAGTTTGATCCCGATATTTCCCGGCTTTTCTTGAGGACCTGGGAGAAAGGGAAAATCGATAAAAGAAAATTGAAAATCATGAAAAAACACAGATTACAGGTATAGAACTCTCCGGCATATGCAAACCCAAACTAATTTTGTGAAAAGACGATTGGGGGCGAATCCAATATCCTGTCTACCCGGATGTGGCTTGATCGGAACGGAGGAACGCTATGGGGATGGTGATGGCCCATTGATTCTAGTACATTCTCCAACCCGATTTATCATAGAAAAGGTACAAGCATTTCCTGATAAGAATAATGCGGAGAGAAATAATTCCTGGCCTATCGCAATATATGGCGGATGGGTATGATCTCATCCGGGTCTTTGGAAATTTCGTTTTTTTGTCAAATATAAACCTAAAGAATTCACGTATAAACGCAATAAGCATTCAGATAGCGTTTTTCTCCTCTCGTAAATTCGGAAGAGAAGTGCGGTTTCTTCATCTCCGGTAAAAACAGAAAGAATGATTTTAAAATATTCTTGTTGACATAACCTAAAAATATCATATATTTCAGCATTCAGTTTTTCTAAGTCTTTTAAAGAAACTTCAAAATCACTCCCGTCCCATCACCTTTACCTAGGGAAAAGTCGTTAAACCGGTAGAGGAAGAGTAAAGGTAATTGGAGACGAGCATAGAATAATCAGAATACTAAAAAGGAGATGTAATGAAAGAAACAATGGAAAAGGTGGATTATGATATCAGTGGAATGCGAGCGGTGGCGACATTTCCCATGGTGGACGGACTCCGCTTCCCCCTGGTGGGTCAAACGGTATTGATCAGCTCGATCAACAAGGAGAAAATCCCCGGACTGGGAGCAAAAAACTCCATCTCTATTTTTTCCTCTCGACCTGCCATTGTAGGTTTCGGCTGCAATACCAACACCCTTACCGCCAAAAACATCCTCTCCACGGGAGAGTTCATCATCAACATCCCCGGAGCGGACATAGCGAAAAAGGTATGGAAGATCATTGAGCTCGAGCCGACTTCGGATAAGGAGATCAAAAAAGTGGGACTTACCCCCATTAAGTCGGTAAAATTAACCACTCCCCGCATTGCCGAGTGCAAAGCCCATCTGGAATGTTCGCTGGATTGGACCAAAAAATACGGGGACGATATGGTGATATTCGGACGAGTGCTTTTGGCATCGGTGGACAAAGATGTGGTGGAAGCGGAGATGGTGGAGAGATATAAGAATTTGAAGCTATTTGCCCAACTGGATAACGGCCTCTACGGAGTTATCAAGGAAGCTAAAAAACTTTCCCCCGCCGAGTAATAGATTTCCATTCATCGCACCAAGAAATCCAGCCATCTCATCTTCTTCTTATGGCCGGGCGGTAGAAGAATATTTTTCTATATATAGTATAAACCGGTGGACCCGCCGGCTAATGCAAGTATTTATAAAACAATTGAGCTTGGTCCACTATGGCTTGCAGGATAGAATACTCCGCATCGATTTTATTCTCCCCTTCTGGAAAAATCAGGAAACATTGTATCTTCTCTTTTTTGTCGGTGGTTCTCATTGCATACAAATCGCCGATCCTTCTGATATTTTCACCGCTGTTGACCATTTCTACCAACTCTTTATTCCCCACTTTTGTTTTTAGCAAAATGTAATTCCGGCTGGTATAGCAGAATTCCCTCTCCGTACTCTGATCGCTCATTTTGATGAACCTGAGCATTCCCCAATCCGATTTGGCGATGGTCGAAGTCGCAATCGCCAGCAGTTCTTCAAAGACGATTTTATTCTTCTCGTTCGATTTGCTTAATAGTTCCGTGGTAAGATTCCGGAGAAGCGGAAGACGCCGGTTGACCATCCCAATATATCTGAAGGACTCATTCAATTTTTCCATGGACATCTCCAGTTCCTTCTCCAAGTCTTTTTTCTCTTTCTCCTTTAATCGGACGTCATAAAGATGCACGCAATAAGCCAGTCCCAAGATTAACAAAATGGTCAATGCCTCTGCGTGGGATTCCGGGAAAAATAGAACTGATTCGGTAATGAAGAACGGGAGTATAACTAGCAACACCACTAATACTATATAAACTATAGCAGCAAATCTGGTCAAAGCTATATATCTACGAAAAGTTCCGCTGGTTTCTTAACCCACACCAATTGAATATCCCGACAACCTTCTCCTGCCGGATGGTCGGCGACTTCCCCCTTTAGGTATCTTAGAACCGAATTTATTCCTCTCCGGCGGTTAAACTTTCTCACCCTTCTTATCTTTGCACCATGCGGGAGTACTCACCGCTTCTTTCTTGCAGCACTAACCGTCTGCATGAAAATGCCGGTAGATATTGTCTGCTATTTTCCGGTTTACCCCCTCAGCCTGCATTAATTCTTCCAAACTTGACTGTTTGATTTTTTCCACTGAACCAAAATGTTTTAGCAAAATTCTTCTTCTTTTCGGTCCTATGCCCCGCACCAGATCCAATTCGGATTGAATGGTATTTCTCTTTCTTAATTTGCGATGATACTGTATCGCAAAACGGTGAGCCTCGTCTCTTATTCTCTTGAGTAGATTAAGGGAAGAGGAACCTTTCGGTATCATCAGGGGATCGGATCTCCCCGGCAAGAAAACCTCGTCCAATCTTTTAGCCAAAGCCACCGCGTTCTGACCTTTAATACCCTGCTGGTCTAGTGCGTAAACCACCTTCGATAGCTGTCCCTTTCCGCCATCCACCAAGACCAAATCGGGATATTCCCTCTTCTCATGGGTAAGAAGTCTAAAATATCTGCTGGTGACCTCAGCCAGCATGGCAAAATCATCCTGCCCTTTCACCGTTTTTATCCTGAATTTGCGGTACTGGCTTTTCCGGGGAAGACCATCCTCAAAATATACCAAAGAGCCTACTGCATTCGCCGGTCCCAGGTTGGAGATATCCAAAGCTGCGATTTTTCGAGGAGGGATGGGTAGCTCCAATTCCTTTTTCAAGGTGGCGATGATCTCCGGCACCCTCTTCTTATTTTCGGCTCTTTGCTGCAATAACTCGTTTAAGGAAAGCCGGGCATTATAACCTGCCATCTCCAGCAGCTTGACCTTCTCTCCTCTTTGAGGAACGGTGATTTTCACCTTCCCCTCTCTTTTTAAAGAAAGCCAATCCTCTATCATCCGCTGATCGTCCATTTCCGTGGGAATTATAACCTGGGGCGGGACCACCGCTGAATGCATATAGTATTGTCTCAAGAAAACGGACAAAATCTCCGGGTCGGTGTTCCCCTCCAAACCGGTTAAATGGAAATTTTGTCTGCCGATTAAAATTCCTTCCCGGATCTGCAGAGTAACCACCGAGATATCCCGATGGTCTCTGGCGCAGGCTATGATATCCCGGTCCACCCTCTCTGTATCCGCCACTTTCTGTTTCTCCATTACGCTCTCCAAGGCTTTGATCTGGTCCCTCACCGCTGCGGCTTTCTCAAATTCCTCTTGGGTGGAATGCTCTCTCATTTTTTCCTGAAGGTGGGACAGGAGGAGTCGGTTATTCCCAAATAAGAAGAGCACCACATTCTTTATGATCTCCCGGTATTCCTCCCCTGAAACTTTTCCCTCGCAGGGTCCTGAGCATCTTTTTATATGATAATCTAAGCATAGTTTTATTTTTCGGCGGGAAGGCATCGCATAGTCACAGCTTCGTACCGGAAATATCCTGCGCAGAATTTTAAGGACATTCCGCATGGCTTTCACATTGGTATAAGGTCCGAAGTAATTGGCTTTATCATCTCCCACTTTTCTCACCACCAGAACCCGGGGGTAAGATTCGGCAGTTACCTTCAAATAGGGGTACCTTTTATCGTCTTTTAAATTCACATTATATCTGGGTTTGTGCTCTTTGATGAGATTGGCTTCGAGGATCAAAGCCTCCATCTCCGAATCGGTGGCTATAACTTCGAAATCGGATATCTTGGAAATCAAAGTGGAGATTTTGGGATGATAGGGAATACTCTCCTTAAAATATGACCGCACCCGGTTTCTTAAGGATTTGGCCTTCCCCACATATATGATCTTATCTGAAGTATCCTTCATCAGATATACTCCGGGCTTGCAGGGCAGATTTTCCAACTTTGCTTTTACTTCGCTTGTGATCATTTGGGGAATTCGGATAAAAAACAGGTGATAGGTGTTAGGTGTTAAATATTATCTATTATCTATGACCTATAACCTATTACCTACGACCTATAACCTTTGACCTAGCACCTGCCTTCAAGGTATTACCCTTCTTGCTCCGGTATATCTTTTCTTATAGTAGTCTTCTTCTAAGGAGGATACGATTACTCCCAAATCCCCTACGGAGTGAACAAATCTCCCACCGCCCAGGTATATCCCCACATGCGAGACTCCAAACCATCCCTCCGAGAAAAACACCAAATCGCCATAAGCCAAATTATCCTTATCAATGCGCTTTACCAGCTTGAAGAGCTTTTGAGAATCATGGGGCAGCCTAAAACCCGCGTACTGCCTATAAACTGCCACTACCAATCCGGAACAGTCCATCCCTGTCTTAGTTTCCCCACCGAGATTATAAGGCGTGCCCAGATAGGAATCTATAATTCTTCCCATTTTACCCTGATCGACATGGCTTTCGTTCTTTTCGCCGGGGAACTCATTTTCCTCTGTCATCTGGGCTTCCTCCTCCGTCGCCACCTTGATTTTCTTAATTTCAGTCGGCTCAGATCGGAACCGGGGTGAAGCTGCGCAGCTCATCAGTATTAGACTGAGGAGGATGATCACCGGATGGTGTTTGGTAAAAGCTTTCATAATATATTCCCCCATGCCTGAAAATAGGGGTGAGAGATCGGATATCCTTAACCAGTGTTTGGATCCGACAAATTCCTCACTCTTTGACTTTAATCACCAACAGGGTTAAATCGTCGGCTTGATTTAAATCGCTGGTGAAATCCTTCACCGCTTCTTGGATACTCTCCTGAATCTGAAGCGCCCCCAGTTTATGCGAATTATCTATCACCTGTTTTAACCTCTCGGTTCCGAATTCCTCTTCCTTCTCATTCTTGGTTTCGGTTACCCCGTCGGTATAGAAGACGATAATGTCTCCGGCATTGAGTTTGATCGGTCTTTCTTCATACTTGGAATTTTCAAACATGCCCAAGGCCAATCCGCCCTGGGTGAGATATTCCATCTTACCGCCCGCATGCCTTAAGATAGGGGCATTATGCCCGCCATTGGAAAAGGTGAATATCTTATTTTTGATGTCTAAAACCCCGTATACCGCTGTAACATAAATATCCGGGTCCGTGCTTTCGAAAAGGAGATTGTTCACCTTGAACATGATGCTGCGGATGGCGTAATTATTCCTTATCTCGGCAATCAAGCTGGCTCTAAAGGAGGCCATGATCAACGCCGCCGGTATCCCCTTTCCGGACACATCCCCGATGGTGATCCCCATTTGATTGTCGATTATGGGGATGTAATCATAATAGTCCCCCCCCACCTCCTCCGACGGGATATTGATGCCGCAGATGTCAAAACCGGCAAGCTGCGGTTTTTCTCCGGGCAAAAAACTCTGTTGAATTCTCTTGGCGATGGAAAGCTCCTCCTCCAGCTTTCTTTTCTCCAAAATTTCTTCATGCTGGCGTGCCCTCTCGATGGAGATGGCAGCCAGGCTGGCAAAAGCTTCCAACAGCTCCAAATCCTCCTCACCATAAGCATTGAGTTTATCGTTCTCCAGGTTGAAAACTCCGATGATCCGGTTTTGGGAAAGTATCGGCACCACCATTTCCGACTGCGTCTCAATTCGGGCTTCGATATATCGGGAGTCCTTTTTGGCATCCGGAACGATCAAGCTCATTTGGGTCTTGGCTGCCCATCCGGCTAATCCCTGCCCGATCTTAAGCTTTAAATCGGGCTCCAATGCCGGATCGAAGCCCCGGGCTTTGATGTGCTCAATCTCCTGCCTTTTTTGGTCAATTAAAAAAATGGCTGCGGCATCATATTTTACCACCTTTAAAAGAGAATCCAACACTACTTCGAGCAGTTTATTCAGATTCAAAGAGGAACTGAGGGATTTTTCCACCTCCAGCAGAGTTTCAAACTCCAAGGTTTTCTTTTTGGCTTTGCGGAACAGGTATGAGTTGTCCAGGGCTACCGCAATCTGATCGGCCAATGAAGAAAAAATCTCCAGATCCTGTGAACTGAATTCCTTCCCCTGCCGCTTGTTTAAGGCGCTGACCGCACCGATCAAATTTCCTTTTCTCAAAAGGGGGACGCAGATCAAGGATTCTATGGAAAAACCTATTTGATTCTCCATCTCCGGGCTGTACCGGGGGTCCTGTTTCACCTGATTGGAGATTACCGCCTTTCCATTCTCCGCTACCCAACCCACGATCCCTTCACCTTTTTCCACCGGGAGTTTTTCCTTAATGGAGCCGCCAGCAGAGGAGATGTAAAGCTTCGAAGCCTTCTTTTTTTCATCCATGACCAGAAGCGTGCTCGCCTCGGCTTCCATCGTCCGGGAGGCTAAACTCAAGATCACATCCAGAAGCTCGTCCAAGTTCAGGGTAGAATTCAAGAGCTTGGACACTTCGGCAAACAGTTCACCTTGGGAATGCGGCAAGTTTGGATCAACCATCTTCCCTCCTAAAGTTCATATAAACAAACATATCACATACGGTGAAGAGGGTCAACATGTTTTTGAAAAGATGCATCTTGAAGTATGGATAGACCGGGTTATCTTAAAAGCTGCTCCCCACGCGGGTTACCCAGCCTGGTCCAGTAATTTGGCGGGAAGAAAGCCAAATCCCCGGACTGAAAAATAAAACCGCAGGTTACTTTTTCCCTGCGGTTTAAATCTTTTGCCGATATGGTAAATTAGGAATTTGATCGGATTTTAGGTAATGCGTCAAAAGCTAATCCTGATGCATTACCCTGCCCCGTCTTAAAACTTGGCAGAAACAGACTGATGTATGGATATTATCTAATCAAAATAAAAGGGTTAATGGAAGTTTCGTGTTGGTAAAAATGTGGTAATCGGTTGAGTAATATGGCATAATGGAGGAAAAACTGGAAACGTTTTCAGATTGGAGTCAGATTATGGCAAAAAAAGCGATGTCCAGGTGATCCAAGTCATCG
>CAIVRH010000025.1 GCA_903908285.1 uncultured candidate division Zixibacteria bacterium
AAGACAAATTCTTTTTTAAGAGACATGACGTTTACCTCTTTCCATGGCATAATATCCTCCTTTCACAGTTGGATATTATACCTCAAAGTGTAACCTATGTCTCCGAACATGTGTAACCTATGTCCCCGGTCTGTACACCCCAGAGGGGAGAGGATTCTATCTATCCGTCATTCGTTATTCGTCATCCGTCATCAAACTTATGCCTTCACAAACTCTTTCAGCAGGTCCATGATCTTGTTCACCGAATCGAATGCCTCGGGAGTGGCTTTGTCGTCCGGGATGGAGATTTTGTATTTCTTCTCTAAGAATGTCTTCAAAGAGACCATGGAGAAGGAATCGACGATGCCGGAGGAGATTAAAGGAGTGGTCTCCGTCACCTCCATATCGCTGTCCTCATCCAAGAATTCTTTTTTCACATAATCGATGATCATTTGCTTCGCCGGATCCATATTGTTGCTCCTTTCGATATATTGTTATCTAAGATATTTGGAAGGTTCGCTATCGGACGAATCATCCATAAACATGTTTAGATCAAAATTCAAAAAGTAAAATTACAAATTGCACTTCAAAGTTCAAAATTGGCTTCATTGGTGTTGAAATAATCCTTGCTTCGCACTGAACGCACTTAATACTGAATGCAGATGTCCACTTTTAAATTCGGACAGGGATCCCGCAAAAGCGGGATTTCGCAAGCTCAACAAGCCCTGTCCCTACGAGCTGTTTTCAACAAAACCCGCGCCAGCAAGCTGGCGCACTCCGGTTTAATCTTTGCCGTGGACTGTCGACCGTGGACCGCGGACGGTCTTAATCGTTCTCCAAAGTCGACGTATCTCCGATCGGCTCGCCCCATTCCTGTGCCCGGAGCATCCGGCGCATGATCTTGCCCGACCGGGTCTTGGGAAGTGACTGGACAAATGCGATCTCCTGCGGCATGGCTAAAGGGGATAGTTTTTTGCGGATGAAGTTCATGATGTCCAGCTCCAGATCGTCGCTTGGCTCAAAACCTTTCTTTAACGCCACAAAAGCTTTGACCACCTCCATGTTGATCGGATCCGGCTTGCCCACTGCCGCTGCTTCTGCCACCGCTTTGTGTTCGATCAGCGCCGATTCGATCTCAAACGGCCCCACCAGATGACCGGCGGTGTTGATCACATCGTCATCCCGCCCCACGAACCAGAAATACCCGTCTTTGTCGATGCTTGAACGGTCTCCGCAGATATACCAGCCGTTTTTGAACTTGTTATCGTAGATTTCCTTATTGTTCCAGTAGGCTCGAAACATGGAGGGCCAGCCGGGCTTGAGCGCAATCAAACCGACCGAACCGGGGGTGGTTATCGGTTCAAAGTTCTTGGGATCGACCACGGTGGCAACGATTCCGGGGAATGCTTTTCCCATGGAACCGGGCCGGATTTCCATTCCCAGGAAGTTGGTGATCACGATGCTTCCGGTTTCGGTTTGCCAGTAGGTATCGTGGAAGGGTTTTCCGAACGCTTTCTGTGACCAGACCACCGCCTCGGCATTCAAAGGCTCTCCCACGCTCAAAAGATACCTCAAAGAGGAAAGGTCGTGTCTTTTCACTGCTTCGATCCCTTCCTTCATCAACAGACGTATAGCGGTGGGGGCAGAATACCAGACGGTCACTTTGTATTTTTCAGCAAAGGCATACCATTTGTCCGCGCTAAAGCCGGAATCCAAAACTACCTGCGTAACCCCGTTGGACCAGGGTCCGATGATGCCATAAGAGGTTCCCGTCACCCATCCCGGATCAGCCGTGCACCAGTAGATGTCATCGGGCTTAAGGTCCAGCACCCACTTGGTGGTAAGGTACTGGGCAATTATGGATGAATGAACGTGCAAAGCTCCTTTTGGTTTGCCGGTGGTTCCGGAGGTATAGTGAAGGACCGATGGTGTCTCTCTTTCCGCTTGGAAGACATCGAATTTTTCTACCCGGGGCGCTTTTTCCATGGAGAAAGCAAATTCTCTTTCCTGGAGTTTGAAATCATCCGCATCCACGACGATGATTTTAGTAAGCTCGGGTAATGTTTCCCGGATTCTCCGGACTTTACCTACATGTTTTTTGGTGGTGAGGATGGCTTTGGTCTTGGCATCGTCCAAACGGGTGAAGAGTGCTTCTTCGCCGAATGCGGAGAATAACGGCTGAGCAATCCCACCCATTTTTAGAATTCCTAAAAAGGATATATACAGTTCCGGAATCCGGTCCATGAATAGACAGATCCGGTCCTGGGGTTTGAGACCGATCTCCCGGAAAAACTGGGCAAAAGCGTTACTGTGAAACCGGATGTCATCGTAGGTGTATTTTTTGACCTCTCCGGTAAATCCTTCCCATATCAGTGCCAGCTTTTTCCCCAATCCCTGCTCGCAGATACGGTCGCTGCAGAAATACCCGATATTTATAGGATCGTTTTTGCCGAATGAAAGCTCCGCCTCCGAAATCTTCCAATCGAAATCTTTGTACTTTTCTTCGTATGAACCCATATTGCTCATGGCTGAATCTCCATGTGGTTATTTATTCGCGTTTAATTGATTCTGTCGATAGAAAAACCAATACTATATTCAACAACATACGAAAACACACCTCCAATTGCAAATCTTTTCGTCGGGAGGTAATGAATATTTTGACAAGTGCATTATCCAGACAATTAACACCGGAGGAAAATCTTTAAAGTAGATGAAAGAGAAGAGAATACGGTATGGCTCTATCTTTGAATTGCTTCGAGCTTTAGCTCGTGGAAGTTCTTTGATTGGCTAAAGCCCACGGAGTTGTTGGTTTCTTCCTGTCCACGACCTGAAGGTCGTGGCAATATATATCGTAGGTGAGGAATGAATTATTTAGGTTGGTTTTCCCCGATCTTCTATGCGGTGCCGGATGTCTTTACCCTGTACCATATAGATAACATCTTCGGCGATGTTGGTGGCGTGATCGCCTATCCTTTCCAAGTGCCGGGAGACTAAAATCAACTCCAATGCCCGGGGAATGCTGGAGGCATCGCTGATCATGAAGGTGAGCAGCTCGCGGAATATCTGATCTTTGAGTACGTCTATTTCATCGTCCCGTTTCAAGATGGATCGGGCTAACTCCACGTCCTGTTTGATGAAGGAATCCAGGCTGTCCTTGACCATCTTCTGGGCCAAATCCGCCATGCGGGGGATATCGATATAAGGTTTAAGCTGGGGCTGTTTGATCAATACTGATGACCGCTGGGTGATGTTTACCGCCATGTCGCCGATTCTCTCCAACTCGCTATTGATCTTTATAGCCGAGGTGATGAATCTCAGATCGGAAGCCATTGGCTGTTTCAAGGCCAGAAGCTTCAGGCACAGCTCATCGATCTCAATCTGCAATAGATTCACCTTTTCCTCGTCCTTAGATACTTCCTGAATTAAAGAATCCTGCCTTTCGATCAAGGATTTTATTGCCTTAAAAATCATGGATTCTGCCAAACTGGCCATGAAAACCAGCTTTTGTTTGAGCAGATCCAAGTCCTGGTCAAAATGACGATAAATAGCCATTTTTTCTCCTTTGACCTCTCCCCCCTTTTGTCCTTCTCTCAAACATGAGGAGATTGGGAGAGGGGGTAAGGTTATCTGAAAGTCAAAAACAGACGCGTTATAAATCCTCATCCAAAACGACCGGTAACATAATCCTCCGTCCTTTTGTTCCGGGGGTTGGTGAATATATTGGAGGTCAAGTCAAACTCCACCAGCTCACCCAAGAAGAAAAATCCGGTTGAATCCGAGATCCGGGCAGCTTGCTGCATATTGTGGGTTACGATTATGATAGTATAAGTCTTCTTCAAATCCAAGATCAGCTCTTCGATTTTAGCAGTGGAGATCGGATCTAAAGCCGATGCCGGCTCATCCATCAAAAGCACCTCGGGTTTGACCGCTAAGGCCCGGGCAATACAAACCCGCTGCTGCTGGCCTCCGGAAAGCTTCATGGCCGACTGGTTCAGCTTATCTTTGACCTCGTCCCACAGGGCGGCATCTTTCAAAGTTCTCTCCACTGTTTCATCTAAGATGACTTGATCGGTGATCCCCTGAATTTTCAACCCGTAAGCCACATTCTCGAAAATCGACTTGGGGAAAGGATTGGATTTCTGAAAGACCATCCCCACCTTTCTTCTCAATTCGGAAAGGTCGATGTTTTTTCCGTATATGTCGATGCCGTCAAGAATAACCCTGCCCGAGGATTTCGCCCCCGGAATCAGATCGTTCATCCGGTTTAAACATCTTAAAAAAGTCGATTTCCCGCAGCCCGAGGGACCGATAAAAGCGGTGATGTGGTTTTCTTTTATGTCTATGGAAATATCCTTAAGCGCCTGACAGTTGCCATAATAGAAATTCAGCTGCTCAACGGAGATTTTTGCAGCAGTATGATCTGCCTTCTTTTCCCCGATCTCCACCGGGGCTGGAGCTTTATTTTCTGTCTTCTCTTCCATAATCGGTTGACTCATGGTTAGTAACTTTGCCTCATTTGTCTTCTTACCTTGGACCTGATAAATATAGCTACAAAGTTCAAAAGTAAAGTCAAAATCAAAAGTATCAAAACCGTCCCGTAAAGAATCGGCTTGGTGGCTTCCACATCCGGAGACTGGGTGGCCATTACATATACATGATACCCCAATTCCATAAATTGATCTGTCGGTTTATGCGGCAGATAGGGTAGAAAATAAGCCGCGCCGGTGAACATGATGGGCGCCACTTCTCCCGCCCCGCGGCTGATGGAAAGAATCGCACCGGTGAGGATACCGGGAAGCGCCTGGGGAAGAACAATCCTCCGGATAGTTTGCCACTTGGTGGCGCCTAAAGCCAAAGAAGCTTCTCTGGTCTCCTTGGGAACAGCTCTTAAGGCTTCCTCTGATGAGACCACCACCACCGGAAGGTTCAAAAGGGCTAAGGTCAAAGCCGCCCACATGATGCACGGTTGTCCCCAGACCGCCTCCAGACCCAAAGACTTGTCCATACCCACTCCGATGAACTGTATGAAAAATCCCAACCCGAAAAGACCAAACACTATGGACGGAACACCGGCCAAGTTGTTCACCGCATAACGGATTGTCTTGGTCAAAATCGAATCGGTTTTAGCATATTCGTGCAGGTAGATAGCGGTCATCACCCCGGCGGGAAGAACCGCGATGATCATTAAAAGAACTAAAGCCACCGTTCCGAAGATCGCCGGGAAAATCCCGCCGGCAGTCATCCCTTCCCGGGGAGCCTGGCTGATAAACTCCCAGCTTATAATCTGATGACCATGCCAGAGTATATTTCCGACGATGATAAATAAGATCGCCAGAATGATCAACATGGCCAAAAGGGTAAGCCCGGTGAAAAATGATCCGATTAAGCTCGCTTTGATCTTCATTTAAATTTTCCCTGCCAGTTTTCTCTGCAATCTTCCCACCGTAAGATGAGCCAACGAATTGATCAGTAAGGTGAAGACAAAGAGAGAGGCGCCGATGAAGAAAAGAACGCTGTAATGCGCGCTCCCGTTGACCACCTCACCCAATTCCGCCGCGATAGTTGCCGACATGGTGCGGACCGAATCGAATATATTGGCGGATAGGATGGAGGCATTTCCCGAAGCCATCAAGACTATCATGGTTTCGCCTACCGCCCGTCCCAATCCCAAGATTATCCCGGCTAAAATCCCGGGCATGGCAACGGATAAAGAAACCCGGGAAGCGGTCTGCCAGCGATTGGCACCCAAAGCCAACGAAGCTTCCTTCAAACTCCGGGGGACGGAATTTAACGAATCCTCTGCAATCGAATAAATCACGGGAATTATGGCAAAGCTCAAAGCCACCCCGGCATTCAAGGCATTCAGGCGCATGGTGTAGTGAAAGATCCCTTGAAAGAATGATGCCATCACCATCAAAGCAAAAAATCCCAACACTACCGATGGAATACCGGCCAAAATTTCTGCAGCCGGTTTTATATACTCTTTGATCCTAAGCGGTGCAAATTCAGAGGTATATATCGCCGCTCCCACGGAGACCGGAATGGAGATAAAGAGCGCCACCAGCACCACTTTTAATGTGCCCACAATTATGGGAATAAAGCCGTATCTGGGCAAATCCGAAACCGGCTGCCAGATGGTGGTGGAAAAGAAGAGCTTCAAACTCGCCTCTTTTTTGACCTCGGGATTGGTCAGCACCGGCAAGGCTTCGCGGAAAACAAAGACAAATATGAGGACCACCCCTAAAATGGCTAAAAAGGAGGAGAGGAAGATGATCTTTTCGATAATGTATTCCGACAGGCGAAACCTTTTCTTTAAGCTTATGGATTCTAACTGGCTTTTCTTTTCTGTGATTTCCATTTTTCGATTTATCTCATAGAATGGTTACTTTACCGGGAAATACCCGACTTTATTCACAATCTGCTGCCCTTGCTCGGACAGAACCCAATCTACCAGTTTCTTCGTCCCCCCTGTGGGCTTGTTACGCAGGTACCAGAATAGATAACGCGAAATGGGGTAGTTCCCGCTTTTCACATTTTCCAAGGTGGGTTCATAACCCGGAGTTTGTGCATCCTTTTTTACTTTGCAGTACTTCACCCCTTTAGCATATGCCGCGCCGCCGTAACCAATGCCATCCTTATCCTTGGATATGGCATTGACGATTGCACCCGTTCCTGGAAGGGTCTGGGTCTGAGCTGAAAAATCCGCCCCCTTTAAAACGTTATCCTTAAAATAAACATAAGTGCCGGAGCTGTTCTCCCTGCCGTAAAGCACTATTTTGGCATCATCTCCACCCACTTCTTTCCAGTTGGTGATCTGTCCGGTGTAAATTCCTTTCAGCTGATCCAGGGTGAGTTCGGATATCTTGTTCTCTTCATTCAGGTAGAGTGATAGCCCGTCCCGGGCGACGGGGATTTCAATCCCGGTAGAGTTAAACCGCTCTTTCAGTTTGTCTACCTCCGAGCTTTTCATGGGTCGGGATGCTTGACAGATTTCGGTTCCCCCGTTAATTAGCGCGGCAATCCCCACCCCCGACCCTCCGCCGGTCACCTGAATAACCACACCCGGGTTCTGGTTCATGTAAACCTCTGCCCATCTCTGTCCCAAAATAAGCATGGTGTCGGAACCTTTGATGGTTATGGACTTACCGGCATAAACCGGAAAACATGTAACGAGTGACAACACCAGGATTGTCAAAACCACCAGCCTGATCTGGTTTGTATGTAACTTTTTCATTTGGTTCTCCTTTCTGGTTAATATTTAAAACATGAACTGAAATTGCAAGGTAAATCTGTTATCCTTTATATCACCTGAGTATTTGGAAAAAATCGAGTTTTCTTTTAGTTTATGGGGGATGTCGTAAGCTGCAGTGATCCTCACATTGGAATCCCAGAAATAGTGTAAAGCCAAAGACAAAGTTCCGGTGGCGTCGTTTTTAACATTGCTATCAGTATTGGGGTCCCAGTAGTCGTAGCGGACCGCTGCCCCGAATTTGGTGTAGATGTTCTGGGATAACCACAGATACCAGCCCATCTCCTTTGCCAGAGAATCCTTGGCGGTTTTATTGTAATCCTTGGCTGAATAAAGCTCGCCTCTTATTCCGGTACCGCCAAGCGGCAGAAAGTCCAAGTAAACCTGGGCATCAGCTCCATATCTAATCTTGTCCTTTTCCACCGCCGGAACTGCTGCCTTGGGCGCTGTGGTCTTAACTTCATTGGTATCTATCATTTTATCTCCATCCTTATCATACCAAGTGGTCACTCCAGATACTGCCGCGCTTCCCGGAATGTATGTTTTTCCCCAATATCCGGAGACTCCGAAATCGACCATACCCAATTTGGCTTTGGCCCGGGCGATCACATCCTTCGGTTTGGTAGGATCAACCCAGGAGAAATTTGAGTTCTGGATGCCGTAACCCTGAAAAGCTCCGACGTTGAATTGAAGATACTTGGGCAAAGCCCAGGTGAAGTTAACTCCGCGATCTCTTTCCCCGGGAAAAAGGCTATTCTCGGCTACACTTCTTTCCGGGAAGTCTCTTTTGGAAGAGGAGTATTCGATCTCGTACCCGAAGGGCCAGTTGAATTGTCCGACGGTTAAAGTCAAATTGTGAGCTTGGATTGTCTTGTACAACTCGACATAGGCCTCTTTCATTGAGATCGAATTCTTGGAAGCATCGAAATAGATCACGTATTTGCTGGAAGCGCCGGGTTGAACCGAAAACTTTATCCTTCCCCGCCGTATGTAAAAGTTATTGGCATTTAGATTCTTGGAAACATCATTCCCTCCCGCGATTCCGTTTTGGGAACTATCGTTGTATTCATACCGGGCTTGGATGTAACCGGAGATCTTCACCCATTTAAGAATGGCTACGTCGCTGTTCAAAGTCGCCATATTTTCATTAATACCATCCAGACGATCTTTCAATTCCTGCAATTTGATCTGGGTACTGTCCTCCTGCGTCTCCGCCCGGGTTTGATTCAACCCCAGGATTATTATTAAGATGATCAGAATTACTATCTTTCTTGTTTTCATTATTTCTCCTTAAGATTTGGGTTAATTAATTCTTTATCTGTTTTCAATCTTTCAACCTGGATGAATTTTACCACCTCCTCCTCATTCCCGTATTTTGCACATCGTTTCTTCATTTGACCTATTATACCATCTCTGATGTTATCGCTGTATTAATCCCAGGTTAAATCCGTGTTAAATCACCCTTTCCGAACATGAATGGATCACATTCAATTAAGCTCCAACCAGTTCCCGGTGAAAAACGTTCCAGTCGGAAATCGAATGTGCGATACTATCCTCGTCCAAAAAACTCTTGGAGCCGATGAAAAACGGACAGAGGTGATATTCTCCGCCTTCGCAGAACTTATTTAGCTCGTAAAGGTTGGGCACCATTCCATCGAACAGATCCGAATCGCACATTTTTATCTTACCACTGACCAGCTTCGGGCAGTTCATTCTTCTCTCACCTCCTTAGCGGTTGTATTGTTTTGGTCGAACATCTGATCGATCAAAAAAATATCCATGGAACATTTCCCGGAATGATAGGCTTAGGTTTTATTCTTCCCGCAGCCAGAAATATTAGAGCCGTAACCATTGCCAGGAGCATGATCATTGAAACCGCAATCTCGAAATAATGCATTTCGCTATCTGCCTCTCTTTGATTTCACTTTTATAAACGAAAGACAAATTACAGCTGGGTTAACTCCAGGTTAAATCGGGGTTAAAAAAACCTTGCTTTTTAAAAGGAATAGTATGAAATTGAATTATCTTTTACGGGGTGATTATGAAAAGAACCATCCAGGCCATAAACCAACTCAAGCGAGCGGGATTGATCGAAGATTACGCCATAGGCGGAGGAATCGCAACCATATTTTATGTAGAACCTTTTGTCACTTATGATTTGGATGTGTTTATCATCCCGTCACAAAAAACCAAAAAGGGGAACCTGATCTTACTGTCTCCGATTTTCGACTACTTCAAGGGCCAAGGCTTTCGCTGGCAGGGGGAGCATATAATCATTGAAGGGATACCGGTTCAGTTTATCCCAGCGGATGAGCTGGAAGAGGAAGCGGTGATAAAGGCAAAAACAATCAAATATGAAAGCGTCAAAACCAAGGTGCTAACCCCGGAATATTTAATTCCCATACTACTTCGAGCCGGAAGAAAAAAGGACAAAGAAAAGGTAGAAAAACTTCTGGAGCAAACATCCATCGATATGAAGCTGCTTAAAGACGTTTTAAAGAGGTATCACCTTAAAGGGAAAATCGATCTTTCATGAAGGATGAGCGGGATGAGAAAAGATGAAGAGATAAAGATCATAACCAGGGGTAATAGAATAAAAACACGTCGGGAGCTTTTTGAAAAGAAAATATTATTCCATAAACAGCTCGCCCGAATGCCTTTTAAAAGAAAGATAGAAATGGTTATTCATTTGCAGGAAATCGCAAGCCATATCATGCCTTCATCCGGGAAAAAACGAAAAGTCTGGAAGATTTCTTCCAAGCCTGCGGATGAAAGATTAAAGCACGAGATTGCTTAACAAAAATATTACACTCCTAATAAATCGGTGGTGGATTGACCTGGCATATTACGTTCTGTCAGGACCTCAATCCTGACAGACATTCTGTGCGCCAGTCTCCAGGATTTCGCCAAAGGCGGAAGAGTAGCTCCTGACGCAACGTCAAAACCCCATTGCAATCCTATACTTTTTTCAGGGCGAAACTAAACTCGCTCCCTTTGCCCAATTGACTTAAAACGCTTATTTTTCCACCATGGGTTTCGATGATATGCTTGACAATGGATAATCCCAGACCGGTTCCGCCCAATTCCCGGGAACGACCCTTGTCCACCGTATAGAATCTTTCGAAAATGCGGGGCAAATCCGCAGAGGGAATTCCGACGCCATTGTCGATTACCGCAATCTCCACCCGGTCGCCCTGGTCCCGGGTTTCAATCCGGATGTTCCCTTTTTCCGGGGTATATTTAATAGCGTTATCCACCAGATTGGTCAGGGCTTGACCGATCCGGTATCTATCCCCGAACACCTTTTGATCTTCCGGGATAGAACTAGTCTCCAATCTCTGCAGCTTTCGCTCGGCAGAACGCTTGAGAGAGTAAACTACCTCTTCCACCAGTTCCCTGACGGAGAAAGGCTCGATTTTCAGCTCGAACTCCTTGGATTCGATCTGGGAGAGCTGTAATAAATCGGATATGATCTGGTTCATCCGGTCGGTATGCTGGGAGATCACCGAAAGAAATCGAGCTGCCTGACCCGGATCGTTCATGGCGCCGTCCTTTAATGCTTCCACGAAACCCTTGATGGAAGTCAGCGGAGTTCGCAATTCGTGAGATACATTCGCCACGAAATCCTTCCGAACCTTATCAATTTTTTTAAACTCGGTGATGTCGTGAAAGACAAAAAGGGCAAAGATGGCGCCTTTGCGTTCCTTTTCCACTATGGCAGCCTGGATCATAAAATCTCGTTCCTGTGGACGAATAAAGGAGATTTCCGTTCTTTTCTCGTGTTGGTTCGAGAGCACATCCTGGATGAATTCATTAAGCTCATGATCTCGGATAACCTCGAAGTGGGGTTTCCCGATAAAAGGGGTATTTAGCTCGAACATCCGCATCAAGGCATCATTCACCAGCAACACCTTCCCCGGTTGATCCACCGCCATAACCCCTTCGATCATGCTGGACAGAATCGTTTGCAGTTGTGTCCGGTCGGAGGTGATCTGGGTAAGCTTGTCCGATAGCTCTTGTGATATCAGATTCAGGGTATTGCCTAACTCCCCGATTTCATCTTTGGTTTTTACCTTTATCGTCCGGGTAAAATCCCCTCCCGACATCCTCCTGCCTATCAGCATCATCTGTCGTAGAGGCTTGGTTACTTGGCTGGAAAACCCGAAGCTTAAGAGTAAGGAAATAACAAAAGCCACCAGGAATCCCAATAGGATAACGTTCAGAATAAGCTGTTGCTGCCGCTTCAATTCCGTCAAAGGAAGGGCTAAACGCGCCACCCCGATGACCTTTCCCTGTGCTTGTATGGGGACAGCCACGTATAGCATATCCACTTTTATGGTATAACTGTACCGGACGCTTTTGCCGGTTTGACCCTGCAAAGCTTCTGCCACCTCCGGTCTGTCCTGGTGGTTTTCCAAACTCAACAGGGCAGGTCCGCTCTCGTAGGAATCGCCTATCACCTTGCCCTGCCGGTTTATGATGGTGATCCGGCCATCAACATCCTTTCCCAGCATATCGGTCAAACTATCGGTCACCTGTATATCCACGCTATCAGATAAGGGTCGGAGGAAGATTTGGGATAAAAGCTGGGTTTCGTATTGCATATTCTGTTCTAACTGCGCCAGCAAGCGCGTTCTCTCCGAGGAGTAAATGTAAAACCCGGCTATGGATAAGACCAGGAAACTAAGCAGAAAATAGGTGAGGAATAATTTGTATTTAACCTGCATGGTTTGAAATGAGGAAGTTTAAGGATTTTCTTTGAGCTTATAACCCATGTTTTTTACGGTAAGAATATCTTCGGAAAGCTCCGGGATCTTTTCTCTTAATCTACGGATGTGAACATCCACTGTGCGCATCCCTCCAAAATAATCGTAGCCCCAAACCTGGTCCATCAGGAAATCCCGGCTCAAGACCCGGCCCTTACTCCGCAGGAGACATGTCAATAGATCGAATTCTTTGGAGGTCAGTTCCACCGTCCGGCTGCCGAAGGTCACCTCGTGTTTGGATACATCCAAAACCAGTTTCCCATAGCGATAACTTTTTTCTTTCTCTGGAACCCGTTCGGTTCTCCTAAGCAGGGCTTTCACCCGGGCAACCAGTTCCTTGGGGCTGAAGGGCTTGGTCACATAATCGTCTGCACCCAATTCCAAACCCACGATCTTGTCCGACTCTTCCGATTTTGCAGTCAACATTATTAGGGGAATAGAGGAGGTCTTGGGATCACCCCTCAATTCCTTGCAAACTTCCAGACCATCCATTTCCGGAAGCATGATGTCCAAAATTATCAAATCGAAATTCTCGCCCTGGGCTTTTTTCAGACCGGAAAAGCCGTCACCCGCATCTTTCAAGACAAAACTTTCCTTGCTCAGATAGTGCTTGAGCAGGTCAACGATGTCTTTATCGTCTTCGATTATCAGGATTTTTTTGGGCACAAGTCGTTTCGTAGAATTCTAAAGAGTTCCTAAATTCATTGGTAAGTACCAAACAACGATATCCGATTCGGGACATTTATATAAAAAACTCGAAGAGCTTATACCTAACCCCTCTAAGGCTTTAAAAGCTCTTTCAAACCCGGGTTTAATTCCTGCGGTTCAAGGTCGATGACCTTCGGGGTCAGCAGGATAAAAACCTGATAGTTAGTCTTGGTGGTGATCTGTCGGGAGAAAAGGAACGGTAAGATAGTTCCCAGAACCGGAACCTTTCGTTTGGTGACATAATCCACAGAGCGATTCAAACCGCCCAAAAGAAACGTCTCCCCGTCCTTTATCACTGCGGTATTCTCCAGTATCTGCCCGTTTTTGGAGGGGCTACCCGAGATCGATTCTCCCAGGCTGGTAAGTTCGGCGGTAATGTCCATGGTGATGTATCCGCTTTTTCCGATCGATGGAACGCAGTACAGACTCAACCCCGCATCCATGGTTTGGGTTTCAAACATATTATTGTAGCTGGAATATCGGGTTACATAGGTCACCCGGTCTCCGTCCAGTATTTTTGCGGGCCGGTTGTTTATGGTAACGATTCGGGGTGCATTCCGGATGGTGCCGGCCCGGTTCTCTGCAATCACATTCAGAAATTGATCCAACCGGATAGAACCGCTCAATCTGGTATCTTTGGTGGTTTGAGTTATGTCCCGCTCAGTCTTGTATTCAGAAGTCTGATAATTGGTTTCGGATTTGTCTTTTTCATCCTGGTTGACCTTGTTTCTTTGATAAGAATTAGAGAAGGTTAATCCACTGGACCTCAACAGGTCTTCCCAGTCGATCCCCAAGTCATCCAATCGTCTCTGGTCCAGTTCGATAATCTGGGTTTCGATGATAATTTGCCGAGGCGGAATGTCTGCGGATTTTATCAGTTCCTTAACTGTCGATATATCCTCCGGAGCACCGGTTAGTATAACCACGTTGGCCGCATCGTTACAGCGGATCTGCACCGGCCGGGTGTGATTGGAATAATCACAGAAGAAATTGTTGACCCCACCGCTGGTTGTGACTCCAAGAAATTCCAACAGCTCAGCCGGTGAAATATAACTGGGGGTAATAACTTCCGTCACCATTACCGGTAGAGTTTGTTTCTCTTGCGCTGGCAGCTCCACCGCAAAAGCGATTCTACCTATGGTCACAATGACCAACACCAGAACAAACCATAACACTTTTCTCATGGCTCACCCACCTCGTCTTTAAAAGTTTTCACAAAATAGACCAATATTTGTTCTCTCAGGAGTAACACCTGCCGGTACAGTTTGAAAATCGCAAAAGCAAGCTTTTGCACTCCAAATTCTATTTCGCCTCGGGGAAGAAGACCACCTTGCCCACCTCTTTCTTGGCTGAGATCACTGCTTCCATCCCCTCGTGGAAATCCTTCAAGGGTAACTTATGAGTTATCACTGGAGTGATGTCGACTTTTTTATATTTCAAAAGATTACTCAGCTGGAACCAGGTTTCGAACATCTTCCGGCCGTTTATCCCGATGATCTTGGCTCCTTTGAAGATGACGTAATTGTTCAAGTCGAACTCGATTTTTCCGGAAGGGATTCCGAAAGCGGTAAAGGTGCCGCTTTTTTTCAATATCTTGAATCCGTTATCGATTGCCCCCTGCACTCCGGTCATCTCCAGCACCACATCCACACCTTCGCCGGAGGTGGCATCCATGATCTCTTTTACCGGATTGTTGGTCAGAACGCTCAAAGCTACATCCGCACCCATCTTTTTCAACAAATTAACCCGGTAGGGAAATTCTCCAATGGCAAATATCTTTGCCGCTCCTACGGCTTTGGCGATCCCCACGGCAAAGCAAGCGATGGGTCCATCCCCCATGATGCCTATCACCTTGGCGGAGACCTGGCTTTCCATCACCGTATAAGTGGCGTTTCCAAACGGTTCCTGAACCGAGGCGATCTCCCAGGGGATGCTCTTGTCGTTTTTCCAGGCACAGACTTCCGGAATCGCTACATATTCGGCAAAACAACCATTGGTATCCACCCCCAGGATTACCAAATTCTGGCAGATATGCTGATTCCCGGTCAGACATTGGAAACAGTGCCCGCAGGGGATGTGAGTCTCGGCAGAGAGAAAATCTCCCACCTGGATTCTTTTAACCAGACTTCCGACCTGCACTACTTCTCCGGCGCACTCGTGCCCGAAGATCATGGGGGGCTTGATCCGGTTTTCCGCCCATTTATCCCAGTTGTAGATATGGGCGTCGGTTCCGCAGATGGATGTGGCTTTTACCTTGACCAGCACCTCATCCGGCTTGATTTGAGGAATGTCAACCGTTACGATCTCCGCCCCGGGACCTTTGGTCTTCTTCATTACTGCCATCATTTTTCCGGACATAGTATTTTCTCTCCGTTCGTTTCAATTATTCTCAGCCTGTTCGAATTTATCCGATAAATTGAACATCTTATGGTTTGAGTAAATTAATTTCACTCCTTTAAACGAAAATATCAAAAAAGTAAATTTTGTCAAGAGAAATGGAATACCAAAGCTCCTCAATTTTACCACTGTTTCGGCTACACAACTTTATAAAAGCTTTAGAATAGCTTTTTCAATGATAACCCGAAAATGTTTTGGTCGGATGTCACGTCATCATCGCTATAAAATTCCTTGAATTTCTTATAGGCATAGCGATACGAAAACTCAAGAATAAATTTCCCTCCGGATGGTTGATACCCAAACCCAGAAGTGAAAGTATTTTCCCGGGTTTCTCTACGCTTGTAATAGTCGGGGTTTATTCTCAATTCCGTTCTTACAAACCCACTTCGGATAAAACATCCTTCCGTAAGTTTTCCTTCCACTCCCAAGTTCAAAGAAGTGATCTTATCACCCCAGATTACTTCGTTTCCGTAGGGTTGGGAAGAATCTCTAAGATGATATTCCACACCGACCAAAATCCTTTCATCGATTTGGTAAGAGCATCCGCCCCCGAAATGTCTTACGGTGAACTCATACGGTATGGGGAAGACATAATATGACGTAGGGATTAAAAACCCGTCAAAGAGTTGGTGATCAAAGTAAAAAAGACCCACTTTTAATTTCTCGGTAAGATCGTAAATCCCTCTGAACTTCACATAAGAGAAGTAGTAATTTTCTCGGGATTTCTCATTTTCTTCCATTACCGGTCGAAAATTCTCATTTTTGAATTCGAAAATTACCTCCATCCCCAATCTGAGCCGATGGTCGATATCTACTATGGTCTGTCCAGATAACCAAAAGGAATATGAGTCGGAAATATAATTATAATAATCCCACATATGAGGTCCCTTCTCCAGTTTGAACCAATCGTATCCCAAAAGGGTTCCTATCATTACTTCGGGGGAAAGTCTCCTTTGTACCCCGATCTCTGTTTTGAAATCCTTGATCCTTTGGCTCCTATTCAGACCAATAAAAAGGATATTGTCATTGGGATTATCCAATAATTCTCGTTTCTCTTCTACATAACTAAAATCGATGCCAAAGGAAGTGGAAGAATCAAGCTTTTTGCTGAACACTCCCAGCATTTTAGGTGAAGTAAATTTATCCTCATAGTTAAAGTATTTATAATCAGCTTTATGAAGAAAATAGTTTACTTCTATACCAGAGGCAAAATTATCAATTTCCCGGTAAGCTCCAGCTACCCGGTAATCCAAGATATCAGCATCCGCTTTAAACGTAGAAAGACTACTATACCAACCGAAGTTGTGCAAGTCACTTATCTCGAATGTATCCCAAACAAAATCCCCTCTTAAGACCGACCCTTTCTCATCATCCAAAAACCCGGCCGGGTTGCCAGTAAAATCCCACAGGTTGATCATGTTGGATTCATCCTCGATCACAATGGACAAATCCCCCATGGCGGAAAGCCTGCTTTTGGTGGCATTAGCGTGAGAACAAATACAAGAGGAAAGGATGGAAAGAAGAATAAATAACCATATCAGTTTATATATTCGCATAATATCCTTTTTTCGGTAAGTTACATATCCTTGTTTTCTGCAAAGATAGTCTTAAAATACTTTTTTCAAAGATAACCCGAAAATGTTTCGGTCGGATTTTAAATCATCACTTAAGAATTCCGGGAACTTCTTATAAGCGTAACGATACGAAAACTCGATAATGAACTTCCCTCCGGATGGCTGATACCCAAATCCGGAAGTGAAAGTATTCTCCCAGGTTAGCCTATGCTTAAAGTAGTCGGGATTAACTCTCAATTCCGTTCTTACGAATCCACCTCGAATAAGCCATTCATCCGAAAGCTTGTCTTCCGCCCCTAAATTCAAAGAGGTGATTTTATAACCCCAAATCTCACTGGCTATATCGGGTCTGGAAGAATCTCTCAGGTGGTATTCCAATGCAACCATTAGCTTTTCGTCGAATTGGTATGAACATCCGGTTCCGAAATGCCTCCCCTTAAACTCCAAAGACCAGGGCATAAATAAACCATCGACCGGATAATAAAACCCGACCAAAGGCTCGTTATCGGAGAAGAAAAGTCCGGCGTTGAGTTTGGTGGTCAGTTCATAGATTCCCCTTAACTTCAATAACGCGTAATAGTAGTTTTCCTTCTCTTTATCGCCGTATTCATCTATGGGTGATTTGAAATCAGCTTTTGTGAATTTGATAGTAGTCTCCAGTCCCAGTTTGAGTTTATCGTCTATTACCACCATGGTTTGTCCGGACAGCCAAATGGCATACGAATTCGGAATAACGGTTTCGCGATCGGATTTGAAAGAATTATATCCCAAAACGGCCCCAACATTCACTTCGGGAGAGAGCTTTCGGGCTACAGCAACTTCCGATTTGAAGTCTTTGAACCTGGCCTTGTCTCTGTATTCCGAGTCGGTGTACCGGAAATCCCATTTATCCTCAAGATATTCCATACTTGCTCCATAATAGGTAATACTATCTTGGCGCTGCGTCAAGACGATCGACATTCGGGGTGACGTCCGTTCATTTCGGAAATGTTTGGATTCGGTTTTGCGAAAGTTGTAATTTCCCTCCACGCCCAGTGCAAAAACATCGTCTTTTCGATAACCCAGAGAGACCCAATTATGGTATAGATTCCCTTTGGCTTTGTACTTGGAGACAGACTCAGGATTAGCATAGTCATTTTCAGGTAAATTCCGTATCCGGTACGAATCCCAGTCAAAATCTCCCCGGATCACCGATCCTTTCTCATCCTCCAAGAATCCGGCTGGATTTCCGGAAAAATCCCACAGGTTTATCATGTTGGATTCGTCTTCGACCACGATGGACAAATCCCCCATACCCGATAGCCGGCTTTGAGTTGCATAGGAATATGTATATATAAAAAGTGAGAGCAGGAATGGAAGTACAAACAACCATAGTAGATTTTCTCTTCGCATCTGACCCCTCGATTTTATTTGGTTTTCTATTTCTTCTAACCTAAATTCTTGATTTCAACCGGTATGATTCTATAACCCCTTTTTAAATGAAAAGGACAAAGTACGGGCATCTGATTCTACATCCCATTTACCATACCAATCTCTGTATTTCTTGAAAGCATAACGGTAGGATAACTCGATAGTAAAATCCGATTCGGTGGGTTGATACCCCACCCCTCCGGTTATGATGTTCTCCCAGGTATCATGGCGATGGTCATAGTCGGGTTTACGATGAATCTTGGATCCCACAAAACCACCCCTTAAGAAAAAAGACTTGGAGATTTCCGATTCCAATCCTGCATTCAAGCTGTGGATTTTCAAATCCCATTCATAAGTACGGGGGCTCGACTGAGGTTGATCTTTGTAATGATATTCCAGTCCCGCTAAAAGTTTTTGGTGGAATCTGAAAGAAAGCCCTCCTCCTGCTTCAAAGATGGTGCTTTTATAACGGAGTGAAGAAAAGTACGTATAGACCGGATCGTATTGTTCAAAATAGGAGCTGGTATTCGCTATAAAAACACCTAACCTGAGTCTCGAGGAAATATCAGAAATACCATGCAATTTAAGATACAAGCGCAGTGAGGAACCATATGATTCCTCTTCGTTATTAAAAAAGCGCATGGAGCAGTCCATCCCCAATTTATTGTTTTGGTCAATTACCGCCACCATCTGTCCCGAAATCCAACCGGTATGAACGATGATATGGTTATCGGAGTAAGGAAAGGGACCCCAATAAATGTTATCTTGATGGAAAGGATAGGACATACCTCGATAATGTACGTCTATTTTAACCCGCTCATACCCTACCGTTATACCATAAGCCGATCCCGATATAAGTTTTTTGGCAATCCCCACCTCTACCCAAAATGTCTTAACTGTATCTCGATCGGTTGGATTATATAAAGGGGCATATGATTGTTTCGGTTCCCGATCAAACGAAAAAGTATAGCCCCAGTATCCCAAATTGATTCCCATGGTGGTCTGGGGATTAATACTTTTGCTGAATACCAGTTGGAGGTTGGGATAATTTGACTCTTGCTTGTCATATCTGGAATCAGTTTGCCGCAGGAAATAATTTCCGCACAAACCGATAGCGTAATTCTTCTCTTTCCGGAGGCCCAAGCAGAACCGGTAGTCAAAAATATCTCCGTTGGCTTTGAGCTTATAAAGGGGAGTGTACCAATTATCTCTGTAAAAGTAAGGTATTCCTTTTATCTGGTAGGTATCCCAGATAAAATCTCCCCGGATCACCGATCCTTTCTCATCCTCCAAGAATCCGGCTGGATTTCCGGAAAAATCCCACAGGTTTATCAGGTTGGATTCGTCCTCGATCACGATGGACAAATCCCCCATGGCGGAAAGACGGCTTTTGGTGCTATAAGCGGAAGTGCAGAGAAAGAGTGATAATATGAGGAGAATAACTGTATAGGATAAAGCAATACGTTTGGACATATAGACCCCCATCTTTGAAGTTTAAGTTTTTATGGCAATTACGATCCTTTCAATCCCCCCCAAATCCTTTTTGATTTCAACATGCTTGAATTTATCGAATTCCTCTAAAAACGCTGCAACCTGCCTTGCCTGTCCTAATCCCATCTCCAGAGACAATATACCATCCCTTTTTAAAAAGTCAACCGCCCCCTCTATTATCCTTTTGTGGAATGATATCCCCTCCTGGCCCGATTTCAAAGCCACCACCGGCTCATAGTCTCGTACATCTTTGGGCAGATGGTCGAATTCTTCCTGACTTAAGTACGGCGGATTCGATACCACGCAGTCAATCTTACCTTCCAACTGTCTATTCTGCAATGGCTCGAACAGATCACCGAACAAAAATTCGATTTGGTCTTCAGCTTTGTTCATCCTCGCATTATCTTTTGCCACGTTTAGAGCATCCGCTGAGATGTCGGTTGCAAAAATATAAGCACTGTTTAGATTTTTGGCTAAACTAATAGCTATAGCTCCCGAACCGGTACCGATATCGATGATTTTGGGAGAAGGATGATTTTTGAGACGTTCGATCATCTCCTCTACTAAAGTTTCCGTTTCCGGGCGGGGAATGAGAACGCTCTCGTTAACCTTGAATTCCAGACCATAAAACTCGGTACTTCCGATAATGTATTGAAGCGGCCTTCCGGAAATTCTTTCTTGGATAAAGTAACTATACTTTTCTATTTGCTGGGAGGTAAGGATAAGATTGCGGTCCAAATAAAGCTCGATTTTGGGAACATTAAGAACCGCCCCCAAAAGAAGCTCTGCATTGGTACGGGGACGGTCTACTCCTTCGGATCTGAGTTTTTCGACTGCCTGGTTAAGGACTTCAAGACAGGTATTCTTCATGTGGTGAGGTCTGAACGTTTAAACAAACGTAGAGGATTCCGGGGATGGAAGATAGAAGCCAGCAAAACTTCTTACGCCGTCTTCTAATGGTCCATGGTATTCCCAAGCCAAATCCGGCGAAGAACAACCCCGTCGCGGGGAACCGTAGAGCCAGTTTCGCACAGGAACGGCTTTTTCAAAATTACCCGAGGAAGACGAAAAGGATTTCTTCGTCAGAAATGACGGTAGAATCGAAATCGCCAAACCGGAAAGCCCAAATATCTGCAAGAATTTTCTGCGGGTTAACATCTGAATTCCCTTTTTAGTTGTCAACGGATGGAACGGATTTAACGGATTACATCATTTGCTTTTCATCCGTTCTATCTGTTTAATCCATTGACTTTTTCTATCCGCTTAATCCGCTGACCCTTTTTCCCACTCCTTAATTTTCACTGGGGGAAGTATTCTTCTATATTCCAACTTCCTTACTCCAAAATTAATCAACAAACCCACTTCACCTTTGGTAGTTTTCAGATATGAAATAATCTGAGCTTCATGATCCGAATCCAACTTAGAAAGTGCCTTAATCTCTACTACCACCTTATCCTCAACCCAAAAATCAAGGATTTTTAGTCCTACCATTTCTTCTTTGAACTTAATCTCGATTTGTTTTTGAGGTTCAAATTGAAGCTTTTGATCTCTCAACTCTATTTCTAAAGCTTTCTGATAAATCTCCTCGTTATAACCCGGTCCTAATTCAGAATGAACCTCCATAGCAGCACCGATGATTTGATAAGTCAGATCTTGATGAGGAATCTGATTTGACATAGAATTTAATATCCTCGTCAACGGATGCAACGGATTTAACGGATTAAATCCGTTGTTTTTCATCCGTTTAATCCGTTGACTTATCCTCCTATAAAATCAAACTCATTTATCTTCATCGCCGGCACGTACATGACCACGCCAAACTGGGGACAGAGCTTTCTATCCCGGCTGATCATCTCCGCATTGGAGAAAGCCTCCAGGATGCTTTGTCCGATCCGCATATTCTTCACCGGTGATTTTATCTTTCCCTTTTCGATCAAGAAAGTCCCGTCGCGGGTGGTTCCAGTCACCATGGTTTTCATGGGATTCATATAGTTTATATACCAGAAATGGGTGATCAAAATACCCTTTTCCGTGGAGGCGATCATCTCCTCCATGCCGGAATTTCCGCCAGCCATAACCATGTTTTTGGGATACGGTCCGAAGGTGTTGTTGGGAAGGAGCGCGTGCCCGGTGGATTCGATACCGGCTTTGTTGGCATAGTAGGAATTGTACACCACTCCCTTTGCCACCCCGTTTTCGATCAAGGGGACTCGCTTTTTGACCACCCCTTCGTAGTCAAAGGGGATGGCATTCATCACCGGATCATACGGATCTTCGATAATGGTGATATTGTCGCCGGTGATCTTCTCTCCGATATTCCCTGCCATGAAGCTTCTTCCCGCAGCGAAAGTCTTGGCTCCGAAACCCAGGAAAGCCAAGAATAACAGAAGCGATGCCACTGCCGCTTCTTCCAGGATAACGGTATATTCGCCAGGCGGAAGCTCAATCGGGTTTTGCGATAATAGGGCTTTTGAAATCGCTTTTTGGGTGAGGTCCGCTATGTTTATTTTGTTCACATCCTGGCCATATCCCTGCGACCATCCGGATACAGTATCACTTAAGCTGGCAGTCAGCGAGAATTGCGTTTTCGTCTCTTCGAAGAATTGTCTGGTTCCCAATGAATTGACCACTGCGGTCACGTCCCCTTCCGTTTGGAATACCCCGGTGCCAGTCAGTTTTTGGGTTTTGCAGGCGGTCACTGTCTTCTCGATACCCTTCGCCCTATCCGGAGGTGAATACTCTTCCGTTTTCTTATAAAATCCATTAACCAAAGGAGCGGGGGGGGATTGAGGGAGGGAGTAAAAGTTGGGATCATCCTTCTGAAAGCCGGCGATCTCCGCAGCCGTATGAACTAACTCTCTTATCGACACATCGTCCGTGCGGTTGGTTACCGCCACCCCGATTTTCTTGCCCAGAACCGCCCGGGCCATGATGGTATGATCCAAACGGGACATATTTTGGTGAATAACATTCTCGGCAAACCGGGAGAGGGAAAAATTCTCCCACTGGTAAATCAATTCCGTCTGGTCAGCTTTGGAAGACCTAAGCCCGGTATCCAGTATCTCAAATACCTTTTCTTTTTCTATCATTCTGGGGTTCTCTCTCTTAAAGATTTTATACTATCTCCTCCTCACCTTCTCCCACCAGAGACTGTGTCACAATTCAGTTGTTTTTGTAGCCACAGACTTTATCTGCGAAAAAGTTCATTTGAATCACAGCGATTTACGCAATCTAAAGATTGCGGCTACAAAATCAAAACCCAATTATGACACTCCCTCACCAGGGGAGAGGGAATTTTAAATCTCCATTATCTCAGATACTGATTTTAGATTCTGCCAGTTGCGTTTTTCAATCTACAAGTTAAATTCCATATTCCTCTGCTTCTATTGGTTCCCCACTTTAACATTCCTGAATCTCGCCGGTGAACAGCCCTGGCTGGTGGGCATGTTCTGGGCAGGCTGTCCCTTGCCGCAATTGGGGGTGCCCCAGATCTCCCACGATTTTTCATTGGCAATGGCATTGCAGGAGTTCCAGAACTCCACGGTCGTCCCGGAATACGAGGGATTTTTGATCATCTCACCCAGTTTCCCGTTCTTGATCTCCCAGCCGATTTCGCATCCCATCTCGAAATTTTCCCGGTTGTCGT
Source organism: uncultured candidate division Zixibacteria bacterium (assembly GCA_903908285.1). GTDB lineage: Bacteria > Zixibacteria > MSB-5A5 > MSB-5A5 > SM1-73 > CAIVRH01. The sequence continues at coordinate 23,221 of CAIVRH010000025.1, forward strand.
CGATCGACCAGGTGCGGACGGTCTGCATATAGATGCCGTCGTCCACCTCGGAGATGATCGCATCCAGAGTCTTGTCCCCGGGGAGAAGATTGATATTGGTCATGCGGATCAGCGGAATGTTGGCCCAGCTGGAGGCTCGCATGCATCCGTTGCTTGCAGTGCCGATCAAAGGTGCAGTCTCCCGGGAAGTCAAATAGCCAACTAAGATTCCGTTCTTTATCAGGAAACTTTTATTGGCTTTCACCCCCTCGTCATCATAACCGAAAGTTCCCAATCCATAAGGACAGGTGGAATCGGCGACCACATTGACAATTTCAGAGCCGTATTTTAAATTATTCAGTTTGTCTACGGTGGCAAAGCTGGTGCCGGAGAAATTCTTTTCCGCACCGAATACCCGGTCCAGTTCCAGGGGATGGCCGATGGATTCGTGGATCTGCAGGGTCAACTGGGTACCGTCCAGGATAACGGTGGTGTTGGCGGAGGGACACTCCTTGGCCGAAAGCAATGCTACCGCTTCCTGCGCAATCCTCTCCGCATTGTTTTCGAATCCCAGCTCCCCGATCAGCTCGTATCCTTTGGTCTGGTGCTGACCGCTGGAATTGGGGTAGGAACGAACCCCCATCGCCCGGGAGCTTTTCATGGAGCCCGGATTGGTCTCCTTTTGGGCGGTGGCGGTAATTCCGGCGCCGCTTTGGATTATCACCTGCTGGATTTTCGAACCCTCCGAAGAAGCAAAGAGTTTGTTCCTCCGGATGAAGTTCATGAAGGCTTCAGTCTGACTTACCCCTGACACCTTATTCATCAGGCTGTTCCACAAGAGAAGATAATCGATCTTTTCTTTCAAGGGAACGGAAAAAGGATCGGTGAGGATAGTTGTTTTATACGAATCTACGGTTTTAGGCAAAAGGGAAAGGGCTACATCCCGGTTTTTGACTTTAGAGCTGGCTTTGGCGATCTCCACTGCCAGATGGGCTGTTTTCTTGATACTATCCGGATTTAGATCAGCGCTGGCAGCAAAACCCCAGGCGCCATCTGCGATCACTCTTATTCCAAACCCGAAGTCCGTCGATTTTTCTATCAGATCCACCGCCCCGCTTTTTACGCTCAGATTCTCTTCATCTATCTCCTCGATCCGGACATCGGCATAAGTCGCTCCCCTGTCCTTAGCCAGATTCAGGGCTTGTTCTGCTAACATGGTCTGATCTTCCATACTTCCCTTTCCTTGACTTCACCTGAAGGTATCGTTCAACGGTTTTCTGACAATTGCTTTCGGATACGTTTCTTACCTAATTGGTTTAAAGAAGAAACAAAACTACAAAAAGAGATCAAAAAACAAAACTATGCGGTATCGCATACATGGCAATGGTAACCAGAACGGAGACTATCACCATATTGAAATACCCCCGATCCGATACCAGATTCTTTGTCTCCCCCTTGCCGAAAAGCGTCCCTTTGACCAGTATCAAAGTGACCAGCCAAAAAAGCATAATTATCTGAGACTTGTTGTCGGTCACATCCTTTCCAAAGGGAAAAGCCTGCCAGGTTGCTCCGAAAGCAAACCAGTTCATGGCTATTCCAAACGGAAGAAATCCCAAAAACAGAAGGGTAAAGGTGGTGAGGGGAAATTTGATGGTCTCTTTTAACGATCTTTTTCCTTTCCTTAAATCTATGGCGGAAAAAAGAGTTAAAGCTGCAAAAAAGATCGCCCCGAAGTTGCATAAAACATGAGGTATGATAATGAAAGCCGGGACTTTCCCTTCGTATTTGAGCAGAATCGGTTTGAAAGTTCCGGAATCTTTATCCGGAAGGGTAACTATCATCTCACCGTTAGCCGTCAATCTTACAGCTTCTATATAATACCAGGCATTGATGGCTTTGGGAAAATGAGGAAGAGTCGATACGAATACGCTCGGTTCCCCCCCAACCGGATGCATTGGCACCCGAAGAAATTCCCCCTTTTGCCCGATCCGGTATACCAAATTCACCTGAGACGTTCCCTTGACAGTGGCGGATATAACCGGAATCTCATCCCCTACCTGTTTGGGAACGGTGTGATGATCGATCGAAATGCCGCTTTGTTCCACCGCCTTATGCACGGATCGCACCATGGTGGTTCTTCGGGCGTAACCCAAAAGCAGGACGGTAAAAAGAATGGCGATGAGAATTTTCCAAAACTTCATAGTTATGAAAATCAACAGAAAGTCATGGCAAAACCGCTGAGAATTTCAGCTGTGGACCGTGGACTATCGACGGTGGACAGTTTAAACCTTCGAGCTCTGCAGCCTCTCCTCCTGCTCTTTCTTTTTCAGAGCTTCCACAAACTCGTCTATCTCACCCACCAAGATGTCCTCCAGGCGATACAATGTCAAGCCGATTCTGTGGTCGGTCACCCGACCCTGGGGGAAGTTGTAAGTCCGGATCTTCTCCGAGCGGTCCCCGCTCCCCACCATGATTTTTCTCTCCCGGGCGATCTTGCTGGTCTGCTCTTCGGTGGCTTTGTCTAAAAGCCGCGCACGCAGTACCTTCATGGCTTTGTTTTTGTTTTTGAGCTGAGATTTTTCGTCCTGACAGGTGACTACGGTGTTGGTGGGGATATGGGTGATTCTTACCGCCGAGTCGGTGGTGTTAACCGACTGTCCACCCGGGCCGGATGAACGGAACACATCCACCCGAATGTCCTCGGGTTTAATATCCACTTCGATATCTTCTGCTTCCGGCAGAACCGCCACCGAAGCGGCAGAGGTGTGGATTCTTCCCGAAGCCTCGGTTGCCGGAACCCGCTGTACCCGGTGAACCCCGCTTTCATATTTCAGCTTACCGTAAGCATCCTTCCCCTCCACTGAGAAGATGATCTCTTTAAGCCCTCCCATGCCGGTGGGGTTGGAGTTCATCACCTCGGTCCTCCATCCCTGTTTCTCCGCGTATTTCACGTACATCCGATATAGGTCGGTGGCAAAGAGCGCTGCTTCCTCCCCTCCGGTACCGGCTCTTATCTCCACAATCGTATTCCGGTTGTCTTTGGGATCTCTAGGCAAAAGCAGAAGTTTCAGCTTCTCTTCATATTCCAGCTTTTTGGGATAAAGCTCCTCCAACTCCGATTTTGCCATCTCCACCAGCTCCTCGTCCTTCGATTCTTTGCGGATCTTCTCATCCTCCTCAATCGATTTGAGAAGTTTTTTATATTCCGAAAAAACCGAGACGACCTCGCTAAGCTCGTTGTGTTCTATGGAAATGTTTCTGTATCTGTTCCGGTCCGAGATAACCGCGGGATCGGAGAGAAACGAAGTCAGTTCCTGGTATCTTTCTTCTATCTTATTTAATAGGTCCAGCATATCCTCACCTTGATTTTATGGTACACTCAAAACTGGAGTATAAAACTTTATCTGCATCTGTAATAATGCATTTATGATTCACCTAAAACAAGCACTCCATTCTTCCACCAGATTATTTCAGGGACTTTTAAACTGTCTCAATTTAACAGAAATTGTATTTATCTAACTAACCGGTTCATTGGAAATTGGTCGGGAATCAATCGAAGAAGGTTCATCCTCTTTCAGCGCATTCTTTAATGCCGTCAAAGCCACCTCGATCTGTGCTTCGCTCGGTTCCCGGGTGGTGATGCTTTGAATCCACAGCCCGGGTGCGGATAAAATCCTGGTGATCTTCCGGTCCCGGGTTTTTCCGGATATTTTCAAAAGCTCGTATCCCCCTCCCGCCACCAGAGGCATAAGTAACAAATGCACCAGCATTCTTTTGGGTAAAGTGGGGGGGATTCCGGCCGCCAGATAATAGATGGTATCGGAGATGGAGTAAATCAAAATGGCAAACACCACCACGATCAGGATGAAGCTGGTGCCGCAGCGGGGGTGCCGGGTGGAAAAACCCTTTACATTTTCCACCGTCAACTCTTTGCCTGCCTCAAAGGTGAAGATGGATTTATGCTCCGCCCCATGATATTGAAAAATCTTCTTGAACTCGCCAAACCAGGAGATGACCCAAACATATGCGATGAAGAGGGTTACCCGGGCGCAGCCGGCAATCAGATTGAAAGCTAACGCCTCCTTTTTTACTCCCAATAACTGGGAAAACCATAAAGGCAGGAAAAAGAATATACCGAATCCCAATGCCAAAGCCAAAACCATGGTAAGGGCTAAATAAATACTTTTGAAGAAACCAGATTTTTTCTCTTCATCCCGGGATTTGGACTCACCCTCCTCCTCCATCGCCATCTCTGCCGAATAGTTCAAGGTTTTTATGCTGATCACCAGCATCTCCCCAAAGGAGACCAAGCCCCGGATCAGAGGTTTACCCAGTACCTTGTACCTTAAAGTTAATGATACAAATGGCTGGTTTTTGACAGCAATCCTGCCATCCGGTTTTCTTACCGCGGTGGAGATGGTATGAGGGGAGCGCATCATCACCCCTTCGATCACCGCCTGCCCCCCCACATTCAAATCAGCAGTACTGTATGCTTTCATGTTCTTGAGGATACATAATGCGTTAAAGTGTAGATCATTACACCACTCTAAAGGGACTATCAAAAAGGATGTTTAGAATACCCTTTTAGAATAATCCAATTCCCCGGATGCAAAAAAAAGCGGCAGTTGTCCATAAAAGAGTTTTTATCCTTCTTTGACAACTACCGCTATATTTTTGTCTACTTCTCACCGCTATCCGGAGAAACTTCCGGCTTTACTTCTTTGGCTTCCTCTGCTTTTGGCGTGGGGGTTCCATATTTTCGCCGGAAACGCTCCACCCTGCCGGCGGTATCCACCAGCTTTTGCTTCCCGGTGAAAAACGGGTGGCAAGCCGAGCAGATTTCCACGCGTATATCCTTTACCGTCGAGCGGGTTTTTATCACGCTTCCGCAGGCGCAGGTGATGTTGGTTTCAAAATACTTGGGATGAATCTTTTCTTTCACTTAACTACCTCCTCGTAGATCCCGCCTTTGGCGGGATTTTCAGTTCTGATACGCAAATATAGCCAAAGGAATTAGAAAAACAAGACAAAAATAAAGGATAATTATGTTCTACAATGTTCAGATTAAAATCTTGATTTTTGACGGAAAGCATATATAATGGATAATGGCTTGACGTGAAAATAGATGAAATCCGTAACTGGAGAGCAAAATGAGCCAGGCAGAGGATGCCCGACGTTATAAATTCTTCGGAACGGAGTTGAGGATGTTTTTCTGGCTGTGGGCTATTTTTTTCCTCTTGGCAGCGGTTTTCGGCTATAAAAGCTCCGTCTGGTTTTCCATGTTTTTCCTGCTTCTGCTTATCCTTATGGTTTTGTTTATCCGCTGGGATTCGGTTTATCATCTGATCATCATAACTCCGGAAAAACTGGTTTCAGAAAAGGTGAACTGGAAAAGATTAACCACCTCGTTTACCTATATTTCCTGGGGGGATGTGGAAAAGGTAATCACCCATGCCGGTGGTCCTTTCAACCTTATAAAGGTAACCCAAATCGAAAGCCGGGGACATGCACCGGTAAAAGTCTATTCCTTTATGGAGGATTATTTTCATTTCCTAGAAGACTTAACCCGGCAGGTGGACCCCTCCCGGGTGGACAAGTTGACAAGGGATCTTATAACCGGCCGGGCGGATTTTTGAAGGTTCATTCACCATAAACTCAATAAGAGGTAAGGTCAAATCAACAAAAGGTTTATTGGAGTATATATATGAGGACTCAAAATAAAAAATTTTTATTACTGTTGCTTTTGCTTTTCTTCGTTCTTTCCGCAGATGCTTTGAGCCAAGTAAGCATGGATTCTCCGGAGGTGGATTCGATCATCTTCAACGGAATAAGGCTGGTGTATGCCGACTCCACTATGGCGGCGATGGATGAGTTCAAAAAGCTGATCGACCTTTTTCCGGACAAACCCATCGGTTACTTTTATTCCTGCGCCGCCCTGCAGAACATGATGGATGATCACCGCAACTACTCGTCTCAGGATGAGTTCAACCAGTATCTAAACCAGGCGATCAAGGCGGGCGAGGACGGAAAAAAGAAGGGTAATCTGACTGCCTATGATTACCTGTATTACGGGGGCGCCATTGGTTTCAGGGGAATTCACGAGGCCTTGACCGGCGACTGGTTTGATGCGTTCGTAGACGGGCTTAAGGGAAAAGGGTATCTGGAAAAAGTGCTGAAGATCGATTCGGGATTGTACGATGTCTACTACGGCCTGGGTTCATACCACTTTTGGAGAAGCTTGAAATCCAAATCTTTCTGGTGGCTCCCCTTCATCGGAGACAACCGGCAGAAGGGGATCGAAATGATCAAACTGGCAATAGAAAAAGGCAAATATGCCAAGCGGGATGCCGAGCTGGCTTTGGTTCGCATCTGGGTGGAGAACGAGGAATACGACAAGGCTTTCAATATGATCGACAAGTTAAGCAAAATCTACCCAGAGAAACCCTACCTGCTCTGGTTGAATGGACGAGCGCAATACGAAACTGACATGTATTCCGGAGCGATCCAGACGTACCAGGACCTGTTAAAGGCTTTGGTTTCTTCTCCCTACTATGATCCGGCAGGCGAGGTGGAGTGCCGGTATGATTTAGCTTTAGCATATTACGGCAACAAAGATTTTCGGAATTGCTCGGCCCAGATAGACACCATCTTTACCTTTAAGAAATATTCCGACAAGGACAAAAGCATTAAAGATTTTATCCACCAGGCAGGCGATCTGAAAAACAAGATCAAGAAGGGGAGCAAGGGCGGTTGAAAAGCAAACCTATTTTAATCCTGGCTTTTTTTGCCTTTCTCTTTCTGGTACCCCGTCCTTCATTTTCCCAAAAATACCTCGATTATCAGGATGAGAAGACCGAGAAGCTTCTGCGGGAAGGGATCGATGCCTCGTTCCGAGAGGATTACCCCCAGGCGGAAAGTATCTTTACCCGGGTAATCCAAACGGCGCCGCAGGACCCGGCCGGATATTTCTTTTTAGCAGCTTTGTACCAGGCCGAGATGGTGGACTTTGAAAGCAACTTCCGGGAGAAGGAATTCTATAAAAATGTAGATTTAGCAAAAAGACTGTCTGAGGAGAGGATCGAAACCAACAAGGAGGATGCCTGGGCTTACTTGCTTTTGGGAAATTCATATGGAGGCAAGGGGTTGTATGATGCCCGGAAAGGGAACTGGTGGTCAGGTCTTAATAACGGGCTTTCCGCCAAATCGGCACTCAAAGAGGCGCTAAAACATAAACCGGATTTGTACGATGCTTATGTGGGATTGGGCTCTTATCATTACTGGGCCAGCGTGGTGACCAAAGCCTTCTGGTGGCTTCCGTTTTTTGGGGATCACCGGGAGGAGGGATTAGAAGAGATCACTTTGGCATACGAGAAATCAATCTTCTCCTCGGATGCCGCAGCCAACGGGCTGATCTGGATGTATATCCAAGAGAAGAAGTACGATGCGGCTTTAAGTCTCTCCGAGAAGATGCAGGCGAAATACCCGCAGGGGAAAGCGTTTCTCTGGGGAGTGGCGCAGGCATATTTTGAAAAACGGGACTGGAATAATGCTCTTTTGAAATACCAGGAACTGTCCGAAAAGCTCGAAGCCAACTGGACCTATCCGAAGTTTAATCCAAGCTCTATAGGATCGGGCAACTCTTCAGCGGATCTGGATCAATCCTATAATTTGATCGAATGTAATTACTATATTGCCAATTGCTTTTTCAGTTTGGGGAAATACAAGGATTGCACCTCGGTTTGCGAGAAAACCTTAAACTCGAATTTTAGCGAGCAGATAAAGAAAAGACAAAAGGGGAGGTTAAAAAGCATTGAAAGGCTGCTGGAAAAATCGCGGGGATTTTCTAAAGGGAAAGGATAAACCTCACCCCCTGGCCCCCTCTCCGTAAAACGGAGAGGGGGAATAAAAGGGGGAGAGGTTTCTTGTTATATAAATCTCTTCATCAATTCATCTATTACTTTGTTAACATCCTCTCCGTTCTCCCTAACCTGCTTATAGACTCTTTCCGCCCGCGCCATCCGGTGGTGATTTTCCATGTCGGCAAGGGATGAAAACACCCCGATCCGTCTGCCTATCTGGTAAAGTTTCTGTAGTTCAGGTTCCATTGCCAGAAAAGTTCGCAAAATCTCTATCAGATGTTCCTTATCCTGGGGGAGCATCCCTTCCAAATCCGCAAGCAGATTCAGAATATGGTCACTTTGGACCATGCTGGTGATCCCGTTCAAATTTTCGAGGAAAAGAAGAATCTCTTGAACCACTTCCAGCTCGGTGCATTTTTCAAATCTACCAGCATGCCATTCCTCAAAGAGCGGAGTATGGTCGGGAATGGCGAGAGTCCTTAGGCGAATGAAATCCGGATTTATCTGATTCAATGCATCCGCCGATTCGAGCGCATGTTCTTTTGAATATTTTCTTCCCCCCAAGCCCGGCATGTAATATTCAGACAACTCAATTCCCGCTCTTTTCACTTTCTGCCCGGCCTGAATGTGCATCTCTTTAGTGACCCCCTTTTTGACCATTTGGAGAACCTCATCCGAGCCAGACTCTAACCCGATGTGAATTCTATTCAACCCCGCTTCCCTAATTGCTCTCAAATCATCCTCTTTCATCCGGGCAATGGTCTGGGAGCGGGCATAGGTAGTTATCCGCTCAATCTGAGGGAAACGCTTCTTCAAATAGTTTAATATCTCCACAAACTCCAATGATTTGATCACAAAACTATTGGCATCCTGAATGAATACCGACTTTAAGTCACCAACAAAGTACCAGTTGAATGCGGCAACAAATGCAGGAGACTTCTCCAAATCCTTATTTCCCGTTAGCTGGTTGATTTTGCTGCGAGACACCTTTCCATTTTCATCCACCAGACTGCGGATTATTTCCACCTGTTCCCAGACTAAATCAATGTCCCTTTTTACATGCTCCACCGGACGCCCGGAGAACTTTGTTCCCTTGTAAACCGGGCAGAAGGTACACTGGTTCCAAGGGCAGTTCCGGGTGACCCGGATTAATAAACTATATGCCTCGCTGGGCGGCCGGATGGGACCCTGTTCGAAACCAAGATAAGAATCGATTTGTTGATTTTTCATAACATCAAACCTCTCCCCCTCTGTCCCCTTCAGGATGAATCCCTTTCCTTCGACCCTGAGGTCTTCAGGACCGAAGGGCAGGATGAACCCCTCTCCGCTTTATGGTTCGCCTTCGCTCACCATCCTGAGCATGTCGAAGGACGGAGAGGGGGAATAAGGGGGTGAGGTAGACTATATCAAAAAAACGGCTTGCATAGAAATCAAAACTGTTTATTATGTATGTATGAAATCAATGATAAGAAAGCTGACTGTATTTTTTGTTGTAATTCTTTTGTTATCCGGCTGCTCTCACAAAGCCATGCAGCCCGAACAGTCAAGCTGGCAAACGGTGCCGTGCGAAGTTCGATTTGAAGGGGGAAATGAGTCCACTCTGTTGGTCCGGGCTTATGTGGTTGAATTTGATTCGGCCAAAGTCGTGGCACAGATTTTCCATTGGACCACATCCGGCGACACCCTCACCCACCAAGTCACTTACTATCCGTACCAATATCAAAAATACGAGGATTACACCGTCTTCACCACTCAAAGATGCCTGCCGATTAATTCCTCTCTTCTGTCGGTCGAGCTGTTAGTAAAAAAATAGCAGAGCCAGATGTTTTTATTCCCCCCTCCTCTTTGTTTCATCCTGTAGAATTAGCCGGTGCAGATATTCTATCTGTCTGTTTACCCCCGCCGCAGATGGGGGTTAGACTTGTTCCAAAAGCTCAAAATACCTTTGATGCGAGATCTTGGCATCTTTCAAATTGTCTCTGATTATAAACACCGGGAGAAATCCATGTTTGGGAATAACCAGGGGCCTGGATATGCCTTCTTTAACATAGATTAAATGATCCCCCTTTTGTCTGTATAACCTGAAACCATCCAATTCAAAAACTCGGCATAATTTTTTATATGAGATCGGGGTGATTTTGGACATCTATTTATTAGGGACACCAACACATGTTCTTTCGGTGGATATGATTTCCGGGGCTTTCCAGATCCTTTTGCCTCTTAAGAAACCTGCTTCTTCCAGAAGCTGGTCTAAGGTTCCCATTTCCTCTGCGGTTTCCAAAAAACACTCCACCGCTTCAATTAAATTCTTTTTGGCTTCTTTAACCGTTTTACCGCAACTGCAAACCTCCAACTCCTTGGCATAGGAGATATAGATATTTCCTTCCTTCCAGACCTGGGTGGTAAAAGCTATCTCCATGACGAATTTTTCTCCTCTTGATTGAATATATTGGGTAATTTTTTAATGGACTCGTGAAACCTGAAGGAACTGTCTTTAAACTCCATTCGCCCGTACGGGCTATATGTGCGATAAGTTTATTTTTACTCATAGGGGCGGGATATTCATATGAACGCATACGCGATTCCCGCCCCTATGGCATAGTTTTTCGAAATGTCCTTTAGGTCCACCCGGTGGCGGGCGAAGCTGAAGCTTCGCCCCTACATCACACGTCCAGGTTTTTTACATACTTCGCATTTTCTTCGATGAATTTACGTCTCGGTTCCACCTGATCCCCCATCAGGATGCTGAAGATATGGTCCGCCTCGGCTCCGTCCTCTAAAGTAACCTGAAGTAATGTGCGGGTCTCCGGGTCCATGGTGGTTTTCCACAGCTGTTCCGGATTCATCTCTCCCAAGCCTTTGTACCTTTGTATCGATACCCCTACTTTACCCAATCTCTCCATGTGCCGATCCCGTTCATCGTCCGAATAAGCATAAAGTTCGGTATCGCCTTTTTTGACCCGGTATAACGGGGGTTGAGCGATATATACATATCCTCTTTCGACCAGCTCCTTCATGTGGCGGTAAAGGAAGGTCAAAATCAGGGTGCGGATATGAGATCCGTCCACATCCGCATCGGTCATGATGATCACCTTGTTGTAACGGGCTTTGGTGATGTCGAATTCGTCCTTGATGTTGGTCCCCAGGGCGGTGATCATGGTGCGAATTTCCTCGTTGGAGAGAACTTTGTCCATGCGCGCTTTCTCTACGTTAAGTATCTTCCCCTTCAAAGGAAGGATGGCCTGAAACCTCCGGTCCCGTCCCTGCTTAGCCGATCCGCCGGCAGAATCCCCCTCAACGATGTAGATCTCGCATAGAGCCGGATCATCCAGCGAACAGTCCGCCAGTTTTCCGGGGAGAGCGGATGACTCCAAAGCACTTTTCCTCCGGGTCAGCTCCCGCGCTTTTCTGGCGGCTTCCCTGGCGCTGGCAGCGGTTACCGCCTTCTCCACGATTTTTTTGGCGACAGATGGATTCTCCTCGAAATACTCCGACAGGCTTTCGCCTAAGACAGATTCCACTATTCCCTTGACTTCGCTGTTTCCCAGTTTGGTTTTGGTCTGCCCCTCGAACTGGGGATCGGGAATTTTAACCGAGAGAACTGCAGCTAATCCCTCCCTAACATCCTCCCCTTCCAGCGCCGACTCGCCATTCTTAAGCAGGTTGCTTTTCTGGGCATAGGAATTTATGGTCCGGGTCAAGCCGGTTTTAAATCCGACCAGATGGGTTCCCCCCTCAATGGTGTTGATGTTGTTCACGTAAGAATAGATGTCTTCCACGTAAGAGTCGTTGTATTGTATGGCCATCTCCACGTCTACCCCCTCCTTGGTGCTGTGCAGGTAGATGGGTTTGGGGTGGATGGCTTGTTTGTTCTCGTTGATATACTCGACAAAGGAAAGCAGCCCTCCCTTGAATTTGAAGGAATTGGATTTTCCGGTGCGCAAATCGTCGATCTCGATGGTCAGCCCGCTGTTTAGGAAAGCCAACTCCCTCATCCGGCCCGAGAGGACGTCAAAGTTAAAATCTATCTTCTTGAAAGTCTGCTGGTCCGGCTTGAAGGTGGTCTTGGTTCCGGTCTGCCTGCCTTTTCCCGTTTCCTTAAGAGGTGTCACCGTGATCCCCAGCTCGTAGCGCTGCATGTATTTTTTCCCGTTCCGGGTCACCTCCACCTCGCACCATTCAGATAAAGCGTTGACCACCGACACCCCCACCCCGTGCAGTCCGCCGGATACCTTGTAGGTCTGGTGATCGAATTTACCGCCGGCATGCAGCATGGTCATGACCACTTCTAAAGCGGGTTTCTTTTGGGTGGGATGCATGTCCACCGGAATCCCCCTCCCGTTATCCTCCACCATCACACTGTTGTCCTGGTTGATCACCACCTTGATGGTGTCGCAGAATCCGGCCATGGCTTCGTCGATGCTGTTGTCCACCACCTCGTACACCAGATGGTGCAGCCCCTTGTTGCCGGTGTCGCCGATGTACATGGCGGGCCTCCGCCTTACCGCATCCAGCCCTTTCAGCACCGTGATGGTGGCGGCATCGTAGCTTTCCCCCACGGTCTTCGTAGTTTTTTCTTTCTCTTCTGAAGTGTCCATATAAAGTGTTTCTCTCCTCCTGCCAGACTATATATTGAAATTATACATCACGCCAAAACACCACCGGTCCCTCTTTACTTCCTCATTCCCAATAAACTTAAAATATTCTTTGAGTTTTCTAATTGGTAAAGACTATCTCTTTAATTACGTTTTCCCCTACCGATTGATTGAGTCCCCGGATGATGTTGCCTTTTAGGAAAACCAACTCGTTTCGCCACGAAGCGTTTTCTACTCTTACAAACAGTATCGCGTCTTTAACCTTTAGAGGCACGCTTTGTTTGGCGATCCGCTCCCCCACCACCTTACTCCAATTCAAGACTGCGGTTTCTTCTTTTACTCTCCTCTCTATTTTCAAACTTTTAAGAGTTCTTTTCAAAACCTGATCTATTCTCTCGGGCTGATGCGCTCTTTTCAGCATGGGCATAATATACTACCCCACTTTCAATTTGCCAAGAATTTTAACGGTTTGGATTGATCTTTTCTCTATAGTAGAGAGGGGCTGGACCAACTGCCAGCCCTAAATTCAACCGTTTAATACCAAGCAGGGAAGAGTCTAAAATAACATCAATTTAGACCTTCCCTGTTTTCTTTATTTCTATCGATTTCCTAAAAATAAAAAAGACGCTTCCTCACTCTGCCAGACGCAACGGCATCAACAGACAGAGGTAGTCCTCCCCTTCTTTTTTCTGGGTGGAATAAATCTTTCCCGCTGAAACCTCGGTCCCCAGCTCAAACACCACCTCATCCCCCTCCAGCTGCTTAAGGATATCCAGAACGTAGCTGGAGTTATATCCGATTTCCAGCGGTTCGCCGGAATAATTACAGGGAACCGATTCTTTGGCTTCCCCGCCCAAGTCATAATTGATGGAAGAAAGCTCTAAAATATCTTTTTTTAAGGAGAACTTAACCTGGTGGGTTAAGGTGTTGGCTAAAATCGACATTCTCCGGACCGCCCCGGTGAGGAATTCTTTGTTTATCATAAGCTTTTTGTCGCTGTCCTTGGGAATCACCTGTTCGAAATTTGGGTAGGGTCCCTCGATCAAACGGGAGATTAAAACGGTTTCGCCCAGATTGAAGATTAAACTATTTTCACTGAAGATAACCCCCAGCTGTTTTTCTTCCCCTTCCGACAGTTTCAACAACAGATTAAGAATTTTAGGAGGGATGATCACATCTTCGTGCAGACCTTTGAGTTTGGTGTTTTTTAAGGACATCCGGGAAAGGCGGTGTCCATCCGTCGCCACCATCTGCATGTTACTACCGGAGGTTTGCCACAAAATCCCGTTCAAAGCTGGTCGGGTCTCGTCGGTGGAAACGGCATAGATGGTCTTTTTTATCATCCTCACCAAATCTTCACCCGGCATTTTTATCTCTTTGGCTAAATTAACCGAAGGCAGTTTGGGATATTCCTCTGCTGGAATTCCAGATAATTTATAACTTCCCCGGTCGGCTTTTATCTCCATCCGGTTTTCCGTTACATGAATCTCTACATCTGATTCAGGGAGCTCCCGGAGGATATCGTAAAAAGTTTTGGCGGGAATGGTGATCGCTTCTTTTTTGGTGGAAGTGACCGGGGTGGTGGTTATTACCGAAACATCCAGATCGGTGGCGGCTATTTTGAGCTTGGAATCCACCACCTCCAAAAGAAGGTTGGATAAAACCGGCAAGGTGGTACGGGTGGGAACGGCATTCATCACGGTCTGAACGCAGGAATAAATTTTACTTTTGGGAATGGTGAATTTCATAACCTCCTCCGCTTAATGATTTATTTTTATCCACAAGTTTTTATCGCAATTTATATTTATAGATCAATAGTTAAATTAATTATATAATAACAATAATGGTGTTGAAATGTTAATGAAAATTTAATTTTTTCCGGTATGGTATTGAAAGGTTTAAGGTTTGGAGTTTAATACCCTTTATGGAGTATGTTAATAATCTCTGTTTTAAGAACCATTTAAAGTAGGGTTTATTGGGTTTGATATCCATCCACATTTTATCCTTAATATTTTCCACAAAAATTAAACATAAAACGAATTGATGATGCTGTCCACTTTTAGTTTAAAAAGATGATCCCCTTTCAAATTCTCCGCCACCTGAGAGCAGGCGTGAATAACCGTGGAATGATCTCTCCCTCCGAAATTCTGGCCAATGCTTTTAAGTGAGGCGTTAGTCAGGCTACGGGCCAGATACATCGCCACCTGGCGCGCCAGAGCCACCTCCTGGGTTTTCCTTTTGGAGCACAAACTTTCAGTAGACAGGTTATAGCTGGACGCTACTTTTTTTAGGATATGATCCATGGTAACCTCTCTGGTGCCGTTTCTGATGGTGTCTTTCAGCACCTCTTTCGCCAGATCCACTGTGATGTCCTTTGAATTCAGAGAGGCATAAGCCAAAAGGCGGATCAGCGACCCCTCCAGCTCCCGGATGTTGGAGGTGACGTTGTCGGCAATAAAGGTTGCCACCTCAATAGGGAGAGCGATAGTGTCGGACTCGGCTTTTTTATTCAAGATAGCGATGCGGGTTTCCAGGTCAGGGGGCTGAATGTCTGTGACCAGTCCCTGCTGGAAGCGGGAAAGCAGCCGCTCCTCGATTCCTTTGATCTCACGGGGGGGGCGGTCGGAAGCCAAAACGATTTGTTTCCCGCTTTGGTATAGGACATTAAAGGTATGAAAGAATTGAACCTGGGTGCTCTCCTTTCCGGCGAAAAACTGTATATCATCCAAAAGCAGAATGTCGACGTTGCGGTAGAGACTGACAAACTCCTGGGTAGTATTGGAGGTGATGGAGTTGATGAAATCGTTGGTGAATTTTTCGGAGGTGACGTAAAGGACGTTGATGGATTCATACGCATCCAGAACATAATGACCGATGGCTTGGACCAAATGGGTTTTGCCCAAACCCACTCCCCCGTAGATGTATAGGGGATTATATTTGGTTTTTCCGGGAGCCTCCGCCACCGCCATGGCAGCGGCATGGGCGAATTGATTGCTTTCACCCACCACAAACGCATCGAAAGTATACTTGGGATTCAATCCTCTTTCCGCCGGGGTTTGGGTGGACGGTTTTCGGGGGGTGGGAGGTTCGAAATTCATGCTCATCTGCGGGTGGTAATTCCGCGAATCACGGGAAACATGGAAGGCTAAAACCAATTCGCGGCCAGCCACTTCTTTGATGCACTCGGTGATCAGATTCAAGTAATGTTCTTCCAGCCAATCTGCCACAAATTTATTGGGTACGGCGACCCGGATCGAACCTTCCGGAGAGGGAAGCCCGCGGGTTGCCTTTAACCAGGTACAAAAACTCTGCTGACGTATTTTTTTTCGCAGATTAGACAAACACTCTTCCCACATCCTGGCATTATCCATTTCCATATCGACTCTCTTATTTACAAATAGGGGGGTTAAATTATGTGATCAAGCCTGCGCTCGTATTGTCCTTTATTTAACAATAAGCAACACAAAATCCACATATGTGGAAAACTTTATTTTGTTGTTTCATAATAGGTTATCTTAATATCCTAAGCGTACAACAGGAAGTTATCCACAATTGATAGAACAAACAGAACTCCTCTTAGTTTGTTATTCGTAAAGACTTGCGAAAGACTACACAGATTATCCACATCTTATTAACAGATAATCACTTATGCGTTAACATCATCCATAATAACCCTCCTGGATTTCCTTGTCAAGCACTTTTCTTCGGTGACTTGAAAAAACTTATAAGTCTTGTTATTTGGATTCATTAGGCAGGGATTTTTCAAGAGCCTTTTAGTTGCTCGAAATAATCGAAAAGCATAGCGACTTTTTGGAAATTGCTCTTCTATATCCTGTGTATCTATGTGATTATAAAATCCGAAGGTAGAATGAATCTGGTCGGGAGAGGTAAATTCTGGGATTTTTGATAAATAGGAAAATTTCGAATGATTTTTGTATGACAGGGAACCGGGGTTGCGATAATCAGACTTTTTGCTTGACGTTACAGTTGTCGCTATATATATTCTAAGTTTGATTGTGAAATGGAAATGTAGTTTACTAAAAAAGGAGAAAGGATGAAGAGGACATTTCAACCCTCTAATATCAAGAAAGTCAGAGACCATGGTTTCAGGAAACGTATGTCCACCAAGGGGGGGAGGAAGACCTTGAGCCGGCGCCGAGCCAAAAAAAGAGCCCGCTTGACTGTCTCGGGCTGATAAACCATCCCCCGGTCGGAGAGGTCCCTTAAAGTGAAGAGAGAAGGATTTCCCAAAAATATTCGCATCAAAAAAGAATCTGAGTTCAAACAAACCTTCCTTCTTGGCGCTAAAAAAAGGGGAGAGAACCTGATCGTCTTCCACCTTTTACGGGAAGATGAGAGCGGACCTAAATTTGGGATAAAAGTGGGAAGGGGAATAAAAAAGGCGGTCATCCGAAACCGGATCAAAAGAGCTGTCCGTGAAGTTTTAAGAAGAAATAAGGAGAGATTCGGCAAAAACGAGAATGTAGTGGTACTTTGTAAATCCACCACCGCAGATATGAACCTGCCCAATTTGAGAAGGGAGTTGGAGAATCTTATCCCGCAGTAAAGTGACCCCTCTCTCCCCTGCAGGATAGAGGGATAGAACAAGAAGGGGTTAAGATTTCTCGAGGGCGTATGATTAAAGATTTCATTATATTTGGTATCAGAATATACCAAAACACCTTGCGGCTTCTTTTCCCCCCCTCTTGCCGGTTTCACCCTTCGTGTTCGGAATATGCCATAGAATCCATCCATAAATTCGGATTTATAAAAGGAGGATGGTTTTCGGTCAAAAGGCTGTGCCGGTGCCATCCGTTCAATCCCGGAGGGTTTGATCCGGTACCATAACCGTGAACTTAAAGGTTCATGGAAAAGGAGATTTTTGTGGATAAGAGAACCATAATTGGTTTGGTAATAGTAGGATTGATCATAATCTTCTATCAGCCATACATGAAATGGTTAACCGGCGGGAATCAGATACCAAAATCTCCCCCCATAACCCAAGGGCAAGTGGATACCACCACACAGCTTGCTCCTCCGGCTCAAGAGATAAAGGAGACTCCGCCTGTACCGGCAGCAGGAAAAACCTCGGGTTTGGCGCAAGCCGATACCCTTCTGCCGGAAAAAACAGTAAAGGTGGAAACCGAGCTTTATACCGCCGAGTTTTCCACCAAAGGGGCAGTGCTGAAGAGTTTCACCTTGAAGAAGTATACCGACCAACAAAAAGAGAATATACAGCTTATCCCTGCCGGTGCATCGGCGCTGCCTCTGAATTTGGAGTTCCCGGACAGCAATATCAACCTGGAATCTTTCAATTTCCAAACGGATAAGGACCAGCTGGTTTTGGATAAACCTTCATCTTCCGGAACCATAAATTTTCTCCTTAATACTCAATCCGGAATCCAGATCATCAAAAGATACGATTTCATCAACGGCAGATACGATTTCAACCTGGAATTTGAGATCCTGGGACCGGTTCAAGCCGCCACTTCGTCCACAAGATTGGACCTGGGGAGGGAATATCGGTTGAGCTGGGGATCGGGCTTGAATTCCACCGAGAAAAACAGGAGCGAGGATCTGAATTACTTTGCTGCTTATGCCATGATGGGGACGGAGCTGACCGAGATCAAGAAGTTCAATCAACCCAAAGGGGTGGCCGTTGGAACCATGCAGGAGGCAGCCTCGGGAGAAACCAGGTGGGTAGCGACCCGATCCAAGTATTTCATGGCGGCTATGGTTCCTCTCACTCGGAAAGCGACCGGATTCTCCGTTTCCGGAAAAAGATATTCTATCTCTTCCGGCGGCACACCCAGCGAGTATAGAAGTATTGGCGTTAACCTGGAAGTGCCTTTGGAGGGAGCAGCTTCGCTAAAAGATAAATACATGATCTATGTTGGCCCGATCAATTATCGTGTTTTGAAAAGTTACCAGGTGGACTTGGACCGGATGGTCAATATGGGCTGGAAGATCATTCGTCCTTTTTCCATCGGCATCCTGTGGCTTTTTGAGAACCTGCATAAGATTCTTCCCAACTATGGCCTGGTGATCATCATCTTTACCATTTTGATCAAAGGGGTTTTTCATCCTTTAACCAAGAAAAGCACCAAAGCCAATTTGAAAATGCAGGAGCTTCAGCCAAAATTGGCTCAGCTGAAAGAAAAACATAAAAAAGATCCCACTCGGTTGAACCAGGAGACCATGAAGCTTTACAAGCAATCGGGGGTGAATCCATTAGGAGGATGTTTACCCCTGCTTTTCCAGATGCCGATATTCTATGCCTTGTTTGTGGTTTTCCGCACCACCATCGAACTCAGAGGGGCTAAGTTTGCTTTTTGGCTTTTCGATCTTTCGCAGAAAGACCCTTATTATGTTCTTCCCATCATCATGGCGGCCACGATGTTCTGGCAGCAGAAAATTACCATCAAGGACCCCAAGCAAGCCATGCTGGTTTATTTCATGCCCATCATGTTTTTCTTCTTCTTCTATAATTTCCCCGCGGGATTGACCTTGTACTGGACCATGTTCAACGTTTTATCCCTGATCGAAACCTACTACTTCAAACACAAGGGCTTGACCCCGTCTGCTCTGTCTGTGCAGCTGGCAAAGGAAAATGGGTAGGAAAAGGGTTCGAGGGTTCAAGGATTCAAGGGGTCAAGAAAGACAAAAGCGTTCAATGTTCAAAGTTCAATGTTAAAGTCTGCCAATTCCAAGGTTAAAGGGTTCGAGGGGTCGAGGATTCGAGTGGCCAAGTGAAATACAAAGGAATTAAGAGAACCTTGTTAAGAACCCCCTGAATCCCCCTTATCAGGGGGACTTTCCTCTGCCGGACTTGCTGGACTTCCGGACTTCATTTTTTTCATCTTTTCAATGTCCGGGAACTCACCCCTGTGTCCCCTCTCCCCGCTTTTAGCGGGATATTCGACTTAAGAGGAGAGGGGAAGCGTAACACGCCGAACGGGGGGGCATGGGGGGATTGGGGGGCTTGGGGGTGGTGGTTTTTAATTTTTTGATCACTTTAAACGCCATTTAATAATTCAAAATTCAAAATTACAATTCAAAATTCAAAGTTATGCATTCTGTACATTAGGAAAGGGTGGATGCATAATACACTCCGTCTCTCATATATTGGGGAGCTAACCTTTTCACCACCGAAGTGGTATCGAATTTGTTGCTATGACCTCTCCCCCTGTGTCCCCCTCTCTCCCGCCTTTGACGGGATTTTCAACGTGTAACGGAGAGGGGGATAAAACGGTCAACGGATGAATGGTTCGACTTGCGCTCCCTTCGACTACGCTCAGGGACAGTGAGCTAAGTCGAACTGTCACCATCTTCGACGGATGGAACGGATTAGCAAAGTTGTAGTTCGAGGCTCAGTATAAAGAGCGATTTTGCTTTTGGGTGGGAAGAGAGACTGCGGGTTAGATATTCTGCTGTATTAATGTGGCTGAAGCCGAAGACATATAGATTTCTTCAATCCGTCAGCTTAAGCTGGCGGACGCCCCGTCTGGGACGGCAATGGATTTTCTTATATATTCCCGTTTGCTTTAGCAAACGGATAGATCATTTAAAATAAGTGATGGCTTTAGCCACATTATTGGGGTAATTCTTCCTCCACAATCTTTATCTCCTCTTCGGTTAAGCCATAGAGCTTATACACCAGTTGGTCAATCTCCCGCTCCAGCGCTTTTACCTTTGCCTGATTATTTTACACCGTTGACAAGAGGGAATTGAAGAGGTGTATAACTAAGATGCGCAGGATACTTGACCTATGAATTTTTCCTTAATTTATCTAACAAAACCCAATCGCCAGGGGCTCTTTCATAAGTCCAAGTCGTCCACCCATTCATTGAACGACCTGTTATTGCTGTGGCAGCTGAAGAGGGAGACAGAAAGACTTTACCTTGTAATCTGTCAGCTTCGGCACTCTCTTTGGCAAACGTTATGGAGCCATCGCGCCTAACGTGTGCAATATATAGCTTTCCTCGATACCTAAAACGGATATGGAACCTACGATTACCAAAAGGTGCCAAAATTGATTTTCTGCCTTTGATCTTACTAAGTTCTACATCTTTTTCTGATTTTGCTTTCCTAGATTCAGAGCCAAAAAGCTGTTTCAACTCTTCACTCTGTGCTTTCTTTAAATCCTTTCTGACTTTTCTCTTGAGATCTTCAGCCTTTCCAAACTTCCCTCTTTGCTTGTTTCCCTTTCGATCGATAATTCGCAGCAATAAAGCTTCTAACTCATGCAAATGCTGCCCACCAACAGTCAAGTATACACTAAAACTATCCCATGCATCTGCGTGGCGATCACGGAGATGATGATGTAAGCGTGTCCGTAAATTGGAGGCCAAACCGACATAATACAACTTGTTTTTCCGATATAGCGCATAAACGCCATGTCGATCACGGACGTACTTTTTGATAATATCTTGATATTTCTCTAAAGCTTTGCTAGAAATATTCTCCAGGTATTGAGAGACTAGATTATCTATCTGTTTTTTTGCCATTCCTTAAAGCCCTCCACCATTTAAAAAGCTATCATCTTGTCTCCAAGCAAATGCTTCAAATTCCATTTCATAGTCGTATCAAGCGCACGCTCAAGACAGATAAAGATTTTGTCTTTGAATTGTTCCAGTTCTTTCAGCGTTTCTTTAGCAAGATTCATATCCATACAGATAAGACACTCTTTGAAGTCGTCTTTAATCTGAAAGACTTTGTTTTTTGAAAAATCATCCACTTTCACCTTTGAATAATTAAGCATAAAGCCATTTTTCAAAAGGACTTCATCGAAAATATTATTTTCATCAACCATTGCAAGAAACATTGCTTCTTTTTTGTCTATGTATTTATTGAGCAATGCCAGGTTTTCTTCTTCTGTTTTCGCAGGGTCGGGAGCAAAATCTACACGGGGAAAATTTGATTTAGCGAGTTTATAAACCTTGAAGCCTGTTTTGAAAGGTTTTTTATTTGAATCAAGTAATGGAGGTTGTTTTTCCGCTTCTTCTTTTTCGAGTTTTTGGATTACTCGTTTGTTTCGTTCGATAGTAATCTCGGATATCTTATTAAAACCTAGTGATAATGCTGTTTTCCCTGTTTCGGTATCATCCTTTATTAATTCTGGTAATTGAACCAAAATTACCTTCCGATTCAATCCGTCTATTCTATTAAGCTCGTAAACAGCTTGACCTGTTGAACCTGAACCAGCAAAATAATCAAGAATTATATCACCGTTGGACTCACAGGATTGGATTAAGCATTTTATTACATCATGATTTTTAGGATAATCAAACAAACCCGATATTTCCTCCGTGTCTTTCGAGGCAAAAAAATCATACCAATTTGTATTTCTTAAAATACCCGTAGTAGGTGGTATCCAATGTTCAACCCCTTTATTCATACCTTTTCCATCTGGATTTCGTCTTATAAATTCAAGCTTTTGCCCTGTTCTTTTCCAGTAATCTTCTAAAGATTCCGATTTGCTATATTTCTTTAAATATTCCTGATAATTAGCGACAGCCTGTAACCCTCTTTCCTCTTTCCATTTCCATTGACCTGTTTCCGGTTCAAAGCCTAAAATATCATACCGCATCGTCTTCCTATCTGCATTATTCCAAAAACCTTTCCAGTAGCCATAATTTTGACGTTCTTCGGACGCTTCGCGGTATATCGGGTTGAATTTAAATTCGGGGGATTTTGAATAACATATCACATATTCAAATCCCACATTAAATGTCGATAAACCATTCTCAATAAATTGACGATTAATATTTTTATCATAACGTCTTGTGCTTATTGTATTACGATAATTTTCTTCGCCAAAAACCTCGTCCAATATTTTTCGCATATTGTGATATTCCTCATCGCCGATTGAAACAAATATTGCTCCATCATTGCTGAGAAGCTGTCTTGCCAAAAGTAAACGAGGGAAAAGCATGTTCAACCAGTTAGAATGAAATCGACCGCTTGATTCAGAATTAGTGTCTATTTTAATACCATCTACTGAAACTCCAATATGTTCCCAATAATCTGTCTTTGATTCTTCCCAATGATCATTATAAACAAAGTCTCCATCTACGTTGTATGGTGGGTCAATGTAGATGCATTTCACTGTTTCCCTGTATCCCGCAAGAAGGCATTTCATAGTTTCAAGATTCTCCCCCTCAATAATCATATTCCCATATGCATATTCAGGATTGACACTTCGTTCTTCATCATAAATTAGTGTTGCTTTGCTTGGAGTAAAGGCCAACCGCTTCGCTTCGCTTTTCCCAAACCATTTAAATTCAAACCTCTCAGTTTCTTTCACAAGGTCGGGGTCAATAATCTTTTTCATCTCATCTAGGTTGGGCTTCCCCTCGACCGTGAATAAATCAGGGAAAAGACTTTTTAGTTTTTTCAGCCGTTCCTTATTTAAATCAGGGGTCTGTATAAGTTTTTTATCAAGTTCAGACATTTACCACTTCCTCTGCTTTATTTTTAAAAGTTGGATATTCTTTTACAGGCGCAAGATAATTGACCTTTGCCTCGATACCTAAAGCTACAAAATGCTTAATAGCACATTTAATTTTATAGATTTCATTTTCAGTTAAAGCTTTGCGGTCGTCAAGGCTGTTTGTTCCTTTGGTTTCAATAACGAAATAATATTCAGATTCACTTTCCGCCCGTATCTTTTTCCTTTTCAAAACAAGTCCGAAATCAGGATTATATTCTCCGGCAGGTGTTTTTATGACATAGAATGACGGTAGTTTTAAAAAGCAGACAACTTCTGCGTCGCAGTCCGCTTCACGTGCAAATTTCTGTTCATATTCGCTGTCCCAGATTATATGGTCATAAATACCTTTATTCGGTGTTGGTTCAATTTTATCCGTGTTTTTAACGATAAATTGCTCGAACTGGTCAATGTCAAATGTTTCGCCTGTGATACGGTAATCTAAAGCCCGGAGCATTTCATCAAGTTCAATATATCGTATCTTTTGTACCGCTTCTTGTAGAAAACGAGGAGGATTTTTGATTATCTCTATTCTGCTTTGAATTCTCTGTACGATTTTAAAAACCGTCGGATAGGCAAGGGATGTGTTATCACTTATCTCCTCGATAAGGTCTATTGCTGCGAATGATACATTAACGGACTTGCTTTCTGTTCTAAAATCTTGTGTTTGAATACCATCTTCTGAAATGCTCTGTATCCTGCCAAGGGCAACCTGTACCTGATGTTCGGAAATGGTAATTTCATTTATTGCTTTGACAGATTCCGCTATTATTTTTTCTTCATCGAAGGAAACAAGATACTCTGTTTTTTGAGAAAGTCGTTTCCAGAATTCACGGAATGAGGGGCTGTTAAAATGAGTTTTGTTTCTTGATAATCGCTTTTCGGTGAGTTTTTTACCTTTATGGTTGTTGCGTGTCTCGGCCCCCCCCTCGCTACTACCGTAAATTTCCGCAATTTCGGACTGATATTGCGAAACAAAGGTTTCATAAGTTTCATTTGGAATAACGGTTAGAAGATTTGTTTCTTGTCCTTCCGTAGTTTCCGGCTTGTCATAAACCCTTTTGCCGTCCTGATTAACGCAAATACGCAAGCCTCTGCCGATTTCCTGCCGTTTTTTTATTTCACTGTAGCTTTGGTTTAATGTGGCAATATTGAATACATTGGGATTGTCCCAGCCCACACCAAGTGCAGAATGCGAAAAGATAAACTCAACCGGATTATCAAGAGAAAGAAGTTCTTCTTTTGATTTTAATATGAGGTCGTAAAGCTCTTTGTTGTTTTTCATTGAGCCTTCGTTATCTGTAAAATCGCCCTTGCCTGTCTGAGCAAAATAATAACCCTGTGATTGCTCTATTTGAGAAATGTCGGCATCTCTGCCATAAAAATTTTTGTGAACCTTCTTGTATTGTTCGACAAAAGCCTTTTTAATAATACCGTCCGGCTGGATATAATTGTCAACTCTGTCTATAAATGTAAGAGATAGGCATTTAATCCCGATTTTCCTCAATTCTTCTTTTTTTCTAAAATGGCTATCAATAAGCCAGTAAAGTTGCTCACCGAAAATTGCTGAAAGGTCCTTAGCCTGTTCTCCTTCATAAATAACAGCACCATTTTTAAATTTAACAAAACCTTTCTCGCGAATGGGTTTTGCAATCTGTTCAATGATATAATCTTTATATATAATATTACCTGTTACTTCCTGCAAATCGGCATTCTTATCGAGTTGTTTTGTGTTCTTAAACTTGAATCCACCTGTGGTTTGGTGCCAGGCTTTTAATACAGCTTTAGGCTCGCCTTTACCAACTTCTATTTTAAAGAGTTCAACTTTCATTGACGCTTCATCATTTTTTTCAGAGACAGTTAGAACTTCTATCTTTTTGACAAGATTTTGTTTATAGCTGTCATAAGGCGTAAGACGGTACACAAGATTGGATAATATCTTATGTGTGGCTGAGTACCGGATTTTGAATAATGGATTAAGCGTTTTCAGCCTTTTAATAGAATTTTCCGTATCCATTCCTTCCTGCGGTTCATCCATTATGATGATGGGATTGGTGCGGGAAATAGCTTCAATATATGCTATGTTTGAAAACAAATCTTCCCGTTGTGCCTGATTCAGAATACGGTCATCGGAATTAAACGACTGTAAAGTCATTACCATAATTTGAGGATGTTGTTCCTCAACAAGATTCATTACTTTTGAAAGCCGTTTGCTGTCATATTCAAAGTAGTTTGGCTTTATGTTATAAATGTCTTCAAGCTGTTTTTCGAATGTTTTTAAAGTTGTAAGTACTCCTTCTCTTATCGCAACGGAAGGAACAAGAATTATGAACTTGGTAAATCCGTAATGCTTGTATAATTCAAATATTGTTTTTATATATACAAGGGTTTTCCCTGTTCCAGTTTCCATTTCAATACAGAGATCATTCGTCTGCTGAATATTTGCTGTTTCTTCTTTAATTCCGTTTTCAATTACAATGTCTTTAATATTCTGGATTAATTCATCAGGAGATAGCGATATAATATTTGAACGGATTCCTTCAATACAGGCATTGTCAAAAGTGTTTTTTCCCTGTCCTTTAAATACAGAAATTACCGATTGAATAGCTCGTTGCTGATATTCTAATTGTTCTAGTTTAAATTCCATTTATATTTTTCTCTCTGAACAGGTCAATTGTTCATATTTTAATATTATATAGATAACTACTTATTATATGGTTTCCAGATAAATCCGACTTTGGATTCATGGAACTAATCAAACTCCTTAATATATCGATCACAACCCGATTCCTGTTGAAGTATTTGATTTACAAAATCCATCATAATCATTTATGAAATTTTGTCAACCCTTAATCTGAATTATTTATTCGATTATACTGCATCGGGGAAAGAGTGAAAGATATACGCAATCTAAAGATTGCGGCTACCAAATCAAAACATGATTTTAAGAATCGGTGGCTCTTGACCTGCCGGTTAGACTCTTATCCGATATTCGACATCCGTCATCAGTTGTTGTTTTTTTGTTATCTTCTCTAAATCCCCATTCGTATCCTTATCTAAGAACGATGCTCACGGGGTGTTGAATTAATTAATCCGGAGGCACGGTGAAGAATAATCGAATAAAAAAGATAATATTTCTCCTTTGCTTTTTTCTTCTTCCCTTTTCCTTTTGTTATGCGGACAATATCCTAATCTACATGGACCTGGCCCAGACCGATCATCTCAAAGCCTACGGGGTGGCCTACTGGGTTTTAGAGCAGGGACAAAACGTGGAATGGCTTTTAAACTACCGGGGCGGCTCGTTTATGACCGATGCCCGGGAGGATCTGGCGGATATCTGCAGGTTGAGAGGGGTGGCGTTTTCCACCATCGATCTCTCTTCGGCGGCTTCCATCTATCAACAGATCGAGCAGAACAATATGGATGTGGTGATGCTGGAGAAAGCGCCTGCCATCGCCATCTACACCCCCCCCAACAAGGAACCGTGGGACGATGCGGTTACCCTGGCTTTGAAATATGCGGAGATACCGTATACCACTCTTTGGGATGAAGAGGTATTAAGGGGCGATCTGGAGAAATACGACTGGCTTCATTTGCATCACGAGGATTTCACCGGGCAGTACGGGAAATTCTACGCCTCGTACCGGAATGCGCTGTGGTATAAACAGGAGGTGGCTACCTGTGAGCTGATGGCAAAGAAACTGGGATTTGGAAAGGTGTCGGACGAGAAAAAGCTGGTGGCCCGGGCGATCAAAGACTATATGGTGAGGGGAGGCTTTGTTTTTGCCATGTGTTCCGCCACCGAGACCATGGATATCGCGCTGGCGGCGGAGAACGTGGATATCGTTCCCGAAGAGCTGGACGGGGATCCGGTTGATCCGGATTGCCAGAGCCGGCTGGATTATTCCCCTACTTTGGCTTTCACGGATTTTAGAGTGTCGACGGATGCTTACAAGTATGAACATTCCGACATCGATACCGGGCCGGAAAAAATCGCTGCCAGATTGGGCTTGGAATCGGATTATTTTACCCTGTTTGATTTCTCCGCCAAGCTGGATCCGGTGCCTACCATGCTGGTGCAAAATCATGTCAGCGTAGTGCAGGGATTCATGGGTCAAACCACCGCCTTCAGAAAAAGCCTTTGCAAAAAATATGTGACCATCTTAGGCGAGACCGAGGGGAGAGACGAGGTAAAATATATTCATGGAAACATCGGACGGGGCACCTGGACTTTTTATGGAGGGCACGACCCGGAGGATTACCAGCATATGGTGGGAGACCCCCCCACGGATTTGAGCCTGCACAAAGACTCTCCGGGATACCGGCTGATATTGAACAATGTTCTGTTCCCCGCCGCCAAGAAGAAAGAAAGAAAAACGTAGATTTCTCTCCTTTAATCTATTTTAAGAGTGAGTTTTCCGGTTGTCAACATATAAGGGCACCCACGGTCGACAGTCCACAGCTAAAACCAAATCGACCACTGGCGGTTGTCCTTCGACTTCACTCAGGACAAGTCCGCTGTCCGCCGCTAAAAGCGGTCAACGGATTAAGCGCCCAGACGGGCGTCCGTCTGAACGGATTAAACGGATGAAAGGCACCCACGGTCGACGGTCAACAGTACACCGTAAGGAATGATCAACGGATGAAACTGATTAAGCGGATAGGATGAGAATAAATAAAGGGCGAATCTAAAGATTCGCCCCTACACAAGCCCATACACCAGTCCCTGCACCAGCCGAGATGAAATCGCTTGCAGGTCAATCCGCAGTAATCTGCATACATTGGATGGATTTTGATATGAAATGTTTTGCGATCTTGAAATAAATTCCGATTTCCGAATAATGCTTCCTACCGTGAAGTTCCTCTAAACCAATAACTTGTCGTTAGTTTCCCGGCCTTGCTTTTTTGTGTCTTCCCAGATACCGATGTACTAAAATTCTGTCTCCCCCATGGCACCAGCTTTGCTTTAAGCATAGACGAACACTTACGGGGAGTCGATAAATGTTACATCGAGCAAGAAAAATTCTGTTCTTTCTCTTCCTTCTCTTCTTTTTCTTCAAATGCTTCATCTGTTTTGGAGGAGAAATTGAGCACGGACGTGCCCGTCTGGGCGCGGATGTATCTGCAAAACTGAAGCTTTTGGGAGCAGATGATTATACCTCATGCCTGGTGGTGATGAAAGATCAGGTGAACACTGCCCAGGTGAATCTCAAACTCAATCCCAATTTGATCACCCGGAAGATGGTTCATACCATGACACTGAGCGCTCTAAGAAACAAAGCGGAAAGCACTCAAACCGAATTGATTACTTATCTGAATCAAAAAACTTTGGACGGTGGAGTAAAGCAGTTTGAAACCTTCTGGATCACCAATGCGATTCTGGTTACGGCAAAAAGAGAGGTAATTCAAAGTATCGCCACCCGTCCGGAGGTGGAAGTGATAGAAGAAAATTATCCGGTCAGCTTGGTCGACCCGGTGTCGGTGGAGAAAGCGGCGGGAGGAGCGGCAGAAAGGGAAAGATGTTTCTCCGCCATCGGCGCCAGAGAAGCCTGGAATATGGGATACACCGGAAAAGGACGGTTGGTCTGCAATTTCGATACCGGCGTGGACGGACATCATCCCGCACTCAGCTCCAACTGGCGGGGGAATAACGGGGGATCGCTTTCCGCCTGCTGGTATGATCCTTTGGTTTCGGATTATCCCAAGGATGATAAAGGACACGGGTCCCATACCATGGGAATCATGGCGGGGATTTCGGACAGCGATACCATCGGCGTAGCATTCGGAGCCCAGTGGATCGCCGCGGCGGTGATCGACCGGGGCAAGAGCATCTCCGAGACCATTGCCGACATACTTTCCGCCTTCCAATGGGCGGTGGACCCGGACGGTGATCCCAACACTTTGGACGACGTTCCGGACGTGATCAACAACTCCTGGGGAATTCCTCCGGGATATAATTCGGCCTGCGATGAAACCTTTTGGAATACCATAGACAATGTGGAAAATGCCGGGGTGGTGGTGATCTTTGCCGCCGGTAACGAAGGTCCGAACCCTTCCACCTTGAGGACTCCGGCAGACCGCATCTCCTCGCCCACCAACTCCTTTTCGGTGGGAGCGGTGGATGCCCAGAGCTTTGGTTATCCGGTGGCCAATTTCAGCTCGCGCGGTCCTTCGGCCTGCGATAACCTGACCATAAAACCGGAGGTAACCGCTCCGGGAATGAAAATCTACTCCTGTTACAAAAACGGAGAATATCGCCTGATGAGCGGAACCTCGATGGCCGCTCCTTTTGTATCGGGAGCGGTGGCGATTTTAAGACAATATAACCCCGACGCCACAGCAGCACAGATCAAACAGGCGCTTTTGGAATCGTGCACCGATCTGGGTCCGGCAGGCGAGGATAACAGTTATGGACGGGGGATTATCAATATAAAAAGAGCTTTGGAGATATTACCCCAGTCGAACCAGCCCCATCTTTACCTGACCGAATTTCATACGGACGGGGGAAAAGCTCCCCAGCCCGGAGATTTGGTTAACTTAGTGGTCAGCCTGAAGAACAGCGGGAATTTGGTCAGCGCGGTTTACGGAAAACTGTCCACATCCGATTCGCTGGTAGAGGTAACGACGGACAGCATATCTTTGGGCTCCATAAATTCGGGTGAAGAAGTATCCAATACCGGTTTTCCCTTCCGGGTGAAGTTCGATCATAACATGCCTTCGGGGAGGAGAGTAAATTTTGTGCTCCGGGTAACCGGCAATACCCCGGCATATGTTACCGATTTAAACTTTAATTTGACCGTCGGCTCATTGCCAATATCCTCTATCGGGGATCTGGATGCGGGTAATTTCGTTTTCACCCTTTCCACTTTCGGACAGTATGGTTTGGGGAACGGATCTTTCAATTCCCTGGGCGGAAAGGGATTCGTTTACCCGCGTGATGGTAAAGACAATCTGTACGAGGGGGCGTTTTTGATCGGAACGGGGCCGGATCAGGTTTCCGACGGAGCCAGAGGAGAGGACGGAAAAACTCCGGAGCAGGACTTTGAGGTGCTTACCGGGGGAGAGCTTACCATCAAGACCCCGGGCACGTTGTCCGATCAGGAGGGATTATGTAAATTCTCGGACCGAAGGGCTGAAAATCCAACCGGTTTGGAGATAGAGCAGAAGAGTTTCGCCTATTCCGACCCGGTCAATGACGATTACGTGATCCTGCTATATACCATCAAAAATGTCAATACGCATCCGGTCCACGATTTCTATGCGGGTTTGTTCTTTGACTGGGACATATGCTTAGGCTCTTCGGATGATGATCAGATTGGCGGGGATTCGGCTGAGGGGATCACTTACCAATTCGATCCCCAAAGCCAGATATATTTATGCCTTCTCCCTTTGGGCAGCGGTAATTATTTTTCGTATCAGCTGGATAATTCTCAGTGTCTTTATGACGGATTCTCCAAGCAGGAAAAATATCAGTTCTTAAGCGGACAGATGCCGAAAAGCCAAAACCCGTCGCTTTCCGTTTCGGAAAGCAAAGACTGGTCGCAGCTGGTTTCCATTGGTCCGTTTGATTTAGCACCTTCGGAAACCACCGTGGCAGCTTTTGCCGTCGTGGGGGGGACCAGCTTGGCCGAGCTAAGAATCAACCTGTCTTCAGCCCGGGTCAAATACGAAAATGTAAGCACGGGCATAGATGATGATAATAATCAGCTGAGTTTGCCCGAAAGCTTTACTCTTTCCCAGAATTATCCTAATCCGTTCAACCCGGTAACCACCATAGCTTTTGAGCTGAAACCGGAGAATTCTGCCAGCGCCAGCACTCCCCTTCTTTCAAATGAGGAGGGTAAATCCCTTGTCTCACAAACGGGGCAAACCACCAGCCTGCCTGTCTCCCTTAAGATCTACAATATCCGGGGGCAACTGGTAAAGACTTTAGTGGAGAGCAGTCTTGCTCCGGGAAGATATGAGGTCACCTGGGACGGGACCGATCAAAATAATGATAAAGTTGCGTCAGGTGTATACCTATATAACCTACACACCCCCCACAGCCAAAGCTCGCGAAAGATGATCCTGCTGAAGTAGGTTAGTTTCTCCGTAGGGGCAACCAACCGGTTGCCCCTACCAATTCCCTCACGGAAAGAATCTTTAAGATCCCCGGTTTGTTCGTATAATATTTGATGAATTCTTTACTTGAGTGGTTTATCACCCGGCAAATAAACGAGGGAGACCGATGAGATTTCGTTTTGCTTGGACATCGATCCTGATTTCGGCAATATTCCTGATGATGGGTTTGGGTTCTTTTGCAGCTCCCCTGACGGAGGAGGTAGCAGAAAAGCTCCGCCGGGAGGGGACGCTGGATGAATGGATAAATCAGTGGCAGTCCGCAGCCCAGCGGGGGATGTATGAAAGCACACCGGATCAGCAA
Organism: uncultured candidate division Zixibacteria bacterium; assembly: GCA_903908285.1. GTDB lineage: Bacteria > Zixibacteria > MSB-5A5 > MSB-5A5 > SM1-73 > CAIVRH01. Next base: position 54,565 of record CAIVRH010000025.1, read on the forward strand.
TTGAGGCTGGCCAAGATAAACGCAGGTACCGTCGATACTTTAAAGCCTTTAGTCCTCTGCGTCGATTTCAGCGATAATGTGCATACTTATAACTCGGCCAAGTTCGACACGCTCCTTTTCAGCAAGAATTATGTCGTTCCCACCGGCAGCTTCCGGGACTACTATCTGGAGAATTCTTACGGAAAACATGATCCCAACGGCGGGGTATACGGATGGATTTTGGCGCCGCAGACTTATGACTATTACAGTTATGGCAACAAGGGTATGGGAATTTATCCGCATAATTCCCAAAAGTTAGTAGAGGATGCATTGAATGCCGCCGATGCGTATGTGGATTATTCCGACTATGACTATGATCACGATGGCTGGATCGACGGCCTGATGTTGGTGCACGCCGGACCGGGAGCGGAGGAGACCGGGGATGTCTGGGATATATGGTCACACCGCTGGTCGCTTCCTTCGACCGTCACCTTAGATGGGGTAAAAATAAAAGATTACACCATACAGCCGGAGAAACTGGTGGGCGGATCTTTTATCACCATCGGGGTTTTCTGCCATGAGTGGGGACATTTCCTGGGGATCAACTGGGAGGAGTATGATCGCGATTACACCTCCGAGGGATTGGGAAAATGGAGCGTGATGGCAATCGGCTGTTACAACGGGAACATCAAGGGGAATTCCCCCGCCCACCAAAGCGCTTATTGCAAGTATTTCCTGGGATGGTCGAATACCGTGGCGGTAAGCTCAAATTCGACCGATGTGGAAATACCCCAGGCGGAAACTTCGCCCGTCTCATACCGGCTTTGGACTTCAGGGGGGATAGGCAATCAGTACTTCATGGTGGAAAACCGGCAACAGGTCGGTTTTGACGCTCACCTGCCGGGAAGCGGCCTTTTGATTTACTATGTGGATGCAGGAGTGAGCAGCGGCAACCAATTTGAATGGTGTCCGGGATACCCGGCTACCTCACATTACCGCACCGCCTTGGAACAGGCGGACGGGCTGTATGAATTAGAGGGATGTCCCGGATCCCCTAACCAGGGGGAACCGAAAGATCCTTTTCCGGGTTCATTAAACAAGACCGCATTCGATGATACCACCGCCCCCAACTCGCATAACTACTACAATAGCTCCACCCAGGTAGCGGTATGGAATATATCCGATTCGGATTCCATCATGCACGCCAATCTGGATGTCACCTGGTCGCGGCCCTGTCTTTCTGTGAGCGGACTCACTTTGGATGATACGCTGGGGGGAAACGGGAACGGCAAGGCGGAGGGAGGGGAGACGGTGAAATTGTACTTTACCCTCTCCAACATCTGGCTCCCCTCTAATGGCACCACCGTCACCGGTTCTGCGGATGCGGCGGGAATCACCTTCCTGGACAGTTCTTCCTATCTGGGAACGATTGGAAGTGGCAGCTCGGCGAATAATGCTTCAGATCCTATGGAATTTGCAGTGGCACCGGGTTTGCCCGGGGAATCGGTGGTTTTCAATATGCATATTACGGGGAATGCCGGCACTTATCGTCTGGATCTTAAAGAAGAGATCGACATAGGAGATGTGGAGATCCTGATCGTGGATGACGATTCCGGATCGGCGGCGGATTATCAAAGTTACTATACTTCCGCCTTAGATTCCTTAGAGTATATTTATGATATCTGGGACACGCAAGCCAAAAGTAATCCATCCTTCTCTTTCAATCGATACAGGTATCTGATCTGGTTTACCGGCGATCATAAAACCAGTTTGTTCACCCAGGCGCAGGTGGAAAGCCTGATGAGCTTTTTGGATCACGGGGGAGGTTTGTTTTTAACCAGCCAGGATGCGGCGGAAGTTTTGGCCAGCTCATCCGATCCTTCTGATACGCTTTTCTTGAGGAATTATCTGCATGTGGGTTATGGCGGTAATTGTCTTAGGCATCTGGTGGCAGGGGAGACGGGGGATGAGGTGGGAGATACTTTATGGATTTTCCCGGAGAGCACCCCCGGGGCGAACAACCAGAGTTCCAAGGACAATCTGATACCGGATTCTCTGGCGGATAAGGTCATGGTTTATGCTAGGACGTGGTTTGTTTCTACGGATTCGGTGGCAGCGATAAAGTTTGCCGGGGATTACAAATTGGTCTTTTTTGGATTTGGTTTTGAGGGGATAAATAGCGAAGGGAATTTATATAACGGACACTATCTTTCCCAGCCGGTTTTGGTGATGGAGAGGGTGATGAATTGGCTCAAAGGGAGCTCGGATGTTTTGGATGGGGATGACCAAACAACCAGTTTACCCAAATCTTTTGAGCTCTACCAAAACTACCCGAATCCGTTTAACCCGACCACCACCATCCGCTTCACTGTCCGCCGTCCGCCGTCCGTCCAGACGGACGCCCGTCTGGGCGCCGTCCGCAGCCCCATCCCTACCACCCAGGATAAAGCGGTTGGTGGTTCACAGTTCACGGTTCATAGTCCCATCTACACCACCCTTAAGATCTATAATGTGCTGGGGCAGATGGTGAGGACGCTGGTGGAGGAAGAGATTGCGTCAGGGGAATATCAAATAAACTGGGATGGAAAAGACGGCTCGGGAAAAGAGGTTTCAAGCGGGATATATTTTTACCGGCTAAAGGCGGGAGAATATTTTGAAGTGAAGAAGATGGTTTTGTTGAAGTAGGTCGAATACCTGATTTCGGCGGAGCAAGGTGCTCCGCCTACGAAATATCTCTTTCTTCGGCTAGGTTAATCCCGCCAGTTTCTTGAGTTGGGATATCTCTTTTTCCGTCAGATACCGCCATTGTCCGGTTTTTAGACCTTTGGCAGTAAGATGGGCAAACTTGGTGCGCACTAAATGGGTCACTTCCAAGCCCACCTGTTGGCACATCCTTTTTATCTCTCTTTTTTTCCCTTCTTTTAAAGTCAATTCAAAGATAGATTCCTCTTTCCCGGACTTAAGTATATTTCCTTCACCTTTGGCGATTGTGTCCTCTTCCAATTTTATCCCATCTTTGAAGCTATCCAAGATCTTCTGATCCATTTCCCCCAGGACTATAACCTGATAGGTTTTCTCTATCTCGAATTTCGGATGGGTCAGACGAAAAGTAAGCTCGCCATCGTTAGTGAGAAGAAGCACCCCTTCGGTATCCTGATCCAGCCTTCCCACCGGAAAGACTTTTTGTTCCCGGCCCAGCAAATTCAGCACAGTGGGACGGTTGAAATTATCCCGGACCGTGGAAATATAACCTTTCGGTTTGTTCAAAAGCAGGTAGGTTAGTTTCTCTTGTAAGGAAATCTTCTTTCCATCGACGGAGACTTGATCTTTGGTTTCATCCACCACGGTTCCCAGCTTTTGTACCGGTATACCGTTGATTGCCACTCTGCCGGACTGGATGAGAATATCCGCATTCCGTCTGGAACAGACACCGGATCGGGCTAAGAATTTATTGAGTCTCATCTTCTAATGGAAGGGGATTTGGAGAATCTGAAGGGATGGTTATCGGGATCGGGGCTTGGGTTTCACCGGTTTCCGAGGAATTCTTTTCCGTTTCTTCGACGGTCTGGTTCAGTGTCTGGGCGGAGGCTTCAGCTTCAGACACCTCCGGTTTGCGCTCCATCTCCATCGGTTCTAAATCAAAAGAGGAAGCTTCCTTTCTTTTAAGTATCGCTTCCAGTTCCTCCATTTTGGGGAGGTCATCCAAGTCGTTCAACCCAAAGTGGGCCAGAAAATCCTGGGTGGTGCCATACAGAAGAGGTCTACCCGGGGCGGGCTTTCTCCCCACGATGGTGATGAGCTTGCGGTCTAAAAGAGTGAACAACGGTCCTTCGCTGTTCACCCCCCGGAAGCGGTCGATCTCCGATTTTACGATGGGTTGCTTATAGGCGACGATGGAGAGGACTTCGAGTGCGGGGAACGAAAGTTTTTCCCTACGGGTATGCGAGAATAACGCTTTTATCCAGGGAGCGAAATCGGGGAGAGTATACATCTGGTAACCCCGGGCGATTCTTTTTATGGCGAAGCAGTGCTCCCCGGTCTGATATTTCTCGTTCAGTGAATTTATCGCCTGCTCGATTCCGTCCGGAGTGATGTCTTTGATGACCGCCTGAATCCGTTCCATCGACAAGGGTTTGTCCGAAGCGAAAAGCAGCGATTCGATTATAGCGGAATAGTGGTTTTCGGTTTCCATGATACTCTTAGTAACCTCACCCCCTCTATCCCCTTCAGGGTGAATCCCTTCAGGGTGAACCCCTCTCCGTGAAACGGAGAGGGGGACCTAAGGGGGAGAGGTTTTTAAACAATAGCTGAGTTAAATAATAACAATAAACTTGTCCTTACGGATTATGGTGATCACTCCTGATTGACTATCTGGGGATAAATCTTGGCTTCCTCTTCTCCTCTTAACACCCGGAGAGCTCCAAGAGCCAAAGCTTTCATCTCGTCCTGTCCCGGATAGGTTAAAACCTTGGAGATAAAGCCGACCCACTCTTTCAGCCTTTCCACCACATAGCTCGAATTCACCATACCACCGGTGAGAACGATGGCATCCACCTTTCCCTTCAAAGCCACAGCCCGGCTGCCAATCTCGCAGGCGATCTGATAAATCATGGCCTCGTAGACTGTTTTGGCTTCTTTGTTCTCGTCTTTAATCTTATGTTCCACTTCCTGACAGTTGTTGGTATTTAAATAAGCCACCAGACCTCCTCCACCCACTACTCGTTTCTTTATCTGAGCCAAAGTCGCCTTGCCGGATGCACACCATTCGGCGAACGCAAAGGTGGGGAGGCTTCCCGCTCTTTCCGGGGTAAAAGGACCGCTGTCCAAGCCGTTGTTGGCATCTATCACCTTTCCTTTTCGCATAGCTGCTACACTCACTCCCCCTCCCAGATGGGCGATAATTAAATTTATCGACTCCAGTTTCTTTTTCAAATCTATCGCTGCCAAACGGGCGGTGGCTTTAACATTCAACGCATGAAACAGACTCTTTTTGGGGAATTCCGGCAGACCGCTTAACCGGGAGATGGGATCCAACTCGTCCACCGACGGGGGATCGACGATAAAAGAGGGGATATGATAATCCCAGCCGATGCCGAAAGCCAGAACCGCGCCGAGATTGGAAGGATGCTCGCCGCCATAGGCATTCCGCCCGTCTTCGATCATCAGCTCGTTCACCCGGTAAGTGCCGCTTATCACCGGACGGAAAAGACCTCCTCTTCCCACCACCGCTGCCAAAGTCTCCGGCTTCATGTTGGCATCCTCCAGACATTCCTTGATCAGTCTTTTTCTGAAATCATACTGATCCCACACCCGGGCATATGGCTCCAGCTCCAGTTTACTGTGATTGATGCTGCGGGAAAAAGATTCGGTCTCGTCCTCGAACACCGATATCTTGGTGGAGGTGGAACCGGGATTTATCACTAAAATTCTGAATTTCTTGGAATTTGCCATTCAAGCTCCTGATTACCCAAATTACCAAGCGAAAACTAAACAAAAGACTTTCAAATTACAACTTAAAAAATCAACTAATTCTCCAAAGGGCTGGTTTTGGGTTGTATGCCCCAATTCAGACGGTGTCATTCACCAGCGCAACGCAGGTGCAAGAAGATGAGCAACAACTATAGTCATGAGCAAACAAAACAATATATAAACGGGGACCGATCTGGTCACTGCGGTTTTCTTCTTCCCCAAAAGTAGCTGTGAGTAAGTATGCTCTTCACCGCCCCCACCCGTTTGATCCTCTCCTCTGCCATCCGGCAGGCGGCCTGGTAGGGGGAGATGTTCTCTCGTTTGGAGACGGCAATCACCCGGGCCATAATGTTATAGATTTTCTTGACCGAGTCGAGAGCTTCCTGCTTGGTGAGCACCTTCAGCTGGTCCTCGGTTAAGAAAAGCTCTCCGGAGTTGACCACAAAATCGGGAGCGTAGAGGATTCCCTGGTCGAACAGCTGCCGGCACACCTCAATATCCTCCACGATATTGTATGCCGCACCCGCGATTATCTTGCAACGGAGCTGGGAGATATTCTTCCGCGTAATCACCGGACCTAAGGCGCAGGGGGAGAGGATATCACAAGCCACCGAAAGAATCTCGTCCGGCAGGATCACCTTAGTGTCCCGATGCTTATCCTGTACCTCCTTGATGGAATCGTAATTTAGATCGGTGATCACCAGATTAACTTTTTCCTGTTTGAGATAATCCACCAGCTTTTTACCCACGCTTCCCACCCCTTGTATAGCCACGGTCAAATTATCCAGCGACGATACCCCATAGATTTCCTTGACGCACGCCTTCATCCCCCAATAGACGCTTTGAGCGGTCAAATCCGCGCTTTCTGCCCTGGCGCCGGTGGCGGATTCATAAGGAAGCACATACGGAGTCTCCCGCCGGATATATTTCATCTCCAGGGTATCGGTTCCCAGATCGGGATAGGTGATGAATCTCCCTTTCAGTCCTTCCACGAATCTTCCCAGCGCCCGGAAGTAGGCTTCATCCGTTTCCTCTTCGAAATCCTTCCACAAGACCGCTTTTCCCCCGCCGGTATCGGAATCTGCCACGGCGGATTGATAGGTCATGACCCGGGACAGTTTCAGCGCATCCACTAGCGCATCCTCCTCGGATTCGTATCGCCACAGCCTGCAGCCGCCTACCGCGCTACCCAGAGTGGTATTGTGAATGGCAATTATCGCTTTCAATTTAGTGGGTTTGTTGTAACAGAACAAAACCTCCTCATGCCCGTTTTCTTCCATCAGTTCGAAAATACCCATGTTCGCGCTCCGCGCTTAAATTAAAAATTAAAAAAGAAAAATTCAAAATTATGTCATCGATATTGCCAGAATATATAGAACTGCAATGCTAATATGCTCAATTCTGTAGAATATCATAGTTTTTTAATTTAAAACAAAATGAAAGTTTGGATGGCTCGAACGTCTTTAAACTTCATGGCCTTTTATATCGCAACGCTCTGCCGGTGGTTAGTTGATCTATACTCTTTTTAAAGGTTATTCTGGGAGCAGAGGTTAATCTGGCAGACTTTTTAGCATTGACTCGATCTTGGGTTTGGTTTCCGGCAGATTATTGGTAACGATCTCCCAGATGATATTTAAGTCGATTCCAAAATATTCATGGATAGCGATGTTTCTCAGGCCGATTATCCTGTTCCAGGGAATATCGGGATATTTCTCTTTTATTTCCTCCGGGATATTCTTGGCTGCCTCACCGATAACCTCAAGGTTTCTGATGACCGCATCCACAACTACTTCGCTACCCTCGAATTCATTAGAGGACATACCCTTGGTGTATCGCTCGATCTTGTTCATAGCCTCCAGCATATCTTCCACAAACAGCTTAAAGGAATTCCTTTTCATGCGTACACAACCTCTTTTAAGATTCTCTCTTTGAGTTGAGGTTTCAAAGCTCTGATTGTGACTAAATCCACCTTTCTACCCAGAATCTTTTCCAAAAACTCTACCAGATCGATAAACTCCCACCCGATAGGTTCAGAGAACTCCACCAAAATATCTATATCACTTTTTTCAGATTCTTCGCCCCGTACATAGGAGCCAAATAAACCTATCTCTTTAACCTTAAACTTCTCTTGCAGGATAGGCTTGAATCTTTTAAGCGTTTCTTTTATGTGCTCTTTCGTTTCCATGATTATAATACTTTCAGGAAAGCTGTAGGGACAATTCCCCGTCTATGGCGGGATGTCCCACATGAATTTCCCCTACAGACTAAGAATATATCTCCCTAATCTTGATCTCCTCGCCTGCCTTTTCCAATTTACCTATTTTCATCTTCAAATCATGATCGAATGCCAGCGCCCAGCCGTCATTTAAACACATTTGCAAAATTTTTCTTTTCTGCTCCATGGTTTCGCGCGGGTAAAGATCGACCGAAGCCACGTAAGGAATTTTCAAGTGGTAAGTAGTCGGAATGACATCACCTGCGCAGATGATTTTGTATTCACCATCCTGTATCAATACCGCCTGGTGTCCCGGAGTATGGCCACCGGTGTTGATTACCCTTATCCCAACTATCACCTCAGCTTCTCCGTCAACTAAATCGAGAAGTTTCTTATCCTCCAAAATTTTCAAATTCGAGGTAAAATAGGTGGCGGAGGTTCGCTCGTCCGGATGCATGGCATCTTCCCATTCTTGCGATTGCACCACATGACGGGCATGGGGGAAGCGGGGAACTTTGGTCTGATTCTTACCCAAAGTTATCACCCCGCTGGCGTGATCGGCATGCAGATGGGTGAGGATGACTAGATCGATATCGGACGAGGAAAGACCGAGTGCGGATAATTCTTTTTCCAAAGAGGATTCTCGTTGGATTCCGAATATCTTCTTCTGTTTCTCGCTTAGGGTATCACCTATACCGGCATCGATCAAGATGTTTTTCCCGTTTGCCTTTACCAAAAGAAGGTTGATATCCAGCCGCAGCATGTTGTCGGCATCCGGCGGATTGAATCTCTGCCAGATGACCTTGGGAATCACCCCGTACATGGCTCCGCCGTCTACCTGAAAATTGTTTTCCACGATGGAGAAGATTTCGAAATTCCCGAATTGCATATTAATACCCGAATCTTTGTAGGTCGAATATGCCTGCCAGCCATGGATCGAAGACCTATCCGACATCTTCTTTTTAGTCCGAAAGTCCTAAAGGACATTTCGGACCTACAATTTTATTTTGAATTCAAAATTCAAAAAGCAAAATGTAAAATTACAATTTAAAATTTAAAGAGAAAACCCGATGGTGTGAAGACATAATTTTTGAATTGCAATTTCGAATTTTTAATTTTGCATTTTAAATTTCACTATCATCTCAAATAATTGGACGCGATCACCAGTCTCTGCACCTCGGAAGTCCCTTCGTAAATCTCGGTGATTCGCTGGTCCCGGTAGAGTCTCTCGATCTCGGAGAACTCACCGATATACCCGTATCCTCCGTGAATTTGCATGGCCCGGTCGCAAATAAAGTTGGCTGCCTCGGAGGTAAATAGCTTGGCTTGTGCCGCCACCAGATTGATCGGCTCTCCCCGGTCCTCCATCAAAGCGGCTTTGTAAACCAACGCTCGCGACGCTTCCAGACGGATGCTCATGTCGGCAATCATCCACTGGATGGCCTGGAGCTTGGCAATGGGGGCGCCAAACTGTTCCCTTTTTTTGGCATACTTCACCGATTCGTCAAATGCCCTCTGGGCGATTCCCAAAGCCTGTGCCGCCACACCGATACGGGCGCCATCCAAAGTCAAAAGAGACATCTTGAACCCTTTGCCGATTTCTCCCAAAAGATTGGCGCGGGGAACCTTTACGTTGTTCAATTTCAACCTCGCGGTAGTGGAGGCATGGAGTCCCATTTTCCACTTGAGAACCTCGGAGGTAAATCCCGGAGTCTTGTTCTCAACTAAGATGGCGGAAACTCTGTCCCTTTCCCCCTCCTCCAGTATCTTGCAGATCAAAACGGTCAAATCGGCTACGTTGCCGGAGGTGATGAAGGTCTTCTCCCCGTTGATCACAAAATTGTCTCCTTCCACCTTGGCAGTGGTGCTTTGATTTGAAGCGTCCGATCCGGCATTCGGCTCGGTCAAGGCAAACGCGGCGATTATCTCGCCCTTGGCAATCCCGGGAAGGTATTTTTTGGTCTGTTCCTCGTTGCCGAACTTCTCGATGGGGTAAGAGGCCAGATTATCCACCGCCATGATGATGGAGGAGGAGGCATCGAACCAGGCGATCTCCTCTATCAGGGTGGCGTATTCTATCTTGCTTTTACCCAATCCGCCGTAAGCTTTGGACATGGGAAATGCCAGAAAACCGGCATCCGCCATTCTTTTGAAGAGCTCTCTGGGGAACTCCGGCGGTTTTCGATCCATCTCCACCGCAATCGGAGCGATGTATTTTTCCCCGAACTCCTTGGCTATAACTCTTACCGCTTGCTGGTTCTCGGATACATTGTAAGTCATTGCAACCTCCTATAAAGTTTATAGATTAGATTTTGTTTCCTTTATTTGCTCATTTAGCCGGAATTGGAATGCGATCATGTTGACAATGCCTCAAGGTATGTAATTTATCTATTTCTTACAGGAATACAACAGGAAAAACGGTCAACGGTTCGACTTCCTTCGGCTTTGCCTCTGGACATGTCGCTCACCATCTTCGACGGATTAAGCGCCCGGACGAGCGGACGCTCCCGTCTGGGGGCGTCCGTCTGGACGGATTGAACGAATAAGACCAAAATAAATAATCCGCTTCATAGATTCGCTTCGCACGTCTCTCGTGGACTTCGCTCACTACGAGTCCGTTGACTATTTCGTTAGTTGGGAATCCCTTAAAGAATCTTCTCCTCTTTCCGGTTTTCCCCTAAAGTTTTCTTTACATATTCTATTGTCTCCGATGTGGTAGCTCCCGGAGTGAAAAGCTTTCCTACTCCCATCTTCTCCAATTTCGCCATGTCTTCCTGAGGGATGATCCCTCCTCCAAAAAGAAGGATATGATCCGCCCCCTTCTCCTTCAACAATTCCAGCACCCGGGGGAAGAGGGTCATGTGGGCGCCGGAAAGGATGCTCATCCCGATGGCATCCACGTCCTCCTGAATCGCCGCCTCGACGATCATCTCTGCGGTTTGTCTTAAGCCGGTGTAGATCACCTCAAACCCCGCATCCCGGAATGCGGCAGCAATCACCTTTATACCTCGATCATGCCCGTCTAACCCGGGCTTGGCTAAAAGAATTCTGATTTTTCGTTGCATGGGTTTCCTTTTTTATTAGGTTAAAGAGATTATTAATTTATTTTTCCCCCTCACTCTAGCTCTCTCCCCAAAGGGGAGAGAGGATATTTTCTTCTCACCAATGGTGAAAGGGTCGTTTTTAAGTCTTTTTCCTCTCCCCACCGGGGAGAGGATTAAGGTGAGGGGGTATCTATAATTCTATTTCCCCCCTCACTCTAGCTCTCTCCCCAGAGGGGAGAGAGGGTTCTATTATTTTCCCCTTACTTTAACCCCTTCCCTCAACGGAGAAAGAGGACTTTCTCAATTCCTCAATGTTTTGCTGAATCATTTTATATACACCGTCCAAGTTCTTTAATATGTCCCTGTCACTGAACCTTATAATCCTTATTCCTAACTTCGATAATTCTTTGCTTCTTTGTTGGTCTTTTAACTTGCCCTTGTTTTCATAATGTTGTCCGCCGTCAGCTTCGATACCAAGCTTGAATTCTGGTGAGTAAAAATCCAAGATATACCTACCAATTGGGAATTGCCTTCTGAACTTTACTTCTGTTAGCTGACGGTTTCGCAATAATGACCACAATTTTCTTTCTGCATCGGTTTGATTCTTTCGGAGAATTCTACATTTATCGATATTCTTTCTCTTCATTCTCCCCCTCACTCTAACTCTCTCCCCGGAGGGGAGAGAGGACTCTATTTCTTCCCCATCATACTAACACTCCCTCCAAAGGTGAGAGAGGATTCTGTTTTTTCCCCTCACTCTAGCTCTCTCCCCAGAGGGGAGAGAGAGCTCTATTTCTTCCCCCTCACCCTGTATCCCTCTCCCCAAAGGGGAGAGGGAAATTGGAATCACGTTTTTATATCAACGGGGGTTCGGTGTATTCTCCGAAGACATCACGCAGAACGTCGCAGATCTCCCCTTCAGTGGTGTAGCAGCGGACGCAGTCTATCAGAGCAGGCATGGTGTTGTCTGTCCCTTGCGCAACTTTTCTAAGATTCTCCAAAGTCCTTTTCACCTTGTCGTTGTCTCTTCTTTCCCTCAGTTTGCGAAGACTTCTGACCTGTTCTTTCTCCACCTCGGGGTCGATTCGCAGGATGGGAATCTCTACCTTCTCATTCTCCAACACAAAATCATTCACTCCCACCACTATTCTCTCCTTGCTCTCGATCTGCTTCTGGTACCGATATGCTGCCTCCGCAATCTCCCTTTGGAAATATCCCTCTTCGATGCACTTTAAAACCCCACCCCGCCTTTCGATTTCCGCAAAATATTTCTCCGCCTCTCTTTCCATCTTGTTGGTCTGAGCTTCCACGAAATATGAACCGGCTAAAGGATCGATGGTGTTCGCCACTCCGGTTTCATTGGCAATCAATTGCTGGGTTCTTAAGGCGATAAAAACCGCTTTCTCGGACGGGAGGGCGTAGGTTTCGTCCATGGAGTTGGTATGAAGGCTCTGAGTGCCTCCCAGAACACCGGCGAGTGCTTCGAAAGCGGTGCGGACGATGTTGTTTTCCGGCTGTTGGGCGGTGAGACTGCATCCGGCAGTCTGGGTATGAAATCTCAAAAGCCAGGATTCCTGCTTTTTGGCTTTATACCTTTCCCGCATGTGCCGAGCCCAGATGCGGCGGGCTGCCCGGTATTTGGCGATCTCCTCGAAGAAATCCAGATGAGAGTTGAAGAAGAACGAAAGCCGGGGGGCGAAATCATCCACATCCTGCCCGGTCTTAATAGCTGCTTCCACGTAGGCAAAACCGTCCGCCAAGGTGAAGGCTAATTCCTGGATGGCTGTAGACCCCGCTTCCCGGATATGATAACCGGATACGGAGATGGTATTCCACTTGGGGACATGCCGGGTGCAGAACGCCATCAGGTCGGTAATTAACCGCATGTGGGGTTCGGGAGGGAATATCCATTCCTTCTGGGCGATGTATTCTTTGAGAATATCATTCTGCAGAGTTCCTGTGAGTTTATCCGACGGCACCCCCTGTTTTTCTCCCACCATGATATACATGGCTAAAAGAATAGAAGCGGGAGCGTTGATGGTCATGGAGGTGGAAATTTTGTCCAGGCTGATGCCATTGAAAATAATCTCCATGTCCTCCAGCGAATCGACCGTCACCCCGCAGATTCCCACCTCCCCCAGAGATCGGGGTTGATCGGAATCCCATCCCATCAGGGTGGGAAGATCGAAAGCCACGGATAAGCCGGTCTGTCCTCTTTCCAGCAAAAAATGATACCTCTGGTTGGTTTGGCGGGCCGAGCCCATTCCGGAAAACTGCCGCATGGTCCACTGACGGCCCCGGTACATATTGTTTCGGACGCCGCGGGTGTAGGGGTATTCACCCGGAAAGCCGATATCCCGGTTAAAATCGATCTCTTCAGTGTCTAAAGGAGTGTAAAGCTCCTTGATCGGTTCTCCGGAAACAGTTATGAATTTCTTACCCGGAGGACACTTGGTTTGCTTAAGCTCCTCCTCCCATTTTTTCTGTCTCTGAGCAATTTCTTCTAATTTGGTTTGACCTGGCATGTATCACCTCTTTGTGTTTTTCAATTTGGGGCGAAGTTGGGGCAATTCCCCGCATATAGCGGGATGTCCCACATGAATTGCCCCTACGGTTTAAATAAATCTATTAAAAGGTGGCGTAAAAGTCAAATATAAAACCTCGGTCGGGCAAGGATGCCCGACTTACGAGTTTTACCTCTCCCCCTTGGTCCCCCCTGCGGGCGTCTGCCTCTCCACAAATGAGACTGTGTCATAATTCAGTTTCTGGTAGCCGCCCGTACGGGCGAAAACGAATCTTTGAATTCCAACAACTTACGCAATCTAAAGATTGCGGCTACAAAGTCAAATCCCAATTATGACACACCCTCAAATGAGGAGAGGGGGATATCGAAGATCCATAGGATAGGGGGTGAGGTTTCTATTTTATTGGGATTGGATGCGTTCGATAGCCATAGCGCCGAGGCGGGCGATGGTTTCCATAATCACCTGGTTTTCCGGAGTTATTACTTGTTTGGGTTTTTCAAAAAGCAAACCCACCACCCCCACTATATGGTCCGTGGTCATCATGGGAAGGAAAAGAGCTTTGGCTTCGGGTAAAGTTCCGGTCCTCTGCCCGGCTGACTGTTTGTTGAGCAAAACCCAGGATGCCACCCCCAGAACGTTGGGATTTATGTTAAAGTTCACGGTCTTGGCCATCACTTTTGTTTCACCGGCCTTCGGAAGGAAAATGGCCATCTCGCAGGGGAAAATCTGCGTGATATGCTGGACCAGCGTGGAGAGCGTTTCCTCCACCGTATGAACCGTCACCAGATCCCGGCTTAAGGCATAAAGGGTGGTGCTCCGCGATTCGCTCTGCCGGAGCATCTCGACTTTACTGCGCAGTTTTAAAGCCAGATTGCTGATCACCAGAACCACCACCACGTAGACCACAAACCAGAGGAAATATTCCAGATCGGAAATGGCCAGGGTAAAATAGGGAGGAACGAATAGATAATCGAAAATCAGAACTGCCACCAGGGCGGCAAGGATGGATGGTCCCCTTCCCAGGTAAAGAGCACTTAAGATGAGCGGCAGAAAGAGCAGGAACAGTAAATTCATCTGGCTCAAAGTCCCACGAAGGAAAAAGGCGACCAAGGACATCAGGCAGACCGCCAGAACACTGAAGGCATAATTAGCCAGCCGGGAATGCAGCAGATGTTTTTTGGGAAGTGGTTTGGCTTCATCTTTGGCATCCATCAGATAGACGTCGATGTTGGGGGTATTCAACAGCAATTTTCGGGGAACGGAAGGAAATATGCCAAAGCGGCGGGGTTTCCCGATCACGATCTTGGTGACGTTGTGTTCCAAGGCAAACCGGGTAAGCTCCTGGCTAACCTCCGATCCTTTCAACCACACCACCTGCGCCCCCAACTTCTTTGCCAGCTCCAGGGCTTTATTCAGCCAGTCTTTTTCCCGGACCGAATGCCCCCTGTCTCTTTCGGTCTCCACATGAAAAGCAATACATTCCGCATCGATCTGACTGGCCAACCTGAAAGCGGAGCGAACCAGTTTTTCCGCATAAGGGCTGGCAAAGATCCCCACCAACACCCGTTCCTTTATGGGCCAGGGTCCGGCTATAGCGTGCGCCTGCATGTACTGGCGCATCTTGTCGTCCACGCTCCCCGCCACCATTCGGAGAGCCATTTGCCTGAGCGCCAAAAGATTTGCCGGACGGAAAAACTCGTGCACCGCCACTCCGGCGATGTCTTTCACGTAAACTTTTCCTTCATCCAGCCTTTTGAGCAGCTCCTCCGGCGGCAGATCGATCAGTTTGACCTCGTCCGCGGCCTCGATCACCGTGTCCGGAACCGTCTCGTGTACCCGGATATTGGTGATCCGGAAAATGATGTCGTTTAAGCTCTCGATGTGCTGTACATTCAGAGTGGTATAGACATCGATGCCGGCGTTGAGTATTTCCTGGATGTCCTGATACCGCTTGGCATGGAGCGAACCGGGGGCATTGGTATGCGCAAACTCATCCACTAAAACCAGCTTCGGTTTTCGGGCTATCACTTTTCCCAAATCCACCTCTTTTAGCTTGAGACCCATATATTCGATCAAAAAAGGCGGGATCATCTCCAGCCCTTCCAACAGCACGTCAGTCTCCGGCCGCCCGTGAGTCTCCACGTAACCTGCCACCACGTCCACCCCTTCCAGCTTTCTTTGGCGGGCATCGGTAAGCATGGTATAGGTTTTTCCCACGCCCGGCGCCGATCCTAAATAGATGGTCAGTTTCCCTTTGGTTTCCTGCGCTTCGGTTTTGTGCGCCAGCTCCAGCAAAGCCTCGGGGGATGGTCTTTTCAATTCGTCATCAGCCATATTCACCTATAAGTTATCTAATGCCAGATTTAATTTCAATACGTTTACTCTTTTATTCCCGAGGAAGCCTATTTGGCGGTTTTCGGTATAATTCTGCACCAACTGGTAAATTTTTTCCTGGGGAAGTTGACGTTCTTTGGCGATGCGGGGGATCTGGATGATCGCTGATTCCAAACTAATATGTGGATCCAGTCCACTGGCGGAAGATGTGACCAGGTCGGCAGGAATCGATCCATCCATTCCCGCGGATCGCAGCATAGCAACATTTGTTTTGATTCGGTTAAGCAGGTCCGGATTGGTAGCACCCCAATTCGAACCGCCCGAAGCTTTCGGATTGTATGGAAAATCAGCGGTGGCGGAAGGGCGCGACCAGAAATATCCCAGACCCGAAAACGATTGACCGATCAAAGCGGAGCCGATACATGTTCCGTCGGACTTATGGATCAGGCTGCCCGCTGCCTGGTGAGGAAAAATAATCCGCGCCAGGACTGTTACCACCACCGGGTAAAGAATCCCAGTCAACAATGACAGGGTGATCAAGAATAGAACGGCTCTTTTTATCTCTTTCATTAAAGATTCTCTCTTATATCAGAGCATTTATCAAAACATCCAATAATTTGATCCCGATAAAGGGAGCCAGGATACCGCCTGCTCCGTAAACCAACAGATTATGAATTAAAAGTTTTTCTGCGGGCATGGGCCGGTAGCGGGTTCCTTTCAAAGCCAGCGGCACCAGCATCGGTATAATGATGGCATTGAAGATAACCGCCGAAAGGATAGCACTGTGGGGATTGGAAAGGTGCATTATATTTAGAACCAAAAGCTGCGGATAGATGGTGCAAAGCGCAGCCGGAATAATGGCAAAGTACTTGGCCACATCGTTGGCGATGCTGAAGGTGGTCAGGTTTCCCCGGGTCATCAGGATCTGTTTACCGATCTCGACGATGTCCAAAAGTTTGGTCGGGTTGCTGTCCAAGTCGATGATATTAGCCGCTTCCCGGGCCGCCTGGGTGCCGGTATTCATAGCCACCGCCACATCCGCCTGGGCCAATGCCGGCGCGTCGTTGGTGCCGTCGCCGGTCATCGCCACCATATAACCCTGCTCCTGGTGTTCCCGGATGAGCTTCAGCTTATCCTCCGGCTTTGCCTGCGCCAAAAAATCGTCAACGTTGGCTTCGGCAGCAATGGCAGCTGCGGTGAGGGGATTGTCTCCGGTGATCATAATCGTCTTTATGCCAATGTTGTGCAGCTCGGTGAAACGCTCCCGGATGCCGTCTTTTACCATATCCTTAAGGTGAACCACGCCCAGGACGCCCTGGTCGTCAGCCACAGCCAGCGGTGTGCCTCCTGCTCGCGAAATGGCGTCAACCGGTTCCTGAAGCTGAGCGGGAAAACTGCCTCCATTCGCTTCGACGTAAGCCCGTATTGCATCGACCGCACCTTTACGGATGGAAAGCGAAAGGGAACCTTCCGGATCATGGATGTCTATACCGCTCATCCGCGTCTGGACGGAAAAAGGTATGAACCGGGCCTGGCTGGGGGTGAGAGACTGAGCCCGCAGCTCGAATCTCTCCTTTGCCAGTACCACGATAGAACGTCCTTCCGGGGTTTCGTCGGCGAGCGAAGCCAGCTGGGCAGCTTCGGCCAGATGTTGGGTGGTGATCATCGGAGCGGGGATGAACTCCGTGGCGATCCGGTTGCCGAAGGTGATGGTTCCGGTTTTATCCAAAAGCAAAACATTGACATCCCCTGCCGCTTCTATCGCCCTTCCCGACAGGGCGATGACATTCTTTTGAAACAGCCGGTCCATGCCGGCAATGCCGATGGCAGGCAGAAGCGCCGCTATGGTGGTAGGAGCCAGACAGACAAACAAAGCTACCAAGACGGTAAGCGGCACAGGGTAACCCTGGCCCATCGCTTTGGCGCTGTAGACGGAGAGAGGATTCAAGTTGAGCACCACCAGAAAGAAGACAACGGTCAAGGCAATCAGAAGTACCTCCAGGGCGATCTCATTCGGGGTTTTGCGGCGCTTGGCCCCTTCCACCAGGTTGATCATCCGATCCAGAAAGGTTTCACCCGGATTGGCGGTGATGCGAACCACGATCCGGTTGGCAATGACTTTGGTTCCCCCGGTCACCGCACTGCGGTCCCCTCCCGATTCCCGGACCACCGGGGCAGACTCACCGGTAACCGCGGCCTCGTTGACCAAAGCTGCGCCGAGGATCACTTCACCATCGCTGGCGATCAGATCGTTGGCTTCGATCAAGATTATGTCACCTTTACGGAGACCGGTGGAGGGAACCAGCTCATACTCCCCATCCAGTTCGGGTTTTTTCAACTTTTTAGCCACGATCTCCTTTTGGGTTTTTTTCATCGATTCGGCCCGCGCCTTGCCCCGCCCCTCGGCTAAAGATTCCGCAAAAGTGGCAAAGATGACGGTGAGCCAAAGCCAAACCGAAACCGTTCCGGTGAACCAGGCCGGTTCCCCTTTTTGTGTAATCAAATTAACCAGGAAATTTATGGTGGTGATAACACTTCCCGCTTCGACCGCCAGCATCACCGGATTCCGCCACAAATCACGCGGGTCCAGTTTCTTAATGGAGTCGGCCAAAGCCGTCTTTAGCAGCTTCGGATCATATATATTTTTGCTTTTTTCCCTGGGTGTAGCCATGCTCAAATACCTCCCTGCATGATCAGATGTTCCACCAAGGGTCCCAATGCCAGTGCGGGGAAGAAGGTCAAAGCCCCGACTATCAGGATTACCACCAGAAGCCAGAGGATAAAGGGGATCTGGTCGGTGGGGAGAGTGCCCACGCTGGGCGGAACGTATTTCTTTTTCACTAAGGAGCCGGACATAGCTAATATGGCAATAGCCGGCACAAACCGTCCGATCAGCATGGCCAGTGCGGTCATCAGATTATAGAAGACGGTATTGGCATTCAAACCGGCAAATGCGCTTCCGTTATTGTTGGCTGCTGAGGCGAAGGCATAGAGAACCTGGCTTAAACCATGGGGACCGGGGTTGGCGATGGAGCTTATTCCGGCGCGGGTTATCAGGGCAATGGCTACAAAGAGGAGGACTATCACCCCAGCAGTAAGAACGGTAATAACCGACATCCACATTTCGGTCACCTCGATCTTTTTCCCCAAATACTCCGGGGTCCGTCCGATCATCAGACCGGCGATGAAGACTGCAATCACCACAAATGCCAGCATGGTGTAAAGACCTGATCCTACCCCGCCAAAGACCACCTCCCCCAATAGTATGAGCACCATGGGTATCATTCCCCCCAGCGGAGTCAATGAGTCGTGCATGGTATTCACGGCTCCGCACGAGGTTGCCGTGGTTGAAGTGGAGAATAGAACCGACCCTCCCAATCCAAAGCGCACCTCTTTACCTTCCATATTGAAACCGGAGACCCCCATCTTTGATAATAGGGGATTACCATGGTATTCCGCCCAGTATTGCATTCCTATAGCAAGTAGCAAAAGGAACAACATGGCGGCATAAAGAGCCCATCCCTGCCGAGGACTGCCCACCATGCGTCCGAAGGCATAAGTTAGGGATGCCGGGATCGAAAGGATTAAAAGGATTTCGAAGAAATTTGAAAACGGGGTGGGGTTCTCGAAAGGGTGGGCTGAGTTGGCATTGAAAAAACCGCCGCCGTTGGTTCCGAATTCCTTGATCGCTTCCTGAGAGGCCACCGGACCCATCGGCAGTGTTTGCTCTTTCACCGGTATCTTCTCGATTACCCGATTCCCATTTACGTCTTTGATTGGATTATTATCGGAATCAAGTTTTGGTTTCTCATAGCTGGTGGATTGCAAGAGCGATACATTTTTATATCCGCTGAAGTTTTGAATAACCCCCTGTGAAACCAATACCACGGCTGCAATCATCGCTATCGGAAGCAGGACATAGAGGACGGTGCGGGTAAGGTCCAACCAGAAGTTGCCGATGGTTTCCGAGGTCCGACGGACAAGCCCGCGGATAAAGGCAATGACGATGGCCATCCCGGTGGCGGCGGAGAGAAAATTCTGCACCGCCAGACCCATCACCTGGGTAAGATAAGCGGCGGCGGATTCCCCGCTGTAAGCCTGCCAATTGGTGTTGGTGATAAAGCTGACCGCGGTATTGAGAGCCAGGTGCCAGGAGAATCCGGAAAACTTCTGGGGATTGAGGGGAAAATTCCCCTGTAAAAGAAGAAGAATAAAAAGCAGGATCATGCCCAAGCCGTTAAAGACCAACAGAGCCTGAGCATACTGCTTCCAGTCCATTTCAGCATCCTTGTCAACGCCGGCAAGACGATAAATCAAATTCTCCAGGGGAATGAGAAGCGGGCTTAAGACAGTGCGCTCCCCCTGATAGACTTTTGCCATGTAACTGCCCAGAAATTTAGCCAGAATGGTAAGCAGTATAAACAGGACTGCGATCTGCAAAATGTCGAATAACCAGGGTGTGTTTGTCATATTTGTCTTTTAGATAAAAAAGCTATCGAAATTGCTACAAGCTTTACCTTGTGGAAAACAGTGTACTAAAGCTCCAATGAGTATTTGGCTCTTCTCTTTTGCCCACGATCTAAAGGGCGTGATGAAAAAGTTATATCTGGGGGCGGGATAAATTCCCGCCACTATGGGTTACACTGACTTATCAACCATAGGGTGGGGTTCATCCTGCCCTTTAGTCCTGCTTCGCACTGAGTGCGCTCAGCCCGTAGGGAGACCTCAGGGTCGAAGGAAAGGGATTCACCCTGAAGGGCATTCAGCCCCGCCAACTGGGTTTTTCAACAGTCTCTGAAGGTTGTGGCAATAGATCACATTTTATCCAACAAAAAAGACCAGGGGAGATCCCATGGTCAAAAAGAAAAATCTATGGTTCCTCTCCTTACGCCTACGAAGTTAGCTGACGGGCTCGGATTAAGAGCTAACCCTACACCCCACTTGCTATGGGGGGATTCGCCCCAAAAGTACATTGGGTCCTCCGCTCCCCTGCCTGAAGGCGGGAGATTAGGCGATACCTAAAATGTTAGGCGCAAAAATATTAGTGGTACCCTCTTCTGTCAAGTGTTTTTTTAAGAAATTTGCGGTGAGATTTTTAGTTTATGATTGGGCGAGAATCAATGGTTTTATATCGATTTACTGCTAATCGGATATCTTAACCTGCTTTAAGACCTTTTCCACACATGAATACGGATCATCCTCACCTCGAAAAACCTTTTCTGCAATTTGGTTCACATCGAATGAATTCAAAATCTTTTCTTCGACCAGCTCCCTCACTTTAAGCTCCAAAATTTTCTTTATGTCTCCTTTGATTTGGTTCTTTCGATGTTCCTGGAAGGCGCTGTGGCTGGTTATGAATTCCCGGTGCTCTGAGATTTTGGTAAGCAAGAGGTCGATCCCTTTGTTGTTCACTGCCTCGGTGGCAACCACCGGATATTCCCATTCCCCCTTCTTTCGGCGGATGTCCAAGATCATGTCCAGCTCGTTGACGATCCGGTTGGAACCCTCCCGGTCGGATTTGTTGACCACAAAAATATCGGCAATCTCCATCAATCCCGCCTTCATCGCCTGGATGGAATCGCCCGATTCGGGCACCAGGATCACCACGGTGGTGTCACAGGCATTGACCACGTCCAGTTCCACCTGCCCCACTCCCACGGTTTCGATCAGAATATAATCCTTGCCAAAAGCATCCATCACTAAAGAGACCTCTTTAGTGGTGGTAGCCAGTCCCCCGTATGATCCCCGGGTGGCCATGCTGCGGATGAAAACATTTTCCAGATTGGTCAAGTCCTGCATGCGGATGCGGTCTCCCAGAAGGGCGCCGCCGGTAAAAGGGCTGGTGGGATCGACTGCAATTATCCCCACCTTTTTATTTTCTTTTACCAAAAAAGAGGTGAGCTTGTCCACCACCGTGCTTTTTCCCGCCCCCGGAGGTCCGGTGAATCCCATCCGGTATGCCTTGCCCGCTTTGGGATAAAGCTGAGCCAGCACCCGGCGGTAATCGGGAGATTGGTTCTCCACATAAGAGATGATCTTGGATAATGCGATCCGGTCGCCTTGGTAGAATCTATCCAGCAGGGTCATTTTATTTAAAGCTATCCTCAAAGGTCAGGGAAATCGTTTGTCGGTAGCGAAGCTCGAATCGCCCAGACAAGCGGGCGTCTGCCCGATGCTCGAAATTCGGTTATCGATTCCTGAAGAAATCTTAATAACCTGATTTCTCTCACCATACTAAAAATATCGAAAATCGATTAACGAGAAACGGTCTTCGATGCGAGCTTCGCTACCGTTAAACTCATTTTAAACCGAGTGTTACCTAAATCAACTTTTCCGATATTTTCAAATCCTTGATCCGGAGTTGAATCTTGTAGGTGTCGTTCCAAAAATTGGTCTCCACCACATACGCTAAATCCACCCGGATACCGCTCATGGTAAGGGGTTTTATCATATCCCCCATTCCGAAACCGATGCAATCGAACACCGGGCTGTTTTTCCCGGCCTTGGTTCCGCCGGATTTCACTCTTAAACGCAGGTGGTTGTTCCCCACCACATAGGGCTCACCCCATAGATGGAGGTTCCGGGTCAGGAAGATGGGGCGCATGTTCTGGGGACCAAAAGGAGCCAAAAGCTCCAGAATCCGGACCAGCTCCGGATTGATCTGATCCAGCTCCAGCTCCGAATCGATCAACAGCCGGGGAATCATATCCTCCGGGGTCAGTTTTCCGTTGGTTACTTTTATAAATTTATCCCGGAAAGGATGGATCATGTCGGGCGAGATGGAGAGCCCCGCAGCATATTTGTGTCCGCCATATTTAAGCAAGAATTCTTCGCATTCCTTTAAAGCGTCGTAGAGATGGAATCCGGGGATGCTCCGGGCGGAACCCTTTCCTTCCTCCCCGTCGATGGAGATCATGATGGTGGGACGGTGGAATCTTTCCACCAGCCGGGAGGCGACGATTCCGATCACCCCCTGATGCCAGCCGGAGGAGGCCAATACTATAGCCTTGTCGCTGGCCAAATCCACGTTCTGTTCGATCAGCTCCAGCGCTTCTTCCAGGGTGGTCTCGTCAATATGTTTTCTGCGCCGGTTTTCCTCATCCAAAGCCCGGGCCATCTCTGCGGCTTTGTGTTCATCCCGGGTGGTGAGCAGTTTGATGGCCAGCTCCGCATCTCCCAGCCTGCCCACGGCATTGATCCGGGGGGCTAAGATGAAGACCACCTGTCCGGTTCCGATTTTCTGACCCAATATCCCGGAGACGAAGATCAAGGACTTAAGCCCGGGTTTGGTGGTTCGGGAGATCTGATCCATTCCCAATTTGGTAAGAATTCGGTTTTCCTCCACCAGGGGGACGATGTCTGCAGCGGTTCCCAGGGCCACCAGATCCAAATGATCCTCCAGCTCGCTTTCATCCTGTCCCAGTCTTCTCAAGATGGCTTGGGCGAATTTAAACGCCACCCCCACTCCGGAAAGCTCACCGCCGGGATATTCATAACCGGAGGCTTTGGGATTGATGATGGCGGAGGCTTTGGGAAGGGTGGGTTGGGGCTCGTGATGATCGGTGATGATGGTATCTACGCCCTGAGTTTTGGCATAAGCCACTTCCTCAATGGCGGTGATCCCGCAATCGACCGAAACGATCAGCTTAACTCCCCGCCTTAGCGCTTCGGCGATCCCCTCCTCCGAAAGACCGTAACCTTCGATCAGCCGGTTGGGCAGATAATAGGTCACCTCTGCCCCCAGTTTGTTCAGTACCAGGAATAAAAGGGATGTGGCAGTTATTCCGTCGACGTCGTAATCCCCAAAAATCATGATTTTCTCTTTTTCCCGCAAGGCGTGAATGATCCGTTCCACCCCTTTCTCCATACCGGCAAGAATAAAAGGATCGAGCATATTGCCCAGGGAGGGGTTCAAGAACCCTTCGGCTTTAGTTTTGGTATCATGCCCTCGAGCGACCAATATCTTGGCCACCACCGGAGGCAAATTAAGCTCGGAGGCCAACCGATGGACCACCTGCAGGTCCGGCTCCGGCAACAATTCCCATTTCAGTTTCATATGCTTTATTAGTTCCAACCGGCTTTAGTCCGGTGGCGCTTGCGCCACTTTAGTTGTGCATGAAAAGTAAACCCAACTGATCTTTGTCGGATGAAGCTTATCCTGGTAAAGTGATTATGAACTGCTCGATATCTCAGGTGCCTGTATGGCTGATTTTCCTCTCCTTTAAAAAACGCAAAAAGAAAAAACCTTAAGGAACGCTTAATACTCGAATTTATAAACCACCGCTCCCAATCCGGAAGGCGCCTGGTAAATATCCTCAAGTTTCAATCTTGAATCCTCCGGTGTTTTGGAAGGATCTACCAGTGGCTCCAAAAGAAAGGTCAAGTCCTCCCTCCAAGAGGCTTCCTTTCCCAAACTGATCACAAGATAATCAATTTTATTCTTTTTGGCAAATTCTATTATGCTCTCAAAGGGAGCATAAGGTACCGTATAGGTCACCCGATTGCAGTAAAAAAAGAAGGTATCTCCGGTAAGAAACATCACCACTGCGCCTGGGGGAAGATTTCGGTCTGCCCATAAACCCAACTGCTTGAACTCCTCGGTGCCCCGTTTTATGCTCTGGAACTGGTTGGCGTAGTCATCCGCCTTCCGGGTGGTTTCGGCCCAAGAGAAAATCGATAAAAATGCGACAGTAGAAAGGATCACCAGGGAGCCGAGGCGGATCTTTTTAGGGACGACCGGTCGACGGACGTAGGCGGTCAAGGTATTTTTTAGATTGATTATCCCCGCGACCGAAAGCATTACCAATAGAGGAGAATAAGGCTCCACCAATCGTCCCGACGGGGAAAAGAAAATGGGCATGGTGAGCAGGGGAGTAAATGCGCACAAAAGGAAGATACGTTTTACCCCTCCCTCTTTATCCAGCTTCCAGGAGAATAAATAATAAAGAGACGGCAAAAAGAAAAGAAGGAAGAAGGAATTTACCTTCTTGATTCCGGCAAGGGTGCGTTTGAGATAATTGCCAAAGAAACCGGGGGTGGTTAATAAACCGGTCATGCTCTCTTTGCCCAAAAGGACTTTTCCCTTGACCTCCCCATCCGGGGTCAATCCGTCCAGCACCTCGGCGAAAGATTTTCTCATCTTAAGATAATTATCCTCACCGGAGTAAGCATATTGTTTGAGAATATTATGGGCGGTCTTCCCGCTTAAAATCCAGTGCCCGGTCTGGGAGTGCATAAAGCCGATATAGGGTAAAGCCAGAATCGAAAAACCGCAAAGGGAGACTATGAGCATAATCATGGTTTGAGCTTTTTTCTCGATCCTTCTTTTCAGCCCGATCACCAGAAACAAAAGAAGGAAGAAAGCGAAAGCCACCAAAAACTCGGGACGGGTGAGATAACAGATGCCACCCAGAATTCCGAACAAGACTGCATACAGATAGGATTTTTTAGAGAGCAAAAGCCATCCGCAAAGAAGCGCC
Source organism: uncultured candidate division Zixibacteria bacterium (assembly GCA_903908285.1). Classification (GTDB taxonomy): domain Bacteria; phylum Zixibacteria; class MSB-5A5; order MSB-5A5; family SM1-73; genus CAIVRH01. Next base: position 79,610 of record CAIVRH010000025.1, read on the forward strand.
AGCATGAGGAAAAAGGAGTAGGTGGCCTCGGAAAGAGGAACGGCAGAGATGACCACCGAGGCAGGAAAGAAGACCACCAGGAGGGTCCCTAAGTAAGCGGTGGGATAGGCCAAGATTTTTTTGGCCAAATAGAAAAACGGAACCACCGTCAGACTCCCCAGGAAAACCGAGACCGCATAAGAGGCGGATTCCAAGTCTTTCGTGAAAAGCGAGAAAAGAAAGGTCATAAACGGATAAAAGGGAGACCAAACCACCGACCACCAGTGAAGGCCGTGTCCGGTTTTTATTCCCCAGGCGATTTTCCCGTAGATGGCGGCATCGCCGGCAAGAGGTATACGATAATAGGTGAGAACGGAGAGGCGGACTAAAAGGGCAATCAAAAACAAAATTCCCAGAAAGGTCAGTTCCACCCACCTTTTCTGGAGGGTGGTGTCGATCCCCGGAGAGATAAAGCATCCGGGTGTTTTATGGTCTTTTTGAAATGAGCCGGCTTTAGATTTCTTGTTTTTCATCAAAAGTTGAATGGGCTATCTTATTATTTCAATAAAGGATATTGGTTTTGGCTGAAAATACCCTTCTTTATTTCCCTGCCTCACCGGGGGAGGGGGGATGATAGAAAAAAGCGCGTAGTTTTATACCCCGGTAGGTGGTACCAAGATCGTGGGCGGGTACCCATACCCGACCGAAATTGGCGGGGCTGGGAGCCCTTCAGGGTGAATCCCCTCAGGATGAACCCCGCCTACGTTTTATTGTATTTCAAACAAACTGCCAGAGCAGAAAATAAGCCGAGTTCTGTGTTCCCGCCAAAGGCGGGATGATGATCATCCATCTAGGTCCCCAGTCGCCTGAAGACTCCAGCAACCTACCCGGAAGTGATTCCTTCGCTTTCGCTCAGGAGTGAAGCGGGCAACTTCGTTCTTCCTTACTTGGTCTTGCTCTTTTTGGTGGGGCTTGCCCAGGTCCATGTTTCCATGAAAACGGGTGGTCTCTTACACCGCCTTTTCACCCTTGCCCTTCGACTACGCTCAGGGCGGTATGTTTTCTGTGGCGCTTTCCGTTCCTTTCGGACCCACGCGTTACGTGGCACCTTGCCCTGAAGAGCTCGGACTTTCCTCCCCTCGATCCCGCCAATGGCGGGACTTAAGGGCGATCATCTATTCTGCTCTGGCAATTCTAATTTTTCTATGATAACCTCTTTTGTACCATCAAACCAATAGAAATACGTTTTCTTTGATTAACCATGAACATAAAAAATTCTATTTTGTTATGATTCTATAGCTTAAACCCAGACTGACCGCATTTTCAGAGATCCCCTGACTTCGCCCCAATCTGCCAGCCAAGTTCAGCTGCCAGTTTTTTGCAAATTCAAAATCCGTTTTTATCAGAAAACCATTGGTATCATAAGGCCCGATTATGCTAAGTCCCAGCCAATAGGAAACCTTCCGGCTGGCTTTTCCCCCTACCCCCAAATCAAGATAGCCTCCTCCGGAATAAAGCGGAACCGATTCCATCAGATGAGCCGAAAAATAAAACCGGGGATTTCCGATCCTTAGATGACCACTGGGAAAATTTCTTGCGGTTCCGAGATCCCTCCAATATAAGTCTTTCTGTGATGAGAAAAATCCGGCTCCTATACCGAAATATTCCCATTCAAAAGCAAAATCCGGATTGAAGTAGAAATTGGTTGCTCTCTTATCCGGTGAATACGCTGGTTCCCAAGAAGATCGGATAGGCTCCCGGATAAAACCGCCCCGGAACCCGATCCGGAACGGGGATTTGGGTTTATGGTCGATGGAGAAGCCCAAATCTCCATAAGGGATTCTCTGTTTATTTAGCACTTGTCCCTCACAGCCCCGGGAGACATAAGCATAGGAACCTGCACCACCGGCAAGTTTGAGGTTGGTTTCGGAGCTATCCGGATTCTCCCCTTGCATACCGACCACCAAAGGAAACAAAAAAAGAAGGCCAAAATATTTGAGTTTTATCAAATCTCACCTCTCTCTTTGTTTAAGGAATAATTTCAAATGACAGCACTAACTGTGCATACGCCGGATTTGCAGCAGCTTCTCCAAGTAGAAACAATCTGGTTATGGTTTTTCGCATATTCCTCTCGAAATTCCGTGGGCAGATCCAAATCGAAGTCTAGCGGCCAAATCCGCCCGCCGTCCACGCAGTTAAGCTACCTGGGTTGTTTTTCCGAATTCAGATAGAAATCATCGTAGATTTTCTTTATGTTTCCCGGCGACAGTCTGCCGCTGGCAATCATCCGGACTAAGAAATCCCGGAACAGCTCGCCTTTCTGATTGTAATTCTCATCTTTCATCACCCGGTATAAAGCCACTGCAAAAACATGCATTCCGTCATCACTTTCTTTCCATCTTAGATGCGCTTCCTTTTCTATTTTGAGCTTCTCATCGATGATCTGCTCCAGCGCCTGAACGCAATCCTCCTCCAGGTAACCCTCGAAGGAATTGTAGCCAAAAGCCGGGTTATGATTTTCGATTTTGTCCGTCAAAAACTGATCTTGCTTCAAAAGATAAAGCGTTTTCTTCAGCTCCGGGTCGTGGGCCAGATCATACGGCGGGTGCATCATTTCGTGCACCGCATTTCGCAGGACTATCTGGAAAGGCCAAGCCACATCCGTCAGAAACCTGGTGCCGGTGACTTTTATGCCGTGCGGCTGGGAATAGTACAGCATGAAAACCGTGATCCGGTTCGAGGGCAGGGCAAAACCAAGCATAATTTCCACTTCCTTTATCACATTATATCCGGGAAGATCCTTTTCGATCTGCCTGATCTTTTGGCTCACCCGGGGGAGCACATTCCGAGCCCAGTAAGACTCAAACTGAATATTTTTCAGAAACAAGAGTATGGTTTTAAGATCTTCCCTAACTCCTTCAAATAACCTCCAATCCTCTTCACTGTAGTAAGGAGTCTGTTTCAAATTGCTTTGCATCCGGTCGCTGTTCTTGAGGGTCTTGAGCATGTCGTCCAGCGTTTGGTCATCCGTAGCGGAAAAATACAGGCACAGGGAGGCGGAGATGATGCCCTGGTTTTCGTCTTTGATCTTCCGTTTCAGATCCGCCAAAGCCGCTTGCGCAGCGGGAGTGAGGAGTGGTTTGAATTCCCGATATTCGTTCGGATAGTATTCGACATAGAACGAATCTCCGGTCAGCGTATTCAAAAAGCACAGCAGGTCAAATTTGAAAGAAGGCTCAATGCGCCAATTGGTGGTGGCGTGCAGTTGGGTTTTTCCTTGGGGCACTTCCCCGACAGCCCCGGTCCAATTGGCTGAAATGATCAGACCGTAAAAAATAACTGCCGCTAATTTGGGGGCCAACTTATAGTTCATCTTATCGCCTTGATTTAATGCGGACGCTATTGATCGATTTCCCCCCGCTTGATTTCTGTTCCATTGGGGATGATGTTGAATCATCTATGGAATTTCTTTTTCATCTTTGTAGCTTATCCAATGTTTTTAGCTTGTTCTTTTAATAATCTGATCAGGTCTTCGGTGTCCATTTTTCTCCAAAAGATCGAGCAGCTCTTTAGTCTTTTTAAACATCAGCTGGAATCTTTCCTGCAAAGTCAAAGACAAAAGATAAGAAAGCTCGAATTCGATCTCTTCTTCTTCGTCATGGTCATTTAGCTTTAATATAGGGACCATATGTTTATTCCCAATTCTGAATATTGCTTGATCTTAACGATCGAGACAAACGATTTGAGTTTTTAGCCTTTAAAACATATTTTATTTCTGTGGCATCAGTTCCTTGAGACTTGACACAAAATATCAGTCCTTGTGCTGCTCTAGATATTTTTTCCCTTTTTCTGTAATTTCCCATATCCCAGTTGGAGAATCGGAGCGTAATAACCCTGCTATTTTCATTTTCAATCTCTCCCAACAAGCACTGTTTCGCCATCGTATAGATTTCCCACTCGGGAGTAGTTCAAAATCCTTAGATTTAAGTATATTGTTCATCTCAACTTCAACACTATCCAAAATTTCATTCATTTCTCCCCTTCCCCCGAGCTTCATAAGAACCTTTAATATTGGAATACGGAATGTTTCGTTAGGTGTTCGTTCACCTCTATGTGCCCTACCAAGTACTCGCCTTTGACGAAGCGTATTCACATTAATATTTGTGGTTGTTGTGTTCAATTCCTCCCTGTCTAAATGCCTGCTTCTATTACAATACCTATGCGATAATCTTGCATTTGAAGGTATCGTCTTGCCTCCACGCCAATACTGTACGACATGGTCTATTTCAGCGTCATCAATAATATGAATTCTCTGACCACAGATAGCACATGTTGGGGTTGATTCCCAGAGCTGGGTTTTGTATCGAAGCGAGAAGGTTCGAGGTTCAGTTAATGGGACGCCCATGATTTCTTTAAGTACAGAAAGCCATTTGTCAAAACGGGTAAAAATCCTACTTCTATCGTTTGTCCCAATTGTTACCGCTTCTCTAAAATCGATATCATGCGACATTAACCAAAGAAGTTCTTCCCTAATCGAATCACTGTTTGGAATAACTTGATTTTCTTCATACAGAGAGAAACCAAACATTACAACATCAAACAATCCCTTATTAATCCTATGTATTTCCCAATAACCATTAGGGTCTTTTGTAGAACCGATTTCAAAACGCCTAAAAGCCTGATTACCAAACACTGTTTTCGATAGTCTGACGGATTTTTTAAAAGCCTTTCTAAGCTCTTTATCCTCAGCATCTTTCAGGTTTCTGTACTGCTCCATCTCTTTGTTAAGAAAGTGCTTCATGGAAGGTGTATACTTTAGATATGTGTTATGGTAGAAACCGAAGAAACGCAAGATCAGTTCCCTGTCCTGCATACGATAGTGTGGCTCATTCAAGCCTAATAGGAACTGTATGTCTTTATCTTCGGTCAGGTCTTGAAGGAGATCATTGTATTTGCCACGATATACGCAATTTCTAAGCTCTTGCGCATTAAGTTGAACTGCTCCTGTATTTAACCTCTCAAAGATTTCGAATTTTACATCTGGATGGGATTCCTTTCTGACCTCAATAATTCGAATGGTAGCATTTTCAAATTTGTCTTGAAGACTTTGCGGTACATCTTGAAATTTCTGACCGTTGAGTTCACTTAAGATTGTCAATCCGCTTAAACGAAGTTTATTTTCTAGAAAGTTCATAAATGCATTAAGCCTTTGCTGTCCATCGATGACTGCATATGTGCTGTCAGATTCCTCGCTTAAATAAATGACTGGTATAGGTACCTCAAGTAAAACTGATTCGATCAAACGACTGGATTTTGCATTATCCCAGACGTTAAGCCTCTGAAAACCTGGTCGTAACTCCAGATTACCTTTCTGATATTGGCGATATAGCTCAAAAATGCTTCTGTCTGGCTTGTCTGTGTAGACACGTCTTTCTTTAGGCAGGACTTCTGTTGGCTGTTCTTCTTCTTGCTGTTCGTCGAATTCGAGGTTATCATCTTTCATGTTTCTATACCTCGTTATTAAATGTATTGTTGGAAAACCTGCGGTCGTCCGATATAAGAAAAGAGAGTTCTGTAGGGGCAACTCATGAGTTGTCCCTACAAAATCTATTGGTATTCCTGGCTGATCTGATAGTTGGGGGCTTCTTTGGTGATGATCACGTCGTGGGGGTGGCTTTCTCTCAAGCCGGCATAAGTGATGACTACAAATTCGGCCTTTTGGGAAAGCTCTTTTATATTTTTTGCTCCGCAGATTCCCATGCCCGCCCTCAGCCCACCCACCAGTTGATATACCGATTCGGAGAGATTGCCCTTGTAGGGGACCCGGCCTTCTATCCCCTCCGGGACCAGCTTTCTTGCCTCGGTCTGATGCTCCTGGAAATACCGGTCCTTCCCTCCCTTTCTCATGGCTTCGATCGAGCCCATCCCCCGGTATAATTTGAAGGTTCTTCCCTCGAAAAGAATGTTCTCTCCCGGGCTCTCCTCGGTGCCGGCGAAGATGCTTCCGATCATCACCGCGCTGGCCCCCCCGGCCAAGGCTTTGGAGATGTCACCGGAATACCGGATTCCTCCGTCGGCTACGATGGAGACGTTATATTTTGAGGCAGCTTCGGCACAGTCGACTATGGCGGTAAACTGGGGAACACCCGCTCCGATCACCACCCGGGTGGTGCAGATGGAACCGGGTCCTACCCCCACTTTGACACAGTCCGCTCCGGCTTTGATCAAATCCTCGGTTCCCTCTCTGGTAGCAACATTCCCGGCCATGAGTGACACCTGGGGAAATTGGTTTTTAATTTTGGTGACGGAATCCATCACCCCTTGGGAATGTCCGTGGGATGAGTCGATAACCAGAAGATCCACCCCCGCATCCACCAGGGCGGATGCGCGGGCCAGCATATCTTTTGCCACACCCACCGCCGCCCCCACCCGCAATCTTCCCCGGGCATCCTTGCAGGAGTTGGGAAATTGCACGTTCTTCATGATGTCTTTGACCGTGATCATCCCTTTTAGATTCTTTTTCTGATCCACCACCAAAAGCTTCTCGATGCGGTTCTTGTGCAAAATCTCCTGGGCTTGTTCGATGGTGGTCCCTTCGGGCACGGTGATCAGTTTTTCTTTGGTCATCACCTGGCTGATTTTTTTGCTCAAGTCCTTCTCGAATCTCAAATCCCGGTTGGTCAATATTCCCAACAGCTTTCCTTTTTTGGTGACCGGTATGCCGGAGATGGAAAACCTTTTCATCACCTCCAGGGCTTCGCCGATCATCTTGTCGGGCGGCAGGGTCACCGGGTCCACGATCATTCCGCTCTCCGATCTTTTTACCTTGTCCACCTCGATGGATTGCTCTTTGATGGTCAAATTTTTATGGATTACGCCGATTCCCCCCTCCCGGGCTAAGGCGATGGCCAAGCGGGATTCGGTTACCGTGTCCATGGCGGCGCTTAGGATGGGGATGTTTAGCTTGATCTCCCTGGTGATCTGGGTGGAGACATCCACGTCTTTGGGCAGCACCTCCGATTTACGGGGAACTAACAAAACGTCGTCGAAAGTTAAACCGGTCTTCTCTCGGATTTTGATCTTCATTTGTATCCAGTTGTTAAAGTTCAGGATTCAAAGATTTTTTATTTTTCTCTTTGAATTTTTAATTTCTTCTAGCCCGATTCCTCGGTCCAGATCAGCATCCTACCGCAGTTGTCACAGGTATAGACCTTGTCTCCTTTTCTTATCTCCTGGATGATTTGAGGCGGAACCGATTTGTGACATGATCCGCAGGCTCTCTTTCGGATGGCCACCATCACCGTGTTACCTCTCCCCTTTCTCACCCGCTCGTAGGTAGCCAACAGTTTTTTGTCTATCCTCACCGTGACGTTCTTCCGCTCCCCCTCCTTGATCTTCACCTTATCCTGAATGGAGGATAGCTGCTGCCTTAGACCCACCAGTTGGGTGTTGTTGTTTTTCTCCACTTCTTCCAGCCTCTCCCGGTATTGTTTGATCTGCTCTGTCAGCTCGTCGATGCGGGTGAGGGTTTTCAATATATCCTCTTCGTTGGCGGAGATTTTGACTTTGCGGTTGGCGATCTCGGTGGTTAAAGCGTCGTATTCCTTGTTGGTTTTGATCTCCTTCATCTGTTTTTGGAATTTAGTCAACTCCTGATTGAGGGTATCCAATTCCAGCTCCAGGTTGCTGTGCAGAATGGTTTGTTCCCCCAGCTCCCGTTCCGAAGTCGCCAGCGCATCCCGGGTACCCTCGATCTCCTTTTCCAAGTTGTTTATCATCTCCGGCAGATAATCTTTGGATCTTTCCAGCTCGCTCATATCGTAATCGATGTTTTGCAGCTTTTGAAGCATCTCCATGTCTTTTTCTATATCCATTCCTTCTCCTTGCTATAAAAAAGAAAAAGTGTCCTGCAAAATGCGGGACACTTTATCACCTACTCTCTTACCCTATGATTAAAATAAATCAGAAATATCTTTTTCAACTTATCCTCACTCCCCCTAAATTACTTGAAACCGTTCAACTCTCCTTGAAAATTAGGGTCTGTATTAATGCTATTTTTCGTTTTTAGGTTTGGGTTTAGTTCGGCCCGCTCACCACAAGTCGGTTAGGCATCGGTTTCGGATTGCGGTTTCGTTGTTCGTTCGTTTTTGCGACTTTACGAGAGCCGTCAAAAAATACGCATCCGATACCGATAAACACATATCGCAACCTTTCAAACATGGTGGGCAATACTGGATTTGAACCAGTGACCTTTCGGATGTGAACCGAACGCTCTAACCAACTGAGCTAATCGCCCAGGTATTTTTCCTTTGGGCAGAATAGTTACAGGACTCCTCCAATTTTTCACGGGCTAATATATGTCATTCGATTTTATTTGTCAATATCCCCGGGAAATTTCTGAAAAATAAATTTTACTTAAATAAGGATTTTAGACTAAGACAGAAACGGAGACTAAAGAAAAACTTAACCCGTATCCGTCTTGGTCTTAGTCTTTGAACCTATTTTATTCCCAACTGCCAAAACACAAAACTCCAGATATCGGTGTACTCCTCCATGTCTTTGGAAAGCGGTGACCCGATGCCGTGTCCCGCTTGAGTTTCGTAGCGCAATAGTATGGGGTCATCGGAGGAAGTCGCCTTTTGCAGCCGGGCGGTCATCTTCCGGGCATGCAGGGGATCGACCCGGGTATCGGAGTCGGCGGTCAAGATCATGGTGGCGGGATACGGCGTGCCATCCTTCACCCGATGGTACGGGGAATAGGCAAAAAGCCAACGAAACTGCGCGGAATCCTCCGACGAACCGTATTCGGGAATCCATAATTTGGCAATTAAGAATTTGTGATATCGGATCATATCCAAAAGGGGGTTGGCGCAAATCACCGCCCGGAAAAGATCCGGTCTTTGGGTCAGCGCCGCTCCCATCAACAGTCCGCCATTGCTTCCCCCGGAAATGACCAGTCGATCGGGCTGGGTATAACCGCTTAAGATCAGCCATTCGGCGGCGGCGATGAAATCGTCAAACCCGTTCTGCTTGTTGCCCAGCATCCCGGCTTTGTGCCACTCCTCACCGTATTCCCCTCCTCCTCTTAAATTCGGAGTGGCATAGATGCCCCCCTCTTCCAGCCAGAGAAAGGCGGGTCGCAGAAAATATGGAACCCGGTTGACGTTGAAACCGCCATATCCGGTTAAGAAGACATTATTGTTTCCATCCAGCTTGATCCCTTTTTTGTGCACTAAGAACATGGATATTTTGGTTTTATCCTTCGACTCATACCAGACCTGTTCCACTGAGTATTTTGAAGGATCGATGCTCGATTTTACCTGATCCGTGAGGGTTAGTTGATTGGTCACCAGATCGTAATGATATACCGTGGGTGGTATGAAATAGGATTCGAAGCTGAAGAATATCTCCGAACCGTTCCATTCTCCGTTTAGTCCGTAAACTGTCCCCAGGGCGGGCAATTCAATATCCTGAAGGAGTTGGCCGGATGAAGTAAATATTTTCAAAATAGAAGAAGCATGGTGTAAGTATTTTGCCACCAGATGATCCCCCACCACCAGCACTTGCTCCAAGACGGATGTGTCTGCGGGAATCAGCTCCTCCCATTTATCCTTTGCCGGAGTTTTCAAATTCACCCGGAGAAAACGATATTTCGGAGCCTGGTAGTTGGTATGAAGATAGAGGTAATCTCCCACGATCTGCCCGTTGAAGAGAGCATTCTCCCCCCCCCCCACCGGAACAAACCGGTCCGTCCAAGCCACTCCTCCGGAGGATTCCAGATCTTGAAAATACACATCCGATTTATCCCAGCCGTGGAATATGGAAAGCAACAGATAATGATTGTCGGGTGAAAGGGAAGCGCCATACATCTCGGTCATCTCCCGTCCCTCCCCGAATATCTTGGGGTCAGAGTCCGGATCCGTCCCCAGGGAGTGATAATAAAGATGTTGATGGTAGTCCTCCTCTTCTTTTGGCACTGTGCCTGAGGCGGGATACCGGGTGTAATAGAATCCGCTTTTGTCTTTTTTCCACGATAAACTGGTAAAACGGGTTCGGGGGATCTGATCGGGCAGCTTTTCTCCGGTTTCCGTATTTAACAGATATAAGGTACTCTGTTCGCTCCCATCCCGGGAGAGCCCGTAAGATAGGAGTTTCCCATCGTCTGAAGGAAACCACCAATCCAGCGACACCAAACCCTCCCGGCTTAGAGCATTGGGGTCGACCAGAATCTTTTCCTTTCCATTAATCCCCTCACGCAGATATAGAACCGGCTGGTTTTGTTTCCCCTCTCTTTTGGTGTAAAAAAGCTTTCCCTGGTAAATCTGGGGGGTGCCGATCTGGCCGATGGATAAGAATTCCTCCAGACGTTGGCTGATTTTCTCCCGGCCGGGAAGGGAATCTAAGATCAAGCGGGTAGTTTGGTTTTGTTTCTCCACCCAGGACCGGGTTTCCTCGCTTTCTTTGTTTTCCAGCCAGCGGTATGGATCCTCCACCTTCTGTCCATGGATCATCTCTTCAGTCCGGTCCACCCGGGTGAACGGTGCTTTTGTCTTCATGGTTTGCTCCTGTGAATTTAACTGAACGACCAAAGGGTTAAAACAAAAAATCACCCAGCCAAAGATTAGAAAAAAGAAAAACCTGCTGAATGAAAGACAAATGGGTTTTATCCGAATCATATTAACTTTACCGGGTTGGATGATTTGGTTTGAGATTCATGATTTCTATGATACGTCACCGGACCGTCGGGGGCAATAAAAAAATTCGATGCATCCGGTATAAGAAATATAGAATCAAATCGGTTTATTCAAGAAAAGTAAATTTGTCTCCGCTGGGGGGACTTTTTGAAAAACACCATAACCGTATGGGGCATTTACGAAAAAGCAAAAAAACAGTTGACAAACCATAAGGCTTATCTTATACTTGGTCAAAATTCCATAGGAGTGGAATATTATGTCCAAAGGGTTACTAGCAAAAAAACAAAGTTTTTTGACAAATTTTTGAAAGGGGGTGGTAGCGCCATAGCTTTATCCAAAATAGTGGTGCGGATTTCAAGCTGATTTTATAAGCCAGTGAGAGGAGGGAGATCTGGTGAAAGGCGGCGGTAATTCTGTTTATAGCTTTTTTAACCGCGACTTCTAAAGCAGGATCGACCCTCTTACCTGTTCACTGGCAAGCAGTAAAAGGTAAACACCCGGTTCGCCGGGAAAATGATGGTGAAAATCAACCCAAACACTCATTTTAAATGAGGAGGGAACAAATGAAAAGGAATTTGTTGGTTTATGTATCGTTAATGGTGTGTGTGACTTTTTTCCTCTGTCTGGTGCCGTTTATCGGGGCAAGTGCAGAGATGGAACATGGCAAAACCGGTCTCAGATTTTCCGTGCAGGGACTGGATTTTATCGGGCTTGGGACTGTTAACGGTGGCATAGGAATAAAATACTGGATGGCAGATAATACAGCTCTGAGATTTGATTTGGGGATGGGAGTATTCGATACCACCTGGAAGAGTCCAGATAAAGACTATACGGATGAAAAGTGGAGTGGGAGCGAGTTCTCTTTGGGGGGTGGAGTCGAATACCATCTTGTGGTAGGCAAAAAACTATCCCCTTTTGTCGGTGCTGGAATAAGCTTAAGGACTGGGAGCCGTAAGTTAGAACCATCTACCTTAAAATCAGAAAATGTAAGCGAATCAGAAAAATGGACGCGGACTAGTTTTGGAGGAGGTGTCTTACTCGGAGCAGAGTTTTTTATGGGTAGCCATCTAAGCTTGACCGGAGAATATAATCTTGGGCTTTCCGTAGGAACAACGAAGTATACGGCAGAAGCGAGCCAAGGGGGTCTTAAGGTAACTTATGAGGAGAAGGCGTCCAGCATGGATCTCGGAGTATCCACTGCCAATTTGATTTTAACCGTTTATTTCTAGTAGAATTCATACAGCAAGTTGAAGGGATGCCCCAGAAGTGTCGAAACGGATAGTTAGTAAAAAATCTACTCGCTTGGGCGGGGGTTCAACCCCCGCCCCATCACAAAAACGAAGGGAGGTAATGAAACATGAGAAAAACTGTCATATATTTGGTGCTCTGCTTGTTTTCAACAGCATTGTTAGCTGGGTGTGCGGCAATGGCAGTTTCACCAACATCCGGTTTCTTGTATACCGATGTCAAGGCACCCCTCACTGCAACATCAAACTCAGGTTCCTCTAAGGTGGGGACTGCGGTGTGTACTTCAATTTTAGGACTGGTATCCACCGGCGACGCCAGCATACAGACAGCCATGAAAAATGGCGGCATCACCAAAATCCAACACGTGGACTACCATAGCACTAGCATATTAGGTATTTATGCTACCTTTACTGTGACCGTGTATGGAGAATGATATCAGCACCAAACCTTGATCGGGCGGGGGTTAAACCTCTGCCCGAATTAGAGTATCAATAAAATATTCAAGGGAAGGAAAACAGCTATGAAGAAATTGGCGTTAGTATTGTTAGTGCTTCTATTGGTTGTAGCAGGAGCCTCGTTAGCTTCGGCTATAGGCTTTGAAAAAGGCAAAATAACCTTGGGCCCAACTATAGGTTATGGTTGGGGTCTAGGATTTGGAGCCCAAGGCGAATATGGTGTTACTAAGAATATCGGTGTGGGTGGCGATATTGCATACATTAGTTTCACCGATAAGTTTAATGGGTACTATTCTTGGCATGAATGGAAATACACTTTAATTGGAGTATTGGCTGCAGGTTCATATCATTTTACTCCCGGTAAAGTTTTTGACCCATACGTAAAAGCAGGTTTAGGCTTTTTCCATTGGAGTGCCACTTATAAAGACAGTGAGGGGAACACCTTTAACTCACTTTATTCTGCGGGTTATAACTCCGGACTAGGCGTAACAGGTCAAATTGGTGCTCGTTATTTCTTCTCTCCCACCGTTGCAGGTAGGGCGTCTATCGGCTGGCCTTTTTACTTTGGAGCCGGCATCGACTTTAAATTTTAAGTGGACAAATTTAGAGCGGTCGAGAAATCCTCATGAGTCGGGCGGGGGTTAAATCCCCGCCCGAACCAGATCATATTACCCATTAGGGGGAACAGAAACATGAGCAGGAAAAACAAGGTTTTACTTTTTCTTTGCATTATGATAGTTACTGTATGTGTTGCGACCTCCACTTTTGCTAAAACCAGACTTGGAGTATCAGCCGGTGCTGGTACCGGTTTGTTTATAGCTACGGACAAGGATTATTATGCGGGTGTTTCCACGGATCTATATCCCGAAATAGGATTTCAGCTGGATGCTTCATTAGTTCGTCTCGGGCTGAAATTTGCATATATCTACAGGGAGGTTAAACGATGGGAATATTATTCATATTACGATCCATATTGGGGATGGACAGATTTTTCTTACTATGAACATTATACATTATCTTTTCTCCCGGTGCAAGCAGAGTTTCTGATAGCCCCTCTTGATGCAACCAAACAAGATAACACGATATCTCCTTATGTTGGTCTAATGGCGGGGGCTTTTATAGCCACGGGCGACAACAAAAAGACATTACCCGCATTTTCCATTAAACTCGGGTCCGAGGTTCACTTTCAGCCACTAATTTTATATGGAGACATACGTTACACTTATGCACCGGACAAAACCGTCACCGGGATTGGTTACGAGAGGGGTAGTAAAACCAAGAATGCAGGTGGGGTTATGATAGTGGCTGGAATAGGATTAAGGTTAGACCTGTCAAAATAGATTCTCGAAAGTGAGACGATTGGTTTTTTTCCCTGACGATCTAAAAGGAAATAACCAGTCACCAATATTGGAATTAAAACCTTACGATTAGGAAGAAAGGAATGAGGAAGTTATCTCTGTTTTTTACTTTGTTATTCATAGTAATACTTGTAGCACCCGCTTCAGCTATAGACAAAACAGGCAAAATTGCTATTGGTGGTTATGCAGGATATTCGTTTGGTTTTGGAGATGTTTTCAAAAAACAAGGATTTGATACTTATTGGTATAACTATAGTTATCAATCCAAAGTAACATTCTCATTAGGAGCACTAATAAAATATGGTTTGACCAAGAATATCGCTGTGAGTTTGGCTTTGAATTATCAACGAACTAAGAGAGAAGCAGAATATTCTTATGGAACTTACAATGAAAGTATAAGTACCGGTGGACATTGGCCAGCACTCTTGGTTAATGGCATACTGATTTTAATACCCGAAAGAAAAACCTGCCCATACCTCACAGGTGGGGGAGGTTTGTATATTCAGTCTGTAAAGCGGGGTGAGGATTACTCGTGGGATACAGATCCAGATCCTCACCCCGGTATAAATTTGGGTGGTGGGGTAGAACATTTCTTACAGAATGACCTGGCATTAGATGGCGGGGCACGATTACATTTAATCTTTATGCAAGATAAAATGGCCACATATTTACAACTATATGCAGGAGTTAACTTCTACCCATTTTAGGCTGTAAACTAACATTAGACGGTACTAATCGATCAAGCGGGGATTAAATCCACTCCCCCCCTCTCTGATCCATCAGTTTTATTGCCTGGTCCGGTTATAAAGGGGTGTATACTCAAACCTAAAACACGGTTGCTAAGATCGAACCAAAAGAAGGTTTTCTACAATATTCCTGTAAGAAATCCCGATTCCAGGATCAATTTCTCCTAATCAGTTTGGTATCGGTTTTGGGGGGACCATACCAGGCGAATAGATCTTCTGAACTTATGACGCATTTTTATCCGTCTGTCCAGAAGTCTGAGAAAAAGCGGACGAGAAGCTTAAAGAACTAACCGGAGTACCATACCTTTCTACATTGTACCTCATTTCAGAGTTAACGTGAATTTTCATACAGTGAGTCTAATATCCTCTTTGCACATCTTCGATTCAGACTTTGATTATAGTTTTGAGCCAAAGTATATGTATGGTATCTATTGTCTCGATAATAGCGATCGAACAACGAAAAGTAGTTCAAGAAAATATCAACGAAACGTTTTTCGATTAAGGCATCGATGAAAAGATAACCGGCCACTGTATTTATAGTTAAAGCATTAATACCATTCCGCCAATCGCCCACATAAATCTGACCAGACCCGGGGAGAAACGTGGAAAGCGTCTTTGCCATCTTGGGGGATTTATATTTTAAGTTCTGGGCGGCAAGGAAAAGAGAATCCACTCCTTTTCCGGGATTAAACGGTATATCATAATTCTCGGAGTATTTTCCAAACGCCCTTCTTGCTTCCTCCCATTTGAATGTATAGAGATAACAAACACTGAGAAAGAATGCAGCCCTGCGTCTTGCCGATGGATATCTGCTAAAGTTAAAAACCCGCAATAGCGCAAACTCCGCCGCACTGTAATCCTGTTTTGCTATAAACACGATCCCGATATTGATTCTCCGCTCATCACGTAAGCTATCATTACTGGTCAGGTTGATGGACCTACTAAGGGAATTGACTGCATCTTCCCATTTAGCTTGATTCCGATACACCGTGCCTATTTGAAGGTAAGCGTCACCAATTCTTTCATCGTTGGGATTGAAGCAAATGAAACGCTTATATTCAGTGATCGCCTCATGATAATTTCCGACTTCCATGAATCCCTCTGCAAGCATCAGAGCAGTATCTTGCGCTCGGATGCTTGGAGTCAAAGCCAAACATATTCCTATAATGCAAACTCTAATGAACATATAGTTCAATGATTACACCCAGTTTTTTCAAGAGATTGTTTTCCAGCTTCTCATTGTAAATTCTGGCGGCAACTATGGATCCATATACATTACCTACATAGAAGCCTCCGCATAGAGTCCCATAAATCCATCCTCTGGTTGAGCGTGATCTATCCTTGTTAAAACCTTGGTAAGCTTGCCAACCCGTCAATCCAACAATAACTAGAGAGTATAGTCCGTCACTGAAGCGATGGGCATACATTTTACCAGTGCCTGGGATGAGTGAGGACATCAAGGCAGCTTTTATCGTGTTTTTATAGGGAAGCTGGATTCCTTCCAGCGCCAACCGGTTGAGGGAGAGAGTCAGAGAATCCAGAAAATCATGATTATGATCTACCGACAACAAAGAGATAGTATGTGCCTTTTCCCACTTCTTCAAATATAGATGGTTTACTACAAGGAGGTTGGTCAGCTGGGCTTGACACTCCGGAGACTGAGAACAATATTTTTCAATATAACGTATGGATTGATCGTATTGTTTCATCTCAAAGTATGAATATGCGATGTGGTACGAGGCTTGATCAATGAAGCTACTCTGCGGATTTTCATTCACAATTCTTTGGAAATAGGTGAGAGCCCTTTGCGGATCTCGCCCAAGACGATAACATGTTCCAATTCGAAATAACGTGGAATCGGTGTCTGCAGATGTTCCTGCCAAAAGCAGATAACGTTGAAACTCCCCAGCTGCCCGCAGGTAATCTCCCTCTTGATAGAGATATTCCGCAAACCTATATACATTCTCCGGAGCAAAATAGTCTACCTGAGCCTGGTTTATTCCACACAAAAACAGTTGAGAAATAATGAGCAAAAGCGCAGGTAGTACTCTTTTCCCCCTTTTCATTTATGCCCCAAAAAATTAGGTTCGATGGGATCATCGCATTTCCCAGTCTCCGGATTAACGGGGTAATATTTTCTTCCCATGGCTTGGCATCGTTGTAAACGGTCCGAGGTCATCAAGATGCCATAGAAAATTCCGTAGTTTTTGAATGATGCCATCGCGAATCGGGAACAACTTGGCGTAAAATTGCACACGCTCAAATCCTGGGTGGAGAGAAACTTCTGATAAACTCGAATAAGACCCATCAGGCCAATCTTAAGCTCATTGGTTTGGTTAAAGGTGAAAAGTGAAGGCTCTTTTCCTTTTGCTGGATCAATTTGGTTATTTCTCATGATGAAGCTCAAATCTGACGCGATTTGCCCCTGGGTAACTGAATTCACCCCCAAGACGAAGACGAAAAAGGAAACCAAATAGAATCTTTTTACCATTCGATTTCCCTTATCTCAATGTCTGCTGGAATCTTAAAATTAACCACCTCTTCCGGGAATGTAACATTAAACTGAAGATTGGCGTATACAATTTTTTCAACTATAGAGCTGTTTTCTTGATACTTGATCGACACGACTTCGAGTGGGAAAAAAGTTGCACCATACTGAAAGTGATTAGAGAAGGTTGTCTTTGCCAGTTCACCCCCCTTGGTATCTTGTACTTCCACTAAAACAAGTTTATCTTTTTCCAAACCCATAATGGTGTTTCCCAATGTTTTGTTTGCCTGTTCGGGTGGCTTCCAATAAGTGAAGAGCGTGTCACCCTTCATCTCGTTCCGAAAAAGTTTAAACCCAGCTTCCGAGAGCCCAAAACCGTCCTTGTCTACCCCCAGAAATGCCTGAAAGAATGGCAAAGAGAAGGGATTTTCACTTTTAAACCGAAACGCCTTCCGCTCGTTTTGGTAGTAAATAAGCATGGTGTTCTGCTCAAGCACCATCCACTGCTGAATAGGCTCGTTGATTTTCAAAACAATCCCTTTGGATGGTTGATAGTAAATATTACCTTTTACCACCTCCTCGGATGCTTCTTTGGTTACCACTCGCGTGAAGTCAACGCTGACGGACTTGATGATTTGTGACGATGCACTACTGATAAGCAAGAAGGGTAATAGTAACAACAAGATTAAATTCTTCTTAATAATCATGGATAATAAAAACTTTTGTCCCTATTAAGATTTTGGCCTATGGCAAGATGGATTACTTCTTGCCATAGGCCATCGCCATCCCATTGCTTTAAACAGGAGATATTCAAGGGTGTTTACCATCTCACCATTCATTATTATTATCTGATTCTGATGCTGCTGCTGCAATAACCACAAAATACAAAGCGCAGTATGCTACTCCGCTTGCTATACAGCCATAGAAAGCCATTTTGACACGTGCACTCTTGGCTCCCTTTTTATAACCTTCATCGTAACCCATAACGTACTCAGGAGATTTTCCCATCAATGCTTCTGCTCCCGGAACATCAGGCTCTAATATGTAAGCCCATAGAACTCCCCCAACGCAGCCCAGCAGAAACCAGCCGAAGCCAGCTCCAGTGGATTTGGCAGCTCTTTCTCCATCTATTTTCCCCTGCATAAAGTCGGATATTGAATTTTGTGTTTGTTGGGCTAACAAAGGAGTAACGAACATTAAGATGGCTAAAGTCAATGCTAAAGCCCTGGTTACCGCAGTAAATCGAAACATGCCTCCTCCTTCTGCTTGTTAAGTTAACGGTTCTTTATTCTACTTTTTCTCTCATTTAAGAACCCACCCAGCCATTCCTTGATTCACTGCTTGGATATCCCCTCCTCTTTTGTTAAATGTATTCTGAATGGATAATGATTGAAACTATCTAACTTATCTACAGCGGAGCACCTCCTTTTGAGATATGTTCAAATAAACTGAGGACATACTTAAATATCTTTCTGGCTCACTTGGGCACAAATCACTCTGGTTTTGTTCTAGTATGCTTCGATAAAACTACTGAATCCACCTTAGGTTTTTGTTAAGCGTATGATGTAATGCTGAATATAGTGCAAAACGCCTCTTCTTTTTCTTTGAGTAGTACTCTTTATTTCTTCTCGTCCTAAATTCCCGGTTCAATCTTTCTATCGATCTACACTGCCTAACCGCTGTTCGATTCTCAATGGTCACCTTCGCTTTAATTAGAAGCATTTTATCATTCCTCCCGATAAAAGTCAAGTACTTTATTTGTCTTTGTGTGGATACCAAATACAAATCATACACTTTTAGTTAGAGAAAAAAGATAGGTAACACCCAAGAGAGAGTGTTTTTTGGAACTTGGAATCATAAACCCTCAAGGAGGTTGCCTATGCTCAGTAATCTGTCAGCCATAAAGATAATAAGAAGCCAGATGAGATGCAGCCCAAATTAGAGATTCGTAGGAATGTGATTTTACTATTGATAGCCTTAAAGTACATTTATATAGGTTACTTGTCAAAAGTCGGGTCACCAACATTCTTTCTTTTTCTTTTGGTTTGATCAGAGTTGTCCCTACCATTTCCCCCTTTGTGTTTTATTCTCCGCCAAACTGCCGATAATCCGTAAATAGAAACAAGCTTGGGAATCGTTACTTTTTTATCCTGTTCCATTTAGCTTGACATGCAAGAGGGATTTTACTATTATTTTTGTTTGAAACTATATGTCGGCATGGACTATTCGGTACATGCCAGAGGTATGCACCATACGATGCATACCAGAGGAGAGACTGATGCAATCCAAGGATTTGCCCAAACATTACGACCCGAAACCAACCGAAAGCAAGTGGTACCAGTTCTGGCTGGAGAAGAAGTTTTTCCATGCAGACGTCAACACCAAAAAAGAGACTTTCAGCGTGGTGATTCCGCCTCCCAATGTCACCGACGTGCTGCACGTGGGGCACGCGCTGAACAACACCCTGCAGGATATTCTGATCCGCTGGAAAAGAATGCAGGGATACGAAACGGAATGGCTTCCCGGAACGGATCACGCCGGAATCGCCACCCAGGTTATCTTAGAAAAGAAGTTAGTCAAAGAGGGGACTTCCAGGGAAAAGCTGGGAAGGGAGAAATTCGTTCAGCTGGCCTGGGAATGGAAGAAAAAAAACGGGGACGCCATCCTAAATCAGCTGAAAAAGATCGGCTGTTGTTGCGATTGGGACCGGACCCGGTTCACCATGGATGAAGGGCTTTCCGAGGCGGTGCTGGAGGTCTTCATTCATCTATATGACCAGGGATTGATCTACCGGGGGAAGCGGATCATCAACTGGTGTCCTCGCTGCCAGACCTCCCTATCGGACGACGAGACCGAGCGAGAGGAAAAGGACGGCTCTCTCTGGTACATAAAATATAAACTAAAAGGATCGGATGATTACATTACCGTCGCCACCACCCGGCCCGAAACCATGCTGGGAGATACTGCGGTAGCGGTCAATCCCAAAGATAAAAGATACGAAAAGCTAGTGGGGAAATCCGCCATCCTGCCCATTCTGGACCGGGAGCTTCCGATCATTGCCGATGGTTATGTGGATCCGGAGTTCGGCACCGGAATGGTCAAAGTCACCCCGGCGCATGATCCCAACGATTTTGACATGGGTTTAAGACACCAGCTGGAAAAGATCAACGTTTTAAATTCCGACGGGAGCATGAACGAGAATGCGGGAAAATTTGCGGGGATGGACCGCTACGCTTGTCGGGAAGCCCTGGTGGCGGAATTAAAGAAGAAGAAATTTTTGGAGAAAACGGAAAATTATAAAGTAGCGGTGGCTTTGTGTTACCGCTGCGGCACCGAGATCGAACCGTATCTTTCGGAACAGTGGTTCGTGAAGATGGAGCCTTTGGCTAAGCCGGCCATCGAGGCGGTGAATACCGGAAAGGTGAAATTCTATCCGGAGCGCTGGTCCAAGACCTATATGCACTGGATGGAGAACATCCGGGACTGGTGCATCTCGCGCCAACTGTGGTGGGGCCACCGGATACCGGTCTGGTATTGCCAGGATTGCAAGGAGATCACCGTTTCGAAAACTGCCCCATCCGAGTGCCATAAATGCAAAAGCAAAAATTTAAAGCAGGACGAAGACGTGTTGGATACCTGGTTTTCCTCCTGGCTCTGGCCCTTCTCCACCTTCGGCTGGCCCAAAAAAACGCCGGAGCTGGAGAAGTTTTATCCCACCCGGGCGCTCTTTACCGCTTCCGAGATCATCTTCCTGTGGGTGGCGCGCATGGTGATGGCGGGGTATGAATTCATGGGAAAAGAGCCGTTTTCGGACGTCTACATTCACGGGACGGTGAGGGATGAGAACGGGATAAAGATGAGCAAATCCTTAGGCAACGGCATCGATCCTTTAGAGATCATCAACGAATACGGGGCGGATGCTTTGAGAACCACCATGATGCTGGTGACTCCGGAGGGTGCGGATACCCTGATCACCAAGAAGACCTTCGAGGTGGGACAGCATTTCGCCAACAAATTATGGAATGTATCCAAGTTCGTGATGGGATATCTTCCCGAGGAGCTTAGTCCCGTAGGGACAACTCAAGAGTTGTCCCTACATGAATTGCCCATACAAGATCTTAAATTAGAGGACCGCTGGATCTTGAGCCGGCTCAACCGGACTATCAGCGAGATGACTAATTACATGGACAACTACCGGTTCAACAGCGCGGTGAAAAACCTGTATGATTTTGTCTGGCACGACTTCTGCGACTGGTATATAGAGATGATAAAGCAGCGATTGAATCTCCCCAAAAATCAGTATGAAAGATTGACAACCCAAAATATAGCCCATCTGGTGCTGAATAACATCTTAAGACTGCTCCACCCCTTTGCTCCTTTTGTGACCGAGGAGATCTGGCAGCATCTGTATAAACCGGAAAAAGAATCTTTCGCCCCTTCCATTTTGACATCTGACTGGCCGGTCCCGGCCCCAGAGATGATCGATGAAAATCTGGAAGACACTTTGAAAAGGGTGCAGGAGGTGGTCACCTCTATCCGCAACATCCGGTCGGAGATGAACGTTCCCCCGGCCAAAAAAGCGGACGTATTGATCCGGGCGGATAAACCGGAGATAGTTAGAGTATTGGAAAATAACCGGGAGCATATATCCATTTTGGGAAAGGTGGAAAAGCTTCAGATCGGAAGTAAAATCACCAAGCCGGATCATTCCGCCAGCGCGGTGATCCGGGATGCGGAGATATTCATCCCCTTGAAAGGCTTGATAGATTTGGAACAGGAGCGCAAACGACTGGAAAAGGAGATATTACGAATCAATCTGCTTTTAGAGAAGATCAACAAAAAGCTCTCCAACGAGGATTTCCTCAAGCGGGCGCCCAAGGAGATAATTCAAAAAGATAAGGCCAAACGGGATGAATACAGCCGGATGATCGAAAAACTAAATCAAAACTGTGAGGAGATTTTGGGCTGGTGACAACCGGCACCATTGTTGAACTTGGATTTAGTGAAAGGGTAGGGTATATTGCATCAACGGTTGTATTTATATAGACTAATGGAGAATTTGGTTACATGAGAATTTTGCGAGACTCTGAAATTGAAGCATTGATTGCAGAAATAAAATTACTTACTGAGAATTGGCAGATGCAGTTTAAGCTAAAAGAGAAGAGCGGTTTTCAGCATGAAGAACGTTCTGTTGAAGTTACTGGACAAAAAGGAAATGCATTTAAAGTTGTTCTACGCAGAAATAGAATAAACACTTTTGATTTTTCTATTATTCTGATGTTTATAGATAAGGATGGAAAGGAATACCGTCTGCTACGATATAATGGTAAACATCCTTCAGAGCATACAAATAAGTGGGAAAAAGAACAAGGTAGACCAGGATATTCCTTCCTTCCAGCACTCCACATTCACCGGGCAACAGAGCGCTATCAAGAAGCTGGATATACAATTGATGGATTCGCAGAGGTGACTACTGAGTATAATGATTTTTATTCAGCTTTTAATCGGTTTCTCAAAAATAGTAATTTTCTTCAGGCTGAAGGTCCACAAACTAATCTATTTGAGGGAGGGAATTCCCGATGACACCGGAAACTATCATTGAAGAATTCCGGAAGAAAGTTTGTGAAGAAATCCGACTGGCAAGCGAGGGCATTAACCGTTATATAGTATATACCCCATTTATGTTTGATGATGGGGATCACCTTAGTATTTTGTTGAAGCAAACAAATGGACGATGGTATTTAAGTGATGAAGGACACACCTTCATGCATGTTAGTTATGATATTATTGATATAGAGCATGGGACTCGAGGTAAGATCATTGATGCGGTTTTATTATCATATGGTATCCATAATGAAAGCGGGGAGCTTAAGTCGTTCATTGAAAGAGATTCATATGGAGATGCACTTTATAGTTTCATCCAGGGACTTATCAAAATCACTGATCTTTCATATCTAACACGGGAACGCGTTCGTACTGCTTTCATGGATGATTTTCGATCATTCTTAGAAGAAAGTGTTCCTGAAAATCGGAGAATTTTTGATTATAATGATCCCAAGCATGATCCCGGTAAAAAATACATAGTAGACTGCCGAATTAACGGAACAGAGAGACCGTTATTTGTATTCGCGGTACCCAATGATGACAAATGCCGAGATGCAACGATTACTTGCCTCCAATATGAGAAATTTCGTGTTCCATTCATTGCTTCTGCAATCTTTGAAAACCAGGAGGATATTAATCGTCGAGTGCTTGCCAGATTCAGTGATGTATGTGAGAAACAGTTTCCTTCTTTACAATCAGCGAAAGAAAGGTTCGAATCATATCGAAAATGGTTGATTAGCGAATAAATAAGCTAGAACAATTGATTTAGTGTTGATCACAGACTTCCTTGCCTGAAGTAATAAATTAATAGTTTATTGAATGATTCAAAAAAGGAATGGAGAGTTTTAAAGGGATCATCTTAGATAACCTCTCCCCCTATCCCCCACTCCACTTCGTGGAGAGGGGGAACGAGCGGGTGAGGCTTAATCGTGCGGAATAAATTCATATCTGAAATGTATAAATTTTCGAGATGGAGAAACAATAGATAACCTTTTTTCGGGGGTAGTGAGATGAAAAACTCTTTTTTGTTCAAGCTGGCGGCATTAGGATTTGTCCTGATCTTGGGTGGCTGGTTTGCCGGCAGAACTGTGCCGGTTTACGCGGAGGTTTCGGTTACCATTTACAACTCGGATTTGGGGCTGGTCAAAGACGTGCGGGAATTGGATTTTCAAAAGGGGAAAAGCTTTATCCAGTTCACCGATGTGGCAGCGCAGATCGATCCCACCTCGGTTCATTTCAAGCCGGTCAACTCCTCCGACCAGGTGAGCATACTGGAACAGAACTATCAATACGATCTGGTCAGCTCCTCCAAGATACTGGAGAAATATGTAGACAAGGATATCGAGCTTTTCACCAAATCCGAAGATGCCAAGGGAGAGGAAAAATCATATAAGGGCACCCTCCTCTCCTATTCCAATGACAATGTAACTTTACAGGAGCCGGGGGGGGCCATCCGGATCATCCGGTTAGATGAGATCCGAGACTTGTACTTTCCGAGCTTGCCGGAGGGTTTGATCACCAAGCCCACCCTGGTATGGTATTTGGATAGCCAGGTGAGCGGAAAGAAGAAGGCGGAGGTGAGCTACCTGACCTCCGGGATAAACTGGCATACCGAGTACGTGGCGGTGGTGGATCAGAAGGACGAAAATTTGGAATTGGCCGGCTGGGTCTCCATCGATAACCGCTCGGGCGCCACCTATCAGGACGCCAAGGTCAAGCTGATCGCCGGAGAGGTAAACCGGGTGAACGAAGCGCCGATGCCTCTCCGCCTGGGTAAAGGTTTTGTAGCGGAGACGGCAGCCGCACCCCAGTTCGAGGAGAAGGCGTTTTTCGAGTATCATCTCTATACTCTCATGCGACCGGCGACTATAAAAGATAATGAAATCAAACAGGTTTCCCTTTTTCCTTCTGCCGACGTGAAGGTAAAAAAGATCTATACCTATGACGGAGCCAGAGACGACAAAGATGTAAGAGTGGAGCTGGAGTTTAAGAATGCCCAGAGCGAGGGTTTGGGAATGCCCCTGCCCCAGGGGAAGATAAGGGTATACAAGGCGGATGTGGACAAATCCTTAGAATTCGTGGGGGAGGACAAAATCGACCATACCCCCAAAGATGAGAAAGTGCGGGTGTTTTTGGGGAATGCATTCGATATCGTAGGAGAAAGGAAGAAGACCGACTATAAACAGATCTCGGATGATGTCTCCGAAGAGTCATACCAGATGAAGCTCCGGAACCATAAGGAGGAACCGGTGGAGGTGGTGGTAGTGGAGCATCTTTACTCCTATGTGCAATGGGAGATCAAAGAATCCTCCATACCTTATGAGAAAAAAGACGTTTCCACCATCGAGTTTAAAGTCCAGTTGGCAAAAGACCAAGAGGTGGCGGTGAATTACACGGTGAGATATTACAGATAAGGGTCCAGTTTCCAGATGCCAGAGTCCGGAAAATTAGAATCAAGCGTCCGAGCTTGCCCTGAACCATCCGGTACGGGGATTGTCTCGGAAGAAAAAAGAGATGACGAATGACGGATAGGAAAAAATGTCCGCCGTCCTTCGCCTTCGCTCAGGACAAGTCCACCGCAAAATCAAAAACAAAGCAATAAAGATTGACGGATGAAAATAAATCACAATTCCTTCCCTTTTGGTGGGACTGAAATATGAAGGAAGAAATAAATGAATTCAAATTGCAGATTGCAAAATGCAAATCGCAAAATAAAAAGGAAAAAAATAAGAATGTCGGATAGGTCATATGACCCATGGCTGGCAGGCATATCCGACCTACAGAGATTCTTCGGCTACACTAATAATGATGCATGAGAAATCAGAACTTCTATTTTGGAGGTATGATGAACATCCTAAATTCTAAAACTTCCCGGTGGGGATGGTGGTTTTTGTTTTCCATTTTTCTTCTTTCTTTTTCCTTACTGTTAATTGGCTGCGGGGTCAAGAATCCGAGCTTGGTCTCTGCCAAAATTTATTTGAATTTGCTCCCGCCCGATTATGACAAAGCCACAGAACAGCTTCTGCTGGCGATAAAGCAGGATTCTCTCAACTGTGAAGCCCACTACCTTCTGGGAAGCATTTATGCCGAGAAGAATATGTATAAGGAGATGACGGTCGAGTTCGGAAGGGTGGAAACCTGCAAGTTAAAGCCAAAGGACGCAAGTATCCGGGGAGAGATCCTCCAGATAAAAAGCAAAAAATGGACCGAGGTATTTAATTCGGGCGTCGATCTGGGTAAAAAGAGATTGCTGGTAGATCGGTTAAAAATCGATCTTCTTACCGATTTCTCCAAATATCCCGTTTACAAAGACAGCCTTAAAGTTATCTCGGCTGAGCTGGAAAATCCGGATCAATTTGCCTGGGACAGCTACCAGATGTACGGTCAGGTAAAACCGGTTTTGGAGGAGTTGGAAAACAGGTTGGCTTTAGAAACGGTCAACAGCTATGAGTTGGCCATTTTCATCGATTCCACCCGCTTTGAACCTTATCTCAATCTGGCAGTGGAAAGCGTGCGCCATGATAAGCTGGAACAGGCATTGGGATATTACCGGAAAGCGCTTCAGTATAAACCGGACGATCCCGGTGTGATGAACGATTATGCGATGACCTTGCTGGCGGCCAATAGATTCGATGAAGCCCTGGAGCTTTATCAAAAAATACTGCAGACGGATTCTGCCAACGTAAATGCCCTGGTAAATTTGGCCATGATCTACACCCGGAGCGGAGATAATCAGAAAGCATTCACCACCTATTCCCGGATCATATCAGTCGATCCGGAATACAAGGACGCCTATTTCAACCGGGGCCTTTTGTACCTTACCGAAAGCCAACAGCAGGCTTCCAAAGTCAAATCCGACAAAGATGCCTACGATAAGAAGCCCAAGGATAAAGATCTTTCGGCTCAATATCAATCTTCACTGGACAGCTACACCCAGATTTTCAACAAAGCGGAAGCCGACTTCCGGAAGACCATCCAGATAGATCCCAATGACGGGGATGCCTACTTCCATCTGGGACTTATGTATTTAAGCCGTGCTCAGCTCTTGGAGACGAAAAAAAACCAGGAAGAAAATTATACCCAGGCGGAGGGCTTCTTCAAAAAGAGTTTGGAGATCGATCCGCAGAATACCGGCACCATGAAATATCTGGGGTTTGTTCTGTTAAGCGAGACGAAGTGGGAGGAAGCCAGCGCTCAGCTGGAGAAATTAGTGGAATTGGATTCGGCCGACCGGGAAGCCTGGGGTTATTTAGCCATCGCTTATGCCCGGCTGGGAAAGAAGGCTCAAGCGGACGCGGCGTTCAAAAAGTCGGGGAGGTAACTGACCGACCGCCGTCCATGGTCCGCTGTCCTTCGACTTCGCTCAGGACAAGTCCGCAGTCCGCCACTAAAACGTCAACGGATTAAGCGCCCGGACGGGCGTCCGTCTGGACGGATGAAACGGATGGTAATAGATCCACGGTCCACAGTTAAAAACCGTCCGCAGTCCATGGTCCACCATCAGCCGCTGACCTCACCCCCTGTATCCCCCTCTCCGTTAAACGGAGAGGGGTTCACCCTGAAGGGGACTAAGGGTGAGAGGTTTGTTAAGTGTTAAGTTGCCAAAGAAATGTTTTTGCCATGGAAGACTGAAGTCTTCCGCTACACGGACGTGCCCCCAGACGGGAGCCCATACGGGGGCACCGTCAGCTCGTCTGGGCAATGAAAAATTAGGGTTAATGGAAGTTTCGTGTTGGTAAAAATGTGGTAATCGGTTGAGTAATATGGCATAATGGAGGAAAAACTGGAAACGTTTTCAGATTGGAGTCAGATTATGGCAAAAAAAGCGATGTCCAGGTGATCCAAGTCATCG
>CAIVRH010000026.1 GCA_903908285.1 uncultured candidate division Zixibacteria bacterium
AAAAAGACAAATTCTTTTTTAAGAGACATGACGTTTACCTCTTTCCATGGCATAATATCCTCCTTTCACAGTTGGATATTATACCTCAAAGTGTAACCTATGTCTCCGAACATGTGTAACCTATGTCCCCGGTCTGTACATGGGGAGAGGGCAGGGTGAGGGGATATTAAAAAAGAATGAACAAGTATTCTTATGTCTTTCTGTGTCCGCTAGATCCCACGATTAAGCGGTTTTGCTGTGGACTGTAGACTGTAGACCGTGGACATATTACTATCCGTTTCATCCGTTGACGGTTTTAGCGACGATCCACGGTCAACCGACAACGGACGATTTTATTGATTACCAAACAGACTGATTCGACTCTTGATGAATTCGATCAGCTTTTCCGGCGCATCCGTTCCGATTCGGTACATTCTGCCGTTTTTCATATCGAGTTGAACCGACATGGAGCCGGAGACATTGTATAACCAACCGCCGGGGATCTTCCTGACCCCCCAGCCGTAAAACCAATTATTCTTCTTGATGGAGCATGACCGGATATCCTGGTACTGGAAGCTTTTTCGAAAAAGCCCAATCCCGTATTTTATCTCCAAATATGTGGGGAATCCGGTTACGGTGAGGTTGGAAAATAAAACCAGAAGTAACAATAATAACCCGATCAATCCCAAATAAAGCCAAGAAGGAGCGGGATGATCACCGAAACTCCTCCCCAGCACCTCCTGATAATAAATGATCCAACCAAGAAAGAGAAAAACCGGGATGAAGGATAAAATGATTATCCAGCCGGTTTGTGTCTTTTTGTAAGACGCTTGCATTTTGAAATCCTTTTTGGGGGTGCTGTCAGCGGATGGAACGGATTAAACGGATTAGAAATAACCTAATCCGTTGCATCCGTCCAGACGGACGCCCGTCCGGGCGTTCAATCCGTTGACCTTATCTTCCGTTCCAATTCTTCCGCCTTTTTCATGGCAGGCACATAGCCACATTCTGCCCGCTCCCTGGCGATTTTTACATGCTTTTTTGCTTTTAAAAGTTCATTTGCATCCAAATAAAATTCTGCTAAAAAATTATGTATATCCGCTTGTTTAAGACGATACTCACATCTATCAGCAATCTCCAAAGCCTCTCTTGCAAATTCTAATGATTCATTCTCAAGCTCTTGTTTGAATCGAAGTTTTGCAAGCTCAAGAAGAATGTCTGGCTCTAATTCTACTAAGTTTACTCTTCTGTCACGCACTAATGCCTCATTTAAATGCCTTTCAGCCTGTCCTAAATCTTCGTTCGCAAGATATGCCGCACCAAGCAACCTTTCAGCTTGAATAATGTCTCGTTCATAATGCTTGATATCTGCCAACTCTTTTGCCCGTTTGGCCACCTTAAGTACCTCTTCACCATCCAACATCAGTATAGCTCGAATGGCACAATATGACCAACCAATACCTTGTAACTGAAGCTCATTTTCCTTAGTAAGAACACCCAAACCCTTTTCAAACGCCTTTTCTGATTTCTCAAATTTACCTCGATAAGCCAGCAATCGACCAAGTTCTTGATGACCGACAGCTTCCCAAACTTTATCTTTAATTTCTTGGCACAGGTCAATCATTTGTTGCAAGTTAGACTCAGCAGACTTAAGATCGCCGAGTGGAACTTGAGCCATGACAGCGAGGTTGCCTAAGCCGACGGCTTCATTATTCTTTTGTCCAAGCTTTTTTCGGATTGCAATTTGTCTTTCATAAAACGGTACGGCCTTCTTAGGCTGACCAGATAAAGAGTAGGAGTTTGCCAGTGAATTTAATATCCAGGCTTGAGCACCCTCTTCCTTTAATCGTGGTGGTTTATCCTCACCATCTGGGAAAAAAGCACGAAGGAGATCAATATCAAGTTGATATGCACCAAATTGAAAGTATAGTGATTCTGAAAGCCTATTCCCATATAATACCATTGCTTCATCATACCGCTCCGAATTCACTGTATGGTGATACAATTCAATAACCGGTGCTAAATCGTTCAAAGACTCAACCCTTTCAGGTTCTGGCACCTTTGCAAAGTAGTCTCGTAATTGAGTATGCACACCTTTTTTGTCCATTAGCCTATCGTAGCAGTATCTTCTTACAATAGGATGCAGGTCGTATTTATTGCTTTCAACATCCCTGAGTAATAGACCCCTATCTACCAGTTCAATCAATGCATCCTCAAATTCCTCTTGGCTTTTGAATTCGTTGAAGATTGCTATAGCGTTATATTCCATCGGAGTTCGGAAGGCGGAAAGCTTGCTAATAAGTGTTTGCTTTTGTTGATCTAATGAATTATAGGCTAACTCTAATATGTGATGCTCCTTTTTCAGTCCCTTTAACTCGGGTAGAGGATTACATTTTGCCCATGCAACTATATCACAAGGATATTGAGGGTCCTTAACAATCATGCCAGAAAGCAATCGCAATGACAATGGATGATAACCATAAGGTTTACATGCAGTCTCAATTTCGTCCCTTCTTCCTTTAATCCCCTGTTTTTGGAAGAAATCTACTGCGTCCTCTTTATTCATCTCTGTCAATTCCTTGTGCAAACAGCCAGCTATTCCATCCATCTCTTTTGGACACAATCTACTCGTGAGTAATGTCTTTGTCTTTGGATTTCCAGAGGTTAACCACTGTAAGAAGGTGCCAACATTTGGGTCAATACACATACGGAACTCTTGCTTTTTATCCTCTTCTACCTCGTCCCCTTTATAAGGAGAACCCAGCCCCGCATAAGCCCGTAGCACTCTTTCGACACCATCCAGGACTATGAGAAATCGGTTGTTGCAAAGAAGGGTGTTGAGAGTTTCCATCCGATCTCGATTTGAATCTATCTTTTTAGCATCAACATGCCCTTTGCTTACATATAGAATAGTCTTCTCCAAAAAAGTCTCAAACCTTGCCTCCCGATCATAGAAAGACCACCATATAATTCCCTCTGGTGCTAATCCTTTTTTAATTATATCCTCCTGAAGCCAATACCAGGTAAGAGCAGATTTACCCATTCCACCAATGGCAACATAAGCAAACATAGGATGAGTGCCCTTAGTGAACCATTCAGTCAGTTCTTTTCGTTCTGATAGTCGACCTGTGAAGTTCTCTTGAAGTGGGTATGGATGTACGAAGTAAGGCATCGGCGGAATAGGTAAAATTATCTCTCCGGCAACTTCTTTTTTCATACGCTTATGATATATCCCTTCCTGCTTCTGTTTTTCCTTATAAAGACGTAATTGTTGAATTGTAATATTAGCGGTGAAGCTTCGCCCCTTTTTCGACATTTCTGCTTCATCATGGTGCTTGACGCATAACACGATTAGGTTAGACTCATCATTATTGCGCTTATTTCCATCAATATGATGAAGTTGAACACGAGACCTTCTACATATAACACATGCGTGACCCGCTTCAACTAAAAGTTTGTTCTTCAGTTTTTCTGGAATTGCCATGACAGTCCCCCAGAGTTCTAATCACTTCTTGATAATTCGATAATAAGAATTACTAAATCACATTTATTTTTCAAGAAAAGCATTACTTATAGTTACTACATAGAATAGATTAATCCAATATCTGTTCTACTTCACCCAATCCTATTTCCTTCTGTTCCCCCGTCTGCATATCCCTCAAAACCGCTTTCCCCTTCTTCATCTCCTCTTCCCCGATGATTAAAACCTTCTCCGCATTTTGGCGGTTGGCTTCCTTCATCTGGGCTTTTAAGCTTCTTTGCAGATAATCAGTGTCACAGGCTATGTTTTTCTGTCTTAAATCCTTACATAGCTTGGATGCAAAAACCTTGGCTTCATCCCCCAAAGTAGCAATGAACAGTTTTATTTTTTTTTCCTCAATCATTAAATCTTTTTGCATTTGCAGCACCAGAATAAATCTCTCCATCCCTGCGGCAAAACCAATCGCCGGTGTGGGTGTCCCACCCAACTCCTCGACCAAAAGATCATACCGTCCCCCCCCGCAAAGAGTGTCCTGGCTTCCCAAAAGAGATGATTTTATTTCAAAAGCAGTTCGGGTGTAGTAATCCAAACCCCGCACTAATCTGGGATCTTCAAAATAATTTACTTCCAATCCCGATAGATAATTCTTCACTTGCCGGTAATGAGTCCGGCATTCCTCGCAGAGAAAATCTATCATCACCGGCGCATCTTTTAGCAGGTCGGCACACTCCTTCTTTTTGCAATCGAACATCCTTAAAGGATTACGCATAAACCTGGTTTTACAGTCATCACACACATCCCCTACCTTACCTCTCATGAATTCGAGGAGCTTGTCCCGGTGTACCGGTCGGCAGACCGGACAGCCGATGCTGTTTAAATGCAGCTTGAATTCGGTAATTCCAACTTCCTGGCAGATTCGAGCCGCCATTCCGATTATCTCCGCATCCAGCGAAGGATCAGCCGAGCCGATGGCTTCGATTCCAAATTGATTAAACTGCCGCAGTCTTCCCTTCTGTGGCCTCTCCTGTCTGAACATGCTCCCGAAATAGAAAAGCTTCACCAGCGGGGATTTCTCTCCCAGATTGTGCTCTAAATATGCTCTTACCACCCCCGCGGTCCCCTCCGGTCTTAAGGTGATGCTCCTTTTCCCCTGGTCAAAGAAAGTATACATCTCCTTTTGGACGATGTCCGTCTCCTGCCCTATGCTCCGGGTAAAAAGCTCCGTCTCCTCAAAAATCGGCGTGCGGATTTCCTTGTAATTGTAGAGTACAAAGATCGATTTTAACTTATCCTCGAAAGATTGCCATTTGAAAGATTCGTCCGGCAATATGTCGTGCGTTCCGTATAAGGCTTTGTGTTTCATGTTATTCTCTTGGTTTTACTTTTGTTCCGATGGAGGCTTCCCTCCTTGAGCTGTTTGATAATTTTCAGAACCCTAATTACTAAAACTTTCAAAACTCTCTGGTTTCAATCAATGAAAATAATGTTTGGCTTTGTCAAAGTCAACCATAGATTATTTAAAGTTCTCTGTTTTGAATCAGACTTAAGCGATTTCCCGTATGGTGTTATTTCAAAATTCTTGCCAAATTTGTTTGACTTTTAGGGGCAATGTTAGTAAATTTCATCCGATCAATTTATGGATTCACTCCCCAGGGAAAACCTGTGCCAGATACGATTTTAGATTAGGTTAATCGACAATTCGGAGGTGATAACATGTTAGACGTTCACATAGCCAGTAATGCCAATGTGGCAAAGGTCACTCTTCATTCAGTGCCGGATAAACCCGGAATTGCAGCGGAGACATTTGGCAAGTTGGGAAAAGAAGGTGTCAACGTGGAGTTGGTGGTGTCGGGAATCAGTTATAAGGGTAAAGTGGATTTATCTTTCGCTGTCGCAGAGAATGAGCTCGGCATCATAGAGAAACTCATGGAAAAGATAAAAGATGAGATCGGAGCGGAGAGAATCTCCAGCGCGGCTAATATCGCCCTGGTTTCAATTGCCGGTCATCAATTAGCACAAACTCCGGGGGTTGCGGGAAAGATGTTCAATGCCCTTTCTCAGGCAGGGATAAATATCGATACCATTACCACCTCCATGTCCTCCGTCACCTGCGTAATTGCCCGGGACAAAGCCAAAGAGGCGGTGGAGGCACTCCGTAAAGAGTTTCAGGGTTAGAATTAAATCGCTTGGTATAAAGAATTCATTATCAGATTTTCCCTCAAGATCAGGGGGTCTGTTTTTTACTTTTTTTAAAGGAATCGCCAGTTTCAAATTTTGCGGAACTGGCTTTGATTCATGGGGAACCCGGTAACCTGTATTATTTAAAGAAACACAAAATTGCTTGCTTTTTTGAGAAAATGTCTTATATTATTTTTTAGGTTGGCTGTGGCTGATAATGAAAATAACCGGAATAAAATCCACAAATCCCGCTCGAAAAAAGGAGATTTACCGAAAGTTATCTAAAGCTTTAGGGGGTCGGTTGAAAACCGATGTGGTTTTGGCTCGCTATACCACCTTTGGTATAGGCGGAAAGGCAGATCTTTTTTATCGGGCCACAACGCCGGATCAATTGATCTATACCA
Source organism: uncultured candidate division Zixibacteria bacterium (assembly GCA_903908285.1). GTDB lineage: Bacteria > Zixibacteria > MSB-5A5 > MSB-5A5 > SM1-73 > CAIVRH01. The sequence goes on from CAIVRH010000026.1 coordinate 6,043, forward strand.
TCCGGACAGCCCAAAAACTGAATGTGCGATATTTGGTTTTGGGCGGCGGCAGCAACATTTTGATGAGTGACTCAGGTTTTAGAGGATTGATCATAAAAAACGAGTGTAGAAACATTGTGGTAAATCAAAACTCCATCACCTGCCAGTCCGGAGCCTGGTTGGATGATGTGGTTAAGAAAGCTTGCTCCTCTTCTCTTTCCGGATGCGAATTCGCTGCGGGAATACCCGGAACGGTGGGGGGTGCCATCAGGGGAAATGCAGGGGCTTTTGGCAAAGCGGTGGGGGATATTCTAACCCGAGCAGTTCTCCTTACCTCGAAAGGTGAAATCAAAGAAGTAAAGAGGGATTTCTTTCGATTTGGATATAGAGAGAGCATCCTGAAGCGGAATGGGGATATCGTATTATCTGCAACATTTGGATTGAAAAAGCGGCGCCCAAAAGAGATCGAGAAACAGGTAAAGGAAAATATAGAGAAAAGGAGAGTTAATCTGCCATGGAAAGAACGGTCGGCCGGTTGTTATTTCAAAAACATCATTCAAGGTAAGAAAAAGATTTCGACCGGATTATTATTGGACCAGATAGGCGCCAAAGGCATGCAGGCGGGGGGCGCACAAGTATCCAGGAAACATGCTAATATTCTGATCAATGTGAAAAATGCAAAATCTGCCGATGTTAAAAAATTGAGCAGTATCTTGAAAAGGATGATTAAAGCAAAATTTAACATAAACTTAAAAGAAGAAGTCGTATATATAGATTGAGGGTAAAAGCCGAAATAAAGAAAGGAGGTTTTATCGAAGATTACTAAAAATTATGAGAAAACCCAAAAGGGTTATCCTGATGTATTGCCTGAAGAATAGGAAGAAAAAGACCGCCGGTGGATTATTGTGTTCATTTCGTTTGGCGGTTTTGTTTTTCCTATTGTTTACCCCGGCTGGATTCTATTTCTGCCATTCGGCTCAAGCAGTAGGTCTCCAAATGCCTTTGGAAGAGAGGGACCGAAGCCTGGTCCGGTTCGGCAAACCTGCTCTCCAGGCAGGGCTCTCTATATACTCCGATTCCATCCCTCTCTTGAAAACCACTCTCACCACCGTTCAAACCGTTCAGGTGGAATATGAACATCAATCGGTATGCATAAGCGAAAAGCTGGGCGAATATGAACTGCAAAAACCTCTCTTTTTGCCTTTACCTGCATATACTCTCGCTGCCAACCGACTCCAAATCGATCTGGAATGGAAAAAGAATCTAAGCTCTCATTTCGTAACCAGTACAGAAAAATCCAAAAGCCTGTTTGAATGGGAGATACCGGTAAAATTCCCCAAGATGGTTTCCCGAATCATTGGGGAAGGGGGTCCCGGATTAAAAGTCTCCGGGTACCGAAGAATCAGTTTCTCCGGCAGAAGCACGTGGGAGGAAGGATTGGTCAATACCGCCACCTCCAAGCAATCCAAGTTCCCTTCTCTCAACATGGAGCAGCAATCCGCTTTCAGCATTACCGGTACCATCGGAAGCAAGATATCGGTGAAGGTGGACCAGGACAGCCGGAGAACTACGGATCTGGCAAACACGCTCCAGTTAAGATACCAGGGAGAGGAAGACGAGATTGTCCAGACGGTTGAAGCGGGCAACACCAATCTCTCGGTGGGCAGCGGAACCGTAGGTTACGGAGAGACCAAGCAGGGACTTTTCGGAATTAAGACCACCGCCAAGGTAGCGGGATGGAACTTAACTATGATTACCAGCCAGGATAAAGGCTCTAACGAGAAAGCGGTGTTCAATGCCGGTGCAGAAACCAAGGCGGAAGTCATTCGCGACTACGAATACCTGGAGAGAACCTTCTATGATCTGGGATATAAGGGTGATTTCTCGAATGGCGATTCTATCGTGGAAATTAAATTATTCAAAAGCAATTCCACCATCAACAGTAATACCGCCCAAAATCCGGCGCCTTTCGGAGTTGCCTATGTCAACCCAAAAGACACAATGTTTTACCATGATGAAACCGTACTCCGGAGATTCCAGGAGATCGATGTCAACGACTATTTCGTTCAGAGGGAGCAATATTGGATTCAGTTCTTCCGCTTACCGGTGAAAGACGACATACTGGCTACTTATTATATCGTTCGGCATTCCAATCCCGTCTCCTATGACACCGTCGGTTTCGTTAAGGATTCTTGCACCAGCGCCGAGGGGGAGATCTGCATGCGGCTCAAGCTGATCAAACCGGATACCCCCGAACCCAAAGATTATACCTGGGAATATGAATGGAAAAACGTCTATTTTCTGAACTCCACGAACATCGACCGGGAAGGATTCAGTTTGGATATTTACAAAGGACTCCCCCATGCAGAAAACATCACCACAGATAAAAACTTCCAGGATAGCACCTTATATTTGCGGGTGTTCGGTTTGGATCAATTAGACTTAAACGCTGCCGAAAATCCTGATGGGATTGTGGATTACCGGCAAATAGATTTTGGCCTGGGGTACTTGATTTTTCCTAACCGGCATCCTTTTGCCCCGATTCCCAGCAGTGTCTATTACACCGGAAATGCAGGAGATTCCCTAAAAGAGAGGGTAGAAGAAATCTATTCCTCGAATCAACTCCAAGACCGGGTGGAGAAAAGCAAATATTACATCTACGTTAAATCCGCCTCTCGCAAAACCCAATACTCTTTGGGTCATGCTCCCATAATCGAGGGATCGGATATGGTAACTTTAAACGGGAAAACTCTTAAAAGAGACGAAGATTATACCATTGTCTACGAAACCGGCGATATCACCTTCTTGAACCCCGAAGCTTTAAGCCCCACCGCCAATCTGAGTGTAGATTTCGATTATTCTCCGCTTCTTTCCGCGGAGAAAAAAAGCATGTTCGGGATGATGGCGGAATACAGTCTGGGCACCAATCTCAAATTCGGCACCGTGGGTATCTACAAAAGCGAAAAGACCAGCACCGCCAGACCCCGGGTGGGACAGGAACCGTCACGTAATTTTATCTGGGGCAGCAACCTTACTTTTATCACATCTCCTCCCATTCTGACGCGGATGTTTAATATAATTCCCTGGGTGAAGACCGAGACCCAGTCCAGACTGGAATTTCGGGGTGATCTGGCACAAAGTATACCTAACCCCAATACCGGGAACCAGGCATTCATTGACGACTTTGAGGGCTCCTTGGAATATACGGATCTAAGTGTTCGGCGAGGGGTATGGACCCTCTCCAGTCCTCCTCTGGAAAAAAATCTTTCCCAAAGATGCCTGATGTGGTGGTATAATCCGTATGATCAGGTACTCATAAAAGACATCTGGCCCAACAAAGAGGTGGAAAGAAATGCGGAGAGAACCAACATCCTGGAACTGAGTTTTTCCCCCAAACAACCCCACCGTCCTTCCAGCCAGGATTTCGATTCCAACCTGGTGGATAATACCTGGAATGGTATTATGCGACCTATATATCCCGGTGCATACGACCAGAGACGCACCAAGTTTTTGGAAGTCTGGGTTTGGGGAAACAAAGGGATTTTGCATGTGGACTTGGGGGAGATGTCGGAGGATTTGAACGGGGATAAGATCCTTAATACCGAGGATAAACCCAGAAATGGTCAGAGGGATGGGATCTTGGATGATGATGAGGATCTGGGACTGGATACCTTGACTGATGCGCAGGAGCAGGCGTATTACCAATCCACCTTGCCGGACCCGGCTGGCGACAACTGGAATTATGACAATAAATACGATTATTCGCATATAAACGGCACCCAGGGCAATCGGGACGATCCGGACCGGGGTAGGCATCCGGATACCGAAGATATCAATGCCAACAGCACGCTGGATCTAACTAATAACTATTTCGAATTCGACATAGACTTAAGTGAGACCAAATTCCTGGGAGATATGACCGATACGTCCGGCTGGAGGCTTTATCGAATCCCGTTGAAGGAACCTTTGAACTATTCCCAAGTGGGTGAGCCCGATTGGACCAATATCCGGTTCGCTCGTATGTGGATCAGCTCGAAAGAAAATTGCATCATAAAGATTGCCTCCATCCAGCTGGTCGGAAACAGATGGCAGAATCTCGGAGTATCCAGTTTGACCAATCGACAAACCCCACTGCCAATCGGAACAACTCCGGATGAAGGTTTCGAGGTCTTCGTGGTGAACACCCATGAGAATCCGGGCTATGATCCGCCTCCCAAAGTGGCAGGAACTCTCAACCGGCAAACCGGGGTGCGGGAAAGAGAACAGTCGTTAGTACTGAAATATAATCAGTTGAAACCATATCACCAGGGCTCGGCTTATCGGATACTGCTTAATTCACCCGAAGATTACTCCAGTTATCGGGATTTGAAGATGTTCGTCCATGGCCCGAGCGATCCGGCCAATATCCAGTTTTTCCTGAAACTGGGGACGGACTCTTCCAATTACTACGAATATCACACTCACCTCTATCCGGGTTGGGATGAACGAAATGAGGTGAATATAGATTTCGACCAGATTACCGCTTTAAAGGCATATGCTCTGAACAACCTCTCTGGTACCTCCACTGCCTCTTTAGATACCACCGCTGGGGCATATCGGGTTAGAGGAAGCCCCACCCTAAAAAACGTGAGGTGGTTCAATATGGGGGTGGTTAACGTCGATACCGTCGATTTCCAGCCGGTTTCGGGTGAAGTCTGGGTGGATGAGATGAGGGTGACTGAAGTGAGAAAGGAAAAGGGAGTGGCAGGGAGCATGACCGTAAATGCTACCTTGGCAGACTTGGGAAGCTTGAGTTTCAACTTTAAACAACAAGACAGCCAATACCGCAGTTTGACCGCAAACAGCGGTTCCGGCAGCACTAACACGGTGTACGGGATAAACGTTTCCGGACTTCAGCTCCACCGGTTCATCCCGGTATCGCTGGGTTATATGCTCCCGGTTACTTTTAGCTATTCCCGGTCACTGGACCTTCCCAAATGGAAGGGCGGTTCCGACATTATTCTGCCCCAAGAGCTTCGGCAAAAAGAAAAAAGTGAAAGCATCATTAAAAGTATCAATTTTACTCCATCCCTAAATTCCACGACCAAAAATTGGTTGGTCGGATTGACCTTAAGACGTTTAAGCCATGGTATCAGTTATACCAGCAACTCAAACACTAGTTTATTGACCCCGGTTCAAAAAAGTAATTCCACTAATATTAATGGAGGATACAACTTTCCCTTTGGCAAACGCAGAGAAATAAAACCTTTTGGTTGGTTGAAAGGTTCGCTCCTTCCTAAAAGCTTCACCCAAATGAGTTTTACTCCCTTCCCCGATCAAGTACAAGCATCAGGGAATATCAGCGAATCACGTTTTCATGCTGAAAACAGTGTCGGAACCATAACCGATTCCTATTCCAGAGCCTTTATGGGAAACTTGAACGCCGCCGCCAGTTTTTTAAAGAGCATCCCTCTGAAGTATACCATGGCCACCACCAGGGACATCAGCGATCCTAATAACCTTAAATATTCTCTCGTTCCCAAGAATGCCAAGGTGGGTTTGGAAACCCATTATGCCGAAACTTTCTCCGCAAGTTATGCTCCCTCCTGGCTGAATTTCTTAAGCGCCAAGTTCGACTTCAGCTCCGGGTATAATGAAAATTCCGACCGCTTGGATAGTCGGAATACCGAGAATACCAGGACTATCAGCAATGACAACAGCCGGGTAGCTAATTTTACCTTGGATTGGACCAAATTATTGGGCAGCGCCAAGAAGGAAGAGAAAAAGAAGTCCATTTTGAATCCTTTTAACTGGTTGAGAAAGCTAACCCGCAGAATTGATCCGGTGAGCCTTAATTATCGCAGAAACCAGTCCTTCTCCAAAAGCGGGCTTATGGCGCGCCCCTCCTTAAGCTATCGGCTTGGTTTCACCGAAGATCCCCGGGTACCAAGCACGGGTTCTTCCCAATCTGCTGACCGGGTTTCTATCGCCGATGCATATGGCGCCGCCAGCGGAATATCTATTTTGGCTACCCATGTGGGGATGAAATATACCAAAAATATCAGTCGAACCATAACTGCAACGGAAGCCACTAAAAGCATCAGCACCCGGTTTCCGGATTTCGGATTCAACTTTAACAAATTGGGCAATTTTAAGTACTTCAAAAAATTCTTCACCGCTGTCACCTATAATTTTGGTTATTTCAGGCAAGTGGAGGAAAGGGGAAGTGAGAGAAGCGGCGAATCATTTAGCCGGGTTACCTCTCAAAGTTACTCCCCCTTGGCCTCATTTTCCCTGGATTGGAAAAAGGGCATCCGCACCTCGATCAAATACACTAAAGACATCAAAACGGATGAGAACTTGAAGATCGCCGGGGGAAACCAGTCAGTCACCAAGAATTTCAGCAATTCTCTCGGCATCACCAACAGTTATACTTTCAGTGCCCCGCATGGTATTAAGCTTCCCTTCCTGAAGAGGATAAAGTTCAATAGCAATCTAACCCTGTCATTGAATATTTCCAAAAGCTCCAACATGACCAAAAGCTCGGTGGGAGGAAATCCCTTCAACATTACTGCCGACAGTAATCGCTTTTCCCTGACTACCTCTGCCGGTTACAGTTTTTCCTCCCAGGTGACTGGAGGGTTGAACATCAATTGGGCGGATACGAATGACAAAAAAACCAGAAGGAAAACCCACACCCGGGAACTGGGGATTTTCATGCAGATCAGTTTTTAATGATTTTTGACCAAAAATGATCCCGACACTAATACCTCGTTTCCTGGAAGGAAATGAACCGGGATGAAATACCACTTGGCTTGCGGAATAAACCGGGGAACCGAAACATAAATAATTCGCAAACCCAATTAATTTACTCTGATCCCCGCCCATGATATTAAGGTCGCTGAAAACAAGCTGTTTCTGTAGAATCCGATTTTGGCAGAAACTCTTTACTTTGGTGCAAGACTCTTTCTATAATTTTCTTATGATTCTCGGTGCCAAAAAAGAGACTTCCCTTTGCTTAGTTTTTTCTTATATTCTGCTTTTGAATTGTTCTTCCCTCTCTGTTCCTAAGTTCGATTCAGAAAAGGCTTTCGCCGAGCTTAACGGGCAATGCCAAATCGGTCCCCGCTACCCTAATTCTCCCGGGCATGACCGGTGCAGAAAATATTTGCTTGACAAGCTCTCCGGGTACACTAATTTGGTCAAGATACAGGATTTCACTTATCGGGATGAAGCGTTGCAGAAGGACCTGAAGCTGACCAACCTAATTGCCTCTTTTTATCCCGAAAAAAAAGAAAGGGTGCTTCTTTGTGCCCATTGGGATACCCGACCCTTTGCCGATCAGGACCCGGATAGTTCTTTAAGATCAAAACCAATCCTGGGGGCAAACGACGGCGCTTCCGGAGTGGCAATCCTTTTGGAAATCGCCCGGATCATCTCCCAGAGGAAATCGCAATGGGGGGTGGACTTGATCTTTTTCGACGGGGAGGATTGGGGACCGGAAAGCGATCTGGATAAATTCTGCTTGGGATCCAAGTATTTCGCCAAAAACAAGGGGAATTACCAACCCCAGATCGGTATCCTTTTGGACATGGTAGGAGGTAAAAACCTGCAATTGTATAAGGAAGCTCATTCTTTCATCTACGCGCAGGATGTTTTAAATCTGGTCTGGGAAAGAGCCAAGAAACTCGGTTTTACCTGTTTCAAGGATTCGATCCAGTATTTCGTTTATGATGATCACATACCATTACTGGAGGCAGGAATCCCTTGTATCGACTTGATCGATTTTGATTATCCCTGGTATCATACCGTCTCCGATACCCCGGCTAAATGCAGCCCGCAGAGTCTGCAGATAATCGGGGATTTGTTGGTGGATATCCTGTACCATCCGTTTGAGCTCACCCCCTCCCCAGGGAAGAAGGAATGATCCGAATTTGACCGTTATGACTTTGCTCAATTTTACCCCTCAAGAGATCCGGGCGCTTTTGCTACTTTTGATTGCCTTATTGGTAGGCAGCGGAATTACGTTATATAAAAGGAATCATCCGCAGTTTGCCCCTGAATTGGTGATGGAGAAAAATGATCCGACAAATGTCAGCCTTATGCAGCCGACTCCGCTCGTAAATAAGGAAGAAGCAGAAAACCAGCCTGGCAGCTTTGGGCAGACTGCCAAAATCAACGTGAACCAAGCCACCGCATCAGAGCTGGAAACGGTTCCGGGACTTGGTCCTGCGCTGAGCCAGCGGATTGTCGAATATCGTAAAGTCAAAGGCCCTTTCCCTAAACTGGATGATCTGGTAAAGGTTCGGGGAATCGGTTCTAAAAATTTGGAAAAAATTACTTGACGGTTGAATAGAAAACCAAGGAAAAGGATTTGCGGATTACCTCGGGTGAACATAAAGGGCGGCGGATAAGCGCCGGCAATAAATCGAAGATACGACCGACATCCGATCGGGTGAAAGAGTCTATTTTTAACATATTGCGGGGAGAGATTGAGGGGAAAAGAGTTCTGGATATTTTTGCCGGAGCCGGAAGTTTGGGGATAGAAGCTTTGTCGCAGGGAGCCGAATCGGTCACCTTCGTGGATTCTTCCCCACAGAGCATAAAGATATTAAAACGGAATCTGGAAAATCTGAATTTACAGAGTCAAGCCGTTATACTTCGGCTGGATGGATTGAAAGCCTTGAACCGGCTTGAGCCCGGTTTTCATATAATCTTTACTGATCCTCCATATCTTAAAGATTATGCCCAAAAGATAATCGACTCTATGGCGAAATCGAGCGTATTGGAGATTGGCGGCATCCTGGTTTTGGAACATCACAAGAAGGAAGGTTTTATTTCCCCTGAAGATAAATTATTATTGCTTAAAGAAAGGAAGTTCGGAGATACGGTTATCTCCATTTTTCTAAAAAGAGTCTGATTTAGTAATTCCCTCTCCCCTTTGGAGGGTGTGTCATAACTCGGTTTTTTGTAGCTGCCCGTATAGGCGAAAATCCCTTATTGAATTCCAACAACTTACGCAATCTAAAGATTGCGGCTACAAACTCAAAACACAATTGTGACACAGTCTCTTTGGGGAGAAGGTTAGGTTTGAAAATCCCGTCCTTCTATTTACTCAGGATGGTGAGCGACATGTCCTGAGGCAAATCCGAAGGACATCTCTTGAGGCGTAGCCGAAGGATGTCGAACCACCATCGGCGGGAGTGAGGGGAAATACCGAATACCGTAATATATATACAAAGGAGATATTATGAAGATTGCCATCTATCCGGGCAGTTTCGATCCCATTACCAATGGTCATCTCGATTTGATTCACCGCGGGCTTTTGCTTTTCGACCGGCTGATCATAGCCATCGCCGATAACCCTGATAAAAAACCGTTGTTTTCAAACAATGAGAGATTGGAGATGGTCAAAGCCAACACCGATGCTTCAAATAGGATAGAGGTGATGATTTTTGAAGGGCTTTTGGCAAATCTGGCAGAAGAACGCAATGCCTGCGCCATCATCCGGGGCTTGAGAGCGGTTTCGGATTTTGAATTCGAATTCCAAATGGCTTTGATGAACCGGAGGCTGGCTCCCCAGACCGAGACCGTGTTTTTGATGCCTTTTGAAAAGTACACCTACCTAAGCTCCAGCCTGATCAAAGACATCGCCCGTTTCAACGGTGATATAGCTAATTTCGTTCCGGAGATGGTGGAGAGAAAATTGAAAGAGAAATTCGGATTTTTATAAGCGGATAAGTATTCAAAGCAATTCGACAACAGATATTACATGATACAACAAGAGCTCCAACATTTTAAATGTTGAAGCTCTTTATCCTATCCTCTTCGCTTTGCTCTTTAACTCTTAACTCTCTACTCTGAACTCATTCCTGCTTTTCAAACTCCTGTCGCAAGGAAGCTTCCGCTTTGGATACATCCGCAGCCTGGATGATGCAAGAGATGGCGTTGGTGGAGCTGCACACGACGTCCACGTTGATTTTGGCATCCGAAAGCACGGAGAAAACTCTGGCGCCGATACCCGGGGTTTTGGAAAGGCCCGAGCGGGCGACGGAAAGGATCGCCACACTTTGATCCACCAATAAATCTTTGGCTTCTATCTCCTCTATTATCTTCTTCAGCTTGAGAATGGCGGGGTTTAACTGTTTTTTATCCACTACCAGAATTATGTCCTGTTCGTTTTCCAATCCGGTGGTGCAGGAAATCAGCTCCACGTTTATATCGTAGGACCACAATGCCCCGAAAACCTGGGCGCCGATGCCGGGTCGATCCGGTGCCGACTTCAGAGTGATCTTAGCCACATCCTTTTTACTGGTGATATCAAAATCGGGCATGAACTCTCCTTACCGTCAAGTCAATGATTCAATCACTGTTTCCTTGGTTAAGTAAAGCTATTTTGGGATAAAGTCAAACTCTTTTTGGGGGATTGTACTAAAAGCAGGAATGACGATCTATTCTGCGGTAATTTCGATAAAAAATTCAAAATTAACCGAAGTTTATGGTTATGATATGGAAGGTATGGTAGGAAACAGGGATTCCCTATCGGGTGAGCCTAATCCGGGTGGATCTGCCGGATGATCTTTAAGTCTTGAATGAAATCTAAGGTTAATTTTCTCTATCTTCCCTGGTGTAGAAAATTCTCACTATCGCCTTAACCCCTGAAGTAAAAGAAGCGGTAGTTTGTAGTTTTAAAAAACGGTTTGAATCCTCCAGAGGTATGAGTATCAATCCGTAATTGGAAATGGCGCCGTCCGCCCACATCTGCACAATGTCGGTTATGTCCATACTGGTGGCTTCATCCGGGGAAATGCGAATCCGACAGCAGGTATATATGCTGTCGATGTAATCTCCTCCCGGATTAATCCAACCGGAGGACCATGAAACAATTCCGGATTCCCAGTTTCTTGCCACCGGGAATGCACCTAAAAGACTAATGTAGCTTGATCCAGTGTCCGGGGTGGAGGTAAAGATCAATTCCGCATAATCAATGATCACGTCATTAAATTGACCGGGCAGATCGAATTTGAAAAGAATTCTCCCGTAGTCGGAACCCGCCGTGGGGCTAATAGTGCCTGCCGCGGTAACCGAACTTTCCCAGTAGGCGGCATTCGCCGATACACAAAAACCTAACAGTATCAGGATCGTCAAATGGATTAATCTGTTCCTCATTTTCATTCCTCGTTTTTTAACTTGATTATTCATTGTCAGTTTCAACAACTTGCCATGTTAGCTGTGATTTTTCCTCTGCTAATATTATGTGCCTTTAGCGTAAAAGAATCATCCTTTTTACCGCTTCGTAGTTATCGGCTTTTAATTTAAAGAAGTAAATCCCTGAAGCCACCTCTTTATTTTCATCGTCCCTGCCATTCCAGAATAGTGTCTGGTATCCCGGTTCTTGAATTTCATCTACCAGCGTCCTTACTTTTTGACCCATGATATTATAAATCGTCAGATTAATGTGGACCTGCCGGGGCAGATCGTATTTTATCACAGTTTCCGGGTTGAAAGGATTGGGATAATTTTGATATAAAGAGAAGGAGTGCGGTATTCCATCTTTTATACCTGCCTCATCTTCTTTTTCCTGGTCGGCTGCAAGTTTGCAGGCAGAAAACATAGGATCATCCGGAGGAAGATCGGAGCACAATTGCGCATAATAGGGGAAGCAGGCATCACAATGATTCAACACCGGATTAATATCCACCTTCCCGTGTATCCCGTCCCTAATATCCGAAGTATCTTCCAAGTCCCAAAAGTTGTACTTGGCGGAAATAGTGGAGTTGCTGTTTGACCAGAAGTAATAGTTGCCGGAGTCGGGCTCCTCAAACCAGTTACAGCCTCCGGAATCGGCTTCTTTTCCGAAATCAGGATTGGTTGTATTATTCATTATCTTTATCGCGCAATCGCTGTAATCCCAGATAGCGGTTCTTCTCACCTTGCCTGTGGCGCCGTTGACGAAAAGAATTCCCACGGGGATCGAGTCGTGTTCGCTGGCCATATAACATTGGAAGATATATGGGACTCCATTATCTATTTTTATGCAATTATCGCCATAAGTACCCTTAAAACAGCACCTTCTGATGGCGGGACTGCTCCCCGAAGATAAGATTCCACTTCCCCCGATGTTGTAGAAACCGCATTCCTCGATTAAAGGGGTAGGTTTAACAAATTTAATCTCGCTTGAAACTTTTATCCCGTATTGTAAACCCTCGAAGAATGTATTCTTTATGGTGGGATTAACCCCATAACAAAAAATACCATAGTACCCGTAACTGCCATCGATACCAGTCCAATCTTTCTCAATCACACAGTTCTTCACCACCAGATTGGAGTTTGTAGTTCGGATAGCGGTCTTATTGTTCCGGAACCGGCAATTGATCACGGTATCATTAGCTGAATTGTTGAAGCAGATTCCGTAATAACCATGCTCAAAATTGCTGTATTTGAATTTAGCGCTCCCACTGCCATCTACCCTGATACCATACCATGAGCTATCGGTAGCGCTCTCTCCTTCTTCGGACACAAACCAGACTGAATCGCTAGCTGAACCGTTAACGATCAATTTCCCCTGGACGAATATCTCGCATTTGGACGGATCTTCAAAATCCGGAAAAAAGTTCTCCCGGGCACGGGTAAGAAATTTTACCACCGCACCATGGTCAATGGTCAGAGTACAACCTACCGGAACCACCACATCACCCAATACATAGATCGTATCACCTAGCGTATCACCCCAGGTGGCGTTAGTTCGTAAGTAACCCGTGACATTGGGATAATAACCATCCATCGCCATTAAAGCTCTTAGAGCATTAACCCTTCCATAACCCGTACAACCATCCCATCCAGGGTCCTCCACATCATCAGCAGTTCTCTCTATATACCACCTAATGGAGTCGGGAGGGAAGTAACGATTTTCTGTCATAGAGTGTGATTTTAACAAACCAGCTACACCAGTTACATAAGGTGTCGCACAAGATGTCTGATTGAAAACTGCGTATCCAGTGCAATCATGAGTAATAGGATTATATGTATTCTTTGTAGTCGCTTTAGTTACAGTTGCTGGAGCTGCGACTGTAACTTTGAAAGAGTCATTACCGCAGTAGCCATAATTGTAAGTATCATTACTTAAAGTACCATTTACAGCTATAACGTTTCTATAACCACCAGGCTGAATTTGACCCCAGCTAGAAAATACTGAAGGATATTGTACATCAGCTGCTACAATTACACAACCAGAGTCATTTGCTCGACTCACTGCCTCTTCCAAATCTAAACTGACACCCCCGGTCCCTGCAGAAATGTTTATTATCTTAGCACCAAAACTGAGGGAAGAATCAATTGCAGCTGTTACTCCTGAAACTGTTGCTGCAGGATCCCCACCAACAAATGCTTTCATGACGTAAATCTTACAAGCCCACAATACGCCTGCAATACCTTCATTGTTATCAGTCATTGCTGATATTATACCAGTAACTGGTCCACCATGGCTTGCTATTTGTTCTTCCATAGAACCTTTCCAACATGTATCATAACAAATATATCCGAAAATATACTTGTTTGGATCTGAAAGATCTTTATGACAATAAATTGCACCAGTATCACTCTGATAGTAAGGAAAGCCTGTATCCAAAACGGAAATAATCAAATCCCCTCTCCCCGTGTCAATTTCCCATGCTTCAGGGGCATCAATATCGGCGTCTATCAATCCATTCTTTCCAGTATTCCACAAAGGCCATTGGGTACTGTCTATGAAGTACGGGTCTTCTGGTCTCCTTGAAGGGTAGAGTATAATGTTTGGTTCAGCCCACTCAAATAATGAGCTCGTTTTAAGTGAGTCTATTAGATCAAAGATGCTGACATTTGTGTCAGCTTGTACCAGTCCCCATCTGTTTGTATCAAAATGCTTTCTGATAGATAGGTCATAGACTGCAAGAAGGCTCTCGATCTCAGTTGTGTCTGAAAAATCAGTTATTTTGAGTAAAATCTGATTAGAGACATACTCAATATCCGTACCTCGCCAAACGCCTTGATTTATCTCCAATCCACCCACTGATCTTGGCCAACAAAGCTGAGAATGTAAGAATATCACGATGAATGAACAAAGGAACCCGACTAAGACATTCTGAAGAATAGGTGCTTTTTCCCATTTTCGCATAAAACTTCCTTTTAGTTTTTTATTTTGGATAAATTTCTAGAGCCTTACTATACTTAGTAGGTCTAGTAGTGGGAACAACCTTCTTGAGGTGGGCTGCTTCCCTTATAAAGGTAGTTAATGAGATAAATCACATCGCCAACATCAACCACACAATCTCCGTTCACATCTCCTGATTCGATAGGTTCCGGAGCTATGTTGTGCTTGAAAAGGTAGTTAACCAGAAAAACTACGTCACCTATGTCCACCTGACCGTCTTTGTTGACATCACCTGAAAGCGGAGGTTGGATGTGAATTTGTATAGGGCTGAAATGTGGAATAATAACCATGCCCAGAGTGTCCACAAAGGATAGATGCAGAAATCCAAACATACTGAACGAATCAATACTGACATATCCCGTATCCTGTATAGTAAAATAGATATTCAGGAATTCCCCTTGCCCTGGGGGTATGTGGTAAGGTTCTACCGGTTCACCCGCGATAGCAGTTCCTACAACCCATCGTTCTTGATTGTTGAAGTTAAAATACGAATTTAAAAAGTACTGAGGCCGCTCTCCAACGAATTTCCCGGAATCACATGATATAGGTCCATTCCAGGTGAGTGGTATATCAATTTCTGCCAAAGCTTCATCATTGAACACGGTAATTGGTAATATAACTGTACCCTGGTATGGCGGTTCAGTCAGATTGATGGTAGCTTCCCCAAATCGAACTGTATCTGGTATCCCCGTATCAAATTGCGAAAAACATTCGCTTTGAGGTAGAAAGAGAAGAAGGATAAAACACGCAGACAAAATCAAATAACGGGTCTTCATTTTTTCCTCCTTGGGAAAAATATGAATGAATTGTAATGTAGGACACACAAGGTTTATGTCTCCCTCTTACATAGAACCATAATATGCACTTGTCTAACTATATAATATACAATCCATTTTCCTTGTCAAGGAAAATATTAGGGTTTTATAACATTTTTTTACTGCCATATATTCGTTCGTTTATATAGTTCATAGTCGTCTATATTAAATATCATTTAGTAGTATCCTCTCGACTTCAGAAACACTATATAGTTGAGCAATATCTGAGCATATACCTTATTTCACTCTAAAACCCCAAAGTTTTATCCAGTCCCTTGCTTCGTTTCCTGAACCGGAAAAGGTTTGCTTGGAATACTCTATGGAGAGCTACACCCACTCTTCGGTAAAGCACCATCCTTGAAAAGGTAGTTAATAAGATAAACTACATCCCCTATATTGACTTCGCAATCCCCATTGACGTCTCCTAATTCGATGGGTTCAGGTGCTATGCTATGCTTGAAAAGATAGTTGACCATATATACAACATCCCCAATATCCACCTGTCCGTCATTGTTGACATCTCCCGGTGTTCGCAGGAAACTCGCCCTGAAAACCAAAAGAGAGGTGTCTTCTGCAACCAATACATAAGGTTCATCCACGAAAACATCCCGGGGACGACCCGGAGTGTCATAAGTGGTTACCAAGGTTGGGTTCGTCGGATCTGAGATATCCAAAACATAAATCCGATCCGATGGAAGTGCCGGTTTCAAGAATACGCAAACATAAGCATAATTACCTTTAATGTAGACATTCCATGCTTCACCACCCTGGATCTCAAAAAAACCAACAGAATCAATATCATAGGGGTCACTAATATCCAAAACCATCAACCCGCCCTGGTTGACTTGGTAATTGCTAAGTGCGACATAAGCATAGTTGTCTTTTATCCATATAGCATTGGGGTAAGAGGGCAGGCAAGTGTCGACCGATAGGGGAACTGGTTGCATCGGGTCAGTTATATCGAAAACAATGATTCTGCCTAACTCTTGAAAGATTGGTTCAAACCGAATCCCTACATCAACCCAAAAAGCATAGTTATCCTTTTTGAAAATATCACCCCAAGATAGAGTGCCCATAGGCGGTGGACTTAGTGTAGACAAGACATTGGGATTTGAGGGATCTGATATGCCAATTATTTTTGAATACGTGCCTTCATATCCTGTCTTGTGCATTATCAAAGCCAGAGTATCATACACATGAACTTTTGTCCCAAAATAATCCCAATTATCTCCGGTACATGAACCCACCACCTTTGAATGCAATGGATTTGATATATCCCTAACATAGAAAGCACCCAGGCCAACATAATAAGCTAAATCCCTCTTTATCTCTATATCCATTACCGGCTGGTCTTGATATTTGGCAATCGTAGTTGGAAGAGTGGGGGCAGCGTAACTGAACACAGAAATACCACTATCTCCATCCGCTACGAAGGCATACCTGCTATTTGCTGCTACTCCTCGGGCTTGATGTAAATCATTGTTTACTCCCATTAAAATCAGAGTGTCCTGCTGGGCATGCGTTAAAAGAGGTAAAAACAAAACTAAGCCGATTATAGCAAAATATATGACCACCCTTTTGTTGTTACTTGCGTCTTGTTGTTTGGTATTAAACGAATGGTGACAGAAAGACGAAAACGAAAATAAATGAAAAGTCTCCATCCCTCCCTCCTCGGGAAAAGAGGTTAACAGACTCGATGGATAACAAAATATTATGTTTCCATATCTCTAAAAAATCATTACCATTTTTCTGGTCTAATGGTAAAATACAATATCCATTTCCCTTGTCAAGGAAAATATTAGGGTTTTATAACTTATATTTACTGCCATATATTCGTTCATTTATAGAGTTCATAGTTGCCTATATCAAATATCATTTAGTAATACCCCCTCGACTTCAGAAACACTATATAGCTGAGCAATATCTGAACATATACCGTACTTCACTCTATAATCAAAGCCCTATCCGGTCTCTTACTTCGTATCCTGAATTGGACAAGGCTTTTTTGGAATACCCTATGGAGAGCTACACCCGCTCTGTGGTAAATCCCCGTTCTTGAAAAGGTAATTCATAAGACAAACCACATCCCCTATATTGACTTCGCAATCCCCATTCACGTCTCCTGATTCGATGGGTTCAGGTGCTATGCTGTGCTTGAAAAGATAGTTGACCAGAAAAACTATGTCCCCAATATCAACCTGTCCATCATGATTGACATCACCCAGTAATTCTGGACGAATATAAAACTCATCCTTCAAAAATATGGGAATAAACCGGTTGGCCAAAATGTCAAGAAAACCAAAATCCTGCCAGGGAAGAAAAGAAGAATCGATGGATACAAAACCCGTATCTAAGATAGAAAAATATAGATATACAAATTCACCGCTTCCAGGAACCATGTAAGGAGGGGTACGAGGGTCTCCAAACACCGCGGTAACAGACAGCTTTTTCACATAATTTTCAAAATCTATAACTGTACTGATGGCATTTTGGCCACGTTCATCCACAAATTTGCCAGAATCTCCCCATAAAGGTCCCGTCCATATGAGTGGCATTTCCACCCTACCAACAGGCTCATCATTAAAGACTATAACTGGGACAATAACCGTACCCTGGTATGGAGGTCCGGTCAGATTGATAATAGGTTCCCCAAATCGAATTGTATCTGGTATACCAGAGTCACCATACTGGGAAAAACATTTGCTTCTGGGCAGTAAGAAAAGAAGAATAAAACACGCATACAAAATCAAATAACGAGTTTTCATTTTCCCCTCCTTGAGAAAAAAATCATTTATTTGACTCGATTACTTATTCAAAATCCCGCCACTTACGGGAACGAAAATCAAATTAGCTTCCCCATATGTATAAATAACATATTAATATTATTTGTCAAGTACTTTTTGCCCCCCCTTAAGTATTTATACTGGGAAGAAATGAGGTATATAATTGACCCCAGGTTTTTACGCTAATATGGCATACAGGAGAAAGCCCATTGAACTATCACTCTATTTCCACTTCTTGACCAGCTCCAGCATCTCCTTTACCGCTTTTTCGAATCCTACCAGCACCGCCCGGGCGACTATCGCATGCCCGATGGAGAACTCATGAATATGGGGAATCTGGCTTAAATTCGTGATGTTCCGGTAGTTCAACCCGTGCCCCATGTTTATTCCAACATTGAGACGGTGAGCCAAACCTGCCATCTTCTCCAGTCTTTCCAACTGGATGATCTGGTCGGCTGCGCTTTTGGCATCAGCATAACTGTCGGTATTTATCTCTACATAGTCAGCGCGCAGTTTAGCCGCGGTTTTGATGCTCTCTTCATCCGGGTTGACGAAAAGGCTAACCACCATCCCATTCAATTGGAGTTTGCCTATGGCTTGATTCAACTGCTCGAAATTACCTGATACATCGAGACCCCCTTCGGTGGTTATCTCCCCATCCCTTTCCGGTACCAGGGTAGCCATGTCCGGCTTGATTTTAAGCGCTATTTCCAGCATCTCCTCGGTTGACGCCATCTCCAGATTCAGCGCGGTCTTGACCACCCCCCTGAGCATCTTCAAGTCCCGATCCTGAATGTGCCTCCGGTCGCTTCTTAAATGGATGGTGATCCCATCCGCCCCCGCCATCTCCGAAGCTATTGCCGCTGCCACAGGATCGGGCTCATCCGCTTTTCTGGCTTGTCTTAAGGTGGCAACGTGATCCACGTTTATGCTAAGTTTGGGCATACGATTCATTCCTCCTGTCAGGTTATACTATTTTTGATCGCCTTTGCTTTAGTGAACTCTTGAATCTCTGGACTAAAACTTTAATCTTTAAGTGTTTTCCCTCGAACCCTTGCTCTCTAAACGCTTTTGCCTTTATTGAACCTTTGAACCCTTGAACTTTTGAACCCTTAATCTCGACCCCTTGAACCTTAAACCTTGAACTTTAAACGCCTTTGCTTTTATTGAACTCTTGAACCTTTGAATTATTGAACCAAGACTTTGATCCTTGAGCGTTTTTCCCTCGAACCCTCGACCCCTCGAATCCTTGACTCCTGTTTGTTCATCGATTGGAATAATCCGTCCAGCGTACGATCCGCCAGAAATTATCCTCTTTTGATTGTCTGAAAGCAAATTCCGCAAATCCGTTAGCTTCCATGTTCGGGTAATCACCGTCGATATCCCGGACCGAAAGATGAAATTCGACATTCCGTACCTTCCAGGTCTCCGTTCCTACGGTTGTATCCGGGGCTAAATTTACCTTCCATTTATCCAGCCGGATATCCTCGAACGTCCGAAAGAGCGATTTGGTGACTGGCAGATCGGTGACCAGGCCATAGTCGGTTTCTTCGATGGCTTCTCCCACCTTAAGCTGATCCCAGTATGTAAACATGAATTCCTCGTCTAAGCAGTTCTCGTAGACAATGCTGTCCCGGTTCTCGTAGGCGTATTTGAAGTTATACAACACGCTGTCCGGATTGACCTGTGGCGCAATCGGCTTGAGAGCACCCGGTCCGATCACCGACGGGGAAAAGGGATTAAAACAGCTCCATATTAAAATGCATATAGCTAACAGCCCCATGCAGAATATAATCATTCCAAACCGTTTTTGCGAATTTAACATATAAATAACCTTATCATTGTCTGAATTTCGCTTTTAAATCCGCCCAATCGTCTGTGTTTGCCACCGACGGAATGTCCTTCCAGAAATATATGCTCCACCAGTCAAGCGAGGTTTGCCTCATCAGAAAAGTGGCTATTCCCTTGGCTGAGGCGGTATCCGGCGGTGTGGTTTTTCCGTTCAGGATCAACAGCTCATACTCCCGTGAAAGAGATGCTGTACTGTCGCCAATATCGTCCGGAATTGTGGGGATGGAGTGAATTGACAATACATAAGAAAAAGAATCCGGGTTTTGACGGGAGGTGTCGAAGATCCGGGCAGTAACGCTGATCTCCACCGACCGGTCCCAGCCGGCAAAAAGATCCGCCCGTCCCTGATTGGCCGCATCCAGCGAATCCTCCGGAGCGGAGAAAATGAAAGAGTCTCCCAGGCACTGGTTGAAATTGCCGATGATCCTCTCGTTATAGGCATATAACAGATTCAAAATTACAATATCCGGGCGGGCGGGTGTCTCCCAGGTCCCCTCGCTGATCACCGGGGTCGGAGAACTCCTGGTCTTAAAAGGATTCTTGCACCCGGATAAACATAGGTTTATCATCAGAAAAAAACAAATTAGTCTGATAAGCCCGGAACAAACCTTCCAGTTTCGCATATAAATTGCCTTCCTCGGTCAAAAAGTCCGGTTGATGGACACTGTGGCGTAATCCGAAATCTCTTTGTAACTCTGCATACTTTTTTGCACCCGCCTGGCTGCCGATAGTCTTAGGTAAAACTGATCACTGACGAAATACCGGCATGCTGCCGAGATGGTGTTCTGCGTATACCTGTCGCTTAAGGAACGGATTTTCTTCAAAGTAACCAAATCGGTGAAATGATCCCACGATTTTCTCCTTTGGTAACTATACTCCGGGGAAAAAGAGACGCATGGTGCGGGTTTATATTCCATGGAAAAACCGATGGTATGAGTTCTCTGTTCCCAGCTGGGCTTCTGCACCCATTGATCCTTCCAGATAAGCTGGCCGTAATCTTCATACCGGTAAGTATATCCCAGGGTAAAATTGAGCCTGGGGGTTACCGCCCAGTTCAGATTCGTACCGGAGCTGGCGCGGCGAAACAACCGGTTTTTGGTGCTCTCTTTCGATTTCTCATAGTCATAATAGATATAATTGGCTTGAATGTTGTAATTCTGTTTGATCTTCAAACCCGAAAAAGGCTGCCAGGATAAAGTCGGAGAAAGAACATAGGTCTGGTTATGATTGTTGTTGGCAGATAGCCGGTTGGAGATATAGACCTGGTGAAAATTCCTGAATCCCCCCTCCACTTGCAGGGAAAAAAGCGGATTGAAAACATGCCGGTAGTCTCCCCATGAAGTAAAAGTCAGAATATCCCTATCGTTTAACTGGTCTGACAGCGGTGAGGCATAAAAAGAAGACACCCCGACGGAGGTGGTAAAATACAGGGAATCGGACCGGCTGATTCTCATCGTCAGGTTCCCCCCCCACTCCGCACTCTTCATTTTTAAATCTCTATAATCCCCCACGTAATCCTCATCCGTCTGCAGATATTTATAATAACTCGACAGGGTGAATCTGCCGAAAAATTCCCTTAAAGCTTTGATGGTCAGATTCTGGGAGCTCGAAGCATTGTCCGTTAGGCTGGGCAGCTGGGGATCTTTCTCTCCGGAATATTTATATCCGTTCAACAGGAAATCGAAATCAAAGTCCACCCTCACCCGAAGGGGAACCCGGGCCGAGGTTTTAAGATTGATCAGTCTCTGGGTTCTCCTTTGAGTATTGATTTTCGCATCGGAGATATCCCCCAGGTAGAATTTTTTCTTGGACCAGTCCTCCTGGTAGGAAAACTCCAGGCTGTCTCCGCTAAAGAAATTCTTGGCAAAAAAAAGGCCAAAATCCCTTTCCAACAGCGGCACGTTGCTCAACCGGGAGCTTACCTGGCTGAACTTGATCTGGGTTAAGGATCCGCTTAGAATTTTGGGGGAATGCTTAATTTCCAGGCGGTGATTGAATCCCCCGTCATCCTTTCTCCCCTCCTCCCATCTTCGTTGAACCTCCTTTCCCCCGATTACCTGAAAAAACCTTACCCCGGAGATTTCGTATTCGGTGGTGATGCCATATTCGGAGCCCACCACCTTTCTTTTTTCCAGGGAATTTACATCCTGGGAAAATAGAAAACCCATCTTTAATCTTTTGGTGAAGCTATATCCCAGATTCAAATCATAGTTTCCATCCTCCTGCCACCGGTTCTGATGGTTGGAAAAGACTGATTTTTTTATCAGCATGGAATTGATGGCACTGGAAAACCCCCAGCAGAGTCCGTAATCCGCCTGGTGATCATAATCCAATTTGGCGTTCCATAAAAAGGTGCGGTTATCCTGTGAAAAATCCAGTTGGAGCTGGGCACAGAAGACATCTCCCACCGGAATAAGAAATGCCGCAACGATAAAAATCAGAAGAAAGTATTTAAACATCTCAATGCCGGAATCACTGTGTTTTTTTCCTCCCCGCCTTTGCTCCCTCTTAAATGCAGAGGAAAATTAAAGGAGAGGTTATCCGGATATAAGCCTTATTTTTTCTAACCCGATAACGGCTGTAGATAAACGGGCAAATTCGCTCAAATTCAAAGTCTCCGCCCGTCTTTTGGGATCGATTCCGATCCGGTTTAAAATAACCTCCAGTCGGTCTTTAGGCAAAGACAAATTTGAGGTCAGGGAATTAAGCAGGATTTTTCTTCTTTGCCCGAAAGCCGCCCGGACTACCCGAAAAAACCACCTTTCATCTTCTACCCGGACCCGGGGCTGGGGGAGGAATGTTAGTCTGATAACCGATGAATCCACCCGGGGTTTGGGGAAAAATGAATTGGGCTTAATATGGAAAAGAATCTCAGAGTCTGCATACATTTGAACCGCAATGGAGAGAGGCGACCAGTTTTTGCTTCCCGGGACAGAGGAAAGTCTTAAAGCCACTTCCTTTTGGATCATCAGCACGCAGCCGTTTATCAGCTTTCTGTTTTCCTGCAAAAAAGAGAGCACCCCGGATGTGATCTGATACGGGAGATTCCCCACTACTTTGCAGTTTGGCTCGGGTTTAATCAAATTATGGAGGGAGACTTTCAGTATATCCGCATTGACTATGGAAAGATTTTGGTAGGATTTGAATTTCTGTTGGAGAATTTGGCATAGTTGTTTATCGATTTCTACCGCCAAGATTTTCTTGGCTTTGCATAAAAGGTGTTTGGTTAGCGCTCCCGATCCTGCTCCGATCTCCAGAACTACATCATTTTCCTCCGGATTTAAGCTTTTAACGATTCTTTGAGCAGCTCTGTCATTGATCAGGAAATTTTGGCTTAAGCTTTTCTTTGGTTTCACCTTTCCAACCTATTTCAGTGAACGATATGAACCCGTTTTACTTTTTAAGTTTTCTTCTTCCAGGCAGGTTATTAATGCGCGGGGATCAGATGCAATATCAGTATATGACCAATCGCTAATTCGTTAAGCTTGTTAAGATTAGAGCATCCCTCTAAAGGAGTGGTTGAAGGTACAAATCACTTATCCGACCACATTATAATGGCGAACTCTTAATTCAATTCCTAACTTTTGTGCGATCCTCTCGCATTCCTGCAAATCCACCTCCGGCATATCCAGAACCGTGATAACCGTCTTCGGCAAGTATTTCTTGCACTCCTTAGCAAAGGCTATAACCTTATCATAGGTATTTTTTCCAAAGCTGGATTTACATAACCGGTCATATTTGCTGCTTTCATCGACGTTCAAACTTATGGAAACCACATCTATCAAACCCGCCAGCTCCGGCACGATGTTCCTTTGGTGGATTAAATTTCCCTGGCCGTTGGTGTTCAGACGTACCTGCATATTTTTGCTTTTAAGATGCCGCGCCACCTCCAAAAGCAGATCCAAGCGAATGGTCGGTTCGCCATACCCGCAGAAAACCACCTCCCGGTATTTATCCAGCTGACCCAAGGCATTTATCACCTCATTAAAAGTCGGTTCCTGATTCAATCGCAAATTGTGACCTTTCACAAAATCGGTATAATTCCGCACGCAGAAAACGCAGGCGTTGGTGCATTGATTGGTGATATTCAGATACAGGCTGTCCCGAATGGGATAAGCCACCTGGCATGGAATGGTGGTTATCAGATTGAAGAGGAGACAAGCGTTCACCGCGGTGATCCGCTCCACGTCCTGAAAGGAGAGAGGAGAAAAAAGCCTTGTCAGTTCTTCTATTACAAACTTTAAGTAAACCGGTTGATTTCTTTTGTCTTTTTTGGGGATGGGTGAAAGATAGGGCGAATCGGTTTCGACCAGAATCGAGTCCATAGGGATCTTCCTTGCCACCTTCGAGGTTTTGGAGTCTGGATAAGTCAGCATTCCGTTAAAACTTAAGTAGAAACCCATGTTCAAAGCAATGTCGGCTTGTTCCAAGTTCCCGGTAAATGAGTGAAGCACCCCCCCCACTTTTTCTGCTTCAGTCTCTTTGAGGATAGCCAGCGCTTCCTCCCAGGCATCCCGGACATGCACCACTATAGGGAGTCCCAGTTCCTTTGCCAGGTGGATTTGCATTTTGAACGCCTTGATTTGATCCGTTCGCGGGGAAAGATTCCGGTAGAAATCCAGACCGATCTCCCCGATAGCCACCACTTTCTTATGGGTGG
Organism: uncultured candidate division Zixibacteria bacterium; assembly: GCA_903908285.1. Lineage (GTDB taxonomy): Bacteria > Zixibacteria > MSB-5A5 > MSB-5A5 > SM1-73 > CAIVRH01. The sequence continues at coordinate 30,298 of CAIVRH010000026.1, forward strand.
CAAGCTTCTGGATCTCTCCCAAAGACTGTTCGGTCAAATCCTTAGCATCATGCGGGTGGAATCCGGCGGTGGCATAAATCTCTTTATACTCATCCGCCAGCTGTATCGATCTCTGGCTGGATTCCAGATTGTATCCCACATTGATTATCTTCTCCACACCCGAGGAGAAGGCCGATTCTATGACCTGTAATCTGTCCTGGTCAAACTGCTTTATATCTAAATGTGCATGCGAATCTATCACTTATAACCTCAATGGATGTTACGGTATATTAGCAAATAGTCGATGCATCGAATGTTTTCAATGGGAGTGCACCAGCTTGTTGAAGCAAAGCGGAAATCCCGCTTCGCGGGGCTGGTGCGGTTTTCCAGACGGTAATACATCATCATAATAAATCTTCCTGAAGTTCACCCGGGGCGGGAATCGCGTATGTTTTTATGAATATCCCGCTTCTAATTTGAGATTTTCGACACCTGATAAAGTTTGCTCCGGAACTATAAATTCTCTTATCACCGGTACAAAACTTAGCTTATCTTCGAGCCGCCTTTCACGTCCTTATCCAAACATACCAGACTTAGAATATTCCCATCCCTGGCTGCTAAAAGCATTCCATTGGACTCTATTCCCCGGATCTTGGCAGGTTGGAGGTTAGCCACCACCACGATCTTCTTGCCCACCATCTCCTCCGGAGTGTAATGCTCCGCCACCCCGGCTACGATCTCTCTCTCCTCTGTGCCGATTTCAATTTTCAACTTAAGGAGTTTATCTGCTCCCTTGACTTTTTCCGCAGATTTAACCTCGGCTACCCGGAAATCGATTTTAGAAAACTCATCGTAAGAAACTTCCAATGGAATATTTGATTCTTCCACAACCGCCTCCTTGCTTTTTTCATATCCCACTTTTATTGCTGATTTACCCGTCTTCTCCAGCCTGGGGAAAAGTGATTCCGGGATACTCACTTTAGTTCCGGATTTCAACCGTCCCCACTGGTTCGCTTCGTTCAGTGTGGGGATCATATCCTCACCGGAGAAACCCAATAGCTCCCTGATCCGGGTGCATTTCTGCGGAAGCACCGGGTAAAAAAGTGCGCTGATAATTCTCAGCGTTTCACAGCTCACATACAACACGGTTTGAAGTCGCTCCATATTGTTGTTTTTGACTAAAGTCCAGGGAGCCTGATTTTCGATGTACCGGTTGGTGCTTCGGACCAGCTTCATGATTTGGTCGATCGCCTGGTTGATGCTTATCTCCTGAATGTGCCACCACACCAGATCGGAACATCCGGTGGCTTCTCTTATCAGATTCTCATCCGATGATTCATAAACTGAAGCCTGGGGAATTGTTCCGTCACAATAGCTTCCCACCATCTTCAGTGTCCGGCTGACTAAATTTCCCAAATCGTTGGCTAAATCGGCATTATATTTCTCCACAAACCTCTCTTCCTGGATATCTCCATCCTGACCAAAAGGGAACTGGGTCAAAAGAAGATAACGGGCTCCATCCGAGCCATAAAGCTCCACATAGGTTTCGGGATATATAACGTTTCCCAGAGTCTTGCTCATCTTCTGTCCGTTTATGGTGAAAAACCCGTGGACGAAAATTTGGTTCGGGAGAGCCTCTCCCAAAGCCAGAAGCATGGAGGGCCAGAAGATGGTGTGAAATTTCAGTATATCCTTGCCGATCAGGTGGATCACTTTACCCTCTTTCCACCATTTTTTAAACTGCTCCGGATCATCACCATATCCCACAGCCGATATATAGTTGGGAAGAGCATCCACCCAAACATAAGCATTCTGACTCGGATCAAAAGGGAGGGGGATGCCCCAGCTTACCTTTTCCCGGGAGATGGAGAAATCCTCCAGTTCCTGTTTCAAAAGCCCCAAAGTCTCTCTTTTCTTCTCTTCCGGGGTGATCATTAATTCGTCCCTCCGGATCAAATCCTCCAGCTGTTTTAGATAGGATGAAAGGCGGAAGAAATAATTCTTTTCCGTTATCCTCTTCGGCTCCTGCTGATGATCCGGGCAAAGACCATTCACCAGGTCCTTTTCGGTGATAAACTTCTCACATCCCAGACAGTAGAGCCCCGAATACTCCCCTTGATAGATAACTTCCTCTCCATTTTTGGTCCTGGCTTTATATAACCGGTCCAGAAGTCTCACTATTGCCTTTTCATGGCGTACATCCGTTGTGCGGACAAAGTAATCATATGAGATATTCAGGCTTTCCCATGCCCGTTTAAAATATCCGACGTTCAGATCACAAAGTTCCCGGGGAGTCATCCCCAGCTTTTTCGCTTTTTCTTCGACTTTAGAACCGTGCTCATCCGTTCCGGTCAAAAAGAAAGTCTCCTCCCCCGCCATCCGATGAAACCGGGCTAAAACGTCTGCCGCTATGGTGGTGCGTGCTTGCCCTATATGAGGCCGGTCGTTTACATAATATATGGGAGTCGTAACCATAAATCTGGTGGTCAATTTTTCCTCCTCGCTGGCGATATCGATTCCTTTAATTAAAGGGAGATTGATCTTTTAATCTTTATAAGACTGCGGGAGTTTCCGGAGTCTGTGAGAATGTAGTTGAGCATTATCTCATTATCTTCAAATGATATACATAACTTAGTTTAAGTGTCGGTTTAAGTTTTTTGCCTAAGATAAGTATGTAGCGCGGCAGTGAAATGAAATCTTTTGGCTGTTATTTACATATTATCAAGATTTGGATTCAGATTGGTTTTTTGCTCGGGCCTTGGCCTGATTCCTCTTTCTTTCCTGTTTTTTCAATTGGACTAAGGTGATCTTTTCCTCCTCCCCCGATTCCTGTTTTACCACGATATACTCTTTGAAGATGTTGATTTTCTCTACCACCCCTTCCCCCTTTTCCGTCTGGAATTTTTCCCCCACCTTGGGATAGATGGGAAGGCTTTTTTCATAAACGTCCTTTTCATATCGCAGACAGCAGAGTAACCTGCCGCAGTTTCCGGAAATCTTGGCCGGATTCAAAGAGAGGTTCTGTTCCCGGGCCAGCTGGGTGGAGATCGGCTCAAATTCCCTTAAGAAGGCGGTACAGCAAAGAGGCAGCCCACACACCCCGAATCCCCCGATCCTTCTGGCTTCGTCCCTCACCCCGATCTGCCTGAGCTCGATTCTGGTTTTGTAGGTGGTGGCAAGCTCTTTGACCAATTCCCGGAAATCCACCCTTTTTTCGGCCGTGAAAAAAAATGTGATCTTGTTATTGTCGAATTGAAACTCCGCATCCACCAGCTTCATCTCCAGGTTTCTTTCGGCAATCATCTTCTCGCACTGGATGACACATTCCTTTTCTCTCTCCCGATTGGCGGTTAGTTTATTTAAATCCTCCGGTGCGGCCAATCGTAGAATATTCTGCGGTTTTTTCTCCAGATCCACCATTTCCATGGGTATCTTTTTGATCACTCGTCCCATATCCTCTCCCCGCTCTGCTTGAACTATAACCATACATCCGATTTTAATGCTTAAACAATCTGGATTGGTAAAATACTCCTTACGCGATCCCTTGAATTCCACCAGATATATATCCATCACCGATCACTCCTTATCAATTACCTGCCGAATCCGCATCGTCAGTCTTATCATTTAATCTCTTCTCTTGGCTTTTCACTTCGCCCTATCTATGGAAATTACTTTTACCTTTCTCTCTTCCGTTGATTTTATCCGTCATTAATCGTCTATCGTAGTTATTTCCTTTTTCCTTCTTCCTTTTTCCTTTGACTTCACCCGTCATTCTTCATCCGTCATTGATATTTGCTCTTCTTTTGCCTTTGCGGCGGACTACTGACTGCGGTCGGCGGACGTCTTCATCCGTCATTGCTTTTATTTTCCTTTAGCCGTTCGCCAGTTCCTTCACCCTAAAACACATATTCAAAAGAGCCAGCTTCAAGCTGGCATTTCTGACCTGGCAATCGCTTCTGATCTGCTCGATCGTCCGGAAAGCTTCTTCGACTCTATTTTGACGTTTAAACTTCTCCCCCAGTTTGACCACCTCCGGCTTCATATCGGGATTGATCAGGTGATCGGATCCTTCCAGGATCATGTAGATGTCCCGCAGTATGGCATCGGCGAACTCCAGCATCTCCAGGATCGAATTCCAGTCCCATTGGCTCAAAAGTTGATCAACCCATTGGATAATTCGGTTGGTCCGGCCTTCAGCTGCCAAATTAAGCAGTCCCAAAGCCTCCCGGCGAATATCCTGCTTTTCGCCCTGGGCAAAATCCAAAGCTTTTCCATAGCTGCCGTTGGAAAGATGCGCAAAATGCGAAGCTTCCTCCCTCTCCACCGCGTAATCCGATTTTAGTTTCTCCTCGATCTGATCCTGCGAAATCCTCCCGAATCTTATCTGCTGACAGCGGGAAACCACGGTGGGGAGAAGTTTGTTGATATCGTTGGTGGTTAGAATCAAAGTCGCATATTCGGGTGGCTCCTCCAAAGTTTTCAAAAGAGAATTGGCGGACGAAACATGCATATGCTCCGCTTCCGCCATGATCACCACCTTTCTTTTTCCCTCGAACGGCCTGGAGAAGATATCCCTTTGCATCATCCGGATTTGCTCCACCGCGATATTGACTTTTCTGTCGAATCTAACGATGGTATAGGGTTCCTCTTTCTTGAGGGTGTGGTATTTTTCAAACTCCTTTTGCCCCTTATCCTGAAGTTTGCCCGATTGAGCGGAGATGGTCTCACCGTCTTCAGAGAGATCCTCCTCCCCTTTTTTATTTCTATCGGATTTGGCAGATGGTATCGGGAAAATCATGGTTACGTCCGGATGGATGAACTTGTCGATTTTCCGGCAGGAGGAACAAACATCGCATGCCTCCCCCCGATTTTTCTCGCAGTTGATCGCTTTCGCCAGCTCCAATGCCATAATCCATTTACCGGTTCCCAGTTCCCCATAGAAAAGATAGGAGGAGGCTAGCAAATTTTTACTTATTGCTCCGGAAAGAATCTTCTTGGGAATTTTCTGATCTAAAACCCGGTTGAAGCTCATTATCTAAGCCACTCCAAAGGATTTTGAGGTAACTTCCCTTCTCTGATCTCGAAATGCAGTGTCGGCTCCGGGGCAAACCCGTTTTCTCCCACTACTCCGATGGTTTGAAGTCTTTCTACCTCCTGATTGAGTGAAACCAAAATCTCTGACAGGCGGGCATAAAGGGTGTAGTACCCCCCATCGTGCTCCAGGACAACCAGATTTCCATATCCTCGCAAACCTGAGCAGTAGATCACCCTCCCATCTGCAACCGCTACCACCTCTGCCCCCGGCTCGCTTTCGATTTCTATCCCCGAATTCTTGAGCTTGACTTGAAATCGGGGGTTGACCTGTTCACCGAAACGGGAAATCACCTTTCCCCGAATGGGCCAGGGAAGCTTTCCCTTGGAAATATCAAAAAGCCCCTCTCTGGAGTTGGATTTTGCCTGATCCAGCTTTTTCTCCTCAACTCCAAAGCCCGATGAACTCTTCGGTGAAATGTCAGAGAGAATTTTCTCCAGCTCAGCTGAGCTATTTTCCAATTCACTCAAGGTTTGGGTTAAAGTCTTCTTTTCCGATTTGATCTTTTTTAATATGCTATTTTTTTCACTCACCCCTTGCTGGTATTTAGCTTCCTCCTCCGTTTTCCTTTTTGCGTGCTCGAATAAATCCCCCCGGGTCTTCCTTATATTTTGCTCACCCTCCTCCAAATCCGCTCGGGCGTTTTGGGTTTTGCTAAGCCGGCTCTGGTCCTCAAGCAGGATCATCTGTATGAAATTGAGCCGGTTTGTCAGATCCAGGGGGTACGCAGTTTCAAAGATACCCGTATAAAGATAGGACTTCCTGTGTTTATATATCTCCCTTACCCGGTGTCGATATTGTTCCCGGCAAAGGATCAGTTTGGCGTAAATTTCCTCTAAACTTTTTTCTTCCATCTGGAGCTTTTCCTCTAAGTTTCTCTCTTTTATCTTAAGCTGTCTTTTAGACTCCCGGGCTAAATCCAATCTTTCCTCCAAATTCAGGAGTTCCTCGAAGGCGCTCTTCTCCTTTTGGCTAAGTTGTTCTATCGATTTTCTCTTCTCCTCCAGTTCCTGCTTCATTTTTGCCAGCTTATCCGTCCGATTTATCAAACCCTCACCCAAATCATCTGCGAAAGCTGTGTCGATAAATATACAAAACCCTATTAAAAAAACCAATAAAAATAGTCTGAGCCGTCTTTCCTGGTTGATACCATTGGATTTTTTCATCTATGCAGTTGCTCCCTTAATCCTCGTTCCGGATACCAAACTATAATATCTGGTCCCTGGACCCTGGACCCTGGACCCTGAATTTTTTTATAGAGGAGAATTCAGACTAATTTTTTGATGGACCAGAGACTGCTGCCCCCTCCCAGGATCATTCCCCCCAGCACCAATCCCAGCATCATGTGAAAAGACAGAAATGTCAGACTGGCTGACTTTATCGGGAAAAGGGCATATCCCCCCCGGGTGAGCAGAAGACCCAGTAAACCTCCTAACCCACTTAGAATCATACCCTGTAAAAGCAGGGGCAGATGAATATCCTTCCAGCTGGCTCCCAACAGTTTCATCACCCGAATCGATTCGGTTTGGGAAAGAACCGTCACCCGTATGAAGTTGGAGACTATCAAAACCACGGATAAAGTGACCAGTATTCCGAAGATCCAATCCACGGTTAGAAATACGCTCCAGGCATTATCCAGCTTCGATAGCCATTCTCTTCCGAATTCCACTTCCTCCACCCCATCCAGATTTTGAATTTCAGAGGAAACCCGAGAGATGATTGGAAACTTCCTTTGCTCCTCCCTTAGGCTGACTTGAAAAGAAGCCGGCAGGGGATTGGAATCTAATCCTTTTAGTATCTCCTTCCCTAAATAATCCTCCATTTGGGTAGCCGCTTCCTCTTTGGATTTAAAAATTACCTTCTCCACCTCCGGATAACCTTGGATAGTTGATCGAAGAAGAACAATTTGTTCCGGGGTAATTCCATCGAGTAAGTAAACTTCGATCTGGGCTTCCCCTTTTAACTTTTCCGTTATATTCTGGAGGTTAAGAGTGATGAGAAGAAATATGGCCAGCACCAAGAAGGAAGAAGCCAGGCACCCCACCAGGGTCAAATTTGCTTTCCATCTTTGGAAAATACCATAAATAGCTTGTTTAATCAAATAGCTGTCTCGCATGGAAAATTTATTCGTCCGGTTGATTTTATGATAATGCCCGCCCTCTTTTTGCCTTAAACCCAGAGGGAAAAGGCCGGAATGATACGAAAGAAAACACTCGGTTAAATGAATGGCAGAAAAACCTGCGAACGACCAGAAGGGGACGGTCTAAATTAATCTGCCTTTCTCCATTTTTATTGTTCTGATATGGTTATGCTGATCCGGATGGAAATCACGGGTGGCATGTAGAACCGCCGTTCCCAGAAGATTGATCTGTTGAAGCCATCTTAAAACCTCATCCGAGCTTTTCTCATCCAGGTTCAGAGTGGGCTCATCCGCCAGCAAAAGCAAGGGATCATGGGCAATGGCTCGGGCACAAGCCGCCCTTTGCTTTTCCCCAGCGGAAAGCTGACCGGGAAACCAGCCCTTCTTACCGGAAAGCCCCACCTTTTCCATAACCTGGTGTACCCGATTTTTTACCTTATTCTCCTTTCCTCCGCCGATTCGCAGGCATAAAGCGATATTGTCGAATATATTCAGGTCATTTATCAACCTGAAGTCGGGATAAATCCTGCCTATCTTTCGTCTTAAAAGTGGGATCTGTTTTTTCTTAATGGTTCGACTGCTGAGCTGATCGAAAATTATCTCGCCGGATGTAACCGTTTCCTCCATGGTTATAAGCTTCAAAAGCGTGGTTTTTCCTGCCTGGTTTGGCCCGGTCAATACCACAAATTCACCTCTGCCCATATGGAAACTGATGTCTTCGAGGGCCGGTGGGGTTTCGTCGAATCTTTTGGTGACTTCTATTAAATCCAGCAAATCTTCCTCCGGAATGATCGGTCCTTTAGTTTTTTTATCGGATGTTGGGTTCAAAAAGAATAGCTCTAATTAATATCCGGGATTATGTTTCGGGATCGTGAACTCACCGGACCAAGAGAAAATCCGACAGTCCCTGAATCGAACAACCTAGCTATCCAGCTTTAATCTTCAGATTCACCAGGTATCGAAACTGCATTTAATTTCAATTTTCCGCTAAATAAATTACCGGTCAGGTAAAAATTCGCTTAAGAAGGTGAAAAGACAGTCGATAGATATGAATACCAAAATGGGTTGGATGGGGACATACTTTTCACCGAAAGAAAGCACCATAAAAAGATGCGCTTTAGAATAAAGTTATTCTGGGGAATCCTGCTTTGGTTCCTGATAGCGGGAATTGCTTTTTCTGCGGAGAAGAGGATCGTCATCATCAAAAGCAGCGACTCGCCGGCATTCCGGGCAGCCACCGAGGGTGTAAAAAAGGAGCTTCGCCGGGGCGATTTTCTTCCGGTCTTCATCGAGTACGACCTCTCTTCCAATTTTCCGGATGAGCAACAAATCATCCCCAAGATCAGGGAGTTAAGTCCGGATCTGATCGTCACCGTCGGATCGAAATCAACCGGGTTGATCTCCAAAGGGATCAAGGATATTCCCATCGTGTTCTCTGCGGTATTAAACCCCATCTCCTCGGGATTTGCTCAAAGCATGATATCGTCCGGCAGCAACTTAACCGGGGCGTCCTGGGACATTCCCCTCAAGACTCAATTGGAAAAATTTAGGCTGATTGTGCCGGGATTGCATAAAATGGGGGTGATCTTTACCCGCGATTCCGAACCGGTGGTGACCGAAGCCAAAAAGGTATGCAAGGAGATCGGCCTGGAACTGGTCTCCGTATCCGTCTCGTCGGAGAAAGAAATACCCCAGGCTTTGGAAAATATGGGACAGAAGATAGACGGCTTGTGGGCCGTGGCGGATACCATCATCTTTACCCCCCAATCCACCCAATACCTGCTCCTTCATACCCTGCGCAACGGAATCCCCTTCATGGGACCATTCTCTTCTTTCGTGCAGGCCGGAGCACTTTTTTCCCTAATCTGGGATGACAAAGACATCGGCAGACAGGCGGGTGAATTAGCCTTGCGGGTGCTTTCGGGTGAGGATCCCGGAAGGATTTCGATCACCACGCCCCGAATGATCTATTTGATTTTGAATTTAAGAACGGCTGAACAGATCAATCTGAAAATTCCTCCTCAAATTGTCAGCGTCGCCAAGGAGGTATATCAATGAGTCTGAGGCTCTCTCATCTATCATTGGGACTTAGAACCAAATTTGTCTTAACCATCTCCTTTCTGATATCGATTACCTCGGTTCTATTGAGCGGTTACTTGATCCAAAGACAGAGTTCTTTGGTTGAAAGGGAATTGGAAAAAAGGGCGGAGTCTTTGGTCCGGAACCTGGCATTCAACAGCGAATACGGAGTATTGGTAGAGAACCAGGCGCTGCTTATGAATCTGATTAAGGGGCTCTCGCAGGAAGAGGACGTGGATTACATCGTTATTCAGGATAGGAAGGGTAAAGTTTTGACCAATTGGTACCGCAACGAAAAAGATCAACTGATTTATTCAGAAAAACAAAAGATGGTACAACAGGTTTTCGACGCAGGAAAATCCCAAGAAAACCAATTCATTTTTAGGGGGGAGGAGTTTGCCAACTTCAGTTCCCCGATAAATACCCAAAGAGTGGAAAGATCTAAAGAGGAATTGGGGCTTTTGCTGGAGGATAGAAAAGAGCAGGTTAAACAAGAACAGATCGGCGTGGCACATATCGGAATGGGTTTACAGCTTATGCGCAAGGAAATTGCTGACCTGACCAGAGTGGTGGTCTGGCTAACCCTGGTGGTTGTGGCAGTAGGAATTTCCCTAACCATATTCATGGTGAACATCTTCATAAAGCCGGTCAAGAAATTGGTGCAAGCCACGGAGAAGGTGGCAAACGGAGATCTTACCCATATAGTGAAGGTTGCTGCCAAAGATGAGATTGGAATATTGGCCGCTTCCTTTAACCAGATGACTGTTTCCTTGAAGGAATCGCGGGAGAAAATTGAAGAGTACAATCGTACCCTGGAGAATAAGGTTAAAGAGAGAACGGCTGAATTGGAGAAAATCAATGGAGAGCTGGCGAATGCTCTAAAAAGCCTGAAAGAGGCTCAATCGCAGTTAATTCAAGTGGAAAAGATGGCGGCTGTAGGACAGCTGGCTGCAGGCGTGGCGCATGAGCTGAATAATCCCTTGGGAGGTATTCTGGGATACTCCCAGTTTGCATTGGAGAAAATAGATCAGAAACCCGTTTCCCAATTCACTGCAGAGGACACCCGAAGTTTTTTACAGTACTTGAAGGACATTGAACAACAGACCAAAAAATGCCGGACCATCATTCAGAGCCTTTTGAAGTTCAGCCGGGCTTCCCGGCACGAGGAGTTCGAGCCTACCCATATAAACCAGGTGCTGAAGGAGACCTTTGTCTTTACCAATCATCAGATTGTGAAAAACAAAGTGAATCTGGTACAGGAATTAGCGGAATCGCTGCCTCCCTTAGAAGGACACCCCAGCCAGCTCCAGCAGGTTTTCACCAATCTCATTTTGAATGCTGTACAAGCCATGCCCCAAGGAGGCACTTTGAGCGTCAGAAGTAAAATCAGGGAAGATTCGCCCGCAATAGAAATATCCTTCGCCGATACCGGAATAGGCATAGCGGAGGAGAATCTGGATAAAATATTTGAACCGTTTTTCACCACCAAGAAGGTGGGTGAAGGTACCGGATTAGGTCTCTCGGTAAGTTACGGTCTGATCAAGGAACATGGCGGGGAGATTTGGGTGGAAAGCCAAAAGAATCAAGGCACCACCTTTACCATAATCCTCCCCCTTCGGGAACAAAGAAATCCTTCAGCTGCCGAGGATGAAAAAAAGATGGTAATTGGTCAACTGGTATGATAAAGAAAATCCGCGAAATGATCGGGCATGGCTTAAGAAATTTGAAATCATGTTTATTTGAGGAGGTCCCGTCTTCGGCTGGAATAAAGTGGACATGCAATTCGACCGACACCGATTCTCTCTAAGGGTAATCTATGAAGATCTTGATCGCAGATGATGATCCCATTATCCGGAAGCTTCTTTCCGAGGTTTTAGCCAATGATGGTCATCAGGTAGTGGCCAAGGAAAATGGGAAGGAGGCTTTGGAGGAGGCAAAGAAGCAGGAGTTTGCGCTTCTCTTCATGGATGTGCATATGCCGGTGATGAACGGGCTGGAAACGCTGGTAGCAATCCGAAAATTATTTCCCGAAATAGCAGTGGCGATGATGGATAGTTATCCGGATCAATTGGCTCATCAAGCCCAGCAGGAAGGTGCCATAACCTGCATGCACAAGCCTTTTGATTTACAGGAGATAAGAAAAATTATCCGGAAAGTTGGCGAGTTGGTGGCAAAGGAGAATTAGATTAAATGCCGATTCAAACCGAACCAGTCAAAATCTTGGTAGTGGATGACGAAGAGATCATGCTCAAACTGGCTTGTGATGCCTTGCGCAGCCAGGGGCATCAGGTTTTCGGAGTCTCTGGAGCCTTGGAGGCTTTGGACCGGTTAAAGCAAGAGCAATTCGATTTCATCCTGACCGACATAAAGATGCCGGAGATGAATGGACTGGAATTAATCGAAGCCGCCCACCGGATCAACCCGTCCATGGGCGCAATTTTCATGACCGGATTTGCCAGCTTAGATACCGCCAAAAAGGCGATTCACGAGGGGGCTTATGATTACATACTTAAACCTTTCGACCTGCATGAGATAAGAAGTGCCGTCGCCCGCGCTATTCAGAAAAGAAGCTTAAGCTTTGAAGATGGCCGGAAAAAAAGCATCTCCCAGTTATTTGATATGAACCGAGTGCTATATACTGCCGGCGACTGCAAGAGCCTGCTCAAGTTATCCTTGGAATTCGCCTTGATCCAAAGTCGGCTTAATAGGGGAATCATCCTCTATTGGGGACAAAATCTAGAAGAGTTTCACCTGTTTTGGTCAAAGGACTTGAAGCAAAACTCCTTTGTGGAGACCACCCTAAAGCTGGACCCAACCGTTTTGGACGAATTGGTCCCAATAAAGGATATTCTGCAGATCAACAACCTTAAGGATCAGCTTTTCTTCTCCAAACTAAAAACCCTGCTGGCGGATTCGTCTATCGGGGAGAATCTGTCGGAACTGGAGGGGGAATCGATCTTAATCCCTTTGAAAAAGACAGAGTTCTCCAGCGGCATCCTGATTCTGCAAAAGACCCCCAACGATCCAGAACTTGCCGATGAGGATCTCAAGCTTTTAGCTATACTGGGAATCCAGGCGGCTATTTCCCTGGAAAACTTAACTCTTTTAATTGAAACCAAAAAGTCATATCGCGAACTGCAAAATCTTCAGGAACAGGTCATCAGTATGGAAAAGATGGCCACCCAGGGAAGGCTTTCTGCCGAGATCGGGCATGAGTTGAACAATTATCTCACCGTGATCATGGGCAACTTTCAGATACTGAATATGAAAATTAATCAGGGAGAATCGGCATCTTTAAACAAACACTTGGATACCATTTCTGTTAACTTGGAGAAGATAAAAAATTTCGCTGAAGGGCTTTTGGATTTCTCCACCCTCAGGGTGGAAAAAACCGAATGCGACTTAAATGAGCTGATTGAAAAGATCATTACTTTCATCCAACCGCAAAATATTTTCAAAAACATCACCTTAAACACCCAATTGCAATCCCACCTTCCTCACCCCCGGTTGGACTGCGGGCAGATTCAACAGGTACTTTACAATCTTTTGAACAATGCCGCGGATGCCATGGGAAAAAGGAAAGGGGAGGGAGGAACCATTACCATCGGCACCAGTCACTCCCCTCAAGAAAAATTGGTGGAAATATGGATCAAGGATACCGGAAAAGGGATGTCGGAAGAGGAATTGGGTAAGCTCTTCACTCGAGGTTTTACCACCAAAGAGGGAGGGCATGGCATAGGATTATACATATGCAAAAACATTGTAGAACAGCACCGCGGAAACATTCAAGTGGAAAGCAAATTAAATGAAGGCACCAGGTTTAAAATTAAGCTGCCCTTAAAGGAGGAGGGATGAAGTTAATCTAAGCAGAAATCAGATTCGACTAATAGCCGAAAGCAGCGATTAGTTAGGAGGATGGTGAGATAGCCGCTGCCCAAAAACATTGGGCTAAAGTTATCCGGATAAGGGTCGATTAAGAAAATAACCACATTAAGTTCCGCTTAGATTGCAAATTACATTATCGATTTGCGGTATGATTCAATAACCGTGGTATTATCATATTCCGCTACTGTCAAAATCTGACAAGGTTAACTGTAGATCATTTTGAAGATGCTTAGATCACTTAAAGAAATGAACGGTCTTATCCCATGCGGATTGTTTCGCTGCAATTTATTCAAATTAAAAAAAGGGGGGTAAATTGAAAACCATCACCGGTCTTGGAGAAAACATCAAACTCACCGGGGTATGTATCCTGGTGGCCTGCCTGTTCTTACTTCTATGGGGTGAAATAGCTTTAGCCGGAACTGCAGGAAAAATCGCAGGAGTGGTAAAGGATGCGGAAAGCGGAGTCCCCTTGCCGGGTGCCAGCATAATGGTCCAAGGCACCAGTATCGGAACTTCTGCGGATGAAGATGGGGAATATTTTATTCTCAACATTCCGGTAGGAACTTACACGGTGAAAGCTTCTTTGATCGGCTATGAATCTGTGACCCAAACTCAGGTGACGGTGCTTTTGGATCTCACCACACCTTTGGATTTCAAATTGAATTCCGCTCCCGTGGAACTGAAAAAGGGTGTCACCGTGATCGCTTCCCGCCCATTGATTCAAAAGGATCTGACTTCTTCGACCGATATGGTGATCCGGGAGCAGTTGGATTATCTTCCCAATACGGTGGGGATACAATCGGTGATTTCCAATATGGCCGGAACCGTAGTCGATGAAAGCGGATTGCTTCATGTGAGAGGCGGACGTGGAGCCACGGTAAGCTATTTTCTGGACGATATCTACATCCAGGATCCGCTGGTAGGATATGCCGGCACCCGAATACCTACCGACGCATTGGAGGAACTGAACCTGACTACCGGAGGATTTACCGCGGAATACGGAGAGGCTCTCTCTGGCGTGGTCAGCGCAGTCACCCAGGAAGGACGGTCGGTCTTCGCCGGAAAGATCAAAGCCTACGATGGGCTGACTCGTTCTTACCATGTAAATACGGCTGAATTCGAAAACTTAAAGAGGAACAACAACCATTCCATTGTATTTAACCTGGGGGGGCCCTTAACTTTGAGTCATAATGACCGGGCTACCTTCTTCTTCTCGGGGGAGAAAATCTGGGATGACGGTTACCTCCCACATAATAAAAGAGAGACCACCACCGGAACCGGAAAGATAAATTTGCGTCCAGCCAGCAATCTCCGGATAGTTCTAAATGGGAACTACTATATCCGGGACTTGCAAAGATATCAACACCAAGACGTCAACAGCATCTCCTATGATTTCAACCTGAATGGCTTGGGAAAAGTGAAAAACAAGTCTTACAGCTTCGGGGCAAAGTTAACCTATCCCTCTTCCCAGAACACTTCGTACAGCTTGAAGCTTAATCATTTTTATACCGACGTCAAACAGGCGCCCGAAAATCTTTTTGATCTTTACTGGAACCAATGGCCCGGTTACCAGGAGGATTCCAGTGGTACTTACATCGGTACCATTGATGATAACAACTATAATCCTGCAGAACAATATTACTATACCGGGTTCACCACATCTCCGGATTATTATCCGGTCTACCACTACCGGAGAACCGCATACACCAGTTTGGGCTTCGACATGATCAGCCAGGTAGATAAACACAATCAGATCAAAGTGGGTGGAGAGTACCGGTTCAATCGGCTCAAGTGGGACGACAAACAATTTTTTAATACCCGGCCTTATGGCGAAAAATACGAAGTCAACCCCGATTATGCTGCCGCCTATCTGCAGGACAAAATGGAGTTTAAGGACATCATCGTGAATGCCGGACTCCGGCTGGATTATTTGGATGCGGATATAGATTACTGGAACGATCCGGTCACAAAAGAATACAAAATCCATACCAAAGCCAAAACCCAGCTCAGTCCCCGTCTGGGCATTTCACATCCCATATCCGACCAGACGGTCATCCATTTCAGCTATGGTTACTATTTTCAAGTTCCGCCATACCAGTATATGTTCACGAACCTGCAGGCGGATCTTTCCACCGGTTATCCTTTGGTCGGATACCCCGATATGGAAGCGGAAAAGAGCATAGCATACGAATTGGGGATCAACCAGGCTTTAAGCAATGACATCACCTTAAAAATCACCACCTACTATAAAGATCTGACCAATTTAGCCTCCACCCGTGAAGTGGTTTATTATGGAGGTTCATATACTAAGTTCACCAATGCGGATCATGGAACTACCAAAGGGTTTGATGTTATTTTAACCAGACAGCCGGGACGAGCTAATCTTAGTGGAAGTATCAATTACTCTTATATGATCGCCAAAGGTAACGCCTCCTCTCCTTACGAGGGTTATTATGACTATTTCACTCAAGGCACCAATGCCCCGGTTTGGCCGGTGAAAGAATATCCATTGGCTTTCGACCAAAGACATACCCTGACCATCGATCTGGATTATCGCGTCCCCCGGGATTGGCAAAAAGATCTTTTAGGAATGAGACTGCCCGGTGCCTGGGGGCTGAACCTGCTGACCAGTTATGGAAGCGGCATGCCTTATACTAAAACCGACGATGAGGGGAATAGATTAGGCTCCTTAAATGAGGGAAGGATGCCCCCCACTTATCGGGTGGACATGAAATTCAACAAGGATTTCTACCTGTTTGAAGGAAAAGAATCCCATCTTTCCTTCTTCACCGAGGTGGTGAATCTGTTTGACCGAAGAAATATCCTGAATGTTTACTCCAATACCGGAAAGCCGAATGATAGTGGTTACCATTATGAGCTTACCGTTGATCCGGACGGAGACGGACCCTTAACCGCTGAAGACGTTAACCGATATTACAGGCTTTTGGCTCAAGACCCTCAAAACTATGATACCCCCCGAACCATCCGCTGGGGTATCGAGTTCATCTTTTAATATGCAAGGGAGGTAACCCGATGACAAGAAAGCTGATCGTCCTCTTGCTTCCATTTCTGCTTTTGGGCTTAGGAAGCGGAGTGTACGCCAAAGAAAATGGAAGCAAAAATCCCCCTTCTCAAACGCAGGATCAGGTTATACAGAACAAGGGGAATATCGCCACTACCGTCCAGAATTGGGGACAAATCGGTGGCCAGAAAGAGTTGGGAAAACCATCCGGTGAATGGCCCAAAGGATCCGGACATAGCTATTTAGCCGAGATCAAATACTGGATGGGAGCGGTAAAACCAAACGGAGACACGGTGGTAGTCAACACCGACGATGACTTTATGCCTCTCCCCTCCGTCATCCGGGGGAAAGAAAGCTACCGCATTCATCTTTCCACCGATAGCAGCTCGTACGATTATGATCCTACCGATACGGTGGGAACGGGAATCGGCAAACCCGCTAACGGGTGGAGAGTTTGGAACAGCCAAGCCAACGACTGGGTTTACAATCAAGTTTGGACTTTAGGCGTTGGTTTTACCGAGGCTGGACCGGTGTCCCTTCAGGAAAGTCATTACCGTTTTTGTGACGCCAACAGCGGGGTATCAATTCTGGGGCTGGAGATGACTCAGACCATCTATCAATGGAATTACAGCTATAACCGGGATTATCTATTCGTGGTCTTGGAGATCAAAAACACCAGTCAAAACGACTATTCCAATTTTGCCTTCGGACTTTATTGCGATTTCGATGTGGGAGGTATAGTCCCCGGAACCACCGAAAATGGAAGATTGGGCGACCTGGTTGCTTTTGATTCAACCATGAATTTAGCCTGGACCTATGATGAGGACGGCTACGATCCCGGCTGGGGTCCTTTGGTCAAAGCTGGCATGATGGGAACCAAATATATAGAGACACCGGATAACATCGGGATGACTGCTTTTCGAACCGGAAGATGGGAAGATCTGCCGGATAACGATAAGGGACAGTTCGAATTTATCAATAGTCAGCAGTTCGATCAAAGTCTACCTCCCACCGATCAATATTACATTCAGTGCACCCGGGGGATTAATTTAACCTCGGGGAAAACCGTCAGGGTAGTATACGCTTTGGTGGCGGGGCAGACCGAGAGTATCCTAAAAAACAATGCCGCTATGGCTCAAACTGTATACAACAACTATTTTGTTGGCCCGGAACCTCCCAAACCAGCCAAGCTGGTAGCCGCTCCCGGTTACCAGAAGGTAAAACTCACCTGGGATAACCAGGCCGAGTCTTCGGTTGACCCTTTAACCAGTAAGGCGGATTTCAAAGGATATAAAATCTTCCGCAGCACCGACATGGGACAGACCTGGGGCGATCTGGTGGTTAATCTGGATGGGAGTCTGGGTCCGGACTACGTCCCCATTGCCATGTACCAGAAAGAGAATACCAACGATATTCTGCCTCATACTTTCATCGATAACCATCTGTTTAACGGGATTGAATATTGGTATTCCGTGGTCTCTTTCGATGAGGGCGACTCCACCGTTCCCATTGCATCGTTGCAGACTGCATATGGCAGACCGGGAGAAGACATTAACTGTATTTTTGCCTATCCCCGAACCGATCCGGCGGGTTATTATCCTTCCAGTGCCACCGTCCGGCATAATTATCAGGGGAATGAAGAGCAAAGTGACGGCACCGTTACTCCGGTGGAATTCGATCACAGCGCTTTAACCGGCCACGAATATAAAGTGGTCTTCACGGATGATCCCCTTACCACTTATTGGCATGTAGTAGATATAACTAACGGGGACACCCTGTTGAGAGATCAAATCAAACAGTCCGGAGATAGCGGGAGCTATCCGGTGGTTGACGGAATGCAGGTGATAGTGGCCAACGGAGAAAAAGAGCCGAGCTTTTACGGGCAGACCCAATTTGGAACCTCCAACTCCACCACTTTACATATGGATCGTTTTTTGGGATGTATGGGTGATGTGTTTGGCGTTCCGGTCGGAGGTGATATGCACTTCCGCGCAACCTACGAGCTTAGGTTTACCTCCCAGGGATCACAGGCATACAGTTTCTTTGACGACGTAACGCCGATATGGGTTCCCTTTGAAGTATGGAATACATCCACCGGACAGCAGGTTATGGTGGAAGTTTACGATTGGGCTCAGAATGGAATTTGGGATCCAAAAGATAGGGATTATCTGGATATAGTGAATGTTCCATACGACGGGCAGCCGCACCCTGAAGCATTTCCTTACTACCATTCCTGGTTTTTCGCTTTTGCCACTACCGATACCGAGTACTCGGCGGGAGATATCTACCAGATAAAGGGGGCCAAGCTGAATAGTCCGGAGGATGAGTTTTTGTATCGGGCGGGAGGAATAGACCCAAGTAAAGCGAAACAGGAGCTGTCGCAGATCAAAGTCGTTCCCAATCCCTACATCGCTCATGCTGCGTGGGAAACCACGGAAGGAATACGAAAAATCCAGTTCACCCATCTTCCGGATGAGTGTACCATCCGCATCTACACCTTGGCCGGAGATCTGGTAAGATTAATCGAGCACGCCAGCGGAACCGGAAGCGAGGATTGGGACATGCTGAACAAGGACCAGATGGGCATAGTTCCGGGGGTCTATTTCTATCATGTGGATTCAAAATATGGAGAAAAGTTAGGAAAATTTGCCGTGATAAAATGAACTATTAATTGTATGACTGATTAATCGGAAGATGGGAATGAACCTGGTGACCCTCTCCCCTTTGGGGAGAGGGCAGGGTGAGGGGCAAGCAGAAAATAACCGAGAAAAAGGGAGTGAGAGAAATGAAAATGAAATTGATAATCCCAATTCTAGTTCTATCGATTTTGGGTTTCGGCAGCACCGCAGGTGCTGCGGAGTTCTCCCGGGTAGGCACGATCGGGGGTCAGTTTCTCAAAATAGGGATGGGAGCAAGGTATGTGGCTATGGGGGAGGCTTCCGTGGCCTGTGTGAACGATGCCTACGCCGTGTATTGGAATCCGGCAGCGCTAACTCAAATCAAATCCTCGTATATATCATTCTCCAACGTAGATTGGATTATGGATGCGCAGCTCAATTATGCCAGTTATGCCAAGACATTGGGTCAGTATAGCGCCATTGGTATCAGTCTCACCGCCTTCACTATCGGAGACATGGAAGTGACCACGGTGGAAGAGCCGGAAGGAACCGGAGAAACCTTCACTGCTTCATCTTATGCCCTGAGCCTGGGATATGCCCGACAATTGACCGACAGATTTTCTGCGGGGATAAACGGGAAATATGTTTGGGAACGTCTCTCCGAGGAAAGAGCATCCGGAATCGCCTTTGACTTCGGCACTCTTTTTTACACCGGTTACAAGAGCTTGAGAATTGGAATGAATATCTCCAATTTGGGTCCGGAGCTGAAAATGGACGGTCCGGAGTTAGACTCATATTACGACCCTCAACCTGGAAACCCTAATTATGACAATGTCAACGCCAAGCTGGCGGTTGATCCGTATGATCTACCCTTAACCTTCAGGATCGGATTGGCCTATGACCTGATGAATTCATCGAACTCCAAATTGACCGTGTGCCTGGATGCCAAGCATCCCAACGACAATGTCCAGCAGGCCAGCTTCGGCAGTGAGTATATTTGGAAAGAGATGTTCTCCTTAAGAGCCGGTTATAAACTGAATTATGAAGAGGAGGGGTTGACTTTGGGCGGCGGTATGAAGATCAAAGCAGGCAGAAATACAAAACTGGATATAAGCTATGCCTGGGCGGATTTCTCCCGTCTTTCCAAAGTCCACCGGTTCTCTTTGGGATTTGAATTCTAACCGGAGTGTCAAGCACCGCCGATAGCGGGATCCACGATTTTTACTTGACTAAAATTCTCTTGATCGACTCGACCGGAAATTACTCCAAGGTGGATTGTCCTATGGATCCTTTGGATAATCATCCGCTGACTTTCTGCTATTGACCACATCCAGTCAGTATAACCAGGAGTTCCAACCAATCTTAAGTATAATAAAACCATCAGGGCAGATTTTTCACTAACTCCAACACAAAGCTGGCTGAATTATCTGCTGCTACTTTGAAAAATTCTTTCAACTCTTCGGTAGCGGTTTCGGAGCCGGAGCCTCCGGCCAAATCGGAACAGCTTCTCACCACCAGTATCGGAACCCCATTTATATCGGCAACCTGTACTACTGCTGCGGATTCCATATCCACGATCCGGGCGTCGAATTCCTTCTTTAAGTATTCCCTTTTCTCTTTCTGATCGATAAAGGAATTACCGCTCACCCCTTTTCCCCCGATTCTCACTTGAGGAACTCGATCCCCTATCGGCTTTAGCTTCAGGTCTTCTAAAACGGATTTAGCCTGGTTTAATAGCGTTTTATCTACATCGAAAAAAAGGATGGGGGATATTTCCTCCTTACCTGCCAGTATAACATATATCGAATCCGGAATGTATCCCTCCTTCCCGTAGTAACCGTAATCATGAGTGGCCCACTTTTCCGGGATGACAATGTCGCCAATGCGATTGACCGAGTCGATCCCGCCGCAGATGCCGGTAAAGATTATCTCCTGGGGATCATATTTATCTATCAGAAGTTGAATGGTCATAGCCGCATTAGTCATACCCACTCCGGAGTTGACAATGACTACGTCCCGGTTCGCCAGTTTACCGATCCAGAAGATCCTCCCCTTTACAAAAAGACTATCCTGTAAAGCCAGCCGGGATCGCAACAAAGCTCCCTCCTGGTTAAAAGCATACACCACGGCCACTTTTCCTTTGTCCTGCGTGTTAGATTGAACATGAAGGGTAAGGATTAATAGGAAAATCGACATTAAAACCATCTTCCTTTTCATCTATTGCTACCTCCTTACTTTTAAATGTTACTTGCCCGATGTGATGTAAAGGTATTTTTGCATCACCTTGAATCCTCGGACCCTTGACCCCTTAAACTTTAAACTTTGAACCTTGAACACTTTTCCCCTTGAACCCTTGGCCCCTCGAACCCTATTTTACTCGTTTAGAGAACCGGATCCAGGAAAAAGAGAAAACCACCAAGCCAAAAATAACCATGGCTGCTACTTCAGGATAAAGCGCGTCCAAAGATGCTCCCTTCATGATGATTCCGCGTACGATCTTCATGAAATAGCGCAGAGGATTGATATAGGTCAGATATTGAATTGACTTGGGTATATTGGCAATGGGAGTGAAAAATCCCGACGTCATAAGAGCGAAAAGGGAAAAGAACCAGGAAAAGAACATCGCTTGCTGTTGCGTTTTGACTACTGTGGAAATAAATATACCCACCCCCAGGGTGGTGAACAGGAATAAAAAAGACAAACCATATAGTAAGGGCCATGAGCCCACAAAAGGTATTTTAAACCAGATTATGCCGAAGGCAAGGGCGATGGACATCTCCAGAAAACCGATCAGGGCAAAGGGAATGATCTTCCCCAGAAGCAAGGCGGGAGTGGTTATCGGGGTGACCATCAGCTGTTCCAAGGTTCCGATCTCCCTCTCCCTGACGATAGCCATGCAGGTCAGCATCATGGTGATCACGGTTAAAAGCGTGGCCACTATTCCCGGCACCATGAAGTAAACCGACTTGGCTTCCGGATTGTACAATATTTTCCCCCCAAGTGAAACCGGGGAGGCAAAACCGGAAACTCTTTGATTGAATTGACTGGTGATGATATTGGCATAACCCAGGGCGATCGAGGCTGAATTTGCATTGGTTCCATCCACCATAAAACCCACTTTTCCCGGCTTCCCCCACTGAATGTTCTTGGAGAAATCAACCGGAATCACCATGACCGCATTAAATTTGTTTTCTTTGAATCCTTTAGTTGCTTCCACCAGGGGAATATCACTGGTTCTTCGTACAAAGTAGTCGCCGACGGTAAAAGATCTTATATATTCGCGCGACAACTCGCTTTGGTCGAAATCATAAAATGCGGTATAGATCAGTTTGACATCGGTATTGGCGGTATATCCTAAAAGCAAGAGCTGAATCAAAGGCGCAACAAAAATAAGCCGAAGCATGATCCGATCACGGATCACCTGATGGAATTCCTTCTGCATTAAAGCCCATATGGTTCGGATCATTTTCTATCCAATCTTCAGCTCAAATTTCTTTACTGCAATGCTCAACAATATTAAAGTCAGCGCAACCAAAAATATTGCTTGAGTCCAAAGTACATGCAGGCTGGATCCTTTAAGCATTATCCCCCGGATTATCAAGAGAAAATACTTTGCCGGGACGATATAGGTTATGTATTGAAGCACTTGGGGCATGTTCTTTATCTCGAATATGAAACCGGAAAGCATGACGGACGGAAGCATGGTAGTGATCTGGGCAGCCATCATCGCCACCTGCTGGGTCCGGACCAGTGTGGATATGAATATCCCGATGGAAAGTGCGGCGATGATATAGATTATACCAAAAAAGAGTAAAAGCCACATTGAACCCACGAAGGGAACACCGTAATGGAACACCGCAAATAGTATGACCAGTATCCCATCCAGTAGAGCCAATCCGATATAAGGAAGTACCTTTCCGATGATCACCTGAACCGGGGTGACCGGAGAGGTAAGAAGCTGCTCCATGGTGCCGGTCTCCTTCTCCCGGGCAATCGTGACAGAGGTCATAAGCGCCGAGATCATCATCAGGATGGATGCTATCAGTCCCGGAACGAAAAAATGTGACGATTTCATGTCCGGGTTATAGAGCACCTGTTGGGAAATGACCACCCCGGGCATTTCCGCTCCTGGTGGTAATTTGCTCTCCAGAAACTGCCCTATAATTATCCCCGAGTAGCTGAAAGAAGCTGCCGCCGTATTGGCATCCGCGCCATCGATCAATAAGCCCAGTTCGTAGCTGCGGAGATCGGTCAGAGCCGATGCAAATCCCGGTCTAATGGTCAAGATGATATTGGCATCTCCGCTCTTTAGAGTTCTTTCCGGATCGGAAATATCCGAAGAGGCGGATGGTCTGGCAAAATAACCCGAATTGTAAAACTTCTGGGTCAGTTCCCTCGATTCCCGGGTCTTATCAAAGTCCAATACCGCCAGCTTGATGTTTTTCACGTCCAAATTTATGGCATAGCCATAAAGCAGGGTCATCAGAATGGGCATAAGTATGGCGATGGTCAGGGAACGGGAATCCCGGAGTATGTGCCGGACCTCCTTGATGGCAATGAACTTGATTTTATTCATCCGTACTCTTCCCGGATATGAGATTTACAAATAGATCCTGCAGGGTGATCTGCTGGTATTTTCTTATTAACTCTTGAGGATTCCCCATCTCAATTAACCTACCCCGATGCATTATCGAAATCCGTTGGCAGAACTCTGCCTCGTCCATATAGTGGGTGGTGACAAAAATGGTGGTCCCCTCCTCCGCCAAACGGTACAAGATTTCCCAGAAGCGGCGGCGGAAAACCGGATCCACTCCCGCTGTCGGTTCATCCAAAAAAAGGATTTGGGGGGAATGCAGTAATGCTGCAGCCAGAGCCAAACGCTGTCGCCATCCCACCGGCAGCGATCCGGCTAAGCGATCGATGAATTCTCTCAAATCCAGACTCTCCGCCAGCGAATCGATTCTTCTGCGCAAATCCCCCTTCGATAACTGATACACCGAGCCGTAAAACCGGAGATTCTCCTGTCCGGTGAGGTCCTTATACAGCGAGAACTTCTGGGACATGTACCCGATGCTTTGCTTGATTTTTTCGCTGTCCCGATATATGTCGAATCCGCTCACCGATCCTTTTCCTGAAGTGGGTAACAGCAAACCGCAGAGCATCCGGATGACTGTTGTCTTCCCCGCACCATTGGCTCCCAAAAAACCGAAGATTTCCCCCTTTTTCACTTGCATACTTATCTCGTCCACCGCCGTGAAATCGCCGAATCTCTTGGTGAGCCGGTCCATAACGACCGCATTCTCCATGACTTAATCTCCCATCAGCTGAATAAAAATGTCCTCTAAATCAGGAGAGACCGGCTCAATTATATCCGGCCCGATCCCTGCCAGTTCGAGCTGGCCGTAAAAATCGTCTTTGGTCATATCCAAGCGCGGGTATATGTGAATGGAAGATCCGAATCTCCGGGAGATAATCCCCTGTATTTTTTCCAGCTTCTCCATTCTTTCGGTCGTAGGTTGAACTTTAGCCAGATAGACTCTTCCGCTAAACAGGCGGATCAATTCATCCGGTGTCCCCTCAGCCAGTTTGGTTCCTTGATGAACCAGGATAGCCCGATCCGAGAGCGCCACCTCATCCATGTAAGGAGTGGAAACCACAATGGTTGAACCATCTTTCTTTAGGTGTTTGAGGATATCCCAAAATTGCCGGCGGGAGAGAGGATCCACCCCGGTGGTCGGTTCGTCCAACATCAGCACGGAGGGATCGTGAATCAAAGCACAGCTTAAGGCCAGCTTCTGTTTCATTCCCCCCGAGAGGGCAGCCGCGCGGCGATTATGAAAGGGTTCTAAACCGGAAAACTGGTAAAGAAGTTTCTTTTTTTCGTTGAACTGGTGGCGTTTCAAACCGAAGATACCCGCGTAAAAATAAAGATTCTCCTCCACCGAGAGGTCCGGATAAAGGGAGAAGGTCTGGGGCATGTATCCCAAAAGCGGTTTTATCTTTTCGAATTCCCTGGAGGTATCGTATCCGGCTATTCTTATTTCACCCGAATCATACTCGATCAAACCGCAAATGGCGCGGAATATTGACGTTTTTCCAGCTCCGTCCGGACCCACCAGTGCCAAAATCTCACCCTCCCTGGCGGAAAAGTTGAAATCCTTTACCGCACGGAGGGAACCGTAGGTCTTGTTTAAATGGGCGACTTCGACTGAACTCATCTGATCTTCACTGAAACCGGCATACCGACTTTCAGTATTTTCCCGGGGTTGGGGATGGTTATTTTTACGGCGTAGACCAAATCCGCTCTGGCTTCTTTGGTCTGAACGTTCTTGGGAGTGAATTCGGCTTCGTTGGATATCCAGCTGACCTTTCCATCCATGGGCTGTTTCTGACCGTTCTCCGGATCGATCTGGGCATGACCTCCCAGGGTGATCTTGGTCAAATCCTGGGGCGATACATACACTTTTACCCACACCGTATCCAGCTTGGCTATTTTTATCAAAGGCAAGCCTGTGCCTATCAGCTCCCCCACCTCCACGAATTTATTGACAATTGTGCCCGCCTCGGGGGATCTCGGAAAACAGTCGTTTAGCTGTTTGTTCAGCAGTTTAATTCCCGATTCCACCTGGGCTGATTCTGATACTGCTGCCTCATATGCCGCATCCGCCTGTTTCTTGGATAGGACCGCCTGATTATAAGCGGTCTCGATTTTATCGTATTGCTGCTGAGTGACTGAACCGGATTGCAAAAGAGAAACCATCCGTTCGAACTCCTTTTTGGCCAAGTCCAGATTATAAGCAGCTTGTTTGATAGTGATATCGGAAACTTTGACCTTGGTTTGGGTCATCTGTCTGGTTGCTTCTGCCTGATGCAAACGCAAGCTAATAGTAACGGTATCGATCTCCCCGATGGTATCCCCATGCATGATCTGGTCGCCTTCATCGAATCTTAGTGCCTTAAGTTGACCGCTGGCTTCCGATGACACCATCACTTCAGTCGCTTCGATGAATCCCGATCCGCCTGGAGAAATATCCCGGTTATTGCAGGAGGTCATCCCTAAACCCACCGTCAAGAGACCCAGGTAAATGGCGTATCTCATAATGCCTTCCTCCTTTGATTTCTATCCATGATTGATCCGGTCGCTGCCCTGTTTATTTGACTTCCAGCCCGTGCAGGAAGAGATCTACCACCTCTTTCTGCCGCTTTTGGCGAAACTCCTTTTGGTTCTTGATTTCCAAAACCGAATTTACAATGGGTGACATGATCAGATAATATAAATTCATTCCCACGAAGGAGATGATGGCTTGCCTGCTGTCGACTTTTCGGAAAAGTCCGTTCCGCTTGCCCCTATCAATGATCTGCTGTAATTTGGCCACTAATCCTTTCTTCGTTAAAATATCGACTAAGATCTTATTCATCCTATCCCCTCCGCTGGCTACCTCGCGGAGGAATATGGGCACAAGCTCGCCATTTTTCTCAAACACCGCATCATACGATTGTGCCAATTTAAAAAATATCAGCTCCGGTGAATCCTCCGGATCTATCTTTTCCTCCAACAGCTTCCCGATTCTGGTGAAATGGCGGTTTATTATGGTCTGGTAGAGATTCTCTTTGGAGCGGAAATAGTAATAGATCATGGCCTTGTTTACCTCCGCCCGGTTTGCGATCCGGTCGACCCGGGCTCCGGCCAGCCCGAATTCCGCAAACTCTTTGATCGCAGCGGAAAGGATTTTTTCTTCGGCATTCGGGGAGTGTTTCTCTTTTATTTCCATAGTTTACCAACTGTTTAGTTTAACTAAACGTTTAGATAATTATACGATAATAACCTATGATTGGTTTAATGATTTTTTTTATTTCTCCGTAAAGTTCAATCGAATAAGATAGCGGAGGTAATAGTTGTAAAATAATGTATTACTAATTTACCTCTTTCAACCCAACCCGTGACGTTGTATAAAATGTTGCCGGATAGTCGGTCGGAATTTGCATCTTCGAACGCTATTGGTTTTAGAGCTCTGGATGGTTCTATTTGGGATAATGCCAGTTAGATACTTCTGTTTTATCTACCTCCCCCCTTTCCCCCTGAAAGTATGCGAATATACCTATGATTTAATCTTTGGATAGCTTATTTTTCGAAAACCCACTCCCCCTCAGCTTTAGTTTTCTCATCGTCGGAAAGTTGGAAGACGAGTTTCAAAAATTTTACCTTTTCCGATAGAACGGGATTTTTGTAATAATCCTGCTTGGGGAAACAAAGCATCCAGTTCTTCTGATGAACCTCCCAGCCGGTGTGTCTGTTGTCAGGTTGAATTCCAGGTGGCATATCAACCGCCACTGGATGAGAGGGTTGGGATTCTTCCAATATTCTCACCGGCTCATGCTGGTTTATGGCATCATCTTCGATATAAATGATCCAGCGATTAGGATCTAAAAAGAGTTCGGTCGAGGTAGTTTGCAGTTTGCACCAGATCAAAAGATGGTTTTCCACATCATAACGTTTAAAATAGACACTGCGGAAATCCGTCTTTTCTTCCGAGGTCATCTCGAGCTCATCCGCGTAGTGCTGCAAGCCAGCTTCGATCAGCGACGAATCCATCAGGGTAGCGGTAATTTGTAACGGAAACTCGCTGCCGCTACCACCCCGACCTTCACCCGCAGACATAGCGAAAAGGTTGCCCAACAACCCCGGTGATCCGTTCCGCGCTGCCCCTCCGATCTGCACCGTCCAGTAATCCCACAGAGCTTTAAAAGATAATCCCTTCTCTTTTGATGAATTTGAATATGAAACCGAACCGACATATTTTGGGTAGGGAGGGGCAGTGGCGCAAGAAGTCATTGAAAGAATGAGTAGCAGACCGTAGAGAATAAAAGTCTGCAATGATTTCCGTTTAACCAGCATAACCCCACCTTGGTTCTATTCGGTTGTAGGTAAAGCCAATTTGGTTTTTAACCAGAGTTCCTGCTTCTCTGATGCCTTGTTGTCGAGGCCACTGCCGGGTCCATTATCCCGACCGCCGCCCATGCCACCGGGTGGACCACCACCCATGCCACCAGGCGGACTGCCACCCGAACCACCACCGGGCGGACCACCCATGCCGCCGGGTGGGTTACCCCCCCTGCTTTTTCGATCAGGTATAGTCATTCCACCCCACTCCAATCCCAGACTGACAATTTGTCCCGGCTGCACACCGATACCATAGCGGGAAACATCGCTTTTCTGCAAGGGCAGACTGATTTCATAGGTGCAGGCCCCCTTCCCCTTGGATGAATCGAAACTAACCGCCGGACCGTCTGAACCGTCGATGGCCAATTTCCTTACCTGAACTCCCTTCTTTCCGACGGCAACGATCTGATCCGCCATAACCATGTTTTTCTCTCTTTCCGCAAGCCTCTGCTTCTGCTCCTGGGTCATAGACTCCTCGAATCCGCCCTCGTTGGAAGGCTTCATCTTTTGAAAGTCAAAGAAAGATGGACCGCCGGTGTATCGGATACCCGTTTCTTTCTTCTTTTTTCCGGAACCATCAAACCAGATGGTTAAACCGCCCATGCGGATGGCTTGAGCCCAGGCTTCGTTATTGAAACGGAAAAGAATGTAAATATTATCGCTGTCGTTCCGCAATCCCAGTTGAACACCCGGGTCCTCGAAGTAGACCATAGGCACATTTGCCCAGTCATCCATCTTGCCGTCTATCTTTGCCGGCGTGGAAGACCATTTGGTCTGCACTTCAGGGGTTTTGCAGTAGACAAGCGAGAAGGAGCCTAAAAACACAATCAGAAGGATAACTTTTAAGTATATGTTTTTTAAGATCGGGTGAATCATTTTTACCTCAAACTTAACTGGTTTGAAACCGGAGGGCAACCGAGTTTTTCAGTTACCCCCAGGTTTCGGAAATGGATTTTCATAAATCCCGTTTTACTTGAGTAACACCATGCGGTTGGTTATATTGTAGGAACCGGCTTCAATGCGGTACAGATACACCCCGCTTGCGGTTATATCCCCGCTTTCGCTGCGACCATCCCAGCTTACCACAT
This sequence comes from uncultured candidate division Zixibacteria bacterium, assembly GCA_903908285.1. Taxonomy (GTDB): domain Bacteria; phylum Zixibacteria; class MSB-5A5; order MSB-5A5; family SM1-73; genus CAIVRH01. Next base: position 59,142 of record CAIVRH010000026.1, read on the forward strand.
AGTTACCGGCAGATTGATAACCTTGATCAAATGTTCGGATCAACTGCCCGGTAATATTGTAAATCTTTATCCGGACGTTCCCCGAGACATTCAGTGTGTACGCGATTTGAGTGGCTGGATTGAAAGGGTTGGGATAGCTCCCCGCTGTAAGTTTATTTTCTGCAGGTGCTGTTTCGGAAGACTGGCTTTCAGAATTCCCAGGTGATTCGACCCCGTACCCTTCTATCATTTTATCCACTGCGGCTCGAATTTCCTCATGCGTAGCGCCCTGATTCCGCATCTCCTTGATCTTCTCATCTACCGCCTCTCTCTGCTCTTTAGTGAGATCCTCCAGGAAACCTCGTGGTGGGCCACCAGGACCCCCACCAGGCGGTCCGGGACAACCCTTTGGTGGTTCGATACCATATCCTTTGAGCATCTCATCTATGGCGGCATGCATCTCTTCCGGGGAAGCATTATTGTTTCGCAACTCCTTCATCTTCGCCTCCACTGCCTCTCTCTGCTCATCCGTCAAATCTTTTAAGAATCCCTCCGGACCGGGACCACCCATATCCGGTGGCGGTCCGATCGAATCTTCAGCCGGTACATCGATACCGTATTCTTTGAGCATCTCATCTATGGCGGCATGCATCTCTTCCGGGGAAGCATTATTGTTTCGCAACTCCTCCATCTTCGCCTCCACCGCCTCTCTCTGCTCATCGGTAAGATTGGTCCAGAAACCTCTCCCGTCATGTTTATAACCATGCCCCTGTGCCAATCCATTACCCGCAACTGCCAGGATGCATACCAAAAACACCAGAGCCATGATACTGGTTATGATTGAAAGCTTTTTCATCTTGTAATCCTCCGATCAGTCTTAGATTAACTTCTTCAAGTTTCTGAGCTCATTGTAAAAGCTCAAAAACTCGCTGTTGACAAATTCCACCTTCAGCGAATTCTCATTCCCCGCTCCGATTGCAAAAACAAAGGTGCTTTTTGATTTTTTCTGATCTGATCTGATGAGATGATAACCTTTCATTTTTAGATAGGCAGAAAAAGCTAAATCATCGGTTACGATTCGATTGGCGGTAATTTCCTCTGCTTGAATTTGATTCCAGTTTGATTCCATTTGGCTCCTTTCACCACCTATTTATTCCCTCCGGATCCTTTCATCATCTCAACTGATTGCTGCATCCGCTTCTGTCCTCTACCCATAGATCTTATCCTGACATCTTTTTTCTATGAGAGGATGGATCACTGCACCCCCATTTCCTGATACATCTTGGCATTCAATTCCGAGCCGGGCAAGCCATATGCCGACCCGGAAAGCAACACCGAGTAATTAAGCTTGGAAGTCAGAGTTAAGGGGGGTAAGTCCAGCATTACGTTGCCGGAATCCGACGACACCGCAACGAACTTATAGGTGCCGGCATCCAGTTCAACGTAGCCGGAAGCCTCATACCGTTTTAAATCCGTTATCAAGGGGCTGCTGTCGGCTAAAGTTATGTCTAAGTCCGGAGCATCCGCGGAAACATGAACGAATCTGAGGAATGCTTTTCCTGAGTCGGGAACCACCGTGGTATCAGCCATCGCCAGAAGCGAAGGATTGATGGCGGCATCCAAATCATCCGCGATGATGGTATACTTCCCGTTTCCCGTCAGGGAGACGGTGATACTGGCAATGGCCAAGCTGGTGCTGGTCAAATATGCCCGGAAAGAGCGGGAGCCGGCTACCAGGGAAAAGTAGCCGTGCTGCGTGCCGTAGGAGGCTTCGGAAACAATATCCGTATAATAATCCGCACCTTCCGCTAAGTATGAGAAATCGATCAGTTCCGAGCTGGGAGATGAATGAATGAAGCATACGGATGTATAAACCGTCTCACTGCTGGTGGATTTTTTCCCGCATCCCCCCAGTGCCAGGGAGAAAAGGATTAATAAAGCTAAGCTGCTCACCCAACATCGTGTCATCATGACACACTCCTTTTCTGAATTTAGTCTATCGGTGATCATTAAAATCCGGCCCTCTCGGATCCTGGTCCATCCTTCCTGGATTTGCTGGACCCCGCGCCCGGTCATGTCCTTCCTTAAAAAGCAAAAAGAATTTCTTCTGTTGATCCGGATTAAGAAATGCTTTGGTCTCAAGCATGTGCGTTATCGTTTTCTTCTGCAGCCTGACCTCCAGAGCGCCAATTTCCCCGGCCATTCTGTCCAGTTTGGCAACGCTCGGTTCCCCGGCTGCCATTTCTTCCGTCAGCTCAGCCCTTTTGGCTCTGAGCGAATCGAGAATGGGATCCATTTCCATTTTAAATTTGTCAAAATGGGCTTCAAATTGCTTCGTCTGCTCTTCATTTAGATTCAGCTCGCGCCGGATAAAATTCTCCGGCTTGTCTGGAGGGTGCATCGAAAGTAAAGGAGGTCTGGGCTGGAAACGATGGTAGACAAAGGTTACCAATGCGGCGATGTTGACGATGGTTAACAGTATCAGAAACAAGATCACTAAGTTCTTTTTCATAAACCCTCCTTATTTCCCCGAAACCACGTCCAAATATGTCGCTTCGACGGAACCCGTTGGTAAGCCGTTTAGATGATTCAAATAGTGGGAATCCATAAACTGTTTTAAAGCGGTTGTGCGTTTGTCCGCCTGATATGCAGTCTGGCCATTAGCCGATTGGGGGAGATTTCCCAAAAGGTAACCTGCAAAAATGCACATCACCAAAACAGCAACTGCCACTACCGGACGAGCCCAGATCACCAACCCTTTAAACCTACCCCAAACAGACTGTTTTCCCTCTTCATCTTCGTTGATCTTCTGTTTCAGTCTGACCCAAAGGTAAGAAGAGGATTGAATTCTTTCCCTGTGTTCCAAAATCCCCCATAGCAGAGAAAATTCCTCTACCAGTTTAGAACAGGAAGAGCAATTCATTAGGTGATTCTCTATAACTGCCCGCTTATCGGGCGACAGGGTGTTCTCCAGTAGAAACCACAGATTTTTCTTAAACTCTTTACAGTTCATCGTGTGCTAATATCTCCTCTTTATTTGGACACGGATTTATCTTCAAACTTGTAGTTTAAAACTCTTTTTCTTTGATATGTTGAATTAATTCCTTCTGCAAGTTCAGCTTCGCCCGGTGAATAAGTGACTCCACCGACGAAAGGGAGCATTTCATGATTCCGGTTATCTCCCGATAAGGCAATCCTTCATATTTATGCAGCATAAATGCGGTTCGCTGTTTTACCGATAAGGAGCTGATCGCTTTTCGGACAATCAGATTCCGCTCTTTTTCTTCCAGTGCTAAATCCGGCCGATCCGAGTCTGGAGCTGCCACTTCCGCCACTTGCTCGGATTCATCCGGGAGTAGAGCGGTTATGCTTTTCAACCAGCGGGACCACTTATTGTCCCGGATAAAATTCAGCGAACCGTTCACCGCAATCCGGTATAGCCAGGTGGAGAGCTTGGATTCCTGTCTGAATTTATCCGCCGATCTGTAAACTTGGCAAAACACCTCCAAAGCCACATCTTCTGCATCCTGTCTGTTGCCGATTAGATTATAACAGGTGTTAAGCACCAAATCCTGATATCGATCGACCAACTGCTTAAAAGCCTGGTGATCTTTCTCGATAACTTTTAAAATCAGATCTTCATCGTTCATTCGGAATCTCTGTAGCGCCTTATCTTTAGACACCAAATGTGATGAAAGCTTGCAAAAAGATCGGAATGTTTCCTCACTTGGTGAATCGTTAATAGCACGAAGGCTCTCCGATTAGAAGAAAACACTTGCTTTCGCCTCTATCTTTTCCCATGTAATAGACATTAATCCCGCAGAAAGGTTTAATTGTTCCCGGCAAACCGTATTGATCTTAAATTCAATCAATTGCCAAATCAAGTAATCTTTCGGTTATTGAGTAAATTGGTTAGTGGAGAAAAAAAGGGGATAACGGTAAAGCCATCTACGTTGCGTCAGTATCTACTCCTGATGCAAATGGTGTGTGATAATAAGCAGCGCCATGAACTGAATGGTTCATGGCGGAGAGTTTGGGTTCGTCGTTAGTTCCTGTCTTCGACCCTGAGCTCAGACCGAAGGGAGAGAGTCCAAAGGACGAGTCGAAGGAAACCCAGGAGGACCTTTGGGTATCGTTATGAGCTACTCCTGACACAAAAAGAGTATGAATTATAAAGCGGAGAGACTGGGGTTCGAACCCAGGAGGACCTTTTGGGCCCTACACGCTCTCCAGGCGTGCTCCTTCGACCAACTCGGACATCTCTCCGGTTTCAAAAACTATTCTAAAACATTACTACTATCTAGCAATTCTCTACACGCTCTTCCCGCCTTTGGCGGGACCCCGCCACAGGCGGTGGCCAGGCGTGCTCCTTAGACCAACTCGGACATCTCTCCGGTTTCAAAACTACTTAGTATTATTACTTCTATCTAACAGTTCCCTGAAAGCTCTTCCACTCTTGTATCTCTTGATT
>CAIVRH010000027.1 GCA_903908285.1 uncultured candidate division Zixibacteria bacterium
CTTTAGCTGGGGTGAGGTCATCCCGCCATCGGCGGGATCGTCTCCACTTTGAATAATACGGTTGGGAGAACGACCCCCACTTTAGCTGGGGTGAGGTCATCCCGCCATCGGCGGGATCGGCTCCACCATTAACCATGCGGTTCATGGTGAATCAGAATAAACAAATTAAAAACCCCTTTGGATCATATCCAAAGGGGCCTTCTTTTGGGGAAAATAAAAAAGCAGACCCGCCGTTTTAAGTTTTTACCCTTTTTTTGGGGACGGTTTTTCGGGGACGGATCTGCCTTATTTTTTCTATGTTTAGTGATGCTTTGTAAACTCTATGTTCCGACTTTTTAACTCCTCTTTTGGGGATTTGAACTATTCAACTCTTTCTTAGCCCCAATTTCTATTAACTTGTTCGGCATTTAGCAAGATTCCTTTAGCAAAAATATTCGATTTGTCAGAAATATTTAAAAAACAGCTTTAAGACAATTATTAAATAATGGCTGGAACTTTTTTTACAGCCATTTGTAAAAACAATCGAAAACAAAAAATGAACCAAACTTGAAAGGAGATTTTTCCCATGTCAAAAAAGAGAACAATTGCCCTGATTATGATGGTGTTGTTGATAGGCTTAGTGGCAAGCTGCATTGCGGCAAAGGAGCCACCGGAAAAGCTCAGTGGCGGCTGGCTGGGGGTCTACTTACAGGACATCAGCCCGGATATGAAAGATGCCATGGATTTAAAATCCACCGAAGGGGTGCTGGTGACGGATGTGGTCGGGGATAGTCCGGCGGAAAAGGCGGGAATTGAGTCAAAAGATGTGATTGTAGGATTTGCAGGTAAAGACGAGAAAGGAACTTTCGAGAAAGTTAAAGATTCTTCCCAGCTAAAAAAGATGGTAAGAACGACATCTCCGGGCGAAGTGGTAAAGCTGAAAATCTCGCGTGAAGGAAAAGAAAAAGTAATAACCGTCACCTTGGACCAGTCACCGGAGGGCGACTTCTTTACTGAGCAGGCTTTAAACCTCCCCCCGGGTACAGCCAAAGCTTTAGGCCCCAACGCTCACTATTTCAGTTACTTCTCCGGCAGCCGAATCGGGGTTAAAGTTCAGGACCTCTCCGAACAATTAGGCGACTATTTTGGGGTGACGGATGGAGAAGGCGCTTTGATTACCGAGGTGGAAGAAGATATGCCCGCGCAAAAAGCCGGACTTAAAGCCGGCGATGTGGTGGTGGAGGTGGATGGAGAAAAGATCGAAGATACGCAGGAATTGACCAGTGCCATTTCGGAGAAACATGAAGGGGATAAAGTAAATATAAAAGTAATGCGTAATCACCAGCCCCAAACCTTTGCGGTGGAGGTGGAGAAAGGGAAAGGGGAACGCAGCTTTGATTTCAGCGGCATGGACAACGTGAAGGTATTCAAGAAAAATCTCCAGGCGCCGGATATGCAATGGAGAGAGGAAGCCTCATCCGATCTGAAGGATGAGCTGCAGAATTTAAAAGAGGAAATGCAAGATTTGAAGCAACAAATGGAAGAACTAAAGGAGAAGATTAGGTAGAAAAGCCCCAACAAAAACCCCCATTCATTTGCTACAGGGATGGGGGTTTTTTGTAGCTCTCCGATTCATCGGGAAATGTTCTTTCTATTTACTGCATGGAGTAGGACCTGATTTGAATAGGTAATTTATAAGATAAACCACATCACCCACATCATCTAAGCCATCACAATTCACGTCACCTGCTTGTAAGGGATTGGGAGCGGGTCCATTTTTGAAAAGATAGTTTATTAAATAGACTACGTCTCCAACATCTATCAACCCATCCCCGTTGGCGTCGCCGCGCAAGAGTGATATTGTTACAAGGATGGAATCAGAATAACCGCTTTGCAAGCACCAAATATCCATAGCCTTCACTTTGACATAGTAAGAACCCGCATATTCCCATGCATGTGAAACAGTGCATGGTTCTGCGCTCTGAACTTGGCTTGTCCAAATATGGTGAGAACTATCACCCCAATCAAAGAGATAAAATACCGAATCATTTTCGGGATCTACTGAGATAGAAGTGTATTGGTAATCCATGTTCGTTAATCCAACTAATGGTCCAGATGGAGTTGTTGGCTTGTTAGGCGGGTTTTCCAAATGTATGGTCAGCGAAATCTGATCACTTCCTCCATTAAGTGAATTAACGCTAAAGGAACCAATATAGTCGTTAATCGGCACATCGATTGGAATTGATATTTTTGCCCGTGCGACTATATTTTGGCACGCAGGAATAGAATCTATCGGTAAATCAAAGACCACATTTGACGAAGGAATGGACCCGCTACCCCCCACAAAGTCAGAAGCTGACAATGTCAAGCCATTAATCTGGTGGTGACATCCAGTTTCAAAAATCTCGAAAGAGACACTTATCGTATCTCCAAGGAATCCAGTAGCCACTAAACCAGGTGGTGCAGTCATTAAAGAGGGTGGATGCTCGGGGACCTCCACAGCCGTAACATAGAATGGCTGTTTTCCATCAATCGCTATACCCTTGACTTGTACTGTGTATTGCTGGCTCATAGAACCAGTAATCGCGATTACGTCTGTTGATAAGGATGAGCCAATATAAGAAGAACCAGGTATTTCGGTCTCGATCTGCTGTGTCTCATAATTGTAACCTGTATGATTTCCGGCATTGTCATATAAGTGCAGGGTCATGTTCCCTTCAGTGTGATCGAGCCAGAATTCAGTCTCGTAGCCGTTTGAGGTGTAACTAGCAGACAGCGAGTCCCCTTGTCCTATGGAGTCTTGCATGACTAAATTGAAAACATCCGTGCCTCCTAAATTCTTTTGCTTATCTGTCTCAATAACTTCGAAGTACAGATCAGGAGGGGTAACGGTGCTAAGGCTAAACCTTCCAGCTCCTATGGTTGCATGGGGGATGAGCTTAAATTTACCCTGCCCTCCCGATAACCTGGACTGAGGCACTGTAATGCTGAATGGAATTTGGACAGATTGTAATACCTGGACATTAACAGGTTCAGCGATTGAGGCAATGGATATAGTCTGATCTCTGAGAGGTCCGCTTCTAGCCTTAACCTCGAAATACAAATTCGCCTTTCCTTCGTAAGGACCATGGTTGTTTAATTTGACTGTCCCCTCTATTAGCACAGGTGCATCTCCTGAGTGATATACAGTATGAGGGATATCCATATCGTAAATGAGCGCTATGCCGAATGGGAAAGCATCCGGTGGGTACGCAGGATCCATGGATCTTTCGACATACGTCTTAACATCATTTAGCATCATGTCCATTTCTATCAGATCTCTTTGGGTGGCGGGAATCACAACCTGCAGGACATCGATTAGCGAGGAGGCTGCAGCGCTGGCATCTGCTTCCTTGTAAGTTGCAGTTGCTGAAGTCGTAATCATTCCGAAAGCACTAAGAGCTAAGGCAGTCTCTGGACCTGCAAGTGTACCAAAGGAAAAGAAAGCAACCAATCCTGTTTTTATAGATAATCCTATCCCAGCTACAAGAACCGTGTTGGCGTAACCAGTAAGGTTAGTACGCCTACTATTTGTCAATTCTTCCCACATAGAATACATGGTATTATAGTAGGAAGAATTCCCGTAGTTCGTAGTCCAATCACCGAGATTAACGATATTGTAGACTTTTTCTGGTATCGGTGGGTTTATATCAGAGTGAGAAGTTGGACAGTACCACTTAACCACTGTCTTTTCTCCTTCTTCATTGCTATTCCTTATATCTTGCGCAAGTGCTCTAACATTCCTGATAAGCTGATTGAATGAGGTGGCATCGTTGTAATTATGGTTCTGAACATATTGCCTTAGATTTGAACATGTTTGCGTTACTTGGTCAATTATGCTTTGGATTTGAATCGACGTGGGATCAGTCATTATCAGATCGTATATGTTACCGTACAAATTTACGTCGTTAAAATTATCTATTCGCTCCAAAGTTTGCGCCCAAATTAGATGTTTTTGCTGTTCTTCAATGAAGTTGATTGATTGTTCTATACTAGTGCAAGTAATCCAGTCTGCTACGGGTCCCACATTTTTCAGACTTAGTAGTGTATATCCGCCATGCACATTATCCACAATGTTACTTACATTGTAAAGCAATGTAACGGCAGTATATACTAGCTCCAACCCACCTATTATAGTCCACATCGCGTCGAGGTCATGAACAGACTTGTAGGCATATACCATTGTCCAGGAAAAGTCTTGGGCAATAAGATAATCCCTTGCTTTGATAGCATTCTCAAGTTCATCTATGGCAGCAATTAAATTTTGCCTGGGATCCTGTGGGGTTAGATTGATCAGGATGGAGACATTGTTGCTATACCCATTTGCCACCGCTAAATCCAAATCGTTGTCACCATCCAGGTCCGCACAGAAAACAGAATGAGGATAATCTCCTGCCCCATAGTATACAGCACTCTGAAAAGTCCCATCCCCGTTGTTCTTTAAGATGGAGACATTATCGCTCTCGGTATTTGCCACAGCTAAGTCCAAATCGTTGTCCCCATCCAAGTCCGCACAGAAAACAGAACTAGGCATACGTCCTGTCCTATAGTCGACCTTGGTTTGAAAGGTTCCGTCCCCGTTGTTCTTCAAGATAGAAACATCGCAGTATGGGTAGGAGCTATAGTACCAATTTGCCACAGCTAAGTCCAGATCATTATCATTATCTAAGTCTGCACAGAAAATAGATAAAGGACCGTTTCCTGCCCCATAGTTGATCGCGGTGGCAAAGGTACCATTTCCATTGTTCTTCAAGATGGAGATATTATCGCCTTCATTTGCTACAGCTAAGTCCAAATCGTTGTCCCCATCCAAATCCGCACAGAAAACAGAAAAAGGGCCATCTCCTGTCCCATAGTTTACTGCAATATCAAAGGTGCCATCTCCGTTGTTCTTCAAAATTGAGACATTGTCGCTCGGGTAATTTGCCACTGCCAAGTCCTGATCACCATCCCCATCTAAGTCCGCACAGAAAACAGTTGCAGTCCCTGCTACATAGTTGACCGCACTAGCGAAGGTGCCATTTCCGTTGTTCTTTAAGATGGAGACATTGCCGCTATGACAATTTGTCACTGCTAAGTCCAGATCGTTGTCCCCATCCAAGTCCGCACAGAAAATAGAATAAGGACCATCTCCTGCCCCATAGTTGACCGCGGTGGCAAAGGTGCCGTCTCCGTTGTTCTTTAAGATGGAGATATTGTCGCCATTAATATTTGCCACAGCTAAGTCCAAATCGTTGTCCCCATCCAAGTCCGCACAGAAAACTGACCAAGGATTAACTCCTGCTCCATAGTTGACCGCAGGAGCAAAAGGAATAGAATCGGGGTTTATCTGGGTTATTTGTGCAAAAGCAGGCACAATCCAGAAGATAAAGAGGGTAATTATTAAGAGTTTTTTCATTGGCGGAAACCTCCTAAAGAAAAAAACGTTTAAAGTTCAATGTTTAAGGTTCAAGGTTTAAACCTATGACCTAAGATATTTCTTGAATTTTGCTATATTATAACTTAAAAGTCAGTAAAAGCAAGGGAAATCTTCCCAAAAATGAATTATGACAGATGGAAAAACGTCCATAGTCCGCAGCCCTTCGACTTCGCTCAGGACAAGTCCGCCGTCCACCGTCCACTGTCCACCGTTAAAACCTAAACAAAGAAAATGGAAGTCCGAATTTCTCCATAGCGTTTGAATTCGTGTATCCATAGTGAAAGAAGCTATAACATAACAAAATGCCGAAGGCATTAAACGTTTATAGCAATGTTCATATATCCTATCTTTTCTTCGTCCGTAGGACGTACATTATTCAACAAGCATATTTGCTATAAACGTCTTACCCCTTCGGGGTATTTCTCTGTTAACAATACCATAAACGAAAAAAGATCTGTAGGTCGGGCTGTCAACAGACTGCCCGACAACAACCTATAATATCCTCCTCTTCGTTTCAAGAGTTTGTCACAGTGAAGTATTGGGTTGGTAGCCGCAATCTTCAGATTGCGCAGGTCAACAAACTCAACCATGTTCTCTCTTACCAGGTACAAAATCACTCTTAATACTGAGCTTCGAAGTCCAACTTCGGTGGTTAAAAGGACAGCTCCCTAATATATGAGAGACGGAGTGTATTTTGCATACACCCTTTCCGAATGTACAGAATGTGTTACTTGTCTTTAATTGAACCTTTGAACTCTTAACTGGCGATAAAAGTGAGTAAAAAATTAAAAACCACCACCCCCAAGTCCCCCATGTCCCCCAAGTCCGGTTCGCAGGGCATTGAAAAAATGAAAAAAATGAAATCCGCAAGTCCAGTAAGTCCAGTAAGTCCGGAAATTGAGATCAATTCTGCACTTCGTCCTACTTCGCACTGAGTGCGCTCAGCCCGAAGTGAGACCTTAGGGTCGAAGGAAGGAGTTCCCAACTATTTGTACCATGTTTTGTGGCGGTTGGATTTCCTGCGGATCTGAAGGATATCCGACTACATATGTTGTGTGCGATCCTTAGATAAACTCAGGATGGTGACAGTTCGGCTTCGCTCACTGTCCCTGAGCAAAGTCGAAGGGAGCAAAAGCGAACCGTGAATTGCACCGCCCAGACGAGCGGATGGTTCCCCCGTACGGGCTCCCGTCCGGGGGCGGGCGTCTGCCCGCTACATTATGACACAGCCCACCAGGGGAGAGGAAACACAAACAAAAAAGCCCCTCGCATTTGGCGAGAGGCTTTTTATCGTAAAGAATATTTTCGATTGTCAATTCAGATAAGCGCGCAGGGATTTGGAACGGGAAGCATGTCTTAGCCGGCGGATTGCCTTCTCCTTGATCTGACGGACCCTCTCCCGGGTCAAACTGAACCTGGCTCCGATCTCTTCCAAGGTCAAAGCCTTCTCCTGGCTCAACCCGAAATAGAGATTGATCACCTCGGCTTCCCGGGGAGAAAGTGTATCCAGCGCCCGCTCGATCTCCAGCCGTAATGACTCGTCCAAGAGAGCTTCATCCGGTGCCGGCTGGAATTCATCCTCCAGCACGTCCATCAGGCTATTGTCCTCCGATACCGAGAACGGAGCATCCAAAGATAGATGGCTGTTGGAGATTTTTAAGGTGTCCGTCACCTCGACTGCCGATAGCGACAGCTCTTTGGCGATCTCGTCGGGGGAGGGTTCCCTTCCGTATTCCTGCTCCAAAGAGGAGGAGATCTTGCCGATCTTGTGCAAAGTTCCCACCCGGTTCAAGGGCAATCGCACAATACGCGACTGCTCGGCTAAAGCCTGCAGTATTGCCTGCCGGATCCACCAGACCGCATAGGAGATGAATTTGAACCCGCGGGTCTCATCGAATCTTTTGGCGGCTTTGATCAGCCCGATGTTACCCTCGTTGATCAGATCCGCTAAGGAGAGTCCCTGGTTTTGATATTGTTTAGCCACCGAGACTACAAATCTCAGGTTGGCTTTGGTCAATTTTTCCAGAGCGCTTTGATCTCCCAGCTTGATCTTTTTGGCTAATTCCACCTCCTGTTCAGCGTTAATCAGAGGGGTCTCGCCGATCTCCCTTAAGTAGAGATCTAAAGATCTATCCTCGTCCCTGTACCTTCTTGCCTGCTTTGTCAATTGCGAAGTAAACCTCCTTTGTCGCTAAAAGCGAGGTATTAGGTTATAGGTTATAGGTGTCAGGTCGAAAACAACAAAATCTAAATCCAAGATTCAAACTTCAAGTATTAAACCAATAAATACGAAATATTATTCGGCTTTGACTGTGGTGAAAAACGGTTCACCGTTTCGGTAGATCAAGAATAGAATGGCTTTGTTCTGGTTTTTCAAAGATTCCAGCGTCTTTTGATAAGCTTCCAAGTCCATAATCTCCTGATCGTTTATCTTCCCGACAATGTCGCCGGATAAGAATCCCGCCTGTTCCGCCAAGCTTCCGGCACCGACTTCCAACACTATCGCACCCGGACGAAATTTCACTTCAAATTGAGCCGCTAACTCTTTAGTAGATGTAGTAACCTGCAAACCCAACCAGTCTTCCTTCTTTTCCTCTACGGGATTGGGTTCTTCGGTTTGCGCAAGCGATTTATCCCGGTCAGCCAATTCCAAATTCTTGGTGAACTCCTTGCCGTTCCGTAAAATTTTGAGAGTAACCTCCTGGCCCGGATTTACCTCTGCCACCATCATCATGAACTGTGATCCGTTGGTTACTTTCTTGCCGTTGAATTGGGTGACAACGTCACCGGTCTTTATCCCGGCATTGTCTGCCGGTGTGTTGGGCATGACCCTCTGCACCAGAACTCCTTCGACTGAAGGAAGATTTAGTGCCTCGGCGGTATTCTGGTTGATTTCCTGAAAACTTATCCCCAGATATCCCCGGGATACTTTTCCCTTTTCCACCAGATCCGGTATCACCGATTTGGCTAAATTTATGGGAACGGCAAATCCTATCCCGATGTTGACCGCTTCACCATTAGGATTAGTTAATGCAGCGTTTATCCCGATCACCTCTCCATGAATGTTCACTAAGGGTCCCCCGCTGTTCCCCGGATTGATGGAAGCATCGGTTTGAATATAGTTCTGATATTGGGGAGTCTCTTCACCCGGACCGAACCTTAAATTTCCTCTTCCCTTGGCACTGACCACCCCGACGGTAACGGTTCGATCCAAGCCCAATATGGGAAACGGATTTCCGATAGCCATGACCCATTCCCCGACTTTCAAGGAATCGGAATCGCCGAAAATTACCGCGGGCAGATCTTCCTTCACCTCGATCTTTAAAACAGCAATGTCCGTATCCTTATCCAACCCTACCACTTTGGCGGTATATTGGCCCCCGCCCGGAAATTTGACCGAGATATTATCCGCACCCGCTACCACGTGATTGTTGGTCAAGATGTATCCGTCTTTCCTGAAGATGAAACCCGAACCTAAGCTCTGGCTTTTTTGCTCGGGCAGTCTTCTATTATTATCCGGAACCTCCCCGAAAAACCGGCGAAGTATTTCCTCCGGATCGAATCCATACGTAAAATTTCCTTTCACTTTTTTTTCGGCGCTGATATTTACCACTGCCGGGCTTACCATTTCCGCCACCTTTACAAAAGGACTCTCCGGTCCCGACAGGATTTGATCTTTGGTTTCCGAAAGCTGGTTGGATTCCTTCGCCGCCTGATAGGAGGGGGTGACAGCCTGAACTCTTCCATGAGATGGAGAGGACCATTCAAAGCCGGTTGCCAGGAAAATACCCACCAGTATAAAAAGCAGGGCAAAAAGAGAAAATATTGCGGTTCTTCTCATCCTGAAAAAGAAATTCTTTTCTTTTTCAATCAATTCTGGTTCGGACAAGCCCGTCCCTCCCAAAACCATTAAGAATTTATTTATACGCCCCTGAGTTTATGATCCTAAAAAGAAAAAGTGTTCAACAATGTTGATAAGTCAAAACCTTTCCAGAGAACCCAAGATACGGATTAGCTATTCTTCGGTTCTCTGCAAAAAGCTGCAGATAAAACGCAACATATTATACGCTCAAACTGACAATCTGTTGCAACCTATGTAAAAAATCTATTTTCCGGATCGTTTGAATCCGCAGAATCAGGAGATCAAAGGGTTGTCACATTTGCTGAGACTCATAACCAGTTAAAGATGTCTCTACATAACTTAGGCAAAGGTAAAGCCGCCGTTGATAGAATTTGGCTTCCTTCTTGTTACCGCTTTTTTCACTTGACCGGGATATTTACCGATACATATAATAAATTTGTATCAAAAGAAAGCGGACTTGACTGCGTTTATATAGGCATGTAAGATTAACCGAAACAACCCAATTATGGCAGGAGGCAAGGGAATGAAAAAGTCGAATCGGATTATTATTTTCAGCTGGATATTTTTAGTCTTCAGCTTAAACCTTACCCACTCGGTGCCGGTTCAGGGTAAGGACGAGGGAAATGCACTCAAGCTTTTTGACGATCTGCAGAAGATGATCATCCACGTATCGGATGAGATCAAACCGTCGGTGGTGCATATCGAAGTGGTGAAGAAGACCGGGGAGATTAAATATAAATCCTTAGCTTCGGGTTTGATCATGGACAAAAAAGGGTTAATCCTTACCAACGAGCATGTGGTGGATGACGCCAAGAGTATCATCGTGACCCTACCCAGCAAGATGGAGTATCCGGCAGAAATCATCGGCACGGATAAGCAGACCGATCTGGCCCTACTCAAGATAAAAACGGAAGAAGAGCTCTCGGTGGCAAAAATCGGTAATTCCGATAAAGTCGAGGTGGGAGAGTGGGTGGTGGCGGTGGGCAATCCTTATGGTTTCGACCGCACCGTCTCGTTCGGCATCATCAGCGGAAAGGGGAGAGTGCTCCCCAATTTGCCGGTGGAGACCCAGCTGATCAACGATTTCATTCAGACCGATGCAGCGATCGATCCGGGATCATCCGGCGGTCCGCTGGTGAACTTGAGGGGAGAGGTGATCGGTATAAATTCCATCGGATTGGGCCGGGGGCAGGGTTTCACCATTCCGATCAATACCGCCAACGAGGTGAAAAACAAACTTTTAGCCAGCGGCACCATCCAGAGAGGTTACCTGGGGGTGACTATCCAGCCTTTGAGCCGGGAATATGCCAAGTATTATAACAATCCACATCTGGAGGGGATTTTGATCTCGGATGTCATATCCGATTCACCGGCGCATAAAGCCGGGATCAAGCCGGGTGATATCGTGGTGGAATACAACGGGCAGAAAATATCCGCGGAAAAAGAGGAGGATTTGAACAAGTTTCAGTTCTTGGTTTCGGAAAGCGTGGTGGGTAAACCTGCCAACCTGAAGATTGTCCGAAATAGCATGGATACCAGTATAATGGTAAACATCTCCATCCAGCCCAAGGTAAAGGCGGATGAGTTCGAAACCCCCTATGGCTTTACCGTGGAAGAGATAACCGATATCATATATCAACAATATATGTTGGAGGACAAGGAAGGGGTGATGGTCTCCTTTGTGGAAGTAGGAGGACCTGCCAGCACCGCCATGCTGGAGGAGGACGACGTCATAATAAAGGTGGAGAATTTCGATATCCGGAACTTGGATGACTTCAAAAAGAGCTTGGATCAGGTGAAAGACAAAAAGGAGATCATGCTGACGGTGAAAAGAGGGAAAAATAACCGTTTCATCCTGCTTTCACCGGAAGAGAAGAAAGAACAGACTGAATAGTGATCTAACCGAATAGTGATCTAGAGGATATAACAAATCAGTAACTCTTTAATCTGGAAATTTTGGGAGAAGGATGACCATTTATAAACATTTCTTCGTTTATTGACTCAGTGACTACTCCAAAGTGCAGCCCACCCAATTGCAAAGAGGACAAAATAAGTTGGATTAAAGTGCCTACGGTGGGAGATCAATTGATCTTCTTTGTCCTTAGATTATTTTTCATCTTACCCAAAAATAGTAAAAATAATCTTGACAATAGCAATTTGTATTACTATATTTAGTAATGAGAAAGCTTAGACATAAGCATAATAAATTAATAGGATTAAGATGTTGTAGTATGTGATGCTACTAAGACAATACCTTCTAATAGGTTAAGTTTTAAATCCTATCAGGTGGTTGTTATTTGCAGATTTCATATTGGGTTGGAAGTTAGAATGGAAATATCGGAATCAATAGAAAAATAATAAGTTAAGAGGTGTAAAATGAAAGCAAAGTGCGTTATTATAGGTTTGGTAGTGTTCCTATTAGGATTCTATTCGATGGTTACGGCTGAGATTAGTAGGAACATGAAATTCGGTTTTTTTGCTGATAGAACATTAGTCTCTACCCAAACTATTGTGTTCAACCAAACTCTGAACAGGCGTATAAATGAAATCGGGAACAGGATTGCGCAGCACTCCGATCGCCCAGATGCATCTTACACTTTTAGAATCATCAACGACCCTACCATTAACGCTTATTCAGCCGCCGAGGGTTTCATTTATGTAACTACTGGACTTTTGGATATACTTGAGAGCGAAGAGGAATTGGCTGCTGTGTTAGCCCATGAGATTGGGCATGTCAGTAAAAACCACCAAATCAATTTTATCTATGCTGCTCACCGAAGACAAATAGCCGGGCAAGTTACAGGTGCTTTCCTTGGTGCAGCTTTAGGAACGGCTATGGGAGCAGCCACTCAGTCTGCCTATGGATCATCTTATTATAATAACTATTATTCACAATCTTACACTCAACAAGCAATTGATCTGGGTAGGCAGATAGGAGAGGCAATCGGAAATGCCATGTATGTATCTATGGTAAAAGGATATGGAAGAAAACAGGAATTGCAAGCGGATGCCTTAGCCATTCAATATTCTAAAAATTCTGGTTATAACCCTCATGCATTAATTAGCGTTTTTCAGAAATTGATATCAATAAGAGATAGGCTTGGTTTGAGCAAAACCAGTTATCTTTCTAGCCTTATCAATGCAGAACCGGGACTGGAAGAACGAGTTAAACAGGTGGAATCCTTGAATTCGACTGAAGAACAGAAATAGAAAGATAGCAAGGAGGATAATATGAGAAACAAGAAGACTTTTGCAATAGCTATATTTTGTTTGCTTTCTATAGTCACTTTTTGGGTACCGCCAGTTATGGGTTTCGATCCGGAAACCGCTTCCCGAGTAAGCCAATCAATTGCAGAATGGAGTCTGTTGAATCAGGATAAAAACACACAAGGAACCAAACCTTCAGTATATATATCGAGTTCATTGGGAGGAATTCTGAATAATGGGATTAGTCAAGGGGTATGTGTTGTGAATGGACTTTCAGCATTCGATGATTACAATTGGCAAGGGAATCATTATGATCTAACAGATTATAATTGGAAATCCTACGGGCAATGGAATTCTCAGAATCAATGGGATTACAATTGGCAGTTAACGAATAATACCAATTGGAACTACAAGTGGCAGCCGAATTATGATTGGCAATGGAATTTACAGAACACATCGCTCAGCTATGATGATGTTTGGCAACAATCACGACAGTGGGAACTAAATAGCGGAATGGATATCAGGGACGAATATATCTCTGCACTGCCCAACATAGATAATCCTCAAACAAGCCCAGTCTTAGGGGCATCTTCAAATGTGGTATCTACAAGTGCTAATGGAATGGCGGAAACTTACTTTGAATGGGCTTATGGCTCTGCTGGAAACTGTGTAAGCCGAATGTACACTACTACTTCAACCATCATGGGAACGATGGTTGGAGCTGCTGATCAATTTAGGCAAACTCTGGACTATATTGGAACCTCCATGCAGGTCATGAATCCTCCTGTTTATTTAAAGAACGATCCTGAAAGGGGTATGTATGCAAGCCGAACATCTTGGGGATTAGAGGGACATGGCTCTTATCCCATTAAGAATGGAACAGCCTATTATCGTGAGACTTTAAATACATCTGCTTCAAAATGGAATGAACCCGGAAATATAATCAGAACACATACCGACGACATTAAAACAGATTATGGAACTTATTATCGTCATGTGGAGATCATCACACCTGCAACCAGCTTTGCTGAGAGATTTATGATGCATAATTATCCTGTGGGTGATTATTATTCCGAAAATTCAACCATATCCACTACAACCATGATCCGCGAAAGCTACCGGACTCAGACTCTTAATGGCGTTACGACTATATACCCCACGGATAATAATCTGTCAACTTTAGGTAGACAGATTTCACAAAGTTATGGTTCTTTAAACCAGTACAATGTTATCTATAACAATACATCAATTAACTTGGGCACATTGAGTTTGCCTACCATGAATACGTATTCTCTACCACAACTACCTCCGTTATTTAATTGGCATAAGTAATATTAGGTGGAGTTAGAGTAATCTATCAGCTAGAAATCAAGGTACTATTAAGTAAAGCGAAAGTTGCAGCCACTAGTTAACAGTTTCTTATCATTGGAATTATCAACTTATGTATCCAAAACCGAGATTGATTGAACTGATGGAATCTTGGTAGCCGCGAAATTTTAATGAAATTAAAGCAGGATTTGCATAAAGATTTGGCATTTTATCATTAATGAATCTATAAATAAAAATTTAAGTAAAATGAATAAGAAGGGAGATGGCATGTTTTGTGGCCAATGTTTCAAAAAGTTTATTTTGTTTTTGATTATGTTTGTTCTCATCGGAATTCCAAATCCGCTAAATGCTCAAGAAGATAGCACTATGATTACCAGTGTTGGGACTTCAAAGGATGTCCAACTAGAATTGAATTCTTTGAAGACTGTAGCTATTTTCTTAAATGGGGCAAATCCTCTTACTACCAGAATCATAGAAGATGCGCTATCTATTAAGCTATTACAGTCAGGATTTGTTGTCATCAGTCGGGAGACACTGGAAAAAACACTGGGCGATCAGATCACTAAGAAGAAAGAAACAAAGGAAGAAGGTTCGGTTAACGCTTTACAGATAGGTCAGTTAGTAAATGCTGATGCCATTATCACCGGAACGGTGATTGTGGAGGAGTCTGAAAAGTTGCTGTTAGTTCGTATAGCCTCCTTTCAGATATTGGAAATAAAAACTGAAGACCTGCTTTTAAGCGTCCTATTTGAAGGTGAGAAAGGGAGATCTTTTTCGGAGACAGCTAAGAGATTTGTGGATATTTTGAATGAAAGTGGCAAGTAAGAAATGAATATTCGAATATTGGGAAATGGTTTCTCTTTCATCTTGTTGATGGAATTAATATTTTGTTTTTGCTCAAATAGTCCAACCCGACGAGAAAATTTAATTTATACTGATCCTCCAACTCAGGAAAGGATAGAAAATCTGAATCGAATTCTTAAAGTTAATCCCAACGATGTAGAGAGCCGGGTGGAATTAGGTCGTTTATACCTATCCAAACACCAGATAGAAAATGCAATTATTCAGTTGGAAAAGGCGGTTAATATTGATACTAGTAATACTCAGGCATATCTTCTGCTTTCATTAGCACTTCAAAAACGGACTAAACCAGAACTAAAGAAAGCAGTTGAGATATTGGATAGGGCTTTGCAAATTGACCCAGATAACGACAATGTTCACCTCAACTTAGGACAAGATTACTATAGGTTAGGAGAATCTCAAAAGGCTATTGAGGAGTTTGGTAAGGCTATTGGTTTGTCCAAAGATACAGCTGTGTTGATTTCAGCTCACTTGGGGTTAGTTGCTTTGTATAAGGAGCAAGGAGATTCAGCCGGAGCCAATCAGCAATATGAAACCGCCTGCGAAATCTATCCCGAACTGAAAGAAATACTTAGGCAGGCAGAAATAAATAAGATTTGCCCCGCCCCGCGCTATGCTGGAGAAGAATTCAGAGAGGAAGATGGTATACATCCTCCCTTGGAGGAGAGGATTAGAAAAGCTTTAGAAGAAATCGGAAAATCATCGGGAGAGAAATGATTACCGTGAAGGCAACTATCCAAATATATTTACCAGTGCTGTTCTTCAGCACATTGATTCTGTGCTTGAGTTGTGCTCCTAATATTCCTACTGCAGAGTATCCTGCAGAAATGGAGAGAACATTTCCGCATGCTTTGGATGAGGTATGGAATTCTGTGCAGGAGGTCATAAAAACTTCCAATGGCACAACAATCAATACCAATGAATCAGCGGGAATAATTGTCTTCTATCTCATGGATAAGGAATCGAAAGCTAAAGTGTACATAAATGTTTACATGAAAACCTCCACTAATCCAAACATCACAGAAGTATATTTAACCACAAGATTGCGGTCAGGCGGCTACATGGAGCCAGTTGATCGAGAGTTTTTTAAAAATTTAGCGGAAACCTTAACCAACAGATAAGTGATGAAAAGAAAAATCCTTATATTGTTAGCTTTATCGAGTATATTTTCTTCTCTGTTTTTTTCCTGTGCATCTAAAGTAAGTAGAACTGAACTGGATTTACTCTTTGATCACGATTTTACTGGTCTGATTGTTCCTGGGACTGCGGATATAAAAGCAAAAGGTGAGCAGAAAAATTTTCCCTATACTACAATTAATCAGGTTTGGGATTCTGCGATCCTGGTGCTTATGCAGGAAGGGATTCTGGTACGTTGTTTAGAAGATTCAAATGTTATAGTAACTATCGAAACACCACCTTTCGCCATCTTTATGGAAGATAGTGCAGGTGTTAACATTTATATATATTGTATGGATGATCTTTATAAAAGAAAGGATAAACCCGAGAAAGTTGAAGCAGTGTATAACTCCTCTTCTAAACAGAAGTTAGCTACAACTTTTTTTGAGAAACTGGCTACTCAGTTGTATTCAGGGGAAAAATGGAAATATCTGCAGGGTCAAGAATAGTTAAGATCATGAGAAGAAATGAGTTAGCGTCTCATAAACAGACATATATACATTCAAAAACAATTCAAATAATCTGTATTAACAAAGTTTGATAAAAAGTAGCTTCTCCAGTTATCATTTCGTTATCTATTCAACAACTCTCTACCGAAGCTTTTGAATGATTTCCAATCGAATATAGTTGACAATTCAGGATAGGGAATTTATATTTAACGTTCTGAAAATCCCGAACTTACGGATAAAGTCGGGGTTCTTAGAAGGTGATATTTTTGTCTTTTTTCACAGATGGAAAATATAGAGGATAAAAATATAATAGATTCTTTTTAGGAGGTTATATGGCAGATGCAAAGTATTTTAAAAACTATATAAACGGGGAATGGGTGGATTCGGTTACCGGGAAAACGTTCGAAAACCGGAATCCGGCCGACAACCGGGAGGTATTAGGTCATTTTCAGGCTTCCAACGAGGTGGATGTGAAAAGAGCTATCGATGCTGCCAGAGAAGCTTTCAAGAAATGGAGACTGGTGCCTGCCCCCAAAAGAGGGGAGATGATCTATAAGCTGGCGGAGCTTTTGATCAAACATAAAGAGGATTTTGCCCGGCAGATGACCCAGGAGATGGGCAAGGTGCTGAAAGAGACCAGAGGGGACGTTCAGGAAGCCATCGACATGAGCTACTACATGGCGGGGGAGGGGCGAAGACAATTCGGACAGACCACCCCCTCCGAGCTGCCTAATAAGTTCCAGATGTCGGTGCGGATACCCTTAGGCGTCTGTGCTTTGATCACCCCGTGGAATTTCCCCATGGCCATCCCCTCGTGGAAGATGATGCCGGCGTTGATCTGCGGTAACACTGTGGTATTCAAACCCGCTACCTTCACCCCCCATTCTGCCTACAATTTGGTGAAATGCTGTGAGGAGGCGGGTATACCCAAGGGGGTGGTGAATTTCGTTACCGGCAGCGGCGGAACGGTTGGAATGCCTTTAATGAAATCGGATGACGTAAAGCTGGTCACCTTTACCGGCTCCACGGAGGTGGGGAGGACGGTCTCCGAAGTCTGTGCTCCGGCTTTTAGGCACGTTCACTTAGAGATGGGGGGAAAGAATGCCATCATGGTGATGGATGATGCCATAGTCGATCTGGCGGTCGAGGGAGCCCTATGGGGAGGGTTCGGCACCACCGGCCAGAGATGCACCGCCACTTCCCGGGTGATTGTTCACAGGAAAATCATAAAGGAATTCACCGAAAAGTACGTGGCCCGGACCAGGGTTTTAAAAGTCGGAAACGGCTTGGATCCGAGCGTGGAGATGGGTCCCTCGGTATGCGAAGATCAGCTTAAAACAGTGATGGAATACGTGGAGATCGGCAAGAAAGAGGCGAAGCTTTTGTGCGGCGGCAACCGCTTGACTGCCGGAAATTATGCCCATGGCTATTTCCATGAGCCGACCATCTTCGGGGACGTGGATCCCCATATGCGAATAGCCCAGGAGGAGATATTCGGCCCGGTCGTCTCCATTATCCCCTGTGACAGTCTGGAGCAGGCCGTGGAGATAAACAACGGAACGATTTACGGACTTTCTGCCTCGGTCTATACCCAGGATGTGAACAAAGCTTTCCGGGCGATGAGAGACTCTTACACCGGAATTTTCTATGTGAATGCCCCTACCATCGGAGCCGAAGTGCACCTTCCGTTCGGCGGAACCAATCAGACCGGTAACGGGCACCGGGAGGCGGGAACTGCAGCTTTGGACGTCTTTTCCGAATGGAAATCCATCTACATCGAGTTTAGCGGGAAACTGCAGAAAGCACAGATCGACGATGTGATGCCATAAGTTCTTTCCATTGGTTAATTAACAACACACCGGTGGGCGTCCGTGTGGACGCCCGTCAGTGTTTTGGTCAATATAGAAAGATGGGAGGTTTTGCTATAAAAGACTAAGTTTGCGCATGGTCTGAAAGGAATTATCCTTCGTTTATCATCAAAAGACCGGCAGACGAAACCGATACACCAGCGATAGTGGTTGAATTAACTTGCTAACCAAGGAAGTTTTATGCAGAAGAAAAAAGTCTTGATCATGGGCGCGGCGGGACGGGATTTTCACAACTTCAACACGGTATTTCGCGATAATCCGCTGTATGAGGTTATAGCTTTCACCGCCACCCAGATACCCAATATCGAAGATCGTAAATATCCCGCTAAATTAGCCGGTAAGTTGTATCCCCGGGGTATTCCAATACTTTCGGAAGATGATCTAGTCGATCTGATAAAAAAACACAAAATAGACGAGGTGGTTTTCTCGTACAGCGACGTCTCCTACAATTATGTGATGCACAAGGGTGCGGCGGTAATGGCAGCCGGCGCCGATTTCAAGCTTTTAGGCCGGGAGAGCACCACCCTTAAGTCCAAACGTCCGGTGATTGCGGTATGCGCCACCCGGACCGGCAGCGGGAAGAGTCAGACCACCCGAAAAGTATGCGAGCTTTTAAAAGCAAAGGGGATAAAGCCGGTGGTGATCAGGCATCCCATGCCGTACGGGGATCTCACCAAGCAAATCTGCCAGCGCTTTGCTTCCTTAGCCGACTTGGACAAACATCGTTGCACCATCGAGGAGCGGGAGGAGTATGAGCCCCATATCCGTGAAGGAACCATTGTTTATGCCGGAGTGGATTATGGAGTGATACTCTCGGAAGCGGAAAAGGAAGCCAAGGTGATCGTGTGGGACGGCGGGAACAACGACATCCCGTTTTACCGGCCGGATCTCCACATCACCGTGGTTGATCCTCACCGTCCCGGGGATGAGCTGAGTTATTTCCCCAGCGAAACCAATCTGCTTTTGGCGGATGTGGTGCTGATCAACAAAGTGGATTCGGCGGACTACCAGGATATCGAACAGGTTCGATTCAACATTAGGAAAACCAATCCGGATGCGGTTATGATCGAAGCGGCTTCTCCCATATACCTGAACAATCCCGAAAGAATCCGGGGAAAGAGGGTGCTGGTGGTGGAGGATGGACCGACTTTAACCCATGGTGGAATGACCTACGGCGCCGGGGTGATAGCGGCGGATAAATTCGGAGCCAAAGAGACCATCGATCCGCGCCCCTGGGTGAAAGGCGAGATAAAGAAAGCTTTCGAGAAATATCCCCACATCGGTCCTTTGCTCCCGGCTTTGGGTTACAGCGCCAAGGAGATAAAAGACCTGGAGACGACCATCAATTCCATCCCATGCGATGCGGTGATCATCGGAACCCCCATCGATTTAACCCGGCTGCTTAAAATCAACAAACCTTTAGTCAGAGTACGCTATGACCTGCAAGAAATAGGAAAGCCGGATTTGGAAGAGGTGATGGGGAAGATTTTACGTTCCAAGCGGTAGTTCGTTTTTCCTATACTTAGCATCTCTTTGAACTGACAGATTAAGAAATTTCATCTTCCCGCCAGTTTCCCCGACCTGGCGGGAGTTTCCTTTTTAGCTGGAGGGGGGAGTTGAGGTTTTCCAAGAAACCAAGTGCAATTTGACAAAACAAATGAGCAAGAAGACTGCAGTGGTGGCTTTGGGGGGAAATGCTATCACCAAGAAAGAAGAAGAAGATACGGTAGCCCGTCAGTTTGCCAATACCCGGGAGAGTTTGAACGGGATCGTGCTCTTGATTAGGGATGGCTACAACTTAGCCATCACCCATGGTAACGGACCTCAGGTGGGGAATGCCATCCTGCGAGTGGAGTTGGCGAGGGATAAGGTCCCGGTTCTTCCCCTGGGAATCTGCGTAGCCGATACCGAAGGGAGCATGGGATACATGATCGAGCAGTCGCTTCAAAACCGCTTGAAAAAAGATAAGATAAACCGGGATGTAGCGACCATCGTCACCCAGGTGGTGGTGGATAAGGATGATCCCTCGATAAAAGAACCGACGAAATTCATCGGCCAGTTCTATCCGCGGAAGGAAGCCAAGAAACTGGCTAAAGATCGAGGCTGGGTGGTAAAAGAAGATCGGGGAAAGATGTGGAGGAGGGTGGTTCCGTCCCCCAAACCTTTGGAAATAGTGGAAAAACAAACCATAAAGTCTTTGGTGGAAAACGGGGTGATCGTGATCGCGGCGGGCGGGGGAGGCATACCGGTATATGTCATGGATGACGGTGATCTGGAGGGGGTGGATGCGGTTATAGACAAGGACCGGGCGTCCGCCATCTTAGCCCGGGACATAGGAGCGGAGCTGCTTTTGATCCTCACCGAGGTGGAGAAGGTGGCTTTGAACTACGGCACGCTCCTGCAGGTCAATCTGGATAATTTGACCGTGGATCAGGCGAAAAAATATCAAAAGGAGAATCAGTTTCCCCCGGGAAGCATGGGACCCAAAATCGAGGCAGCGATTTCATTTCTGGAATCTGGAGGAAAAGAGGTGATCATCACCTCTATCCCCAAAGCCTATGAAGCGGTGGAGAAGAGGACGGCGGGGACCAGGATAGTTTTAAAATAAAATTTAAAATTCAAAATGCAAGATTGCAATTCAAAATTCAAAAACATGTAATTAGTTATAAATATATTCATATTGATTGATTTGCGTAGCCAAGCTTTTTTGGCTTGGCGGGGACAACATAGAAGACCATAGGCAAGGTGCGAAAAAAGATAAACAAGAATGCAGATTGCAGAGTGCAAAATGCAAAGTGCAGAATTGCAATTCTAAATTCAAAATATTCAAATAGATGGAAAAGATACCAGGATTAAATCACGAGATCATCCAAGAGATTCTAACCCAGGGGAAAATCTACGAGGTGGGTGGAGCGGTGCGGGATAAGTATATCTCTCCCATCCTGCCGGATAAGGATAAAGACTACTTAGTTACGGGAATTCCCTTGGAGGAGCTGTGTTCGCTTTTGTGCCGGTTTGGGAAAGTGGACCTGGTGGGTAAATCCTTCGGGGTGATAAAATTTTCGCCATCCCATAGATTCAGCGGGGAACAAATCTTCGACATTGCCATCCCCCGGAAAGAGGTCAGCACGGGTTTAGGGCATAAGGATTTCAAGGTGGAATACGATCACAACCTAAGCGTGGAGGATGATCTTAACCGCCGGGATTTCACCATAAATGCCATGGCCGAGGATCTCTCCAGCGGAAGGCTGGTTGATCCTCTGGGAGGCCGGAAGGATATAAAGAATCGACTGATCCGGATCACCAATCCCGATTCTTTTAAGGAAGATCCATTGAGGATGCTCCGGGCCATCCAATTTTCCGCGCGTTTCGAATTTGACTTGGAGGAGAATACTCTTGAAAGCTTGAAAGAAAATGTGGAATTGATAACCAACGTCTCCGCCGAAAGGATTCAGGAGGAGCTGAATAAATTATTACTCAAAGCCAAATATCCCAGCAGCGGCTTCAGATTGATGCAGAAAGTCGGGCTATTAGAAAAGATACTTCCAGAGTTGTCTTTGAGCGTGGGAGTGGAGCAGCCGGGGGGGTATCACGCTTACGACGTCTTCGAGCATTCCATAATAACCATGGATAATGCTCCCCGGGATTTAGTCCTCCGGCTGGCAGCTTTGTTCCATGACATATCCAAACCCGAGGTCCGGGTGCTTACCGAAGACGGCGCCACTTTTTATGGACATGAAAAGAAGGGTTCTAAGCTGGTTCAGAAAGTTTTGTCAAGGCTGCGATACTCCAATCAGATAATCGATCAGGTGAGCCTGCTGGTGGACAAACACATGTTCACCACCGGCGTTACCGACAAAGGGGTAAGGCGGCTCATCCGGAAAATGGGGGAGGAGATGATATTCCCACTGTTGGATTTACGCCGGGCAGATGTGGTGGCACAGGGGATGGGGGGAGGAACCCAGGATGTGGACGAACTGGAGGAGAGGATCAAACTGGAGATAGAGAAAAAACCTCCTTTTGGTTTGAAAGACTTAGCGGTTAATGGGAATGATATCATGGGCACTTTCAACATCACGCCTTCACCTTTGATCGGACAAATATTGAATTATCTTCTGGAGATGGTTCTGGATGAGCCGGAGTTGAATTCAAAAGAAAGACTGCTCAAGGAAGCAGATTTTTTTATGAAGAATCTCCCAACTAATAAACCGAGTCTGGAATAAAAATCGTCCATAGCCGACAGTCCACGGTCCATAGTAAAATCTGTTTTCACCATGGATTGTGGACTGTTGACAGTGGACATTTCTTTAGAGAGGAACTGAGTGGGAGATGGCAGAGAACTTAACGTAAGGGAGTTTAGATGAAGATACACGAATATCAAGCCCGGCATATATTCAACAAATACGGGATTCCGGTTCCGGCGGGAGAAGTTGCCACCACGCCTGACGAAGCCAAAGAGATTGCCGCAAGGATCGGTAAACCGGTGATGATAAAAGCTCAGGTGCTAGTGGGGGGGAGGGGAAAAGCCGGAGGGATAAAAAGGGCAGAGAATCCGGATTTAGCTAAAGAGATGGCTTCGGGTATTTTGGGAATGGAAATTAAAGGGCTTTTGGTCAAGAAAGTTTTGGTGACCGAATGTAAGGAGATTGCGTCAGAATCTTATCTGGGGGTGATCGTCGACCGGAAGATCAAAAAGCCGGTGATCATGGTATCATCCGCCGGAGGGATAGACATCGAGGAGGTGGCTAAAATTAATCCGGAGAAGATTCACCGGTTGCCTGTGGATCCAATTATGGGGCTGCACAATTTCCAGGCTCGGAATCTGGCGTATCTGCTTTATCCCGACAGAAAGATTGCCAATCAAGCTGTTCCGGCGATCATGAAGCTCTATCAAGTCTTTTGGGAGAACGATTGTTCACTGGTCGAGATAAATCCATTGATCACCACGCCGGCAGGAGAACTATGGGCGATAGATGCCAAAATCAACTTGGATGACAGTGGTTTGTTCAGGCACCCGGAATTGAAGGTATTGCGGGACTTAGATGCGGAGGATAAAGCCGAAATCGAAGCCCGAAAAAAAGACCTTTCCTATGTGAAACTGGATGGAAATATAGGCTGCATTGTTAACGGTGCCGGATTGGCCATGGCGACCATGGATCTGGTTAAAAGATATGGGGCAGAGCCGGCGAATTTCCTAGACATCGGAGGAAGCTCCAACCCGGAGAAGGTGGTCAATGCCATGAGCATAGTCCTTAAAGATCACAATGTAAAGGCGATCCTGTTTAACGTTTTTGGAGGGATCACCCGGTGTGATGATGTGGCCCAGGGAATCGTCCAAGCGGTCAAGCACCTGAAACCAAACGTCCCCATTGTAGTAAGATTGACCGGCACCAACGAGGAGGAAGCCAGAAAGATACTGGAGGAGATTCACCTTTCCACCACCAGCTCTATGGAAGAGGTGGTGAAGCGGGCCATCGAGCTTTCGGGAATGACACAAACGTCGATGTTTGGAGGGTAAGTTACATCATCTATCCATTGAGATGAGTGAAAGATTAGTGAGATCGTCAAAGTCAATTCAAAGTTAAAAGCGCAAAATGAAAAATTGCAGTTTAAAATTCAAAATTGAATGATGAATTGGATAATGGAAATTTTCATTTTTGAATTGTAATTTTGATCTTTGAATTTTGATTTTTTAATTTAAAAAGGAATTTTTATGAGTATATTGATCGATCGAAATACCAAAGTGATCGTCCAGGGGATCACCGGCAGGGATGGGGCGTTTCATACCAAGCAGATGCTGGATTACGGGACCAAAATCGTAGCAGGGGTTACACCGGGTAGAGCAGGCGAAAAAGTGGAAGGGGTGCCGGTTTTTAATTCGGTCAAGGAGGCAAAGGATGCCACCGGTGCCAATACCTCGGTCATCTACGTTCCTTCCAAGTTCGCCGTGGATGCCATTTACGAAGCTGCAGATGCTGGAGTCGATCTGGTGGTGTGTATCAGCGAAGGGGTCCCGGCTCTGGACATGCTTAAGGTTTATGGTTATCTTAAAGGAACTAAAACCAGACTTTTGGGACCGAACACACCCGGTCTGATCTCGCCGGGCTTGAGCAAAGTTGGCATAATGCCGGGACAGATTCATAAGAAAGGGAGCATTGGGGTAGTCTCCCGCAGTGGAACTTTGACCTATGAAGTGGTGTATAATCTTACCAATAACGGATTCGGCCAGTCCACCTGTCTGGGAATCGGCGGGGATCCGATAGTAGGGACAGGCTTTTTGGACGTTTTGGAACTATTTGAAAAAGATCCGCAGACTGAAGCAGTGGTTTTGATCGGTGAGATCGGCGGGACCGACGAGGAGGATGCAGCAGCGTATATAAAGAAGAATATGACCAAACCGGTGGTAGCTTTCGTAGCCGGACGTACAGCTCCTCCGGGAAAAAGAATGGGGCACGCCGGAGCTATAATAGCCGGAGGAAGCGGCACAGCGGCGGAAAAGATCGCGGCATTCAATCGGGCAGGAATTAAAGTAGCGGAAAGTCCGTCTGAGGTGGCGATTTTGATCAAAACAGCACTGGAAAAGCCGGAGAAAAAAGTAAAAAAGCCTGCAAAGAAAGTAAAACCAATCAAAACACAAAAAGTGAAGAAAATTAAGAATACAGTTAAAACAAAGAAAACTATTTAAAAGAGAAAATAGCATCACCCCTTGACTTACCCTCTCGATAAAAGGAGAGGAGAACTAAGAGGGGGAATTGATTGAACTTTTGAACCCTTGAACCTTTGAACATTGAACCTTAAACCTTTTATAACTATGCGATTTCTTTCCATCTCAATTTTAATTTTTGCTCTGGCGGTTTTTCTGCCTTTCTCCGGTCAATGTCAAACAAACTTCAGTCCGGCTAAAATCGAGCTGAAATCATCGGTGGATCGGTCCAATATTCCGTTAAACCAGAATTTGACATTGACCGTACAGGCAAGCTGGGAGGGGGAGCAGAGAAGGTTCAGCATAACGCCCATTATCCCCCCGCAATGCGAGAATCTGGAAATATTCGAAAGCTCATCTCTGAATGAATCCAAAATCGAGCAGGGGATAACCAGATCACTTAAAACCTTCCGTTTTGTATTGAAGCCGCTCCAGACCGGAACGGGAAGGATCGGGCCAGTTAAAGTCGACTATATCGACAATATGACTCAGGATAGTTCTTCCCTTTCTACTCAACCCATCCAGGTGCAGATAACTCCAGCCAACGAAAGAAGCAGATCCGGTTACAAGCCTGCCTTAATTATCGCGATATTTCTAGTATTGGCTTATGTGAGATACTCCTCCCGAAAAAGGGCAAAGCGAATCGATCTTTCCAAGATCACAGAAACGGAAAAGATCGAACCAAAACCGGAATCCTTGGAAGAAAAATCATTAAGAGGTCTAGATGAGCTTTCGGAGCAGGTCCGGATGGGGCGATCAGATAATTTTTCCACGGATATTTATAGACTGCTCACCGGATACTTGGAATCGAAATATCAAATCGTCACCTCCGGTAAAACCACCGACGACATCATCCGCTCCTTTTCGAGCCTGGATCTGACTCCCGAAAAGATTTCTCTTTTGCGGGAGGTGCTCTCGACCTGCGATCGGGCTAAGTTCGCCGGGGAAAGATTGGAAAAGGAAAAGCGTGATCAAATATTAAACATGGTAAGGAAATTTCTGGAACAAAATGGATGAGGGGATGTAAAATTTAGAACAAAATAAACTGCGCTGGCAGTAATTTATAAAACTCAAGAATTTAATAGGTAGAGGATGATCTAAGTATTATATATCTGGAAAATATTGTAAACCTCACCCCCTATGAATCCCTTTCCATGATATGGAGAGGGGGACAGAGGAATGAAGCTTTGAGCTCATTCTTCAGGGGAAGAAATTAAGGATCAACCGTTTCTGGGAGGAAGGTATGCAAGAAGGAACTGCTCAAACCGCTTCGGATATAAAGGCGATTCAGGAAAAAGTAGAGAAGGAAAGCTTGTTTGTGCGGGAGCTTATGGTGGAGATGGGGAAAGTGATCGTGGGACAGAAGTATCTGGTAGAGAGGTTATTGATAGGTATTTTAGCCAACGGGCATATATTGCTCGAGGGAGTGCCGGGTCTGGCCAAGACCCTTTCCATCAAAACGCTATCCGATGCCATTCAAACTAAATTCCAGAGGATTCAGTTCACCCCCGATCTCTTGCCCGCAGATCTCATCGGCACCATGATCTACAACCCCCAGAGCGGAACTTTCACCACGAAAAAGGGACCTCTTTTTACCAACCTGATTTTAGCCGACGAGATAAACCGGGCGCCAGCCAAAGTCCAAAGCGCCCTTTTGGAAGCAATGCAGGAGAGGCAGGTGACCATCGGGGAGAATAGTTTCAAGCTGGACGATCCTTTTTTGGTCATGGCCACCCAAAACCCCATAGAACAGGAAGGAACCTACCCGCTCCCCGAAGCCCAGGTAGACCGGTTCATGCTCAAACTTTCCATCACCTATCCCAACAAGAAAGAGGAATTGGAGATCATCGACCGTAACGCCGAAGTAGGTTTTCCCGAGGTTAAAAAGGTGATTTCACCCAAAGATATACTCAAAGCCCGGGAGGTGGTGGGACAGATTTACGTGGACGAGAAGATCAAGGATTACATTCTAAACATCGTCTTCGCCACGCGCAATCCGGAAGAGTACAAAATCGATCTTAAGGACTTGATCGCCTATGGCGCTTCGCCGCGAGCATCCATCTATCTGAATTTGGCGGCAAAAGCGCATGCATTTCTGAAAGGAAGGGGATACGTTACCCCCGAGGATATAAAAGCCATCGGTATGGACGTTCTAAGGCACCGGGTCATCGTCACCTACGAAGCGGAAGCGGAAGGGATCACCTCCGAGGATATCGTAAAGAAGGTTTTCGATCACATCGAAGTGCCGTAATTCAAATATGTGCGGCTAGCAACCTGATTGTTGATCATGCGGGATAGCTACCGGTACTGGAGAGAAGTACCGATGCTGTCTGACAATCTAAAAAATGAGAAAACCCAGAATGAAAAAGAAGCATCGATCCCTAATCCCGCTAGTGTGTTTTTTACTGCTAATCTGTATCTCCACTGCTTTCTCGGAACAGTTTACCGAATTGAGGATCGATCCGCTGTTACTCGTTTCGCTCAAGGAATGCCGGAATATCACCAGCAGTCTGGGAAGGGAGCTTTATCCCGGCTGGGATTTCCAGAAGACACCGATACTCTTCTACCGGCCCAATGTTCAGGAACTGCTGATCAACTTTCCCCACCAGCCCGAAGGATTTTCCGAATACTCAGGTTTCAATCCTTTAGGAAACGAGACTATTTACTTCAGAAACGATTCCACCATGTTCACCATCGACGATCAGAATACCTCCAGCGAGATCGACAGTATCCCGGTTCTAGTGGTAGCGGACCCGTTTTCCTCCATGCGAAACCAGTTGCAGGACGTGCTGACCCAGAGAAGCAAAGAATTCACAGAAACCTGGCTGAAGAGCTGGTCTTTTATCCCCTCGCCGTATGATAAGCTTACCTTGATTCTACACGAAGCTTTCCATGTCTATCAAAGCAAAATGGCACCGGAAAAGAGTGCCAACGAGATGGTGATCTCCCAATATCCCCTGCTGGACCCGGTGAACAATGCCCTCTATGTTCTGGAAGGCAACATTCTGAAAGATGCCCTGCTATCCACGGAACCCTCGGTCAGGAAGGAAAAGATCAAGGAGTTCACAGCGGTGCGGAGATTTAGACAATCCCTTTTAGACAGCAACTGCGTGGAGTATGAGAATTTAAATGAGTATGCGGAGGGAACCGCAAAATATGTGGAGTACAAGTTTTTGAAATCAGGGGAAGCGGTAGAACCTATCCGGGAGATGTATTACCAGAACGGGTTTGATGGTTATCGGGGTGTTTTGCCCAAGAAATTTCTCGACCGAATGAATAACATGGTCAACGTGGTGGCGGTAAACGATGATCGTTTCGGAAACAAGTTCGGCTCGGGACCACTTCGTTTCAAATTATACGAGTTAGGCGCATGCCAGGCGTTGTTGTTGGATGAGGTAATGCCTGAATGGAAAGAAAAAATCTTCAAAGACGGTGTCTACCTCGGCGATATGTTGCGACAATCTACGGCGTTTTCCGAGCCGGAGATGAAACGGTATCTGGAACAGGCCAAGTCGGAATATAAATATGATGACGCCTACTTAAGCAAACTGCAATTCGAGAAAGAGGGAAAGGAATACATCCAGAAGAAACTGGATGCGATTCTTCAGACCGACCAGACTCTGGTAAAGATTTCGTATGACGGGTTTACAGACAAAATAGGCATAGCTTACACCCCCTTTGGGGTGACCCAGATTACCCAGAAATCCGGCATATATGATATGGTGCCGATCAAGGTAAGGTTCAAAGAAGGGGTGGAGCTTCAAATGAGACAGGTCATTCCGGTGCTCATCGACCGGGAGAAAAAACTTATTGCCTTTGCGGTAGCTACACCGGCAGGGGAGATTCAATCAAGCTCCGGGGATAAGCTGGAGACTTCCGATTTCGTTTTGTCCACCGCTAAGATGGATATCACCCGAAAGGATAAAACAGTTGAGATTCGGCTGAGATGAAAATAGTGCATAATAAGATAGTAGAATCTACTTTAAGTCGGGTTCTGGAAAAATTATAGTCTGTGGAGTGATCGGCTTTAACTGAACCAATAACCCCAAAAATAGTGATTTTGCCCAAAGGCAAATCTTCCAAACAATGTTACCCAAAGAGATATTAAGAAAAGTTCGAAGAATCGAAATCCGGACCAAGAAACTGGTCAACGACGTTTTCTCCGGTGAGTACCACTCCATCTTCAAAGGCCGGGGGATGGAGTTCGAGGAGGTGCGGGAATACCAGCCGGGGGACGATATCCGGATCATCGACTGGAACGTGACCGCCCGTTACGGTTTCCCTTATGTGAAAAAGTTCAAGGAGGAGAGGGAGCTGACGGTGATGCTTTTGGTGGATGCCTCCTCTTCCGGCGAATTCGGCACGGCCTTGAGAATGAAGGGGGAGATTGCGGCAGAGCTCTGTTCGGTTCTGGCTTTCTCTGCCATCAAGAACAACGACCGGGTGGGAATGATCATCTTCACCGACCGGGTGGAAAAATACATTCCCCCCAAAAAAGGAAGCTCCCACGTTTTGAGACTGATCCGGGAGGTGCTTTATTTCAAACCGCAGCATCACCGGACCGATATCAACTGTGCCCTGGATTTTCTGGGTCGGGTGATCAAAAGGAGATGCGTGGTCTTTTTGGTGTCGGATTTCCTAAGCTCCGGTTTCGAGAAAAAGTTCTCCGTCGCCAACAAAAAACACGATGTTGTCGCTATCAAAATAGCCGATCCCCGGGAGATAGAGCTTCCCAACGTGGGCTTTATCGAGCTGGAGGATACGGAAACCGGTGAACAGGTGGTTATCGATACCCAAAGCGCAGCGGTAAGGAAGGATTTTCAGAATTACGCATCGCGGGAGCAGGTCAAACTGGACAAAGGGTTCAGATCCATCGATCTGGATCATGTTTATATTTTCACGGATAGATCATACGTGGAGCCTCTGATGATTTTCTTCAAGCTTAGAGCCAGAAGGTTCCGCTAAGGAGGATGCATGTTCGGACTGGGAGCGCAAGAGCTCTTGTTGATTCTTTTGATCATTTTATTGCTTTTCGGCGCAAAAAAGATCCCGGAAATAGCCCGTGGATTAGGCAAAAGCGTAGCCGAGTTCAAAAAGGGCGCCAGGGATTTAGATGAGGAGATGAAAAAAGAGGGGACGGAGAAACGCCAGCCGCCCGACAAACAGAATCTGGCGGGTTAGAATAATATACTATTGGGCAAAGACAGAATTTATCTCTGCTCTATCTTCAACAACACGGACAGCCATAGAGGCTATCCCTACGGTTGGACTTATAAGTAAACTTCTCCCCCTTAGTCTTCTGGAGGGTGAATCCGTATTCGCTCGACGGAGAGGGATGAGGTTTGAGGAAAAAACATGAACAACACCCAAGCTAAAACCAATCCGATCTTATTTTTGGTTTTGATCCTGGTAGGAATAATGCTGATTGTATCTGTTCTGATTTACTTCCAAATAAGATGTGCTTCGGAAACTAAGCTGGATTTGTCCCGGCAGCAGGAACTGGCATCAGAGCTTTTGGACGCGAAGCTTTACACCCAAGCAGTGGCGGAATACCAGCGTTTATTGAACTTGAGCGGACTGGACAAAAAGAAGCAAGCCAACATCAATTACATCATAGGCAACATCTACTTAAACGAAATGAACGATTACGAAAATGCCGCTGCCAGATTCGTCACCGCTAAATTCTTGGACCCGGAAGGGGATTTAAAGGACAAAATCAACAAGAATCTGGTGATATGTTACGAAAGGATGGGGCGGTCGCTGGAAGCTCAGAAGGAGCTGGACCGGAGCACGAATTTGGAGCATACCGGAACAGAAAAAAAAGGCGGGGCGGTGGTGGCAAGAATCGGAGACCGGGAGATCACCATGACGGAGTTGGAGGATGAGATCGAGAAACTTCCCCCTTCGGTGCAAACCCAGTTTAAGGATAAGGCGAGAAAAATCAAATTTCTGCAAAATTACATCAGCTCGGAGCTTTTGTACCATACCGCCATTCGGAAGGGATTGGACAAGGACAAAGATGTGGAAGAGGGGGTGCGCCAGGTGCAAAAGCAGATGATGATAAATAAGCTTCTATCGCAGGAGATTCCCCAGGATTTCCCGTTAAGTGAAAACGATATCAACCTCTATTACCAGGCGCATAAAGATGAGTTCAAAGACAAAAAACCGGATGAAATCAAATCGCAGATAGAGTCAGAGCTAAAGAAAATGAAGCAGCAAGAGGCATACGGAAATTTGGTCTCCAGAATGATGGAGGCGGAGAAAGTAAGGATTTTCGATGATCAGCTGTAGCAGATTCTAAACCTCTCCCCCTTAGTCCCCCTCTCCGTGAAACGGAGAGGGGGATAGAGCGGTAAGATAAAAAGAATATTGAATAATTAGCAAATGAAAAAATATTTAACCATCGCTTTTATAATTATCGGTTTGTTCATCCGGATGCCGTTTTCACAGGCGGAGGAATCCTTAATTTCGGTGGAATCGCATGTGGACCGTGCTACCATCACCATCGGCGATCGGATTCTTTATACTCTTAAAGTAACCACCGATCCTAAAGTCAAACTGGATCCCTTATCTTTAGGCTCCAATCTGGGGACATTCGAGGTTAAAGACTACAAGATATATGATCCGGTAAAAACCAAAGACGGAAAGATGGTGAACAAAAGCGAGTACGTGATCACCACCTTCACCACCGGAGAGTATGTCATTCCCTCTATCTTTATAAACTATACCGATCCCCAGGGAGGGAAAAAGCAGATTCAATCGGAACCTTTGTTTATTCTGGTAAAAAGCGTGGGGGCGACCGAAAGCGATAAAGAGGACATCCGGGGACTCAAACCCCCGATCGACGTTAAGGGGAGTTATTGGGGATACTTTTTAATCCTTCCTCTGGCGGTTCTTTTGGGTGCAGGCGGATTTTTGTATTACCGGCACAAAGCTAAAGGATTGGCTCTGCCTACAATCTCGGATGAATTGCTGAAACCAGCGTGGGAGGTGGCGCTATTTGAGCTGGATTCGCTCAAAGATTCCGATCTTTTGGAAAAGAAACAGATGAAGAGGTATTTCATCATCTTATCCGACATTATCAGGAAGTACATGGAACGACGATTCGTGATTCCGGCTTTAGACCGGACCACCGAGGAGATCAGGTGGGAGATAAAAAAAGCAAAATTAGACCTTAGAGTGTCGGAGCTGATGGTGGGTCTTCTGTCTTTTTGCGATCTGGTGAAATTCGCAAAATACACCCCTTTGGCAGAGGAAATAGAAAAGAGCTTGAACGATGCTTATGAGATTGTCAACCTTAGTCGAGTCGAAGAGGTAAAACAAGAGATTCTGGTTGGAAAATAAAATTTGAGAAAATGGGTGAAAGGTGATATTTGCATGTCCCGCCTTCGGCGGGACCAGAATGACACAGGAGGGAAGATTGTAGGTCCGAAATGTCCTTTAGGACTTTCGGACGAAAATAGAGAACTCACCCCCTGTCCCCCTCTCTTTCTAAGAGAGGGGGAATTAGGGGGTGAGTTTGGAAGAAACATGTCGGATAGTCCCCCGTACGGGGGACATATCCGACCTACAGAGATTTTTCTCCCGCCTGTGGCGGAACTCAGAATGACACATTAGACCTAAGAGAGCAAATCATATGTTCAGATTTCAAAATCCCATATTCCTTATCTTCATACTGGTGGCCATTGGGCTGGTGGTTTATTATTTCAAATTCAAGCGGGCCAAAGCCGCCAGCATAAGATACTCCGACATAAATTTGGTTCGAAGAGTGAAATCTACTTTTCGCCTGAAGGAAAGGCACATACTTCCGGTCTTAAGAGCTTTGGCTATCGTGTTTTTGGCATTTGCCCTGGCCCGGCCGCAATCGGGGAGAAAAGGGCAGGAGATCTCCTCCGAGGGAATCGATATCATGCTGGTTTTAGACATATCCGGCAGCATGCGGGCGGAGGACTTCAAACCACACAACCGTCTGTATGTAGCCAAGCAGGTGATAAAGGAGTTCATTGAAGGGAGACAGAACGACCGGATAGGTTTGGTGGTGTTCTCCCGGCAGAGCTTCACCCAGTGCCCTCTGACTTTGGATTACGGGGTTTTATACAGTTTCTTGGACAAGGTGGATTTCGGGATGATCGAGGACGGAACCGCTATCGGTTTAGCCATCGCCAATGCGGTTAACCGTCTGCGGGTTAGCGATGCCAAGAGCAAGGTGGTCATACTCCTCTCGGATGGAAGAAACAATGCGGGGGAGATCGATCCCATCACCGCTGCCCAGGCCGCCAAAGCAATGAACATCAAGATCTACACCATCGGAGCGGGTAAGCCGGGGAACGCTCCTTATCCGGTGGATGATCCCATCTTCGGGCGAAGGTACATCTATATCGAAAACGAAATAGACGAAGCCACTCTCCAAAAGATCGCCCAGATCACCGGCGGGGAATATTTCCGGGCGGAGGATGAGAAAGCTTTGGCCCGAATCTACCGCCAGATCAGCCAGATGGAGCAGACCAAGATAAAAGTGAAGGAGTATCTTCAGTACAACGAACTTTTTTCCAAATATGCGTTAGCCGGATTATTGCTTTTGATGGTGGAGGTGGTTTTGGAGAATACCAGATACAGAAAATTACCGTGAATTTGATATGTCGATTTTCTCTCAATTTGTTGAGAAGATAAAGGGAACAATGCAGAGTACAGAGTGCAAAATGCAAAATGAAAAATTGCAATTCAAAATTCAAAATAGGAATGCTGGTGCCTGATATAGCTGTACATGATGAATTCCTGTCGCGATGAAGGAGAAGAGGATCATAAATAGGTGAAGATATGCGATTAGCTCAAATGAATTTCATATATATTCTGGTGGTTCTGATTCCCTTGCTTTTGGTTTTCTTCTGGCTGGTTTTCAGGATGAAAAGAAAAGCGCTGGAGAGATTCGGCAATCTGGTTTTGCTGGAAAAACTTTCTTTATCCTTCAGCCCGAGAAAGCAGAGATGGAAAGTGGCTCTGCTGGTTTTGGCCATCCTCTTTCTTCTGTTTTCCTTAGCCCGGCCCCAGCTGGGAACCAAGCTCACCTTAATGAAAAGGGAGGGGGTGGATATCATCATCGCCATGGATTGTTCCTCGTCCATGCTGGCGGAGGATTTCAAGCCCAACCGGCTGGAGAAAGCCAAGCAGGAGGTGAACGGTCTGATCGCCCGGATGCAGGGGGACCGGGTGGGATTGGTGGCTTTTGCCGGGGTGGCGTTCGTCCAGTGCCCACTCACCATCGATTATTCCGCAGCCCAGATGTTCTTAGATATCATGGACGTCAATTTGATTCCCGAAGCCGGAACCGCGGTCGGCGATGCCATTCGAACCTCTATCAAAGCCTTCAGTCAGAAAGAAAGAAAGTACAAAGTGCTCATACTATTAACCGACGGAGAGGATCATGATTCCGATCCAATGAAGGCGGCGGATGAGGCGGCCCAGGAGGGAATCAGAATCTATTGCATCGGGATAGGCTCGACCCAGGGGGAGCCGATACCCATAAGGAACGAAAGAAGCGAGGTCACCGGCTTTAAAAAGGATGAGGAAGGAAGCGTGGTGGTGAGCAAACTGGATGAGACCACCTTGCAGAAAATCGCCCTCACCACCGGCGGGAAATACTATCATGCCACCAGCGGGGAGATGGAGCTGGACAAAATCTACGACGATATCTCCAAAATGGAAAAAAAGGAGCTGGAGGGGAAGCTGATGGTGCAATATGAAGACCGGTATCAATACTTCCTGTTCATATCTATTGTGCTTTTGGTATCCGAATTCCTGGTATCGGAAAGAAGGAGCAAAAAGGCGGTGGAGCGTATGAAATCCGAAACCAAACCGTTAAGAACAGACTAAAGATGGTATTTTTGAACTTTTGAACCTTTGAACTCTTGAACTTTTTTATCCGAGGTGATCATTTTGAGAAGACTAAATTCATTTCTTTTGATGATTATAATTTTCCTGGTTGCAAATTCAGCCAGGGGAAGCTCCTTTTCCTCTTTAAATAAAAAAGGAAACAAGTCATATAAGGAGGGGGTGGAGCTTCAACAGAAGGGGGACAAGGAAAAAGCAGCTTCGGCGTGGGACGAAGCATCGAAATATTACCACGATGCAGAGATAGAGAAGCCGGAATCCAATGAGCTTTCCTACAACCTGGGCAACGTGATGTACCAACAGGAGAAATATCCGGATGCTTTAGAGAAGTACTACAAAGCTCTAAACTCGGACGACATCAAGCAGCGGGCCTGGGCGAACTACGATCTGGGAAATACCCTGTATCGCAGCGGAAAATATCCGGAAGCTATTCAGGCTTATCAAAAATGCCTGGAATTAACCCCGGATGATGCGGACGCCAAATATAATTTAGAATTCGTCCGAAAGAAGATGAAGGAGATGATGGATAAGGAAAAGCAGCGGCAGCAGAACCAAAAACAACAGCAGAATCAGCAGCAAAATCAGCAACAGCAGCAGCAAAAGCAGGAGCAGCAAGAACAAAAGCAAAAAGAGCAACAGAATCAAACGTCGCAATCGGAACAAGAGCAAAAGAAAAAGGAAGAGCAACAACAGCAGCAATACAAACCCAAAGAGGGCATGACCAAAGAGGAAGCGGAGAGGATTCTAAATGCTTTCAAGGATGACGAAAAGGATTTACAAAAAAAGCAGGCGAAGGAAGTTCAGGGACGCGGAACCAGAGGGGGAAAGGACTGGTAAATGAAAATGAAATCAGGAAATTACTCTCACCTTTGTGAATTATTCCCTCTCCCCTTTGGGGTGTACAGACCGGGGACATAGGTTACACATGTTCGGAGACATAGGTTACACTTTGAGGTATAATATCCAACTGTGAAAGGAGGATATTATGCCATGGAAAGA
>CAIVRH010000028.1 GCA_903908285.1 uncultured candidate division Zixibacteria bacterium
AAAGACAAATTCTTTTTTAAGAGACATGACGTTTACCTCTTTCCATGGCATAATATCCTCCTTTCACAGTTGGATATTATACCTCAAAGTGTAACCTATGTCTCCGAACATGTGTAACCTATGTCCCCGGTCTGTACACCCTGGAGGGGAGAGGAGAAAAGCTTCTTATCCCGAGAGGAGACGGTAATGGAAAGAGAAGCAGCAAAGGGAAAGAAACTGAATCGGATAACCATGAAAGAGATTGACCTGATTAAGAAAGCTAAAGCCACCCGGTTGAAAGCTTATGCTCCTTATTCCAAATTCAAGGTCGGTGCGGCGCTTTTAACCAAAAGCGGAAAAGTATACACGGGCGCCAATGTGGAAAATTCCACCTACGGTTTGACAGTCTGTGCGGAAAGAGTGGCGGTTTTCAACGCTATAAACCAGGGGGATAAGGATTTTATCAAGATCATCGTGGCGGCGGATGAGAATCCTCCGGTCACCCCCTGCGGAGCGTGCCGGCAGGTGCTCTCCGAATTCGCCCGAGATTTGGTAGTGGTTTGTGTGAATTTAAAAGGGAAGATAGACCGGTATAGTCTGAAGGAGCTTCTGCCGGAGCCGTTTGAAAAACCGTCAACGGAAGAAAAGCATAGAACAGGGAAGAAGGAAAAAGGAAGGTAAAACAATGACGGATGACGGATGAAAACCGTCCGCCGCAAAACAAAAGAAAATGGAAAAAGGAAGATAACAGGAATGAAGGATGACGAATGACGGATCAAAACCCTAACCCTCTCTGACCTGCGTTCCCCCCTGACAAGGGGGGAAATCGAAAGGGGGGTTAAGGCAAAGGAAAATAAAAGACAATGATGAATGACTTAGCCAGAATGATCGATCATACGCTTTTGAGGTCGGATGCGACGCGTTCTCAAATCAATCAGCTTTGCCTGGAGGGGAAAAAGTATAATTTTGCCAGCGTGTGCATGAATCCGATATGGGTGAAGTTTTGCCAAGAGACGCTTTTAGGTTCGGGGGTAAGGATATGCACCGTCTCCGGTTTTCCGCTGGGGGCAAGTAATAGTATCATCAAGGCCAAAGAAGCGGAGATCGGCATAAACGACGGAGCAGACGAGATCGATATGGTGATGAATGTGGGAGCATTGAAAGACGGAGATTATAAGCTGGTGGAAGATGACATCCAAGCGGTGCGGCATGCCGTAGGAAAGGATAAAATACTTAAGGTGATAATCGAAGCCGGGATTTTGACCAATGATGAGAAAATAAAAGCCGCGGAAATAGTAAAATCATCCGGTGCGGATTTTGTTAAAACCAATACCGGTTTTGGATATGGCAGCGCCACCATCGAAGATGTGAAACTTTTAAGGAGAATAGTCGGTAATAATATGGGAGTGAAAGCTTCCGGAGGAATTAGAGACTTTCAAACCGCAAAAGGTTTGATTGCGGCAGGCGCCAATCGGATTGGCACTTCCTCCGGAGTTAAGATAGTGGAAGAGAGTCGGAGCTCGGGGCTTAAAGGATAAAATCAAAAGCAGCGGTTTGATTCCCCGGCGGCAGGACTTAAATCCTCCTCTGTACGAATGCTTAGCGAACTATAACTTCCGGAATCTTACTTTTGGCGGGGCGGTTGATTTAATAAAAATCCCTCCGATAAATATAGATAATGCTTGGATGACATCACGATTTTCCTTTTCTATCTTTAATTATGATAACCAGAGAAGAGAACTTTATGAAACAAGAAATAGTAAGAACCTGTCCCAGCTGCAAAAAAGAACTGACCTTAGATCAGCTGGTGAACGATCCATCAATCCAGCCTGCTGACATGTCCATTGATACCGATGATATAGAGAACGCTTACTATTATTTTCGTCATAAAACAGAGAAATGCGGCACCGCTTTTATGGTAAACGTGCTCGCTTTTGCACCCTGTATAACCGAGACGATTCCCAAAGAGCGATTGACTTTAACCGATCCCTGCGAAAGACACTGTGTGAATCTTAAAGATCTGCAGGAGTGTAAACAATCATGCTTTTTTGCCCCTTTCCGCCGGTTCTTGATCAAGATGATTGAATTAAAGGG
Organism: uncultured candidate division Zixibacteria bacterium; assembly: GCA_903908285.1. Lineage (GTDB taxonomy): Bacteria > Zixibacteria > MSB-5A5 > MSB-5A5 > SM1-73 > CAIVRH01. Next base: position 2,074 of record CAIVRH010000028.1, read on the forward strand.
AAGAGCCAAATCTGTGGAAGCGGCTTCGAATACATAACCCTCTAAATCCCACTTCAGAGATTTTTGTCCGAAAGTCCTAAAGGACATTTCGGACCTACAACTTTTCTTCCTCTTTTCTAAAGAGAGGACAGGTGAGATCGAAATCCCCCTTAAATTCCCCCTTTACTAAAGGGGGAACTTATGATACACCCAATTTTATCGAAGCCTACATTCGCATCTCCCCTCGAGAGAGAGGATCATAGGAAGCTATTTCAACAATAGCATCTTCTTGGGTTGGGAGAAATCATCAGCTTTCAATTGGTAAAAGTAAATTCCCGAAGCCACTTCATTTCCGGAATCATTCTTCCCATCCCATTGAACCGTGTAGTTTCCGGGCAGCTTTTCCTCATCCACCAGAGTCTTTACTTTTTGACCAAGAAGGTTATAGATTTTCAGGGTGGTGTGGATTGGAACTTTGAACTTTGAACCTTGAACATTGAATTTAATTGTGGTAGACGGATTGAACGGATTGGGGTAATTCTGGGAAAGAGCAAAATCCAATGGTTTTTCTCTTTCACCGGTCTCTTCCTCGACGCCGCTGACAGCTTTGGCATATTTAATGGTGCAATAGTCACTATTTGTCGTGCCTCCGCTGATGAATCCGGTCACATAAGAATTTCCGGAAACATCCACGGCAATCGCAAAACCAAAATCCTCGCTACTTGCAGGTCCATCATACCTTCTCACCCAGGCGGTGTCACCATTGGAATAGTATTTTATGGTGGCATAATCCATGCCTGAAGATCCACTTTCGCTAAATCCGGTCACATAAATATTGCTGCTTTTGTCAATGGCTAAAGCAATTGCTTCATCCGTGCCGTTATTGGGACCGTTGTACCTTCTTACCCAGACCTCATTACCGGCAGAATCGTACTTTATGGTAACATAGTCCTGGCCTGATCCGGTGCTGTCACTGAAACCGGTTACATAAACGCAGCCCGAGTTGTCTACGGCTATAGCTTTGGCATAGTCATCTTTGGTTGGGCCGTCGTATCTTCTTACCCAGGCAGTATCCCCATTAGGATAATACTTGATGGTAGCATAATCATAGTTTATTCCGCTGCCGAAACTATAGCCGGTTACGTAAACGTTACCGGCACTATCGATAGCCAGGGCATAAGCCTCGTCTAAATTCTCTCCCGGTCCTTTGTACCTTCTCAGCCATAGAGTATCGCCATTGGGTGCATACTTTATGGTGACATAATCCAGGGAACCCTCAGTATCGTTGCTTGTTCCCGTCACGATGGCATTACCCGAGCCATCCACACCAATAGCATTACCCCAATCGTCAGAGTTTCCCGGTCCATTGTATCTTCTTACCCAGACGGTATCCCCGTTGGGATTGTATTTTATGGTGGCATAATCCATACCGGTCCCGGAACCCATACTTTTACCGGTAACGTAAACGTAACCTGAATCATCCACAGCTATAGCATTAGCATAGTCATAATCCGTACCGTTTCCCGCTGGTCCGTTATAACTTCTTATCCAGGCAGTATCACCGTTGGGAAAATATTTGATGGTAGCATAATCATCGAGTAATCCGCTGCTGGTGCTTCTTCCGGTTACATAGACATTGTATGAGTTGTCAAGAGTTAAAGCCCGAGCCTCATCCGTGCCATTACCCGGCCCGTTATATCTTCTCACCCAAACCGAATCACCATTGGGGTTATACTTGACGGTGGCATAGTCCTGGTTATTTCCTGCGGCAGTACTGTATCCGGTCACGTAAACGTAACCGGAATCATCCACGGCAATGGCAGAAGCATCGTCATCGTCGTTTGCCGGACTGTTATATGTTCTTACCCAGGCGGTGTCCACCGACTCGGCAAAAGCGGGCATACTCATAAGAATTATGACTGCCAAAAAGATCAATCTTTTAAACATAGCTTCACCCTCCGGATGTAAAGTTAAAGACAATACCTCCAGTTGAGGTTTCAATTCTTAAAAAGGGTTTTATGAAGCACATTGTCAAGAGAAACTTACGAGGGAAGATTTTTTGATTCAAGCAAGAATAATTGGAAATAAATGATCTTGTTGGGAAATTCAATTGAGTTCATCCGTCAGCTTGGTGATGACGGTGGACTTGCGGGACATGCGTGACATGCAGGACTTGCGGATGGCTGTTTTTCATTTTTAAGATGTACTGTGAACTCACCCCCATGCCCCCTTTCTTAAAAAAAGAGGGGGATGTGGAGAATTGATTGTCAGGCGATCCTGGTGTTTCTGACCTTTCTGACCTTATGGTAAAAGTTTTTATTTTTGCTATAGTGGTCTAGCGATATCATCTATACCGTTCATACCAAAGGAGATGGCGGATTTGCCATACCGGTGTTTCTGACGTTTCTGACCTTACTGGGCTTTGTTTTTAAATTTTTTTCATCTTTACTATTTTGAGAACCGTGTATGCAAAAAATATTCATCTCTCACATATTAGGGAACTATCCTTTTCACCACTGAAGTTGTACTTCGAAGCTCAGTATAAATACTTCGAAGCTCAGTATAAATATCGAATATGCTTTTTGTGGAAAGAGAACCAAGGGACTGGGAAAGTGAGGACAGGAAATGTATGCTCCTGACAGATTGAAATATGGAGTGTCAAGAGCCTATGGGCGACTGAATTATCAGTTGAGGTCGTAGGAGACTAACGACAAGCTCACTCGCCGAGCGACTTAAGCGAAGTCGGGTGCAAGCGGCCCTTAGCAGCACTGCCCAGACATAGGGACTCCAGTATTGTTATTATCCCCGGATTGTATTTTGCCTTACTATTACGAAACTTTCCGCGCCACAACTCCATATCGTTCACCATCTCGAACCACTGTCTCACAGCTCCAACCTGTCTCACCTAACAGACGTTCTGCAATTTTGCTTCCGAAATGAATCCAGGGAAACGTATCGCTATACTGCCCACGATATTTATAACGCAATGTCCGTTCAATGACACCGGATGGATTAGAAACTTCATAAGAGTCAAAAAGCAGCATACCACCGCTTGCGGCGCTGGTGGCACACTCCGCCAGTAATCGCTTTACCCCGGCCAGGTTTCCCCCCATCCCAATACTCCGGTTAAGCAACATATGCGTATCAAATCGACCCAATTGCCCCATTGTTTCCCATGAAGCCAGGTGCACCGGGCTATCCCCTAGCTCCCGGCACAGTTGAATCAGTTGAGGATCAATGTCCATACCCACTACAGTATATGATTTTGCCTGTAAATAACGGAGTATCCGCCCAGCCCCACAACCAATATCCAGGCAACGCCCTGCTGCATGTGCTAATAAAGCCTCTTCCAATAGATCGGCTTTAGGTGTCAGATAAAAGTGGAGGTCAAGTTGATGCTCTTCCTGTTCATTACAAACGAAGAAGGCCTCCGGCTTGCAATTGTGATAATGATCGTATAAAGCTTGTCCGAACAATCCCATCGCAATAAATCCGTTTTCGAAATGTACTGCTAACACCAGCCATAAGCGGCCGCGATAGCGGTCCGTCTTGATGGCTTGGTTAGGTTTTGTTATTATGTTCCAAAGTTATGACTACTTTTCCTTGAGCGTGTCCTTCTTCAATATACCGGATAGCTTCAGGGACGTCTCTTAACGGGTACCGTCTATCTATGACCGGTTTTACCTTGCCGGCCTCAATCAGCTCTTTTAAAAAAACCAAATCCTTTTGGCTTCTTTTCGCCATCACGCCACTCATTTTCTTACTCCCGGTCATTGATATCCATGGCCCCAGGAGCATGGTTTGGAACATCTGAGCCATCGAACCTCCTGCCATGATATAAATTCCCTTGGGACTCAATGCCCGCTTGTAATCAAAAATCGAATGATATCCGTTAGCCGCAAAAATCAGGTCATAACGCTGAGCGTTTCGGGTGAAGTTTTCCCGGGTGTAATCGATGGCATGGTCTGCCCCGATCGAGCGCGCTATGTCCAGGTTCCTCGTGCTGCACACAGCGGTGACTTCAGCCCCGAACGACTTGGCAATTTGCACTGCAAACGTACCCACACCACCGGATGCGCCGTTAATCAAGACTTTTTGGCCCGGCTGAATCCGTCCCTGATCGCGAAGACCTTGCAGGGCGGTGATTGCCGCCATAGGTACGGCCGCAGTTTCCTCGAACGATATATTGACCGGTTTCAACGCCAATGCATTTTCGGGACCACATACATACTCGGCAAAACCGCCCAATACCATCCCGAATACCTCATCATCCGGCTGAAACTGCTTTACGTTTCTGCCAACCGCTTCCACCCGTCCCGCTATGTCGGCTCCGGGTATCTTGTGTTTTGGTTTTAGAAGCCCACCGCCCATGAAGCGCACCAGGAACGGTTTTGCTCTCAGCATATGCCAATCATATGCACTCACGGATGCCGCAAGGACTTTTATTAGAACTCCATTATCCTTGGGAATAGGCTTTTCTACCTCTTTTAATTCAAGAACATCCGGCGATCCGTATTTTTCATGTACCATCGCTTTCATAAGGATTCCTCTAAGATTGATTCTATTTGGTCATTTTCAGAATAGTCTACGACAATACATCCGGAAAGTTGCAAAACCTGACACTCACGCATCATCGGGCGCGCGAATGGCTCTGGCAGAAGGATGAGAAACTTGCTTCGCGTGCTCCGGTGGATGCGGTTGTCAGACCCCGTCGGAACTCATTTTACTATAACCGAATAAGAGTCGCTGGGTGGGAAAGATCCGTTACTGCACTACGAACGCTCCGTCGACTTACACTGTTTTACCCCTTTCATAAGCTTCCTTCATAGCGGGTTTTCCTTTGATATCTCCTATATTCCAGGCACCAGTTCCATAAATTATACCCTTTTCTTTTGCCCCTTTCAAACAGGATGTGAACGCCCTGAATCCTTCTAAAGTCCTCTCCATTGCCCGCTTGCTGCTATCTGCAGCCGTCACGATGAAATAAAACTTCTTGTTAACGATTTCGGTATAGCGGGAGCAAGTCCGGTCAATCAGGGTTTTCATCTGTGCGCTCATCGTATAAAAATAAACCGGTGTGGCCATCACCATCACATCAGCGGCAATCATTTTCTCCAGGACTTCGGCCATGTCATCTTTCTGGGGGCATCTTTTTCCTCCATTGAGGCAAGTACCGCATCCCGTGCAGTAATTGATTTTTTTATCTTTTAGAAAAATCTTTTCGGCATGGTGTCCGACTTCTTTCGCTCCCATCAAAAATTGGTCGCACAAAAGGTCGGAATTTCCACCTTTTCGCGGACTGGAGGATAACACTAAAACTTTTCTGTTCATTTCGCAAAGTCCCTTATTTTAATTTGTCTATAAATTCAACTTTCTTATTTCGTGATTTTAATTCATTGCAGATTCGGCTAGATCGCTGTCATCACAGAATTAGCGACCGGTCATTTTCTCCAGGTTTTCCGGGTACCGAGCCCCTTGCACCTTGATCTTTGAAGAGACGCTTTCGATCTCACTGAGATCGCCTGCGGTAAGTTCGATTGCAGCTGCTCCGATGTTCTCGTCCAACCTATGCAACTTGGTGGTACCGGGGATGGGAACTATCCACGGTTTCTGGGCAAGCAGCCAGGCGAGCGCTATCTGAGCAGGTGTCGCCTTCTTTCGTTCGGCGATCTTGCCCAGCAGATCAACCAAGGCCTGATTCGTTTTCCGCGCCTCCGGCGTAAAGCGAGGGAGGTTGTTGCGGAAGTCGGAACTGTCAAACTTGGTGTTTTCGTTGATCTTTCCGGTGAGGAAGCCCCTGCCCAGAGGGCTGTATGGAACGAAGCCGATTCCGAGTTCCTCGATGGTTGGCAGCACTTCGACTTCTGGGTTTCGCGTCCACAGCGAGTATTCGCTCTGGACAGCGGTGACCGGCTGGACTGCATGTGCGCGGCGGATCGTCTGCGCTCCTGCCTCGGAAAGGCCGAAGTGCTTAACCTTACCTTCGTGAATTAAGTCCTTCACTGTTCCTGCCACGTCTTCGATGGGCACGTCCGGGTCAACCCGGTGTTGATAGAACAGATCGATGGCATCGATCTTGAGCCGCTTGAGTGAGGCCTCGGCGACCTGCTTGATATGCGCAGGCCGGCTATCCACGCCCACCCATTTTGCCCCCCCGTTGGGATCAAGTTTGAACCCGAATTTGGTGGCTATCACTACATGCTCACGCAAGGGAGAGAGGGCTTCGCCCACGAGTTCTTCGTTTATGAACGGACCGTAAACTTCAGCGGTATCAAAGAATGTGATGCCGCGTTCGACGGCTGACCGAAGAAGTGAAATCATCTCCTGCTTGTCTTTAGGCGGGCCGTAGGAAAAGCTCATTCCCATGCAGCCCAGCCCGATAGCCGAGACTTCCAGATTGCTGTTTCCAAGTTTGCGCTTTTGCATTTTCCATTTCTCCTATCTTTGATTTGAATATTAGAGTTATATTTCGGCTCGACCGCCTTGATTCGTCATGGACGCCCTCGTTTATGATGTTTTACGGTAACAAACAAGGTAGCCTTTGTCAATAAGGAAAAGGGTTCAAGGATTCGAGGGTTCAAGGGGTCGAGTGAAATACTAATACCCCCTTTATCAAAGGAGGAATTTTCGTTTGTTCCGCTTGGTAGTTTGTTGTTTTCACTACAAAAGTACTACAAAATTTGATTGTATTAGAGGGAGAAAGAAAAAGAGAAAGGTAAGAAGGTCGATGGATTTAACGGATTAAGATCTCTATATCAAGAACACAAGGTTCTTAACCTACTACTCGTGATAATGCATCTGCAGCGGCATCTTCACCAAAAAAGTGCGCTATTGCTACCAGTAACCGATACCGAGACGTAGGATGCCATTTACCTACATGCGAGGCAAATTTGAAAATTGGAGAAGAAAGGATATCCCGGAGATGGATCTGATCAATTGGTATAGAAACAAGCGAAGTGGTATCAAGCTCATCCGATGGTCGATGTGCAGGTAGTTCAGCTAGTGAAATTGGAAGGTCTGCTCTAACTACTACCGCCGGATTACCGAGCGGTCGCTCAAGCACAACCGAGACTACATGAAAGGCTTCAAGTGGCACTATACAGGCTTGTGATGACACTTCTTCAGTGAAACCGCGTAGCGCTGTTCGTTGAAATACTTGATTGGTGCTAATGTCATCAGGTGCGAGCCCTTCTTCATAGGTAGCACTCCAGGTACCAGGATGATAATGAACTATACTACTACGACGGAATGCAAGAATCCAACCATCACGGGTGCTCGCAACGACATGAACGACCCCGATGTTTGGCAGTAACATCTTATAACCGCCGGTTTGGTGCTGAACGAGCGCATTTTCCTCAAACCTTGGCCAAACGTGTAGTGGTCGTACTTCCCTCCATGCGGTGGCTTGAAGTCGGCAAACAAGTGTGTGATCCTGATTGATTTGGATCTCACGCAAGGCCACTTTCGGATCGCTACGCTCATTTGGATGCAAGCGGTCCCACTCCTCGCGGAGGTAGCCAAGACCATTCGGCAAATGCCAAGAGTCTGGACTATAAGAAACCTTGATTTCGTCAGCAGACCACCCATTCTGGTAATCCGGGCAACGTAATAGCTCCACTACCCCATCAAGCTCTATCCTGTCCGGCAATAAGATTCGACTCATTTCGGTTGTCCTACGGCCGCTCGAAAGAGCGTGTTAGTTAGTGCACGACGCTGCCGCCATGGTTCGGCATCGCGCCAGATGTCGTGTCCAATCGTAGCCACTTTCAGAGGGATAGTAAGCGGACTACTAAATACCGCGATTACCACCTCCCCTACCTTCAACACATAGGGAATCTTCGACACTTTCTTCGGTGGATGTAAGATCCGCCCTATAGCGTTTAGATGATCCCGTAATGGTTGGGACACCTGTTCAATATTCCCTGTAGACCTTACAAGCGCAAGCTGTCTTCTTGTGTCTACTGTGGCCTCTCGCACCTCGGCGATCTCCTTCCACTTAATTTTTTCAATATCAATTGGCAGCGTTGGTGGATCAGCGATGCTTGTCATCGGCCCTGTCAGATTGTTGGGTTCGATTGGTACAAGAACATCAGTTGTTGTTTCCAAGAACGGCGCTGGTGATACAGCACCAGACAGTGTGCCCACAGATCCACCGTCAGGGTGGAGAGTCTTCTGGGTCGCGTAGTTCCATGCTTGAACCACATTATTCCAAATCCACTCACGCTTGGTGCGATCTGGCTCATGATCTAATATCGCCAGCACACACGAACGCACCTTCCTCTTGTCTGGATCCTCGATCTCTTTATCGATAAATTTGAGCGTTTCATTAACATGTGCTATATCTTCGTGCTTATGCGATATAAGCTGTAGAGTTTCTCGAGTTACTTCGCACTGATTTAGTTCATTTAAGATCTCGCCAAGTTTTTCTAAGGAATTGCGAAGAACTTCATAATAGTTCGTCCGTTCACCGGCTGGTGCCACCATTTTCTGAGGTTCTTCGTGCATGCCAAAGTAGTTCACTGTTCGACGAGCAGCTTCCAGCCATTTCTTATATTGCGGATAGGTTTGCATAGTCCGACTTGATCCCTGAGGATCGACGTAGTTCCGAACCTGAACATCATCTATGATCTCATCCGCTAGTCGTTTGATGGGGGTCGGATCACTCATGAACAAGGATGATTTCCAGTTTTTATTGCGTGTACGCGTCAAGCCGCGCGCAGCTAGGGCGAAAGGTTTGTTACCGAGGGTCGGATCGGGCTCCACTCTTAAGTCGAGGAAGGTTCTGTCATGGAACAAAAATTTAAGGGCATCATCATCGGCAAAGAGCTCAAGGACCGCTGCGCTGTCGAAGATTTGCACATCATTGAGAACAAATTGCGTTCCCAACAACGCATGCAGCTTGAGCGCTCGGATCATTTCTCGAACATCCTGTTCAGGTCCTGTCGCATTCGAGGCAATGCGTACAAACTCTCCATCAAGCCAATGAGGATAGAGTTGCATAGAAACCTCCTTTAGTCATTCCGGTACAGTGAGGTGTAAAGCAACCCAACGTCTCGGCATCAGCAGCGGTGGATAGAGCACAGCGAGTGAAGCCGTCAACTGGATGCCATTGTTGGACTGCAGTTACGTTGATTGATATTCGGTAAATTCTCCATAAATATCCGAGTAACTGGCAATTTCTAGAATTTCCCACCAATTACTTTTGAACCGACGCATTTCTTTTTCATCTAGCTGCATAAAAGATAATCTCACTGAGAGTGTTTCGCCATTTCTTCCGGATGCTTCCGGATAGAAAAATTCGCACGTCAGCAGAGATTTCAGTTGTTTGACCAAATCCTTTTCAAGCAAATCGCACACAATAGGATAATCTGACGGATCATAATCGTTCAACCAATCAGGGCACAATTTACTTTCCCATAAATCATAATAATTAAGCCCAAAAGTGATAATTATAGGTTCTATTCTTACCTTTGGCGATGGCTCTTGCTGGAGAATAGTGATGAGAGCTTGTTTCGATAGCAATCCTTCACTTAACGCTATTTCTAAACTGCCTAGAAGCTTTCCTCTTTCCAATTCGCGAATAACTCTTAGTTCTTTTTCCTGTGCAGTTGTGACTTTTCCGCTAGCAATGCTTATGTAGTATCGTGTTGTGCCCTTATCAAAAACTGTTCCACCTTTTTCAAGATTACAGCGCCAATGTGCAGGAATCCAATTGCAGTAATCTTCAACGTCAAAATCCGAATCTAACTCATACTCTTGTAGTATTTTCTTCAATTTTTCCGGAGTTTTCAGTAGATGCTCTGGCAAAATGTGATCAATCCAGACATCTTTGTAATCTACTGGCTTTTTGCAGTAGCAGCAGATTCCTTTATAGGCAAGCCAGAGAGCAAATCTCTTTCTCGGTGGAATGTGTTGCTTTTTCATTTCAAGAATAGGTTTGTTTTCTATCAAGCAACTCAACATTGTTTGTATTGATCTGTTTGACATTCCAAACTTAGCTTTATTTGCAGAATAGAATACTCTTGAAAACAGCACTAGTCTTTTCAAAATGCTGATATCAAACTGCACATTCTAATCTTATTCATAGTTTTTCGCCCACTGAAAAAATCCCTGAATGCATTAATCGTAACCCTTTATCGCGAAATTATAATTATTTCCATGTTCATTATAATTATTCAGACAATCTTGTCAACCCTAAATCTGAATATAATACTGTAAGGATATTTTCACAGACTGAAGTTTGCGGCTATAAAAACTCTATTTAAAGAGCTTGGGACTCCTGATTTACTACTTCTGTTTCTGCTTATAAACCACCGGCAATCTCTTCCCCATCCGGGTCATGATCTCATAAGCAAATGTTCCGGTCCATTCACCCAAATCATGCGCGGAGATTTCGTCTTTCCCCTGTTTTCCCATCACCACCACTTCGTCTCCAACTTTCACGCCGGGAATATGGGTAACATCAACCATGAAAGCATCCATACACATCCGTCCCGCAACTTTGGCTCTTTTCCCGTGTATCAGCACTTCCCCTTTGTTTGAAAGCAGCCGGCTGTAACCGTCGGTTGGAGTGACAGGTTGGGCGGGAAATACGGGTGGATGACAGAATCGTATTTCATCTGTCTATCGTTTGCCCGTTACTATCTGCTGCGCTTCCGCACAAGCTGTACCTGGGTTTTTTTCAAACAACTTTGATACTATCGAAATATTTTCCTCTCTGGTTTTTCCATTCTCCCTCAGTGCCTTGAGCCAATTGGCTTCAAGTTCCTGTAAACCGATCCCGAACACGTCCTGCCATGGCCGATCCTTCTCCTGGGAGAGTCGTTGTAGCTTCTTTATCTTGTCGATTCCATAGGTGTTAAACAAATAGTTGCCGAAAGACCCCGCTTCGGCATAAGCCTTGTGTTGTTTGGCTTTATCAAAAATCGATAGTTTTCCGCCCCCCTCGTCCTTCATACCCCACGACTCATGATCCGGTCCTAATTCATTGAGGGGGATATATGATTTCATTTTAAGGAGAGCCAATACCCAGTCATCACTGCCGAATCCACACATGGGAAATGTTAACGGATTCCCGATTTGCGCCTCGGTAAGAATACCCATCATGTTGCGAATCAACTTATCCTTTTGTGGGAATACCGCACTCGTAAGCTTGTGCGCCATCATTTGCGGCGATCCTTCGGATTTGAAGACTAAAACGATCCGTACACTTTTGCCATCCTTTTTTTCCCAGTAAAAGACACTAGAATAGACATCCCTGCGTGGCGCATCAAAAACGACTCGTATCTTTCCCAATCGGTCTATTCCGGAATCGGCAGACCAAAATGCAAGAATACTATCCAATGTTGCTTGCGCTTGATCGGCCAAGCTTTTCAGCTGATCATTCGATAATTTGCCGGTGGCATCGCTTACCATGAGGTGCTGGGTTTCTATAATCAAGCTGGATGGCTGTGACAACCCGGCTATCAATAATCCGGCTATAAAGATCGATACCACCAACACTCTTCTGATCATCGGCATCTTTCCTCCTTTTTTGCCATTGCACTCCAGTCCTCTGCTGCCCAACTATGGTTTTTATAGTTTCTTCATCAGACCTATTGGTCGCAAAACTGCGGTATAACACACCGTAATGCGCCGAGGTTTAAGTTTTGCTCTTCCAACATAAACCGGTTAATTGGCGAAGCTGATCCACTAACTTTGGTTTCATGCTGGCTGCTGGCGAACAATCTTCAATTCGACAGTTTATGCTCCGCCCGGACATAATGATACTCCTATTCTGATAGATGCTTTACTATAATAAGATAAAAAGAATATCTTGCAAATCAAGTGATTCTTGTTTCTATCTTTGTTTATAAACCACCGGCAGTCTTTTCCCCATCCGGGTCATGATCTCATAAGCAAAAGTCCCGGTCCATTCACCCAGATCATGTGCGGTAATCTCGTCTTTCCCCTGTTTTCCCATCACTACCACCTCGTCCCCCACTTTCACGTTTGGTATACCGGTTACGTCCACCATGAAAGCATCCATACACACCCGGCCTACCACTTTAGCCCTCTTCCCGTGGATCAGCACCTCCCCTTTGTTGGAGAGAAGCCGGCTGTAACCGTCCGCATATCCCAATGGTATGGTAGCGATTTTGGTTTTCTTCATGGTGATAAAAGTTTTTCCATAGCTTATGGGGGTTCCGCCGCCGACGACTTTGAGAAACATCACCCGGCTTTTCAAACTCATCGCCGGTTTTACCTGGATGGATTCGGAGGTCTCGTGCGAGGGATATAGACCGTAAAGCAGGTGCCCCACCCGAACATGATTGAAATAACTAGCAGGTATATCCAGCACTGCGCCAGAGTTGGCAATGGATTTTATGGGGATGTCATCGGAGAAAGATTGCACTTCATCCAAAGTCTTCTTAAATTCCGATAGCTGGTGAAAGGCAAAATCCTTTTCTTTGTGATCGGAGGAGGAAAACTGGGAAAGAATTCCTTTCAGCCGAACGTTAGGCAGCTTGTTGATTCCTTTAACCAACTTGACCGTGTCTTTGGGCAGAACACCGTAGCGACCCAGACCCGTATCAATTTCTATATAGAGATTACAATATCGCTTTCTCTTTTTGGCTTCGCGGGAGATATTTTTAACCAATTCCAAATCAGTGACCACCTGTTCCAAATCGTATTCCACGATCAAGCTCGCCCTCTCCGGTGGTTCCGGGTAAAGATTGACCACCGTCCCTTTGATCCCCATTTCCCGCAGCTCGATCCCTTCTTCGAGAATAGCCACACCCAATGAGCCGGCGCCATTTTCCATTGCCACTTTTGCCACCGGATAAGCCCCGTGACCGTATCCGTTGGCTTTTACGATCACCATCAACTCGATTTTCTTCCCCAGTTTTTTCTTGATCTGCCGGATGTTGAAGGCGATAGCACCTAAATCGATCTCCAGGAATGCCGGACGGTGATATGGATTATTATTCGAATTCATCATTTAATTCCCCTGCCTTCATGAAAACCAAAACAAAGTTTTAAGCGTTAACCTTTACGCTGTTATGGAACAGCGCTACCAATGACCGAAACGCTGCGTATATAATCTGAATATTACCAAATTGTCAAGCGAAATAACCTTGAGAAGACTTGGTCCTAACGACTGAGGCAATCAGCGAACCCATGAAAACATCGAAATCTCTTGACGGTGTAAAATGTTTTTATATCTTGAAGCTTGGAAAGCTTATGAAGAAAAATAGAATCATACTAATAATAGTTGGAATCCTTCTTTTGATCTCTGCCTGCAGCAAGGAGAAATCGCAGGCTCCCGCTACCCAGGTAAATATACCGGACCAGACCATGGAGAACTCCACCATCACCTTCACCGAAGAAGGGATAAGATCCGCAGTCATCTGGGCTAAATATGTGGAGGTGTACGAAAAGCTCGATATGAAAAAAGCCCAACAGCTGCGAGCGGATTTCTTTGACAAGGAGGGAAATCACACCTCGTTTCTGGTGGCGGACAGCGGGAGAATTCAGGAGAAGAAAAGAAAGTTCGAAGCTTTGGGGGATGTGGTGGTGACCACGGATGACGGGATAAAACTTCAAACCCAGAGCTTAAGGTGGGATCCGGGAATAAATAGAATCGTCACCGAAGATTTCGTCACCATCACCAAGGACCGGAGCGTGATCACAGGATACGGGCTGGAGGCGGACCAGCAGTTAAAACACATTGTGATAAAAAAACAAGTGAAAGGGAAAATATCGGATATCTCGGAGGAGGGTTTGAAGGACAGCCTGTGATGTAAGAAAATAGGTTTTCGTAATGCGTTTATCGGTAGCGAATCTCGCATCGAAGTTCGTAGATCGTAAATAGGAGGTCAAAATCCAAACGCCGATGGACGAGCTGCGATAACCGATTCGAGCATCGCTACCGTTAACCGAGTAAGATTGTCGTGTTTCGTTTATCGGTAGCGAAAATCGCATCGAAGTTCGTAGATCGTAAATAGGAGGTCAAAATCCAAACTCCGATGGACGAGCTGCGATAACCGATTCGAGCATCGCTACCGCTAACCGAGTTTTGAATAGCTTAAGGGGAAACGGATGAATAATAGTTTGATAACATTAAGATCGGAGAAGCTGGTAAAAATCTATAAGAGAAGAAGGGTGGTCGACGGTGTTTCCATCGAGGTAAAGCAGGGTGAGGTGGTGGGGCTTTTGGGGCCTAACGGCGCGGGGAAAACCACCACCTTCTATATGATCATCGGCTTCATCAAACCGGACGGAGGCAAAGTCTGGCTGGATCAGGAGGATATCACCCGTCTTCCCATGTACGAGCGGGCCCGTCGGGGAATCGGATACCTCTCTCAGGAGCCGTCCGTCTTTCGTAAATTAAATGTAGAACAGAATATTATGGCTATTCTCCAGATGCAGAATCTTACCAAAGGGGAAAGGGAAGAGAGGCTGGAAAACCTGTTGAAGGATTTGGATATCTCTCATCTGGCCAAGAGTAAAGCCTACACCCTTTCCGGAGGCGAGAGGCGAAGGGTGGAAATAACCCGGGCACTGGCTACCCAACCCAAATTCATGCTCTTAGACGAGCCTTTTTCCGGCATCGATCCCATCGTGGTGGAGGACATTCAGAAGATCATATACCGCCTGAAGGAGAAAAAACTGGGGATATTAATCACCGATCACAACGTGCGCGAAACCCTCTCCATTACCGACCGGGCTTATATCATCAGCGACGGGGAGATCTTGAAAACTGGCACCGCCGAGTTTCTGGCATCCGATCCGGAGGCTAAAAAGATTTACTTAGGGGAGAAGTTCAAGTTAAACTAATACTTACCTTCTTCCGATATATGTAAAAAAGACTTGAAAAAAATAGAATTTGCATTATATTTATTATGTGGAATCGGTTCGGGTGAGAGCTGGTTTTACTAAAGGAATTTTAAACCGGATTTGGGGTTTCTGGTAACGAAAGTTTTTCTTTCGAGGCGACCATGAAGTTTGGCATGCAAACGATACTGAGGCAGACACTTGCTCCGCAACTTATTCAGTCGCTGAAGCTTCTGCAGATGCCTATCCTTAAATTGGAGCAACTGATCCGGCTCGAGCTTTCTACCAATCCTCTGCTGGAAGAGGTGGAGCTGTTGGAGGAACAGGATGATCAAAGCACCTCCGCGGAAGAAACCAAGGCGGAGACTGATCTTCAACAAGAAAAGATCGATTGGGACGACTACTTTAGAGATGAAGGGAATTTCTACGTCAAGCAGGAGAAAGAGAACGATGAGGAAAAACTGGAGAGAACCCCCATCACGGAAGAAACTTTGTACGGACACCTCTTGGATCAGCTTCATCTGAGCCGGTTGAGCCCGGAGGACACCGGCATAGGAGAGTACATTATCGGCAACATAGACCAGAATGGGTTTTTAGTTTGTTCGGTGGAAGAAATCGCCAGCGCTATCGGGGTCACCGCGGAGAAAGTTACCCAGATATTAACTTTAATTCAGACCTTTGATCCCACCGGGGTGGGGGCCAGGGATTTAAGGGAATCCCTTATGATTCAGCTGAAGGAAAAGGGATTTGAGGATAGCTTAGCCTACCGCATCGTCAAAGATCATTTAACCGACCTGGAGAAAAAAAGCTTCACCCAGTTGTCCAAAACCCTGGGGGTAAACTTCGAAGAAGTTCAGGCCGCCATGGATTTCATCAAGCTGTTAAATCCCCGACCGGCCATTGGAAGTTTCACTCCAGCAGCCAGCCCGGTAGTGCCGGATCTGATCGTTGAACAGGTGGGAGAAGAATTTGCGGTTTTTCATAACGATAAAAATGTCCCTCACTTGAGGGTTAATCAAACCTACCGGGAGCTTTTGAAGAAAGGAAACCTCCAAACCGGAGAAACCAAATCCTACCTGGTGGAAAAGCTGGAGAAAGCCCGCTGGCTGATGAATGCCATCAATCAAAGACGCAATACCATGATCAAGGTAATGGAAAAGATCGTGGAGGAGCAAAAAGAGTTTTTTGAACACGGCGCATCCCATCTTAAACCGCTGACCATGGAATCGATTGCAGAAAAAGTGGATATGAACGTCGCCACCATCTCCCGGGTGTCGAACGGGAAATATGTCCAGACTCCCCAGGGGGTATTTGAGATAAAATATTTCTTCAACTCCGGGGTGGCCACGGATAGCGGGGAGGAGCTTTCCAAAAGACACGTGAAACAGCTGATCACCGATTTCATCAAAAAAGAGGATCTTGCCTCTCCTTTGTCCGACCAGCAGATTTTCGCTCTTCTCAAAGAACATGGTTTAACCCTCGCCCGGCGGACGGTGAGCAAATACCGGGAGGAACTGAAGATCATGCCTGCCCGCTTCCGCAAAAGGGTGGTGAAAAACGAATCAAACCCGCCGGCAGAAGAACCGGTCATTTTGCCTTCCACCGATTCGGCTTAGGCTTTTACTCTTCTTCATAGGATGAGATCGATTGAAGAACGATATATTCTAACCGATAAAAATTTGATCATTACTATTCAATTCGCAGACAATTTCAAAACACAAAAATATCTGTTTCCCCCCTGTTTCCCCTGGGGGGAAAGAAGCATCCTATTTGATTTTCACACGTAATAAAGACTGAGGATCGGATTAATCCGTCCCTCTAACTTGAGTTTAGATTATGGTGCGATAGTTTTTTAAACCAATCTTAAGCCGTAGCGGGATAAATAAAACCTATACCGGAAAAGGAGGTAAAAAAACGCCTCAAGTTGGAAACTGGTAAAAGATATTTCGTCAGCTATCGGATTTTCATTTGGTACTATTAAACTAAAAAGGAGTACTCATGCAAAGCAGAACTACCGCCCGTCATTTCGATTTAACCGAGGAACTAAAGAGTTTTTCGGACAAGGAAATTGACAAGCTGGAAAAGTACTTCAACAATATCATTGACACCCATTTGATCCTGGATGCGGAAAAATCCCGAATGACTGCGGAGTTAAAGGTAAAGGTTCACGGGACTGTTTTAACCAGCAAGGTCAGAACTTTCGACATGTATGAGTCGGTGGAAAAAGTAATAAACAAGATGCAACAGCAACTCAAAAAATATAAGGAAAGGCTCAAGGACAAAAAGGCCAAAACCGTGCAAAAGGCTTCACCTCGGGTAAGGAGGGAGGAAACCTCTTCCCTGCCCGACGAGATGGAGGAAGAAGAGGGTTTTTAACCGTTTTTGCTGGAGGAATGGGCGGATTGGTTTTCGTTTCAGCTTTAGGTTTCATCCCGGGTCAGTTGTAAGAGAAGTTTAGGAAAAAGGGCTGGTTTTAAGCGAAACTTTTTATGCGATTTTAAAAGTACTGCCCGAACCGTAAAATCGAAAGGAGCACTTTCCCTTGGAATTAATCCCCGTAGAAAAGATGTACCTGGAGAGAAAAGATGCCTTTGAGCTGACCCTGCTGACCCAGGAGAACGGTTTGAAGAAGTTAATCCCCACCAGCGAGATTCATCGGCCGGGTTTGGCTTTGGCCGGATTCGTGGAGAGATTCGCCAGCCAGCGGACCCAAGTGCTGGGGGAGACCGAGATGACTTTTTTGGCCGGACAGGATGCCTTGGGGAGAAAAAGGGCAGTGGAGAATATTTTCAAATTCGACCTTCCCTGTGTCATCATTACCAAGGGGATTTCCGCTCCGCCCGAGTTGATCGAGATCGCCAACCGGAAAGGCGTGCCGGTTTTATCCACCCGGTTGTCCACCACTGAATTCACCACCCGGGTAAGCGTTTACTTGGACACCCTGTTTGCCCCCCACACCACCCATCACGGAACCTTAGTGGATGTTTACGGGGTGGGGCTCATGTATACCGGCAAAAGCGGCGTGGGCAAAAGCGAATGTGCTTTGGATCTGGTGGCGCGAGGGCATCGCTTAGTGGCAGATGATATGGTAACCATTATCAAAAAGGCACCCCAGGTACTGGTCGGAACCGGAAACGAGCTATTGAAGCATCATATGGAAGTGCGGGGGATCGGCATCATAGACATAGAAAAGCTCTTTGGCATCCGCGCCATCCGTATGCAAAAGAGGATCGAGGTGCAGGTTAATTTGGTCCACTGGGATGACAAGCTGGAATTCGAAAGACTGGGAATAGAGGAAAAGTACACCACCATTCTCGGAGTGGAGATACCATCGGTGATGCTGCCGGTAACCCCGGGAAAAGATATCTCGGTCATCTCCGAGGTGATCGCTATGAATCAAATGCTGAAAATCTACGGACGCGACAGCGCCAAGGAGTTTTCCAAAAGACTATCCGAGGAAATCTATCGAAAAAAAGCGGTGGGAGAGTTTCTGGAGAGCGACTTGGAATAGAAATTGGGACTGATATTGAGGCTGGTTCTGGAATAGGAATCAAATCACCGGCAACGGGCGAGGGAGCAATCCATTAAATTCAGGATTTTAATCGGGAAAAAGAAAGAAAAACATTTTCATGATAAGCTGCATAGTTCTTACTCATGCCGATCTGGGGTTCGGTTTAAAAAATGCCTTGGAAGGAATGATGGGAAAGCAAGAGGCGTTCTCGGTGATATCCAATACCGGAAAGGGGAAAGAGGATCTGATTGGGACCTTACAAAAAGAGGTGGAACAGAATAATAATGACGGCGTGGTGATTTTTGTGGATATGATCGGAAGCAGCTGTTGGTACACCGCCAAAAAAGTTGCTTCCGGCATCAGGGATGGTCTGAATTCAAAATCCACCAATCCACTGGGAATCGCCATTATTACCGGGGTAAATTTGCCTATGCTGGTTAAGTTTTTTTCTTCGCGAGACTCCCTCTCTTTTAGCCGGCTGGTTGTTTCGATCCGGCAAGAAGGGGAAAAAGGAATAGTGGCTGAAAATTAATGTCGATCATATTTTATCGCGTGGACGAAAGATTGATTCACGGGCAGGTGGTGGTGGGCTGGGGCAACAGTTTAAAAATCGATCAAATTGTCCTGGCCAACGATTTGGTGGTTCGTAATCCCTGGGAAAGGGAACTATACTTGGCTTGTGTTCCTCCGGAGATCAAAGCCGTAATAATTCCGGTGGATGATGCCATAAGCCGGATTAAGGAAAACGGATTTGAGGGAAAAAGGATTTTGGTTTTAGTCGACTCCCCATTTGATATCTTAAGGATGGTGGAGGAGGGGGTAGGGATCGACCGGTTAAATGTGGGCGGAGTCCATTCCAAGGCGGGGAGAGCCAAAGTGCTGCCTTATCTGTATTTGTCAACGGAGGAGATTTCCGCTTTCAAAAAAATTATCGCCAGGGGCATCCGGTGTGAATGCCGGGATGTCCTTTTGGCGGAAAAGCACGACTTAGCCCTGTTGTTTGACAAATTGGGCTGGTGATTTGTATTTAAAAACAAGTTATTAAGAACTTAACCCCTTTAAGTCTCCTCTACATTTTATGTTAAGGGGAAATCCGGGGAAAGGTAAACCTAAGGAGCAAATTGAACAACAAGAGTACAGAGCTAAGAGTGGGTATGGTGGTGCTTTCCGCCTGTCTCCTTCTCCTTTTAGGATTCATCTGGATAAAAGGAATCAGCTTCCAGCAGAACCGGTATAAATATTCCGTTGTTTTTCCCAACATCGGTTCTTTGGAGGTAGGGGATCCGGTAGCTGTTTCCGGAGTGTCCCGGGGGAAGGTGGAGAAGATCGAGCTCCATCAAGGGGATGTTTTGGTCACCTTTAATTTGACCCGGGATGTGGTTTTGAAAAAAGATGCAAAATTCACCGTGATGAACATCGGTCTGATGGGGGAAAGATTCGTAGCGGTGGAAACCGGTCATTCCGATAGCTTGCTGGATCTTTCCACACCCATCCGGGGCTACTACGACATCGGCATTCCCGAGGTGATGGGACGGATGGGAGAAATGATCGACGAGATCAGAAGATTAACCGGCCATTTGGAGACGGTAATCGGAACCGAATCCTCCCAGGCCGCTTTGATCCAGACTATCGAAAACTTGAAGACCATCTCCCAGAAAATAGATACCCTTTTGGAGCAGAACCAGGATAAAATCAGCCAGACCATGGGCGACCTGTCACAGACCTCCACCGAGCTTAGGAAAATGGTGTTAACCAATAAAGAAAAGCTCCAGCAAACCGTGGATAACTTCAGCTCGGCTTCAGGCAAGCTGGACAACATCACCACCACTTTAGATACCCTTTCCATCTTCCTTAAAAATATCACTACCAAGATTGAAAACGGACAGGGAAGTTTGGGTCAGTTTTTCAATGATACCACCCTGTATGAGCAGATCAAGAAAACCACTCAGAATGTCGATTCATTAATTGTGGACATAAAGAAGAATCCGAAGAAGTATCTTAAGATCAGCATATTTTAATCGGATTCCATCGGGTTCGAGAAACAAGATACGAGTAATGAGTTTTGAGTAAGGAGGGCAAAGCTTTCCCCTTTTCCAATCTCTATTCTACGGAGAGGAATTCCCAGGGGAAAAGGCCATAAATACAAAGTTTGTATGAAGGTAGACAAATAAGCGACATCGGATCGTTTACCACTATCTATTCCCCTTTATAAAGAAACAGGAGGGGCAAAATTCTTATCCGGGGAAGACTCCATGAAGAAAATCAAATTCTCTTTCGTTATCCACAATCACCAGCCTATCGGCAATTTTGAGCATGTGTTCGAACATGCCTTCACCCACAGCTATCTTCCTTTCATAGAAATTCTGGAAAGGTATCCCCGTTTCAAAATAGGTTTGCATTTTTCCGGGATTTTGATCGAATGGATTAAAAAACATCACCCCCGGACCATGGATAAAATAAAAGCTTTAGTCCAAAGAGGCCAGGTAGAGATGCTCACCGGCGGATATTACGAGCCGATACTGGCGGTCATCCCGGACTCCGACAAGATCGGCCAAATTCAGAAGCTGACCGATTTTATAAAAAAAGAGTTCGACACCGAACCGATGGGAATGTGGCTGGCGGAAAGAATTTGGGAACCCTATCTTCCCAAACCCATAGCCCAAGCCGGGGTCAAATATACCATCGTCGATGATTCGCATTTCAAATACTCCGGACTCTCCGACGAACAGCTTTTGGGTTACTATCTCACCGAGGAGGAGGGCCATATTCTGGCTCTCTTCTCCTCTTCCAAATTTTTGCGCTATGCCATTCCCTTCCTGGAGCCGGAAGAGATCGTGAAATATCTTAAAAAAATCGCATCTGAAGATGGGGAAAATCTGATCCTGTATGGAGATGATGGGGAAAAATTCGGGGTCTGGCCCCACACTTACGAACATTGTTTCAAGGACCGGTGGATTGAAAGATTCTTGGAAACCATCGATCGGAACGGGGATTGGATTGAGATGATCCATCCCCAAGAAGCTTTAAACTCGCTTCCCGCCAGGGGGAGAGTTTACCTTCCCACCGCCTCCTATCAGGAGATGATGCAGTGGACTTTACCCCCTAAAGCTTTTGTGGAATATGAGGAGTTCGAGCGAATCTTAAAGGAGCAGAATCTTTATGACCGGTTCGGCATATTCGTCCGGGGCGGTTTCTGGCGTAACTTTCTGGCCAAATATCCCGAGGCTAACCACATGCACAAAAAGATGCTTAAGATCAGCGGGGAAATCACCCAACTGGAAGGAAAGAAAGGGGTAAGCAAAAGCAAAATAAACCAAGCCCGCGATTTTCTATGGAAGGGGCAGTGCAACTGTCCTTATTGGCATGGAGTCTTCGGCGGGTTATACCTGCCCCATCTCCGTTCCGCCATCTATCAGAACCTGATCGAAGCGGAGAAGACTTTGGACCAGCTTGAGCATACCGAGAAAAATTGGATCGAGCATGAACTCTATGATCTGGACCGGGACGGGAAAGATGAGCTTTTGGTGAAGTCTCCGGTTTTTAGTCTCTGTTTTTCTCTTTCTACCGGAGGAAGTTTATATGAGCTGGATTTCAAGCCCGCCGGCATAAATCTGCTCGACGTTCTGACCAGAAGAGAAGAGGGATATCACAGAAGACTTCTGGAAAAACAACAGAAACAGTCAAATCTGTCGGATGAAGCGGTCACCTCCATTCATGATCTGGTTTTGGCCAAGGAGGAGGGGTTGGAGAACTATCTGACCTACGACTGGTACCGGCGCGGCTCTTTGATCGACCATTTCTTAGGCGAGCTCACCCAGCTGGAGGATTTCTCCCGATGTCAATATCCGGAACAGGGTGATTTCGTCAACCAGCCGTATCGCCATAAGATCGAAAAGAAAAAAGATGATTTTATTCTCACCTTATATCGGGATGGTTTTGTCTGGTTTGGGGACAAGCGGGCGCCCATCACCGTTGTAAAAAGCATCGCCTTGAACCCGAACGGGTCCCAGCTGGATATCTCGTATACCCTGATCAATAACCATTCGGATAGAGTAACCCTGTGGTTCGGGATCGAATTTGGTCTGGCCGTCCCTTCGGATGATGACGATATGAGATTCTGTTATGTGGGAGACCGCAAATCCAATGGCAAGACGGTCACCTGCCTGGGGAACGCAGCCAGATGCGAGGAGTTTGGCTTGAAGGATGGTTATCTTAAGGTAGACACAAATTTCAAACTAAACCGCCCGGCTCAGCTCTGGCGTTTCCCCGTTTACACCGTCTCCTTATCGGAAGCCGGATTCGAAAAAGTCCAGCAGAGTCTGGTACTTTTCCCCAGCTGGAAGCTTTTTTTGGAGCCGCAGGAGAAATGGGAGGTGAAAATCGATAATAGTTTCATAACGCTGAAATAGAAAAATTAGTCATGGTAAAATGCTCAACGGGGGGAAATCGCATATGCGTTCATACGAATATCCCGTCCCTAAATTTTGCTCTTTCGATTCACCCCTTAAACCAAGCACGAAAAGCATCTGATCAAGCCAAAGTGGAATACCCCCATCGGACCTCAACCCTTTCACTTTTTTATTGTTCTTTCCCCGGAGCGTTGACATTTATCGCCATATTTAGCGTAATATATTTTACAGGGTGATTGGCAATTTTCATAAATAAAGATTTCGGAGGTGGATTATGAGAACAAAAAAAGTCACAATCCTTTTTGTCTTTATCGCGATCATCGGTTCTGCTTTTTTGATCGATCATCGACTTCAGGCGCAAACTGCATCCCCGGATACGACTTCCGATTCCACTAAAGTAAAAATGCAAAGCCAGGTTTCCGCTATATTTAAAGCCGATTGTTCTCTCGCCGGATGTCATCGGGGAGCCTATCCCAAGAAGAACTTGAATTTAGAATCGGAGAAATTCTTAAAGTCGGTTCTAAACGTAACCAGCCAGGAAATCGGCACCCTCAAACTGGTCGATGCTCAAAACCCGGAGAAGAGCTATCTGCTGATGAAAATCCGGAAGGATAAGGGAATCAAGGGATCCCGTATGCCGGATGGGGCTCCCCCGCTTAAAAAAGAGGAGATCAAAACCATTGGAGATTGGATTTCCAGCTTGAAAGAATCCAGTCCCGAAAAAGTAAAAAATCCCACATCGCCGGATACTGTGAAAAATATTAAAAACAACCGTTGATTTGTATCTAGTTGAGATCGGATGGAGAACCGTTAACATCAAACCGTTATACCTCACCCCTGCATCCCCGTCTCCTTCAGTGTGGAAAGGAAGATTACCAGGAAGAGTAGAACCTTCATATATGTTAAGTCTTCCTCTATTATGATCCTATAACCGGGAGAGACGCATGATATTCCAAAAAGAAATCAGAAAACCGATACTCGAGCTAATGTTTCTATCGTTGGGGGGATGGATGCTCCACTTCGGTTTCCATCCCATATCGGGCGACCCGCCGAATTTCGTTCCTTTCCTCATCGGGCTGGTCAATGTCATCATCACCCCCCAGTTATTCAACCACAAGAAAACCGTAATCATAGCTTATTTATTCAACGGGGTGGGGGTGATAATCGGCGCCATCGTCATGGCCACCTTCAGCCTTTCTGCCCTGCCCGATCCTCTGACATTCCACAGCTTAGTATTCCGAACCACTTTAGCCGATATACTGATCCTGTTTCCCAAGCTGTTCATCGGGCAGATGGTCCTGTCGCACTTCTATCCTGCCGGGTTGGGCCGGCTGTTCACCCCTTTTTGGTGGGTGAGACACTTTTGCTATCTGAGCATTGTGTTCACCTTAGCTCACTTTTTATGGAGGTAGAATATGCTTAGGTATTTCCTTCGCGGACGAATAGGCTGGTGGATATTGCACGTAGTTGCCATATTCTTTATGGTATGGCTGGGGCATTTTGTCCGCTTCTAATATGCTCGGTGCGATTCTTTGTGGGGGCGAATCTGTAGGGGTGAATCTTTAGATTCACCCGTTTGAGATCATGTAGGGGCAATATTAAGATTCACCCGTCATATCTCTAATTTTTTAAACCGGAGTCATTTTATGTTGTTTCAAAAGGAAATTCGCAAACCGATCTTGGCACTAATGCTTATATCCTTGGGCGGATGGATGCTTCATTTCCGGATTCATTCGATAACTGCCAATCCCTCCAATTTTCTCCCCTTTTTGATTGGACTGGTCAACATTGTCATCACCCCCATCCTGTTCAATCAAAGGAAAACCGTCATCGTGGCTTATCTGATAAACGGCATCGGGGTGATCATCGGCTCTGTCGCTATGGCGGTCTTGTCTCTTTACAATTTACCGGAACCGTTGACATTTACCAGCCTGATATTTAAAACTACGTTGGGGGATATTCTCATTCTCTTATCGAAGCTGTTCATCGGGCAGATGATTTTGTCGCATTATTATCCGACCGGCTTGGGTCGTTTTTTCAACCCCGGATGGTGGGTAAGACATTTTTGCTACTTGAGTATCGTGTTTGCCATAGGACACTTTTTGTGGTAGTGAAGAAGGTTCAAGCATTTTATTCGCTGACGAATAGGCTGGTGGATTTTGCACGTGCATGCCATACTAGTAATGATATGGCTGAGTCAATTAATGCGCTTCCGAATATTATATACAAAACCGGATCAGGATATCTATTTCCCGATCCGGTTTTAATAAATCTCTCTGATGGGCAAGGATTAAACGGATGAAAGCATCTTTATCAGTTTAATCCGCTCAATCCGTTGACCGCTTGGGTCGGATGAATTTGACCGTTACCGAGTATTTTAGCGGTGGACTGCGCCCAGACGGGCGTCCGTCTGGACGGACTATGGACGGCGGTCGTCATTTCACCACCACCATTTTCTTGGATTCGGAGAATTCTCCCGCTTCTATTCGGTAGAAATAAATCCCGCTGGCAACGTTTTGCCCCTGTTCATCCTTTCCGTCCCATTTAATCTCGTAGGCATCTTTTTCCTGCCGTTGATTTACCAATATTTGTACCCTTTCCCCCAGAAGATTGAAAACAGACAGCTTGACCCTGCAATCCCGAGGAAGGGCATATCTGATCACCGTCTCCTGATTAAAAGGATTGGGATGATTCTGAAAAAGGACAGGATTTTCAGGCGAAATCGGGATAGCCTCCTCCCACTCCACGTGCGCGATCCCGGTGGAAACGCATTTGCCGTAGAACTTCTTGGCTTGGAATTCTTCCTCCTGAAATTCTATTTCCCCTTCAAACGGGGAATAGCAGTTCCTGAAGGAGAAATTCCGGGGGATGTTGAATTTCACACTGGAGTATTCTTGAGGTGCAGTTACCAGAATGAAATCACAGCTTTTCTCGGTTTGAGCTCCCTCGATTTCCACAGTCAGCTTGGCCCGGTCACATTTCGATACATATCCGTAGGAGGAATCCATCAACTGGGGGATCAGAATGTAAAAGCCCTTTTGTCCATCCAAAACGGACCGCTCCACCTTCAAAAAACTGATATTATGCCACCTGGTCGTGTCGGCAGCATTGTAGTCATAATAATACAAACCGGCAGCGTCCAACTCCACTACGGCATTGGTCTGGTCGTTGGGAAACCAGGCATAAAATGGTGCATAACGTGAGGCCGCTTCGACGTCCAATTCTATAGTTCCGTTAAGGCAGTAATTGAATATGCTTTCATCCTTTTCCGTAAATTCAACCGCTATCGATTCCTTTTTGATCAGATTGGGAAGGTTCTGCCAATGTTCCGGTGTTACGTCGAAATACGTCTTTTCCGTTATGGTATCCGTTTTTCCGAAATCCGAAAAAGTTATCATCAGATCGAGATATCGGGTATTATAATAATATCCCGGATGGTAGACGATATGAGTCCCTTCACCCACGACAGTCCAGTCAGCCGAGCTGTACCACCTTTGTTGAAGCTCGATCTTCCGGTTGCAGACGATGTCAAAACATGCGTTGGTATCAATTATTAATCCATAAGTATAATCATGCCTGGCCGTTCTTTTGGTGCTATTATAAATGATTTTACCGACATCCTGATTCGGATATTCGAATTCATATTCAAAGCTGATCTCCATGGTGTCTTCAATGCTCACCTGGCTCAAATAATCCAGTTTTAGTCCGGATTCGGAAACGCTGTCCTTTATGCCCCAGGAAGGGTTGATGACGAAAAAAGAGCCATCTTTGAGCTGACCGAACAGTGAGAGAGTGGTGAAAGTATAGAGATAGTCATCACTGAGCAGCTTTCTCAGCTTCATTTCGATTCTCTTATGAACGATGACATTGGTGTCTTCAACCTGGATATTAATATAGCTGTTGTTCTCAACTATCTCACCCCAATCTGCATAATCGATATCGGCTTTGCTCTCCGGCACCCCGATCGTCGAAAGAAGCAAAAGAACAAAGCACAGAAACTTTAATCTTATTTTCATGTTAACCTCCTTTCCTGGAAATGAAAAACCACTTTTAAGCTCATCCCTAACTCCATTTAGAGCCTAAACCATTATTGCGGTGATCAAGCATCAGATGTCCTGTACGTTTTTTATACATTGCAACTATCATGCCCGATTATGATTGCATATATCCAGGGATATGCCTGATCCTAAGTTATAATTATTCAACGAGATATATCGCCGGATCCGGAGTCGGTGCAATCAAAAACTAAATCCATCCTATCGGAATCGTAATATTTTGCGGATTCAGAATAACAGTCTTCCACTATGATAGTTTCAATTCGCTATTCTTGAACAGATTAGCAAACTCGCAGGAATTGACGAATCGCATAAGACCGGAAACAGCCATTCTTGAAGCCAAGCTCATTTCTCCTTGTAAAAAACCTCTTTGGGCTTATATTAGTTTATAGATAACATAGTTTCCCGGCAGGTAATAGGACTGGGTTTTCCGGATGATCCTTTTTGGAGGTATTATGAAAATATCCGTAAAAGTTTTGGTTTGGCTGGGTTTGATCCTTTTTATGACCGCTTGGGTTCAAGCCTATAATAAGGTGGATATGAATCGGGCGCCGGACCCGGATGAAAAAGTCCAGGCATCCCAAAAATCAAACTCCCTGCCCATCGAGCTTACTCCGGAGGAGATGACCCGTTTAAACGAAATCGGGATTGGCTTCCGGAAAACCGCTCCTCCTTTGGGACCGCCCCGGAATCCGGCGGAATGGGAACCCATGACCGGTGGTTTGATCAGGTGGCCCCTGGGAATTCCCTATCCCATAATCAAGGAGATATCGGAGGATATGGAAGTCTGGACTATTTTAGCCAATTCCTCCGAACAGACTCAAGCCACCACCGCTTACCAAAATAATGGAGTGAATATGTCGAACGTTCATTTCATAATCGCCCGCACCAACAGCTACTGGACCCGGGATTATGGTCCCTGGTTTATCTTCGACGGGAACAGAAATCAGGGGATCGTAGACCATATCTACAATCGCCCCCGCCCTCAAGATGACTCCATTCCCATGGTCATCGGCAGTCTTTGGGGCATCCCGGTCTATGGAATGGATTTGATTACCACCGGCGGCAATCACATGTCGGACGGATTAGGCACATCCATGTCCACTGATTTAGTCTACGATGAAAATCCGGACAAGACCCAGGCGCAGGTAGACTCGATCATGAAGGCGTATTTGGGAAACGATTATCTGGTGATGGACGATGTCGAATCGAGCGGGATACATCACATCGACTGCTGGGCAAAACTGCTTAATCCCACTACCATCCTGGTGAAAAGCGTCTCCTCCAGCACCCCCAGCTATGCAGCTTTGAACCAGAGGGCGGCATTTCTTGCCACCCAAATCAGTGCCTGGGGTAGACCTTATAACGTGGTACGGGTCTTTTGCCCTACCAACGCGGCTTACACCAATTCCATAATATTGAATAACAAAGTGCTCGTTCCCATCATCAACAGCCCGTATGATACCGCCGCCCTTCGGGTTTACCGGGAGGCTATGCCGGGTTACGAGGTTTTGGGATTTACCGGCTCCTGGCTGGCTGACGATGCCATCCACTGCCGAATCATGGGAATAACCGACCGGTATATGTTATCCCTCGACCATATTCCGCTTTATGACACTCTTTCTTGGGATCAGAATTATTTTATTTCGGTGAAGATCACAGATCACAGCAAAACGGGTCTGATTCCCGAATCGCTGTTAGTATACTACAAGATCAATTCAGAACCGTTCGATACCGTCCATTTACAGCCCACGGTTAAGGCGGATTCCTTCTATACTTACCTCCCCTCCCAGCTGCCGGGGTCCAAGATCTCCTATTTCATTAAAGCTGCGGACAACTCCGGAAGGGTGGAAACCCATCCCCCCATCGGTGCGCCCGGCGCTCATGTTTTCTACACCGCAGGTAATACTCCCCCCCAGATCGTCTCGGCAGATTCGTTTATCTGCGCCGGTGGTGATACCTTCCGCTATTACCCGGAGATCTACGACCCGGACGATTCCGTTCACACCATCACCTATCTGGAATTCCCCTCCTGGTGTCTGGTGCAGAATGATTCGCTTTGGGGAGAGGTTCCGGATACCGCATCTTTGGAAAGCTTCACCGTGATCGCAGCCGATCCATTCCACGCCGATACGCAAACCGTCAGCCTGTGCACCTACAAATGCGGAGATGTCAATCGAGATCTAACCATCGATATAGGCGATGTAGTTTATTTAACAAACTACCTTTACAAAAGCGGATCTGCTCCCTGGCCCATCGAATCGGGAGATTGCAATAAAGATAGCAATGTAGACGTGGGGGATGTGGTTTACCTGATAAATTATCTGTTTAAATTCGGCTCGCCCCCCTGCCAGATGTAGGGGTGAATCTTTAGATTCACCCGTTTGAGATTATGTAGGGGCGTATTGCAATACGCCCCTACGAATCCCTACCAATCCGCACCTCAAATCCTCAAATCTCCCTTCACCCCCCCCTTCTATAAAAATTTATCATTTAATTATTGCTTTTTGAATTATTATTATTTATTTTCTTCAAACTAAATTTCGAGTCGGTCATACTTTTTTTGAGCAAAGGAGAAAAAAAGATGGCAATAATGCCGAAAAAAGTTTTTTTGACAAAAGGGGTGGGAAAACACAAAGAGCAGCTCTCCAGTTTCGAACTGGCTTTAAGAAACGCCAAGATCGCCAGTTTCAATCTGGTTCGGGTTTCCAGCATCTTTCCCCCGGGATGCAAGCTGATCCCGCCCAAGATCGGGCTTAAGTATTTTCAGCATGGCCAGGTGGTCTTCACCGTGATGAGCAACAGCGCCACCAACGAACCCAACCG
This sequence comes from uncultured candidate division Zixibacteria bacterium, assembly GCA_903908285.1. GTDB lineage: Bacteria > Zixibacteria > MSB-5A5 > MSB-5A5 > SM1-73 > CAIVRH01. The sequence goes on from CAIVRH010000028.1 coordinate 31,671, forward strand.
CCTGGTCTCCGCATCGGTGGGCATTGCCATTCCCAATGACCGGACCAAATACGGGTATCTGGCGGAACATAATGCGTTTGGCGAAACCGAAAGGAAGGCGGGAGACTATGCCGAGGATCTGGCTGCCATCATGCTGGCCTCCACCCTGGGGATCGATTTCAACATCGACACCAGTTATGACGAGCGAAAGGAAATTTGGAAGATCTCCGGTGAGATCGTCCGCACCATGAACTGCACCCAGTCGGCGGAGGGGGATAAGAACGGTTTGTGGACCTCGGTGGTGGCTGCAGCCATCTTCATAACCGAATGAAAAGGAAGATGGAAAAAGGAAAATTAAAACGGATGATTGATGATGGATGACGAATGACGAATAAAATCTAATCATGACAAAATAAAAGAAGGAAATTTAGAATCAACCTTTAAAATTTTAAATTTTGAATCTTAAATCTACTGACCATAATTTTTTGGGCATCCCGTCCGAGTTTTCGGAATTTGAAAAATCGGAATTCGTGATACTTCCGGTTCCTTTCGAGCAGACCACCACCTATCAGACGGGAACCAAACATGGCCCCCGGGCAATCATCGACGCCTCCCACGAGGTGGAGACTTTTGACGAGGAACTGAAATTCGAAACTTTTAAGGCGGGCATCTGCACTTTAAATCCGGTGGAAATCAGCTCCGCCGGAGCTCAAGTCGTGCTGGATCGAATATATGAAACCACCCGGGAGTTAATCAGCCAGGGGAAAAAACCCATAATGATCGGGGGGGAACATACCGTCAGCATCGGGGCGGTCAGGGCATATAAGGAAAAATATCCCGATCTCTCGGTTTTGCAGCTGGATGCCCACGCGGATTTGAGGGACAGCTACCAGGAGAACAAGTTCAGCCATGCCTGCGTGATGCGCCGGATCGTGGAGTTGAGCCATTTCGTCGGAGTGGGGATAAGGAACTTGAGCGAGGAGGAATTCAAATTTATCCGGAAGAACCAGACCGACATATTTTGGGCTCAAGATATCCGGAACCATGACCGATCCGATGGATATGAAGCCGGATGGAAAGAGGAGGTTATAGAAAAACTCAAGCCGGATGTTTATCTGACCTTCGATTTGGACGTTTTGGATCCTTCCATCATGCCCGCAGTGGGCACACCCGAACCGGGCGGGCTTCTGTGGTATGAGACTCTGGATTTTTTAAGAGAGCTGATTGATAAAAAGAATGTGGTCGGTTTCGACGTGGTGGAGCTTTGCCCCATACCCGGCATGGTCGCGCCCGATTTTCTGGCGGCGAAGCTACTTTACAAAATCATAGGCTACATGGCGCGTAAGAAATCAGTTGTTTGAAAACACTCATTGCAAAGAGCAAATTGCAGAATGAAAAGTGCAAGATTAACCTATCGAGCCACAGACCAATGCAAAATCCGAAAAGAAAAATCCAAAACTGCAATTTTAAATTGATTAAAAGAATTTGTTTAAATCGGGTCGTTTTTGATAATAAATTTGCATTTTGCAATCTGCAATCTGCATTTTGTATTACTAATTTCTAATTCAGCGTAGCGCATGTACTGGTGGCAGAAGTTTTTCGATAATCATTATCTCAAGGTCCACAAAGATCTGGAGAATCAATCCACCCAAGAGGTGGAGTCCATCGTCAAGATGATGGCGCTTGTGCCCAAAGCCAAAATTCTGGACCTATGCTGCGGTTACGGCAGGCATTCCATTGAGCTGGCCCAGCGGGGTTTTGAGGTTACCGGTTATGATCTCTCCGATTTCTTTTTGGAAAAAGCCCAAAAAGATTCTGCCACCCTGGGCTTAAAGATGGAATTCATTAAGGGGGACATGCGCAAGCTCCCCTTTGAAAACCGGTTCGATGCGGTGGTGAACCTGTTCACCTCGTTCGGATTTTTTGACCAGGAGAAGGACGATCTGAAGGTGCTTAAGGGAGTGTACCGGGCTTTAAAACCCAAGGGGCTTTTCCTTCTGGATTTAAAGAACCGGGAACACCTGATCAGAAATTTCCAGAGAAGAAGATGGCGTCCGGAAAAGGATTTCGTGATGCTGGAGGACAATTTCTTCGATCTGTTCACCTGCCGCTGGGAGAGCACCCGCACCCTCATTTTTGACAATGGCAAGAAAAAAGAATATTCTTTCTCGCTGCGGCTTTACACCTTCACCGAGATACTGGATCTGCTGAAAAAAGCCGGTTTTATGATGGAAGCGGTATATGGCGATTTCGCCTTCGATGAATATTCGTTAGACTCCCCCCGCCTGATTTTGATCTCCCGGAAAAAATAGAACCAAATCCTCATACCTCGTAATCTCTTGGTTGATCCTGTCGGTGGTTGGTTCTGCTTTGGTAACGGATACCCTGCCGGATACCAAACTTAAGGCACAAAGCATGAAATAAAACGGATCATACCGAAGGCATCCGTAACGCACCAGAGAAGCAAGTGCTCCAATTTTGTTATATGACCAACGTATCGTTTAATTGTATAAGATTAGAGTCTGTGGTATAAGACCATTTATCGTCTGTCGGTTGAGGTTATGGTAAAGTATGGCAAGACACCTTTCGGTTTCGTCTTCTTTCTTTATCCGGTAAACGATGCTGATTTGTAGCGAGCATTTTGAACAAAACCAAAATCTAGTAAACAACCTAATAAGAGTGAGACCACCATTTAAAGAACACGGTGTCCGAGATGGTCTCGAATTATCTATTACATCGTGAAAAACGTATGGCGTTAGCTGAGATACTAAAAAGAGCAAGTACATCGGAAAACCTTAAGGAGATCCGAGAGCTTCTAATCTCCGGCCAGAAAAAAGTAAAAGTTTCCGGTCTGGTCGGATCGGGAAAAGCTCTCCTTTTGGCGTACCTGAAGAAGGAATTTGATTCCCCCTTTCTGGTCGTAACTTCCAATCCGGATGAAAGCTGGAAACTGTATGAGGATTTAACCTCATTTCTGGGAGAGGAACAGGTCCGGCTTTTTCCCGGCTGGGAGATTCTCCCCTATGAATTCAAAGTACCGCACAGCGAGGTGATCGGGAGAAGGCTGGAGTGCTTATACGATCTGACCACGGGGAAAAATCCGATCATTATTACCACCATCCGGGCCTGCCTGGAGAAAACCATTCCGCCCGAGAAGCTGAAGAGAAGAAGCATTACCCTCAAAGTGGGTGAAAACGAAGACATCCAGCATCTTTCACAACTGCTCTTAGATTTGGGATTCAAGCGCTTTCTCCAGGTGGAGGAGATCGGGACTTTCAGCATCCGCGGGGGGATTTTGGACGTTTTCCCCTATTCTTCATCCGACCCGATAAGAATCGAGTTTTTCGGAGACTTAATCGAGTCTATCCGAACCTTTGCCGTGGCGGATCAGAGATCCTTGCAGAAAATCAATTCCGTTCTGATTCTGCCCAAAAGAGAGGTTTTATTAAGCGACGAGGATTTGGAAAAAAGCCTTTCCCGACTGGGCCAGGATAAAGCCGATCATCTTAGGGAGAAAATACGTTTTACCGATGAAGTGCCGGGTCTGGAGTGGCTGGCCACGCTGTTCGGTCTGCCCCAGGCTTATCTTTGGGATTATCTTTCGGAAGATTCTGTCATCTTTCTGGATGAACCATTGGTCCTGGAAGGGGAATTGGATCAGATCCTGGAGGAAACAGAGAAGCTATTTGCTCAGGCGGAAAAAAATGGTGAAGCGACACCATCCCCTCAAAAACTATGGATGACCTCGGATGGTTTTTTCCACAAGATCGGTTTGTTTAAAACCATTGATCACCTGTCTTTGGGAGAGAAACAAGATTCCAAAAATCTGGGAATGAGAGAGCCGGAGGTTTTTGGGGGAAACGTGGATTTGTTGAAAGGTGCCATCAAGAATTACTTGGACGAGAGTCGGAGGATCTTCATCTTTTGCGATAACACCGGCCAGAGGGACAGATTGTCCGAGCTGCTCGGTTTGTATGCGGAGAGAATCACCTGGCAGGTGAGAAATTTATCTGGCGGGTTTAGTTTCCCCGAAACCGGTTTGGCGGTTTTGACCGACCACCAGATTTTCTCCCGCTATTTCTGGCGCCGGAGGAAAAGAAGGTTCAATGAAGGAATGGCGCTCTCCTCCTATTCGGTCCTTCAAATCGGGGACTTCGCCGTGCACATCGATCACGGCATCGGCAGATACGGGGGACTGGAGACTTTGGAGGTGGATCAGCGAAAACGGGAGTGTCTGAAGTTGATCTACGAAGGGGAGGATAAACTGTATGTTCCCATCGAGGAATTCAACCGGGTCCACAAGTTCACGGGAAAGGAAGGCGCCCCCGCCCTGTCCAAGCTGGGTGGAGCTGCCTGGGAAAACATAAAGAAAAGAACCAGGCAAGCCATTCAGGATATGGCCCAGGAGCTGATCGGAATCTACGCCGAGAGAAAAGCCAAGCCGGGCTTGACCTTCTCCCCCGACACGGTCTGGCAGAAAGAACTGGAGGCTTCTTTCATTTACGAGGAGACCCCGGATCAGCTTTCCGCCATCGATGCGGTCAAAATGGATATGGAACAAAGCATCCCCACCGACCGCTTGATCTGCGGGGACGTGGGCTACGGAAAAACCGAGGTGGCGGTGAGAGCCGCCTTCAAGGCGGTGATGGACGGAAAACAGGTGGCGATCTTAGTTCCCACCACCATCCTGGCTTTCCAGCATCATTTTACGTTTTCCGAAAGACTAAAGAGCTTTCCGGTAAGGGTGGAGATGCTCTCCCGGTTCAAGAGTCCGCAGGAACAGAAGAAGATAATCCGGGAATTGAATGAGGGAAAGGTGGATATCGTGATCGGCACCCACCGGCTCATCCAAAAAGATATTCTATTTAAAGATCTAGGATTGTTGGTCATCGACGAGGAACAGAGATTCGGGGTAGCGCAGAAGGAGAAGATAAAGAAACTGCGCCGGCTGGTGGATGTGATCACCTTGACCGCCACCCCCATCCCCCGCACCCTCCAGCTCTCCCTGTTTGGTGCCCGGGACATGTCCGTCATCAACACCCCGCCCAAGGACCGGCTTCCTATCCACACCGAGATAGCGGAATTCAACAAAAAATTGATCACCGATGCCATCCTCCGGGAGACCGATCGCGGCGGACAGGTTTATTTCGTCCACAACCGGGTGCAAACCATAGAGGCGATGTATGGTTTTCTCACTCGTTTGGTACCTCAGATCAGGATAGCCGTGGCGCATGGACAGATGGATGAGACACTTCTGGAGAAAGTGATGCTGGACTTTTTGAACCACCGGTTCGACCTGCTTTTAGTCACTTCGATAATAGAGTCGGGAATAGATATACCCAATGTGAATACCATCATCATGGATCGCTCGGACCGGTTCGGGCTGGCTCAGCTTTATCAGCTGCGGGGAAGAGTGGGCCGATCCAACGTCAGAGCGTACGCTTATCTTCTGATCCCCAAGGTCAAGCTTTTGAGCCCCACTGCCCGGAAGAGATTGAAAGCCTTGGAGCAGTTCACCCAGCTCGGCTCCGGCTTCCACCTGGCGCTGAGGGATCTGGAGATAAGGGGAGCCGGCAATCTATTGGGACCGCAACAGCACGGATTCATCGAGGAGGTGGGTTTCGACCTCTATTGCCGGCTACTGGATGAGGCGGTCAAGGAGTTAAAGGGGGAAACCATCGAAACCCTCCCGGAGGTAAAGCTCCAGTTCGATTTAGACATCTATATCCCGGAATCTTATGTCTCCGATAGCCAGCAAAGAGTGGATCTATACCGTAAACTGTCCGAGGCTAAATCGCCCGGGGAGGTGGGGGAAGTGGAGGCTGAAGTAACCGACCGGTTTGGTCCTCCGCCTCCGGAGGTGGAGGATCTTTTAAATTTGACCTGTATCCGGATATTGGCTTCCCGCCTGGGAATCACCAGGCTTTTCGTGAAGGAAGACACCCTGTCTTTGGAGTTTTCAGCCGATAAGAAAATAGGGAAAAAAGAAATCGAGAATATGCGAAGTAAGATCAGCCAGCCTTTGGAATTTGTGGCGGATGGAACTTTTAAGGTTTTCATCGGTTTAAATAAAATGGAAGAGAAAAGAACCCTTTTTGTGAAAAATCTCTTGCACCGGTTCTAATTTAATCTTATATTTCCACTTCGTCTTTGTGGAAAGGTAAAAGGATTTGTCTGGGTTATGAAATAACTATTAATTTAACGGTAAGGAGGAGTAAAGTGAAAAAATTAGGGCTGGCTTTGCTGGCGGGATTGTTGGCTCTGGTGACCATCTTTGCCTGCGGATCCCAAAAAGGCGGAAAGGTAGTGGCCAAAGTGGGCAGCCTGACCGTCACCACGGACGAATTGGACCAGGAATGGAGCGCTGCTTCCCGCATGATCATCCAGGGGGTCTCCGAGTTGGAAAGGAAGAAAGAGATTGTCAATAAACTGATCGGAGATAAAGTGGTAACCCTGGAGGCGTATAAGGAAGGCATTAACAATGAGGTGGAGAAAGACACCACCTTTGCCAAACAAAAAGAGACATTGCTGTTGAATGTACTATATAAAACGGAAATTGCCGATAAAGCCAAAGCCACCGAGTCGGAGATGAAGGAGGAGTACGAAAAACAGAAAGAAGAGATCCATGCCGCTCATCTCCTGGTGGAGACCAAGGAACAGGCGGACGCCATCTATCAACAACTGAAGAACGGTACGGATTTCACTCAGCTGGCAAAGGAAAAAAGCATCGATCCCTCTGCCAAAAACAATGGGGGGGATCTGGGATTTTTCCGCTGGGGAAAAATGGTCCCCGCCTTCCAGGATGCGGCATTCGCTTTGAAAGATGGGGAGATCTCCCGCCCGGTTCAGACTCAATACGGTTGGCATGTAATTAAAGTGATTGAGAAGCGAAAAGTGGAACAACCTCCCTATGAGCAGGCCAAACAGTTGATCCAAACCCGGCTGGATCAATCCAAAAGAGAACAAAGGGTAAAGGAATATTTTGATCAGCTGAAGAAAAGGGTGGGATTCAAACTTAACCAAAAGGCATTAGATCTGATCCTGTCGAAAAAAGAGGAAATCCCCCCCGACAGCACCGGTTTGAAGAAAACGGGCGAAACCGTTGACTTAAACAAATTCAATCCGGAGGATCTGAATTTGGCTCTCTTCACCTATCAGGGGGGAGAGATTAGCATAGGGACATTTGTTCAGCAATTCAACCAGATGCCCCAGCCATATCGGCCCCGTTTATCGGATAAAGATAAAATCAGTGAAATCGCCTTTCAATCCCTGGTAAGAGATTTACTTGTGAACGTGGCAAAAAAGGACAACCTCGAAAAAACCAAGGAATTCGACACTGAATGGAATAGTCTGAAAGAAAAAGAGATGGTTAAAAGAATGAGAAGCGAGGTCATCCTGAAAGGGGTGGGGATTTCGGATGCGGAGATCCAAAGCTATTACGACAGAAATAAAGAACGATTCACGGTTCAAGCCCAGGTGAAGGTCCGGGAGATCATGCTCAAGACTCCGGAGGAAGCGGATGCCATCCTTAAACAACTGAAGAAAGGTGCGGATTTCACCAAACTAGCCTCCGAGAAAACCATCCGGGAGTCGGTTAAGGGTGCCGGAGGCGATTTGGGGAGTTTCCCTCGCACCCGTTATCCGGAGATCTTTGATGCCGCAGTAGGGCTCAAAAAGGGCGACTTGGCCGGTCCGATCAAGAACACCGACCGGCAATTTGGGGTGGGGTATTCAGTGATCCAGCTGGAAGACAAAACCGATGAAAAAATCCAATCCTTGGATGAGGTGAAGGACCGGATAATCCAGATGGCACGCCGGGAGAAGGATAACACCATATATAACCAGTGGGTCGAGAATGCCAAAGCCCGATACAAGGTAGAAATCTTCGATGATGTAATCCAATCGACCATAACTGCTAAAGCCGACTCCACGAAAAAAGGCTAAGCTGTGTTTGGATTCAACTTAACCGGGTAGTTATCCTCCCGGTTCTGATCCAAGTTCATAATCAACTGATTCTTGATGACTGCCGGATCAAAAGGTCCGGCAGTCATCCTATCCCGGTTAAGTTACTTTGAATTGGTATCAAAATCTTACCGAAACGAGCAATTACCGATGAAAAATGGAATTCCACCGCAAATCATTCTGCTTTTAACCCTCCTTTTTGGTGTCTGGGGTTGCGGGGGGGAGAAAGCCAGCCGGCCCAAAGACTCCATAGCTTGTGTGGGTGGCGAGTGTCTGACCGAAAGAGACTTAGAATACCGGATTCCGGAAGCTTATCGGGAAAAGATCACCCTTGAGGAAAAAAAAGGATATGTCCGAAGCTGGATCGAAAATGAAATCCTCTACCAGGAAGCCAAAAACGAAAGGTTCGATCAGGATAAAAGAATTCAGTCCTTGTTGAATCAGAGGATCAGGGAAACCATAGTCCAGGAGTTTGTCGAAGCCAAGTTGAAGGATAAAATCCGGATATCCCCGGATGAGGTTGAAAGATATTTTCAACAAAACCAAACCCGGTTCGTCTGGGAAGATAATTTTGTGCGTATCAGTCACATCTTTACCAAGGGGACGCCGGGAATAAGCTTGGCCGAAGTTATGTTTAAGCAAGGAAACAAGTTCGAAGATGTGGCCTCACAAATAAGCGAAGATGAAAGGACCAAAAGAAACGGAGGGGATATAGGTTTGGTAAGAGTCGGCGATTTGTCACTGGAGATATCGGATTATGTGTTAAAGTTAAAGACAAACGAGATCTCATCCCCCATCCATACCTCCTATGGATATGAAATCATAAAAGTTACCGATAGAAAACAGAAGGGAGATCCCCAGGAATTCGAATGGGCTAAAGAACAGATCGTAAATATTCTCACCTCGGAGTACCGGCAAAGGGAAATAGATAAAATCATAAAACCGCTATCCGAGAAAATGATAATCAAAACCTTTGATTGGGCATCGGATGTCACGCTGAACGAAACCAAGTAGGGGATTTAAAAACCGGATTGGACTACCCCCTTTTATCATGCTTTTCTTCACCGGTTCAACTCAAATCTAAACCAAGAGAACGCCCGTATCAAGGATATGAAATTACCCGTCAGCATATTCTCCGGATAAAGAGGGGAATTGTGCGGCAGATGCCCATTATCCAGGGGGGCGATGTGAGATAAAACCTGACCTGAAACTTAAAGAATATGAACCGGAACCCCGAAGGAGTGTTGGGCTCAGGTAAACTATTAAAAGGTATCCCGTCGACAGCTAAAGATGCGGCGGTATTCTTTTCTTGTCCGGGGGGTTGACCCGGTTAACTTTAATTTTTTCCCGAAAGGAATTATGAACATGCCGGAAGATCTCGATCATCCCCACTTGAAAATCTGCCTATCCAAGATGCAGCCTCTTGTTTTTGGGTTAATGAAGTCCTCACTTCCTCTCTGGATTTTCTTACTCCTTTTTATTTCCTCCCCGGCCCAGGAAGTTTTGGATCGAATTGTAGCCGTGGTGGGCGACAAGATCATCTTGGAATCCGAGTTTAAGCTGGAATGGAGCCAGTACCTAAGCCAGTCCGGGATCCAGATCAAAAGCGCGGATGAGCAAAAGAAACTCCAAAGAGAGTTTTTGGATCAAATGATTAACAACCAGCTGCTTCTTTTAGCCGCGAAGAAGGATACCACCATCCAGATAACTTCCAAGGAAGTGGATGCCTCGGTGGCCGAGCAGATGAAAAATATAAAATCGCAATTATCCGAAGATGCATTTCAGGTTCAGTTGAAAGCGGAGGGTTTAACCGAAAATGAGCTGAAGAAGAAATATCGGGAGCAGATAAAAAACCAGATGATGATCGACCGCCTGGTTTCCGCCAAGCTCTCCCGGGTATCGGTATCGAGCAAGGAGCTGAAGGATTTTTTCCAAAACTATCAGGACAGCATTCCCGATCAACCCGAAGCGGTCAAATTGAGCCATATACTTTTAGAGATTAAACCATCCCCCGCCACTTTGGATTCGCTGAAAAGAAAAGCCGAAGAAATATTGGACTTGGTTAAAAAGGGTCAAGATTTCGCCCAGCTGGCAGCTTCGTATTCGGACGATCCCAGCAGCAAAGAGGGGGGGGATCTGGGATTTTTCAAAAAAGGGGATATGATTCCCAAATTCGAAGAGGCCGCATTTGCCTTGAAACCGGGAGAGGTTAGCGATGTGGTCCAGACCGAATATGGGTATCACATCATAAAAGTGGAGGAGAAAGAAGGTGACCGGGTGCATGCCCGCCACATCCTGGTCTATATTCGACCCTCCCCCCGGGATACCATGCAGGTGATGCAGCAGGCAGATAGTCTCTATCGGCAGTTGCAATCAGGGGCCGATTTCGGTGAAATGGCCAAAGCCATATCCGCAGACGAGGAATCCAAAAAGATGGGGGGAGAGCTGGGCTGGTATCCGGTGGCGTCCATGACCCCGGAATTCAAAGAAGCGATAAAGGATCTGAAAGTCGGTGAGTTCAGTTCGCCGGTGGTCAGCCAGTATGGAATTCATATATTGAAAATTCTGGACCGAAAAGTTCAAAGGAAACTGACTTTGGAAGAGGATTGGGATAAAATAAAGGATATGGTCCGCCAGAAGAAAACCAGTGAGATGATCGCCAAATGGGCGGGTAAGCTGCGTCAGGATTACTATGTGGAGGTAAGGCTGTAAAAAACCGTCCACCGTCGACCATCCACAGACCACCGCTAAACACTCTATAATAACATGCGTTTGGATAGTTTTCTCTCCGAGGTCCGCCTGATAAAGAGGCGTACGCAAGCTAAGGAAGCATGCGAACGGGGGCTGGTTTTACAGGACGGGAAACCGGCGAAACCGGGAAAGGATGTAAGAATCGGGCAAATCATCACCATAAATTTCGCCAGCCGAACCCTGGAGGTGGAGGTGATGGGTATCCCTGCCGGGAATGTGAGGAAATCGGAAGCAACGGATTTCTACAAAACCTTGAGAGAGGAAAAAAGAACAGAAGAACTATTTTAGTTGCCGATTTTGATAACATTAATTTGGAGCGTTCACCTTTAGGTGAACCAAGAATGTATTTACCCGCCAGGCCCCCTGACCTGGCGGTCTTTATTTGCTAAAGATATGCACATGACGAGCCCTGGTCAAAATTTCCTTGCCAAGAAAAGAAATTCTCCGTTAATTGCAAAAAGAAGTTAACCTACAATTCCTTAATGGAGGTTTTCGATGATCCGCTTAAGTGTAATCTTCAGCTTTATCATCCTGTTTCTCCTCACCGGTTTGTGTCTCGCAGGAATCCCCCAGCTGATCAACTATCAGGGGATGCTGACCGATAACTCCGGCACTCCTTTGAACGGTACCTACTCTATCGCTTTTAAGATTTTCAATGCCGAGTCTGACGGGATGGAGAAATGGGAGGAAACGCAATCTTCCGTCTCAGTCGCCAATGGTCTGTTCAATGTGATTTTGGGAAGCGTGACTCCGATCGAACTGGATTTTTCGGAGGATTACTGGCTGGATATCACGGTGGGAGGAGAACAGATGCCCTCCCGTCTAAAATTCACCAGCGTGGGGTATGCTTATCGGGCGCAATGGTCGGACACAGCTAACTATGCTCGGGCAACTGGAGGAGAGAGTGTCAGTCCCTGGAGATTCCGAGTAACAGATGGCAACGATACCACAGTTATTACAAGCAGCAGGTGGGGAGTTGCCCGATATGGCTGCACTCTTTATGGAAATGCCGATTCCACCCATGTCAACTTGGGAAACTTTAGTGTCACCGGGGAAAGCGGACAGAACTATAAATACTGCACGGTTGGAGGTGGATATTTCAATTATGCTAGTGGTATCTCTGCGGTCGTGGGGGGTGGAAATAGCAACACCGCTAGTGGAGAGTATGCAACCGTGGGAGGTGGAAGGAGCAATACCGCCGACACAACCAATGCAACCGTGGGAGGTGGAGATAGAAATATCGCCAGCGGATACACTGCAACCGTTGGAGGGGGACATTCCAACCAGGCCGATACAAACTATGCAACTGTGGGAGGGGGATATAACAACACCGCCAGCGGATACAGTGCAACTGTGGGAGGTGGAAATCACAACATCACCAGCGGATACAGTGCTATTGTAGGAGGTGGATTCGACAATACCGCCAGCGGAGCTTATGCGACCGTGGCAGGGGGAAGCGACAACACCGCCGGTGGCAGCTATTCCTTTGCTGCTGGGCGCAGAGCGAAGGCAAACCATCTCGGAACCTTTGTCTGGGCGGATAGCAGTGTAAATGCTGATTTCGCTTCCACAGGCAACCATCAATTCCTTATCCGCGCGTCGGGAGGGGTGGGCATTGGGACAAACAGTCCGGATGAAAGGTTACATATAGAGAATTCTGAAGATGGGAGCCGTTCCTTTCTGCAAATCGAAACCTCTCATGCCAGCAACTGGGGCGAAACCGGTTTGCGTATCAAAACCCCCCAAAACACATGGCATTTAAGATCGGACGATGCTACCAATAACAATATTCCTGACGGTAGTTTGGGATTAAGAAGCCAGGATTTGGGCAGTGAAGTAATGGTTTGGACCGAGAACGGCAGGGTGGGGGATCGGAACGACAAATCCCGGTACGAAATTAGCCGTATACGGGCTTACCAGCACCACCAGCTACAACTCTGTGAGGGTCAACACTGCCACGGGTGATTTCTACTATTACAGCTCATCGAAAAGATACAAAGAAGACATACGACCCCTGGAAGATGACTTTCACAAGATTCTCCAGGTGGAACCCAAGAGTTTTATTGACAAAGCCAGCGGACAGAGGGAGATTGGCTATATCGCAGAGGAATTTGATGGAATGGGGCTGAACAATTTGGTGATTTATAACCAGGATGGTCAACCTGACGGTCTTAAATATGAACTGGTTTCTCTTTACCTTTTAGAGCTAGTTAAAGAGATGCAGGCAAAAAATGAGGAATTGCAAAAAAGAATCGAGGTATTGGAACGCCGATAATTTTCTAACATTGAGATGTAGAGGAAACCTTCAGGTTTCCAGGTTTGTAGGGCGGGTTGCGAGCTATTTGGCGAGCTACCCGACAAGTGTCTTAAAACCAAACTCATTGAATAAGCTATATGATACCATTGAAAGACGACATACCGTCAGCTCGTTTACCGATCGTTACCATAGCTTTGGTTGCGATCAACTGCCTGGTTTATCTGTATCTGAAGTCTTTGGGAGGTGAAGGATACGAAAGCGCATTGTTCCGCTTGGGGACCATTCCTTATGAGATCACCCAGGGGGTGGAGCTGAATCCGGGAAACGCATTTCCCGTCCCCCTGACTTTATTTACCGCTATGTTTTTGCACGGCGGGTTCCTGCACCTGGCGGGAAACATGCTTTATCTTTGGATTTTCGGGGACAATATCGAGGACCGGCTGGGACATGTGAAATTTTTTATCTTCTATATCCTCTCCGGAATGGCGGCTAGTCTTTTATTTGTGCTCACCAGCCCCCAGTCCCAAATACCTATGGTGGGAGCATCCGGTGCCATTGCCGGGGTGTTGGGGGCGTACATGATCACCTTTCCCAAAGCCAGAATATTGACGTTGGTGTTCTTCGGATTTTTCATCCGGGTAACGCCGATACCGGCTCTGTTTCTTTTGGGATTCTGGTTTTTGTTTCAGCTGCTTTATGCTCTCCCCTCCATTGGCTCGACCTCCAGCGGAGTGGCATTCTTTGCGCATGTGGGGGGTTTTTTGGCAGGGATTGTTTTATTCAAAATTTTGACTCTTTTTTCGAAGAAAAGATATTATTATGCCTAAAATATCTTTCGTTGGTAACGAGATATTTGTAGGTCGGGTTGCGATCCCGCCAAAGCGGGAGAGCTACCCGACAAGCTAATGCTAATTGCATAGAATATGAATTACAAGCGTTATTATATTCCTGATGCAACTGTATTTATCGTCGGTGTAACCAGGAATCGAATTCCATACTTTGAGGAGAAACTTAATATTGATCTTTTCAAGGATACCTTAGATAAGACAAAACAAAAATGTCCCTTTGAGCTGATTGCGTTGGTGATTTTGCCTGATCATTTCCATCTCCTCCTGAAGCAAATCGATTGCACTTTTTCAACCATCATGTTATCATTTAAGAAGCGCTTCACTGATAATTTCAAAAAACTAAATGTGATTTCAACCAATTTCAATTTCTGGCAAGGGAGATTTTGGGATCACATTATCAGGAATGATGAAGATTTCAAGAAGCATCTGGATTATATTCATTATAATCCGGTGAAGCACGGTTTTGTTTTAAAACCTGAAGACTGGAAATATTCAAGCTATCAAAAATGGGTTGAAAGAGGAGTATATACCATCGGATGGGGTCATCGGGAAATAGACGATTTAAAAGAGATGAAATTCGAATGAAATATTTTGTCGGGCAACCTTCGGTAGCCCGACCTACAAAACTTGAGGACATATCGATAAGGAGATAGAATTAAGGTATGAATATTTGGTCTTGGATAATTCCTTTTACAGTTGGTGTGGCTGTGATTTTATTTACTGGGTGGATAAAACGAAGAGCTGTCCTTTCCTCCATCAAGTGGTTTTGTTCTAAACTCATAAAGTTCTTCAAGAAAAAATACATCTACATTCCAATACTTTTTTTGCTTTTGCTATTTTTTGTATATAAACTCTGCTTGCAGAATATTTTTTTCCCACAAAATAAGCTTATTGTTGCCCTTACTAACTTTCACCTGGTCAGCGGTGCAGAGACAACAGACAACAATGCTTTAATTTCACACCTTCAGGATTCCCTGAAGGTATACAAAGATGATATTGAGCTGATAGATTCAGTTTATCCTGAAGTTAGAGATAGCACCCAAGCACGGGAGTTGGGTGAAAAAGTAAAAGCTCATATTGTGATTTGGGGTTCGATTGAGAGAACCTCTAAAGAGGCGGAGATAATACCTCACATCACTATTATCCAACCACTGGGTAAGGTAAAATTGGAACAAAAACAGCCAGACCCCATTACAAATATCTCTATAGCAGAATTGGAACAGATCGAATTTAGGAAGAGAAAGGCAAAGGAAATTACAGATGTTGTTCTTTCTATTTTGGGTTTAGCAAAATACCGAATAGAAGAATTTGAGGAAAGCATAGAGATTCTCGATAAAATTCAGAACAAAAATGCAGAGATTTTTTTCTCTATCGGGAATAGTTATATGTTTCTACCAAAGCCTTGTTTCTTAAGAGGTGTAGCTTTAGGCGATTCAGAACGATACGAGATGGCTATAGAGATCTATAAAAAGGGGTTACAACTAAAACCAGATTTAGCAGAAGCACATAACAATTTAGGAGGGGCTTTTAATGAATTGAAAAGATATCCAGAGGCCGAGCAAGAATTTAGAGAGACATCCCGAATCGACCCTGATTTTGCCACTGCGCACAACAATCTTGGATCTCTGCTTTTTAATTTAAAAAGATATGAGGAGGCGGAAAAGGAATTCAGGGAGCAATTGCGGGTAAATCCAGATTCTGCCATAGGGCATTACAATCTAGGGGTTTTCCTTTCACAATTTAAAAGAGATGACGAGGCTGAAAAAGAATATAAGGAGGCATTGCGAATAAGCCCGAATTTTGCCTGGGCACATAACAATTTAGGTGAGTTGTTTAAAACATCAAAAAGATACATAGAGGCAGAGAAAGAATACAGGAAAGCATTAAATATTAATCCAGATTTTATTGAGGCACATAACAATCTGGGGGCTTTGCTGTATATATTGAAAAGGTACAAAGAAGCAGAAATAGAATATACAAAGGGAATTAAGATAGATCCGAATTTTGCATTAGTACACAACAATTTGGGGAAATTGTTTAAAGAACAAGAGAGATACCCCGAGTCGGAAGAAGAATATAGAGAGGCATTACGGATCGATCCGGAATTTGCCTTAGCGCATTACAATCTGGGGTTTTTGCTTTTAGAATTAAAACGATATGAAGAATCAGAAAAAGAATATATAGAATCATTGCGGATTAATCCTGATTTTCCTGATGCTCATGGCTGTTATGGAATATTACTAAAACTTTTAAATCGAAAAGATGAAGCTAAAAAGGAGTTTGAGATAACCCGTGATCTTTTTAGAAAACAGGGAAAAGAAGAGGATGCCAAAGTAGCCGAAGGATTTTTGAAGGAATTGTAAGGTTTCTACCTTCTCGTCACGGACGAAGGCGTCCGTGACGAACGTGAGATTATAATGGAAATTATGAATCGCGAAGAATATAACAAGAAAATTGAAGAGCTGTTCAAAAGCAGAGATTGCTTCAGTAAGGAAATTTGTGGACCTGAGAGAGTTAAGCTAGTAGATGGTAGCTTCTTCCCTCCACCTTACACTCACGTCGGGTCAAAATATCCAGAGGTTAAGCTCAAGATATTTGCCTTAGCAGTTAATCAGAATCTCTCAAAAGTGAGACCCCCTGACTTCGATACTGCTCGAGATTCTCTCCGTTATCCTCAACCCTGGTATGGCCCATTAGAGAACATTGAGAGAATCTCCCAAATTATTTTCAAATCATTAAGGAACCAAGAAATCGAAGATAGTAGAATCAGAGAATTTATCTCTTTCTCCAATTTTGTTAAGTGTTCAACTTATCTAGAATACGGTCATCCCACTGTTGAAATGGTTAACAACTGTTTAGAGTTTACATTAGGAGAAATAGAGATTCTCAATCCTGATTTAATTATATGCATGGGTGCAATACCCTTTGATGGAATATGGTTTGGAATAATAAATAAGTATACAAGATCATTGAAACCTCAAGATTATGATTTTTTCTCTTTCAGATTCTATATGGGTGGAAGAGAAGTAAAAGTTATTAGAGTGTATCATTATGGTGATATGAGAACATTGAATCTAATTGAAAAAGATACAGAAAAATATAGTTCCGGTGAAATAGCTAAACCCAAATTTACTTTACTAAATAAATTCTTTGAGAAAGCTTTTGGAAGAGAAGTCTCTCCAAAAGAATATTATGGTAAGCTTAAGGAACAGGAAAGCGAAATAAATGAATATTATAAATATAGGGAGGGAGATCAACACAAACTTCCATTGTTGGCAAAGTTCATTATTCGCGAGTTGGTGAAAAATGCTTTGAAGGAATGAAATATCTTGTCGGGCAACCTTCGGTAGCCCGACCTACTTCTGATTCGATCATCTTTACGTTCATACCCAGAGTAGGTCGGGTTTTCCCCGCAGGGGAATACCCGACATAAAAAGAATGGCAACAACAATATTCTGTCGGGCAACCTACGGTAGCCCGACCTACAAGATATGAAACACGCAGATTTTGTTCATCTACACGTTCATACCCAGTATAGCCTGCTGGACGGAGCCATCAAGCTGGATGATTTGATGGCCCAGGCAGAGGAATTCAAGCTCCCCGCCCTGGCTATCACCGATCACGGGAACATGTTCGGGGTCATCGCCTTCTACAAAAAATGCATGGCTTCCGGGATCAAACCCATCATCGGCTGTGAGATGTATGTGGCTCCTTTAGACCGCAGGAAAAAGGAGCCGGTAAAAGGACTTCCGGATTCCGGTTATCATCTTCTTCTTTTGGTCAAAAATCACGCCGGATACAAGAATTTGATGAAGCTCTCCAGCATCGGATATCTGGAAGGTTTCTATCACAAGCCGCGCATCGATAAAGAAGCGCTAAGGGAACATAACGAGGGACTGTTCGGGCTTTCCAGTTGCCTGCATGGAGAGATCCCCAGTCTCCTACTGGAGGGAAAATACCAAAAAGCCAAAGAGGTGACCGAAGAATACAAAAGCATATTAGGGGAGGGAAATTTCTTCTTTGAGATTCAAAATCACCAGATCGACGAGGAGAAAAAGGTTCTGCCTCTTTTGGTGAAGCTGGCTGGGGAGATGAAGGTGGGGCTGGTGGCGACCAACGATTGCCATTACTTAAAGAAAGAGCACGCCCTGGCGCATGACGCTCTTTTGTGCATTCAAACCGGCAAGAAATTAACCGATACCGACCGGATGAAATTTGCCAATGACCAGCTCTATTTCAAATCCCCCGAGGAGATGAAAGCCCTTTTCGCCGATTACCCTTCAGCCATAGAGAACACTTTACGCATTGCCGAACAGTGCAATCTCGATTTGGAGTTTGGCAAAACTCACCTTCCCGAATTCCCCTTGCCCCCCGGATATGATAATTTGGACTCCTATCTGGATTTCTTGTCGCGAAAGGGTTTGGCCCAAAGATATTCCAAAGTAACGCCGGGGTTGGAAGAGAGGCTGGAATATGAGCTTAAAGTGATCAGGCAGATGGGATTTGCCGGATATTTCCTCATCGTCAAGGACTTCATCGACTATGCCAGGAACAAGGGTATCCGGGTGGGTCCGGGTAGGGGGTCGGTGGGGGGGAGCCTGGTGGCCTTTTGCCTTGGAATCACCAACATGGATCCCATCAAGTACGGACTTCTGTTCGAGAGATTTCTCAACCCGGAGAGAATCTCCCTTCCGGATATCGACATAGATTTCTCGGACCGGGAGCGGGACAAGATCATTCATTATGTCATAAACAAGTATGGGGAAAACAATGTCTCCCAGATCATCACCTTCGGGACCATGGCCGCCCGGGCAGTGATAAGGGATGTGGGCCGGGTTTTGGATCTGACTTATTCGGATGTCGACCGGATCGCCAAAATGATCCCCTGGCTGCCGGACATGAACTTAAAGACCGCCATCGAACAGAGCTCCGAGCTTCGCACCATGATTAAAAGCGATCCCCGGCTGGAAAAGCTTTTCTCTTATTCGGAGATACTGGAGGGCTTGTGCCGGCATGCCTCCACCCATGCCGCCGGTGTGGTGATCGCGCCCAAGGCGTTGACCGAATACGTTCCGCTCTATAGAGGAAGCAAGGGGGAGACCACCACCCAGTACGACATGCAGGGAATCGAGGAGATCGGGCTTTTGAAGATGGACTTTCTGGGTCTCCGCACCCTTACCGTCATCGACGATACCCTGCAAACTCTAAGAGAGGATCAGAATATCGTGCTGGACATCGATTCGGTTCCTCTGGATGACAAAAAGACCTACCAGCTTTTCGCCAACGGGGAGACGGTGGGAATTTTTCAGTTTGAAAGCTCCGGTATGAGGGATTATCTCTCCAAACTCGGTCCGGAAAGTCTGGAGGAATTGATTGCCATGAATGCCCTTTACCGTCCCGGTCCTTTGGACAGCAAGATGACGGATGAATATATCGACCGGAAAAGAGGTTTAAAACCGATCGCCTTCGAGCATCCTTTGCTGGAGCCGATCCTCAAAAGTACGCACGGTGTGATCGTGTATCAGGAACAGGTATTGAAGATCGCCAGCGACTTGGGCGGATACAGTCTGGGAAAAGCGGATATCTTGAGAAAGGCGATGGGAAAGAAAAAGGCCGAGCTGATGGTTCAGCAGCGGGATGAGTTCAAAAAAGGGGCTAAAGCCAACGGGATAAAATCGGAGGTGGCGGATAAGATATTCGATCTGATGGCGACCTTTGGACGATATGGTTTCAACAAGGCACATTCTGCGGGATATGCTTATTTGGCTTATCAAACCGCTTATCTTAAGGTTCATTATCCGGTGCAGTTCATGGCTGCCACCATGACCTCCGAGATCGGCAACACCGACCGGATAGTAACCCTGATAGACGAATGCAAGCGGATGGGCACCGAGGTTCTGCCGCCGGACGTGAACCATAGCGTGGGGAAATTCAAGGTGGTGGGGGAAAAGATCAGATTCGGTCTGGAGGCGGTGAAGAATGTGGGGCGTGGGGCCATCGAAGCCATTGTGGAAGCCAGGGAACGAGTAGGAAAATTCAAAACCTTATTTGAGTTTTGCTCCGAAGTAGACTTGGGCTCTGCCAATAAGCGGATGATCGAAAGTTTGATACAAGCCGGTGCCTTTGATTCGGTCTCCAAACACCGCTCACAGCTTATGGCTTCATTGGATCTGGCTATGAGTTACGGGCAGACTCTGCAGGAGGATAGAAAGAGCGGGCAAACCTCATTATTCGATGTCGATGGAGAGACGAAAACCCTTCCCGTTCCCAAAATGTTTGAGGTGCCGGAATGGCCCATCAGCGAGATCTTGTCCAAGGAAAAGGAAATGCTCGGATTCTATGTTTCCGGTCACCCGTTGACCAAATACCAGGAGGAGTTGAACACTTTCGTTACCCGGAACACTCAAAGTCTGGAGGAAGCCCGGGATGGGGAGGAAGTTTACATCGGCGGTGTGATCACGCATGTGAAGACCAACATCGACCGCAAGAAAAAGCAGATGGCTTTTATTACTCTGGAAGATTTTGTGGGGACGGTGGAGACGGTGGTCTTCTCCGACTGTTATGAAAAGAATCGCCGCATCATCCGATCCGATTCCATGGTTTTGGTCAAGGGACGCGCTTCCACCAAGGAGGGGGAAAAACCCAAGATAGTGGCATCGGACATCCTGAGCTTGAGCAAAGCTTACTCGGAACTGAAACCCCCGCTTCACCTTCTGCTATTCTCCACCGGCGCCAGTCAAGACAATATTGTATCGGAGCTGAAGGATATCCTCTCCAAACATCCGGGTAATTCCACGGTGATTCTGCACGTGAGAGCGGATGAGCAGGAATTGAAGATGAAGCTGAATAATCCGGTGGATATCTCCAAGGAGCTTTTGCATAAGCTGAAGAATTTGGTTGGAGAAAAGAATGTGTATTTGAATAAGAATTGAATTCGTAGGGGTCGCATTCATGCAACCCGATTTAATCTGTAGCGGTCGCACGGACGTGCCCCCAGACGGGAGCGTCCGCTCGTCTGGGCATTCATGCGACCCAATCGGATCAGAGAATTGGCTTTGTCGTAGGACGGGCACCCTGCCCGTCGCGAATTTACCGTAAACAGAAAGAGTATCCCTTAGCTACAGTTGGGACTCATTTAAATTCCCTTTCTTTCCATTAAAAGCAGTTTTTTCCTTGACTATTCAGTAATTCCGGGTTAATGGTAAAAACGTGTTGGTTTTTTGTGGTTGATAATAATTGAGACATACCATACGAGATAAGCTTCTCTTCTCAATTTAGATAAACCACGATGTTGCCGGTAGTGTTGTTTGAGCATGCCAAATCTCCCTTCT
>CAIVRH010000029.1 GCA_903908285.1 uncultured candidate division Zixibacteria bacterium
CGATGACTTGGATCACCTGGACATCGCTTTTTTTGCCATAATCTGACTCCAATCTGAAAACGTTTCCAGTTTTTCCTCCATTATGCCATATTACTCAACCGATTACCACATTTTTACCAACACGAAACTTCCATTAACCCGTAATTCCTAATAAGTTATTTCCAGTGAAATAGAGAGACCTCTGTAATTGGGCGGGCATGGTTTCAAGCCTTGCCTGCGCGCTTTAAGGGGGAATGAAATGGCACCAAGGCGTAATGCAATACCCAAAGACATACGAGATAAGTTATTGGTAAATTCAATGCATCGCTGTTGTCTTTGCCCCGAACACCAAGATATAACCGATTTTCATCATATTATTTTGATAAGCGAAAAAGGACCCAACTCAGAAGACAATCTTATGGTTGTCTGTCCCACTTGTCATGCTAAAATACACAGGATACGAGGTAGATACACTACTGCACAACTCAAGATGTATAAAGAAAGTTGGGTCAAACTTTGTTCCTTGAGGCTTCCAAAGAAGGAAGGGCGAAGGAAAGTACCTAAAATCGAGAAACCAAAACTAAAAACTGCGCATACCCTTTTTATTGACATTGTTGGTTACTCAAGGCTAAAGGCAGCTAAGCAGATGAAAGCCATAGCTACTCTAAATACGATTGTCCAAGATACAATTGCCGACCTCCCTGACGAGAAGAGACTCATGCTACCTACCGGCGACGGTATGGCAATCGTGTTTCTTGAGAATCCAGAATCTCCTCTACTCACTGCCCGTAGGATAGCCCCAAGGGTAAGGAAGGCAAGAATTCCCTTGCGAATGGGAATGCATATTGCCCCAGTTTACATGATGAGAGATATAAAACAACAGGAAAATATTGTGGGAGATGGTATCAACCTTGCCCAAAGGGTGATGGACTGCGGGGATGCGGGGCACATCTTAGCGTCTAAGGCAATAGCTGAAGCATTATGTGGGGTAAAAATAGAGTACGATAGATTGTTCCATGATCTAGGCAGTTTCCAGGTAAAGCATGGACTGCAGATTAAAATATGTAATGTTTTTGGCAAAGGGTTTGGTAACTCAAAACCACCTCAAAGAATGCCCAAGGCTAGAGAGACTACCCTACTCCTTCAACCCAGCCTGCACAATCAAACTTCATATGAGCCAAACTTTGTCGGCAGACTTGAAATGCTAAAGACCATTACTGTGTGGTATAATGATCCAGAGGTTCGCATCGGCGCGTTGATTGGCTGGGGTGGGGTGGGAAAATCTGCCTTGGTCAGGAAATGGTATGATTCGTTAGAGGAAAACAAGATTCATCCGGATGGCATCTTCTGGTGGGGATTTTATCGGAGTACTTCTCTGGATCAGTTCTTGAATACTCTGTTAAGATACGTCAGTCAGGAGGAAATAGACCCCGACTCCATAAAAAGCACCTGGGAGAAGACAGAAAAGATAAAGGAGCATATTTCTCAAGGCAAATACTTGATTGTTTTGGACGGGCTTGAGCAGATGCAAAAATCTGAATCAGGGGATGAGTTTGGAAAGATGTTACATCATGAATGCACGGAACTACTGCGTTATTTAGCATACGCACCAAAAGCGGGATTATGTCTGATTACCACTCGCTTTCCTTTGAAGGATTTGGACAATTGGTGTGAGGTTAGTTACAAAACACTGCCAATGGTTAACTTGAGTGTCCCTGATGCAGTAGTCATGCTTAGAAAACGAGGTGTCAAGGGAGCTAATGAAAACCTGAAAGAGGTTGTGGAAAGATATAAAGGACACGCATTGAGCCTTACTTCAATGGCTGGCTATTTGAAAAGATATTATAAAGGTGATATTACACATGCACCAGACATTGAGTTTGTTTTCAGCGAGGAAAAGCGGTTTAGAGATGTGAATAAACTTTTACACAGATATGCAGAAAAGATGACGAAGTCGGAACTTGTGTTTTTGAATATCTTCTCGCTATTTCGCAGAGAAGTGACTGAAAGGGAGTTTGATGGCGTTTTTCGACACAAGATAGAGGGTACAAATTTCAATGATGATTTAGTAAATATGACTGATCTTGACTTCAAAGACTTAGTTCGTGATCTAGTTGAATGGAGACTTATCTCTTTTAATAAAGAAAAAAGTTCATATACCACAAATCCTCTGATAAAAGCCTATTTCGAGTCCAACTTCGATGAAAAGATGAGAAAGCTCTGTCATAAACGCATATACCACTACTTTGGTGAAAACGCACTAGAATGGCCTGACACCTTGGAAGAAATGCAACCTTTATTTGAACAGGTTTATCATGGCTGTGCTGCTGGTCTTCATGATGAAGTTGTTGATAGTGTTTATTGGAAGAAAATATATAGAAAGAATCAATTCTTTATTTATCACACCCTTAATGCCTGGGAAACTAATCTCTCTCTAGCAAAAACCTTTTTTAATAAAGGTGATCTTTCCCTATTACCTGTTGTTAGCAAAAAGAGTACTCAAAGGTGGCTACTTCATGAAGCAGGACTGGCACTTCTGCAAACAGGTCGAAGCAAAGAAGCTGAAGAACCCTTGGCTTCTGCCCTGCAAATGGCTATTGTTGAAGAAGACTGGAAAAACGCGTCTACAGGATATGGAAACTTGGCTGATCTTCAATCCAAGTCTGGTGATATCAAAAATAGCTTGGATAATACGAGAAAGGCGTTAGAAATGGCAGAAAAGGCTGGTTCTGAAGAAAGAATTGTGAATTCGAAAACCAATCTTGCATATATTCTTTATCTGTCAGGCAAAAGCGAAGAAGCAATGAAATCGTTTCGAGAAGCAGATGCACTGAAAAGCAAGATTGTAGGGAAACAGCATTCTAGTATTCCTGGAATCTTCTATGTTGATTTTCTTATATCAAACAGAAAAATTGATGAGGCTTTAGAGCTTACAATGCAAAACCTTAAGTTATGTCAAAATGAAAATTGGCCACAAGATACCTCAAGATGTTACCGCTGTCTGGGAGCAATCGAGAGGATTAAAGGAAATCCGAATGAAGCAGAAGTTTATATTCAAAAAGCTATTGAGCATGCCCGCAAGGCTGGTATACCTTATCTTGAAATTGAAGTTCTGTTAGAATATGGCAGGCTGTATTTGGATAAAAGAGAAAACAAACACGCTATAAATGCTGGGAAGGAGGTATTAAAAATCTGCCAAAGGACCGGCTTCTTGCTCTATGAGCCTGATGCGGAGGTGATTTTAGCTAAAGCATATCTTGCCCAAGAAAATTTTGATCAAGCCAAAACCTTCGCCAATTCCGCCTTATCCAAAGCCCAAAAAATGAGCTACAAATTGGCAGAGAATGATGCAGCAAATTTGCTTAAAGAGATCAAGAAGTAAATCGGGTTGCGATCTATTCTATAACCCCCCTTTTGAATTTCCCCCCTTATCAGGGGGGAAACGCTGGCAAGTCCCCCTGACAAGGGGGACACAGGGGGTTTTATGTTTTATCCCCCTGACAAGGGGGACACAGGGGGTTTTAATAAAAGCCATGAAAACTAAACCACCCAACAAATTCAGCTATCTCCCCTACAAAAGAAAACTGACCGAGTCAGCTCGGAAGAATAGAAAATATCCCAGTTCGGCAGAAAAGAAAATCTGGTACGAGGTTTTGTGTCGAAAGCAGTTCGAGGGATATAAGTTCACCCGCCAAAAGCCGCTCGGTGGCTATATTGTTGATTTTTATTGTTCGAAACTACAATTGGTCATCGAAATAGATGGTGATTCTCATGTAGAGAATGTGGAGTATGATAAAACCAGAACAGAGGTGTTGAGTCAGCTTGGATTACGAGTTCTTCGATATACTAATCGTGAAGTATGTAATAATATTGAAGGTGTTTATCAGGATTTGATGCAGATTATAACCCCCCCTACCCCCCTTGTCAGGGGGGCAAAAACTCATCCTCCAAGTCCCCCTGACAAGGGAGATTTAGGGGATTTTCACTTATCCGTTTGCTAAAGCAAACGGGAATAGAATAAGAAATCTATTGCAGTTCACTTTAGTGAACTGATACAAGGATAGATAAATTGATCGGCTTTAGCCGCATTGGTTTTGCGGTGGACGTTTGTTGCTTTTGCGGCGGACTGCGGACAATGGACGGCGGTATGCACCATTTGGTGCATACCGGCGGACGTTTCTTCATTCATCACTTTTTGATTGACAATCCGGCGACCTTTAAATAGTTTAGCAGAAAACGAAAGGAGAAGTAACTATGAAAGCCTTAGTTTTCGGAGGAACCGGAAAAGTAGGCCAGGCAGTGGCATTGGATTTTGCCAAAGACAAAGATATTAAGACCGTCGGGATTGTGGGAAGGCATAAAGAAACTTTGGAGAAAACCAAGAAATGGATCGGCAGTGACAAGGTGGTAACGCACGTTCTCGATATCGCCAACGAGAAGGAGACTAAGGAGCTGATGAAGCAGTATGGGGTGGGTGCCATTGCCCTCCCCGATCGAAGAACCAGCTATAAGGTGATTCATGAAGCCGTGGAAGCCGGACTACACATCGTGGACATGCTGGAAGAGTACCACCGCCGGCCCGATGCTTACGAGACTGAGGGATTGGAGCTTCCCAAAGGAATGACCTTGAATGAGTATGGCGATTGGATTCATAACACTGCCATCAAAAACGGGGTCACCTTTGTGGATGGAATGGGATTTGCGCCCGGCTTAAGCAACGTCACCTTGGGAGAGGGAATCAGGAAGATAGATACCGCCGAGGTGGCCATAGCCCGGGTGGGCGGTATCCCCAACAAGGAAGCTGCCAAAAAACATCCTTTAAGATATATGATCACCTGGGCATTCGACCATGTGTTACGGGAGTACATGATCAAGGTGAATGTGATTAAAAACGGCAAGGTAGTGGAAGTGGATGCCACCAGCGATCTGGAGACTTTCAGATTCAATCAATTCGGTAAGGACGAGGAGCTGCAGTGCGCGGTCACTCCCGGCATGCCCAGTTTCATCTTTACCCGAACTCAGTTAAAAGAATTCGCCGAGAAAACCGTCCGCTGGCCCGGGCATTGGCAAGGGGTACAGACCTTAAAGGAGTGTGGATTGCTCGATATCACACCGGTGGAGCTGAAGGGAAATAAGATAGTGCCGCGAGAGTTCCTGTTGTCTTTGATCACTCCCCGGCTCAAGCCCCGGGAGGGGGATACGGATGTATGCATTATGTACAATACCCTCACCGGTAAGAAGGATGGCAAAAATGTGAAGATCGAATACTTCATGTGGGATGAAGCAGATACCAAGAATGGTATTTCCTCCATGGCCCGCGTTACCGGATTCCCGGTGGCGATCACGGCCAAGATGATTTTGGCAAATAAGATCAAAGAAACAGGCATCGTCCCGCCGGAGGATTGCATAAAAGGAGAATTATACTCGGAGTTTATGGAGGAGTTGAAGAAGAGAAATATCAACATCCTGGAGGTCAAGACGATGATCTAATTCAAGCTGCCAGCCGACTGATCTTCTTACTTCCGGGTGAAACCCACCCTTGAAGTTCTCAGGATATATAATTGACCCACGTTTTCCCAACGTGGGTCAATTCTTTTGGCTGGTGCTGGTTGAGATGTTTTGCCAATTCACCACGGATACACCGTGAACGGACACCCCCAGACGTGCCCGTCCGGGCGATTAATCCGTTGACGTTTTTGTTTGCTTTTGCGGTGGACTGTGGACTGCGGACGGCGGACGTTTCTTCATTCATCATCATTTCCCTTCCGGTATTCCTTTTTCCGACAACATTTTGTTCAACTTGGCAACTGCCGTTCCGTCCTGGTCATACTTGGATAGATAACTGACGAACTCGTCATAGGTCAGGATTTTACCGCAGAAATTTTCATAAATGTCTCTTATGAATTTATCCCACTTCTCATTCCCGATTTGTTTCCGCAACAGATCGATCACATACGGTCCTTTCCCGTAGATGGCGGTTGCTTTTTCCTTGGTATTCGGGAAATCCACGTCCAGGATGGCAACTTCTTTCTCCGTTCCGGCAATTTTCCTGAAGGCATCTAATCCACCCTGCAGTCCGTTGTTAAAGGCCAAAATTCCTTTGGATTTTTCCACATACCTAAGCCGCAGGTAATGGGGTAGGGACAGCTGAAGAAACAAAAATCCCTTCCCTTGATATTTGAAAAATACTCCTGCCGCCATCCACTGGCAGGCAACGGAGAGAAGCAGCTCATCGGAATAACCCTGCTTGATACCAGCCAAAGGCTGCGTCCCGATCATCAAGAGTCCGCTGGCTATGTTGGCTCCCTCCATCCCGGGAATCTCGATTAAGGTTAAATTGTTATGGGGATATTCCCCTATAAATCGGCTGTAAAAATTAAACGCGTTGCCGGCTTCGGCGATGATCTGGCTTTGAGCTTCTTTATCCAAAGAGGAGGAGTATAGAATGATATTCTTACCATCGATCTCCAGGCTGTTCTTCCGGTAGAATTCGGATTCGACGATAACTATGGGCAGTTTGAATACCGGAATTTTGCTCTCCCAGGTAAACTTGGACTGTTTTCCCATTTCCTTTTCTTCAATCAAATCTCCTGCGGAAAAAGCCCTATATCCTTTGGGAACCGAAACGGTGAGTTTGAAGGGGACGATCTGGTCCAGGATTAGTGGATACCAGCGACTACCGCGATCCAGCATTATCACGTTACCCTCCGATTCCCCTATGGGTAAAGTATAGTAAAAATCCACCGTCAACTTAGAACTTAACACCAGCTCGGGGGGAATGGTTATATTCAGAGTATCCTTCCCCGCGAATTTGTAAGGCAAATTCACAGAACCGTTTGATGTCTTCGATTTAATCGCCCCTATTTTGACGCTGGAATTCAAGATCAAATTGAATTCCGTCACTGTATCGATTTTATTTAATCCTAATTCAGCTGCCACCTGCAATTCACCCCCCCCCAGATTCAAGCCAGCTTTGATGTCGTAAGAGGTTATCTCCACCGATGGGGTTTGGCAAAAAGCGCTTTGACCGGATAATAACAGTACCAAAAAAAGCCAGACTCTCAAATTAATCCATCCCATATTTTCCTCCTGAGTGGTGTTAAACTTTCTCCATTTATACCCAAGCCGGATCGAGCCAGAGGAAGCAGAACCACGATCACTTCCCCGGCTGTGTTAACCCATACGGCTGAATCTTTAGAAAAGCTATGGCCTGCCGCAAGAAGCTATTCTCTTTTTTGATTTTGCGTTATATTGCTTTGTCAGCCAATTGATCCAATCACTAAATCCCTCCTCTGTTTTGGCGGAGAGTTTTATCGAAGGGAGCCGGGGATTGATCTTTTTGGCGTTCCGGGAAAGCAGGCTCAAATCCAGATCCAAAAAAGGCAGCAAATCGACTTTGTTGACCAGCAGCAGGTCGGCATTTCTGAAGACCACCGGGTATTTGCTGGGTTTGTCCTCCCCTTCGGTCAAGCTCAAGACGATCACTTTTTTGTGTTCCCCCAGATCGAATTCCGCCGGGCAGATCAAATTGCCGATGTTCTCGATGAACAAAATGTCCACTTTGGTCAGGTCTATCTTCTCTAAGGCTTTTTTGATCATGTTGGCATCCAGATGACAGGCGCCGCCAAAGGTCTCCGTGGTTATCTGCACCACCGGGATCTTATATTTAGCCAGTCTTTTGGCATCATTGGAGGTGGCCACGTCCCCTTCGATCACTCCCAAGCGGTACTTCTTACCCAGCTTTTCTACGGTCTTCTCCAAGACGGTGGTTTTGCCCGCACCCGGTGAGCTCATCAGATTTAAAGTTAATATTCTATTCCGGTCAAAAATTCTCCTGTTCTCCTGGGCCATGACATCGTTGGCTTCCAAAAGATCAGTCAACACCGTAATCTTTTTCATTTTCCCTCCTGTGCCCGGTCTGTCCTTTTATTTGATTTCAATCGATTCTATGAATAGCTCCCTTCCGGTTTTTATTTCCAATCGGAAAGAACCGCAAAAGGGGCAGGCAAAATCCAGTTTAGTTAATCTCAAATTCTTCCGGCAATCTTTGCATTTCCCGGTGATGGGAATCGATTTTATATAAAGGGATGCTTTCTGGAGGGGAGTTTCCCGGGAGAGAATTTCAAACGACAATCTCAAAGCCTCCGGCTCCACACAGGTGAGCTTCCCGATTTTCAGATGAACCTTTCGCACCTCTGCTTTGGGATCCTGCTCCTTTAATTTTTCCTCAATGATTTTAATAATCCCGTCGGCTACCGCCATCTCGTGCATGATCATTCCTTTTAGCAAATACGGGGAAACTGCTCACCGGCCAGCATGTCCACCACTCTGGTTCCGCCAAACTTGGTTTTCAGTCCCACCATACCTTTGAATTTAACGGTTATCTCACCGATGATCTCCGCCTCCCTCCCTTTAGGATTATTTCGCAGAAGGCTTTTTACTTTTTTCGCTATCTCGGGTGCGGTTACGATTATCACTTTCCCCTCATTCGCCAGATAAAGCGGATCATAGCCCAAAAGCTCGCAAAATCCGGCAACCTCGTCCTTGACCGGTACCTTTTCTTCATACAATAGCGCCCCGGCACCGCTTCCTCCCACCATCTCATTTAATACTGACGCCAAGCCGCCGCGAGTGGGGTCACGCATGAATTTTATCTTCTCTTTGAATCCTAAGATAGAGCCGATCAGATCCGACAGATAGCAACAATCGCTTTTTACCCTGGTTTGAAATTCCAGCCCGGTTCTTGAAGATAAAACTGCGGTAGCATGATCGCCGATAGTTCCGCTGATGATGATCTGATCCCCGGCTCTTATCCTTTCTTTGCCCAAATTCATCCCGGGGGGAATCAGACCGATCCCCGAAGTATTGATGAAGATTTTATCCGCGCTCCCCTTTTCCACCACCTTGGTGTCCCCGGTCACGATTTGTACTCCGGCGTCTTGTGCCGTCCTTTTCATGGATAAAACGATCTTCTTCAGAATGGATTTATCCAATCCCTCTTCTATGATCATGGCACAGGAAAGTGCCTGCGGCTTTGCCCCCATCACCGCCAGATCGTTTATGGTTCCGCAGACCGCCAGTTTCCCGATATCCCCTCCAGGGAAAAAGATGGGTTGAATCACGTAGGAATCGGTGGTGAAAGCCACTTTCTGCCCGTTTAAATCCAGAACTGCCGCATCCTCAAGTCGGTTCAGGATTTTGTTCTTGAAGCTTCCCTGGAATAAGCTGGTGATCAGCTCCAAAGAGAGTTTCCCTCCTGCACCGTGAGAGAGACTGATCTTTTCATCCGGTTTATTGTGTTTATTTATCTTTCGCATCTTTTGATTCTTCAAAATATTTACCAGGTAAGATTGATTATCACCATCATCCACATCTAACCTTTGTAGGTCGGATATGCTTGCCAGCCATGGGTCATTTGACCTATCCGACATCTTTGATTTATGTCCGAAAGTCCTGACGGACATTTCGGACCTACAAACTTTTGATTCTTCAAAATGTTACCGGGTAAGTTTGATTATCACCATCATCCACATCTAACCTCTGTAGGTCGGATATGCTTGCCAGCCATGGGTCATTTGACCTATCCGACATCTATGATATGTGTCCGAAAGTCCTGACGGACATTTCGGACCTACAAACTGCAATATAGATTAACAGCATTCAAACTCACCCCCTAATTCCCCCTCTCTTAGAAAGAGAGGGGGATCGAAGGGGGTGAGTTCTTCA
Organism: uncultured candidate division Zixibacteria bacterium; assembly: GCA_903908285.1. Classification (GTDB taxonomy): domain Bacteria; phylum Zixibacteria; class MSB-5A5; order MSB-5A5; family SM1-73; genus CAIVRH01. The sequence goes on from CAIVRH010000029.1 coordinate 9,706, forward strand.
TCTCATTCGTCATCGGTCATCCGTTATTTTTGTTGACTTCCCTATTCCTTGTTTTCTTGACCCTTGACCCTGGTCCCTTGACCCTTGACCCTTGACCCTGGTCCCTTGCCCCTTGCCCCTGGACCCTGGCATTCATTTGCCCGTACTTGAAGAATGCCTGGCAGGAACCCTCGGAGGAGACCATACACGGTCCGATCGGAGACTGGGGGGTGCATTGCTTGGCGTAGTAGGGACAGTCCATAGGAGATTTCTTACCCTGTATAACCAGGCCGCAAAGACAACCTTTCGGTTCCCGGTTTTTTTCCACCAGTACCGGTATTTTCTTTTCTGCATCAAATTCCTGATATTCCTCTTTTATCACCAGCCCCGACTGAGGAATAATCCCTATTCCCCGCCAGAGCGAATCCGTTGTCTGAAAGATCTCATCTATTAGTCTCAAAGCGTTCGGATTTCCCTCATCTTTCACCGCCCGGAAATATTGGTTCTCCACCTTGGCGGTCCCATTCTTAATTTGTGTCAATAATAAAAAGAGGGACTGGAATAAATCCACCGGTTCGAAGCCGGAAATAACGCAGGGAATATGATATTGATCTGCCAGAAATTTGTAAGGTTTGGTTCCGATAATGGTACTCACATGCCCGGGGCAGATGAATCCGTTGACTTTCAGATCAGGTGACTGAGCCAATAATCTCAAAGCGGGTGGAATCAGTTTGTGGGCGGAGAGCACCGAGAAGTTGTTGATCTTCCTGCTTTTTGCTTCCTTTAGGGCGAAAGCCACTGTGGGTGATGTGGTTTCAAAACCTACGCCCAAGAAGACCACATTCTTGTCTGGATTATCCCGGGCGATCCTTAGAGCATCCGAAGTGGAATAGACCATTCTTATGTCTTTCCCCTTGGTTTTCTCTTTTTCCAAAGAGGATGAGGAGCCGGGAACTCTCATCATATCGCCAAAGGTAGTGATGATGATGTCGTCTGATCTCGATAAGGCAATGGCCCGGTCCAAATAGGGATTGGGCGTTACACATACCGGGCAGCCCGGCCCGGATAGGAGTCTAATATTATCCGGCAGAATGCTTTTGATCCCGGATTTAAAAATAGCCACGGTATGGGTTCCGCAGACCTCCATCAGAAAAATCTCTTCCTTGAAATCCTTAGCGGTCTGCTTGATCTTTTGGGTCAAATCCCTGGTTTTCTTCGAATCGGAAAACTCATCAAAAAAGTTATTCTTCATCGTTTGCTTTAGCCAACTCCTCGAACAACTCTAAAGTCTTTTCGGCATCATCTTGATCCAGTCTTTGTATGGCAAATCCGGCATGCAAAATCACATACTCCCCCACTTTCACCTCATCCAACAGGGCGAAGTTGATATTCCTTTTCACCCCCTTAAACTCCCCTATCCCCTCATTTCCTTCTCTTTGGATAACTTTTACCGGAACTCCCAAGCACATATCAAATCCTTCGATTGGCAATCACCGCCTGCCCCAGGGAGATACCGCCATCGTTGGGCGGAACCTGGTGATGGGTGTAGACTTTGAATTTGCTTTTGGTTAAAAACCGGTAGGTCTGATTTAATAGAAACACGTTCTGGAAAACACCACCGGAAAGACAAACCATATTCAGATCATATTCTTTTCTTAACTTTACACAAATATCATGGGTCATTTGAGCGATGGTGTTATGGAACTTGGCAGCAATTGTCGATTTCCTATGTTTTTTAAGTAAATCCTCCACCACCCCTAGGATTATCAGCTCCGGGTGGATGATTAATATATCGTTTCCCCCCTTTATCTCAAAGGGATATTTCCCTTTTTCGTTTTCATCCGCCCAGGTCTCCATTTCAATCGCCGGCTGTCCCTCGTAGTGGGTGGTCTCTCTCCAGGCTAGTAAGACCGATATCCCGTCAAAAAGTCTTCCCAGGCTGGAGGTGGGGAAAACGTTAAGGTTTTGATCCAGCATCTTCTTGATGGTATTCCATTTATTCAGGTCAAGATTTTTGACAAAATCCAAGTCCATCTTCAGAAAATCCTCCCCATAACAGGCAAAAAGATACGAAGCTGTCATTCTCCAGGGATGTTTGATCGCCGTTTCCCCTCCGGCCATGGGTATGTATTTGAGATGGGCGGCTCTTTTAAACTCTTTGAAATCCGCAATAAGAAATTCCCCGCCCCAAACCGCTTTATCCTCACCGTATCCGGTTCCATCGAACGCCACGCCGATCACCTTCTGGTCGATTTTATTATCCGCCATACAGCTGGCGATATGAGCATGATGATGCTGCACCGGTATTTTCTCCAGTCCGGTCAAAGCCAGGGCATATTTGGTGGACAGATATTCCGGGTGCAGATCATAAGCCACCACCTTAGGTATGACCGAACACAAATGCTTAAACCGGTCTATCTCCTTTTTATAAAAATCCAGGGTCTCGTAATTCTCCAAATCGCCGACATGAGTGCTTGTGAAGGCAAAATTATCCCGGGCTAAACAAAAGGTGTTTTTAAGCTGAGCTCCGGTTGCCAGAATATGTTTTCGGAAATTATTGGCTATTTTTACCGGCAATGGAACATAACCTCTTCCCCTTCTTAAGATCATCTCCGTACCCATCCATACCCTGGTCACCGAATCATCCGAGCGCCGGTAAATCTCCCGGTTGTGAAAAAGAAAATAATCGGCAATTTGGTGTAATCTTTGGAAGGCCTCCTCATCTTCATACGCTATAGGCTCATCCGACTGGTTGCCGGAGGTCATGACCAGGATCAGATCGGAGCCGGAAAGGAGGAGGTGATGTAATGGGGTATAAGGAAGCATCACCCCCCAGCTCTTTTGAAGAGGGGCAACATCCGGCGCAATCAGCTGGCAGTCTTTCTTTCTCAAAAGCAGAATCGGGCGGGAAACCGATTGCAGCAGCTTTTTCTCTAATGGATTCACCTGACAGAACTGTTGAATGGTTCTAACATCTTTAACCATCAGGGCAAATGGCTTATCCTCCCGGTATTTTCTTTTTCGCAAGGTTGAAACCGCTACCGGATTGGTAGCATCGGCCGCCAGGTGATAACCACCGATTCCTTTGATGGCGACAATGCTGCCTTGCTGGAGAAGTTTGATGGTAGATGCTATCGAATCGGCGGCATTAATCACTTTTTCCTTATTATTCATCAGGGTCAGCTTCGGCCCGCAAACCGGACAGGCATTAGGTTGGGCATGAAATCGTCGGTTTTCCGGATCATGATACTCCCGCTTGCATTCCGGGCACATTGAAAAAACAGACATGGTGGTCTTATCCCGATCATAGGGAACGTCTTTTACGATGCTCAATCTCGGTCCGCAGTTGGTGCAGTTTGAAAAAGGATAACCAAAGCGCCGGTCCTGGGGATGGAAAAGCTCATCTAAACAATCTTCGCAAACAGCTAAATCCGGGGAGACTAAAACGGTTTTCGTCTCTTTGTTTTCACTCTCCCGAATAACAAAATTCCGGTAACCTTTAACCGGACATTTTTTGATCCTTATCTGCTCGATCCGGGATAACGGAGGAGGGGAGGTTTTAATCCGAAGTATGAATTTTTCCAGATCGGATTTTGTGCCTTCAACTTCGATTTCCACGCCGTGGGTGTCGTTTAGAACATAACCGTTCAGGTGGCAACGCCTGGCTAAATTGTATATGAAGGGTCTGAAACCGACCCCTTGGACTACGCCTGTGATTTTGATCTTGAAGTTGATCATATTCCATCAAAATAAGCAAAATCGGAAATGTGTCAAGTTCAGGTTACACGCCGGAATAAATTTCCGTAAACCAAATGCTTAAACCATCCGGTGAGATTGCTGATTTCTTCGGACGATTCAAAATTATCCTTGACAAGAAGATAGTAAAAATCATATAATTTATGGAAATTTTGAAGTTAAGGATTAATTTATTAATAAAATAGCTTGAAGGAGGTCTCTATGGCACTATCCCGAAGAAAATTCCTTCAGTTAATTGGTGGATCAACCGCGGCGGTAGGTCTTTCCCATCTTTGGCTTACCAAAGTAGCCCAAGCCATTATGGAAAATCCTGGCCATCCACCGGTTATCTGGTTTCAGGGACAAGGTTGCACCGGCTGTTCGGTGACTACCCTGAATGCAGCTTATCCGGAGATAGCCCAGGTTCTAACCGAAATCATCAGCTTAGAATTTCATGCCACGGTCATGGCTTCTGCCGGGGAACATGCCGTGAAAGTTTTGGACGATGCTCTGCAGAACCAGAAGGGCAAATTCATCCTGGTGGTGGAGGGTTCGATACCCACTGCTGCTGCCGGTGCTTACAGTACCATGGGTGAGAGATTGGGAAAACCGATAACCGCATTGGACTGGGTAACCCAATTGGGCCAGTCCGCGCAAGCCATACTTAACGTGGGAACCTGCTCCGCCTTCGGCGGCATCCCCGCAGCCAAACCCAATCCCACCGGCGCCAAATCGGTCAAGGAGATATTACCCCAGGCTACCATGATCAACCTCCCCGGGTGCCCGCCCCATCCCGACTGGATCATCGGCACCATCGCTCACGTGTTATTGTACGGATTGCCGGAATTAGACGACCAGCTTCGCCCCAAGGTTTTCTACGGTGGCTTGATCCACGAGAATTGCGAGAGAAGATTTTACTTTGAGAACGGGCAATTCGCTCAGGATTTCGGGGATGAAGGGTGTCTTTTCGAGCTGGGCTGCAAGGGACCCTTAGCACATTGCGACGTCTCCATCCGCGGCTGGAACGGCGGGGTTAATTGGTGCTGCCGCAGCGGCGGTCCTTGTATCGGCTGCACCGAGCCCACCTACCCGGACCATGGGGGACAGGGTCTTTACGGCATGCTGGACAAGTCCACCATTCTGCAAATCCCCTGGAGAAAAGCTGATACCACCAAACCCAAGAATCTGGTCAAACTGACCTAGGAAAGGGAGGTAATATCCTATGGCAAAGAAGAAAATCGTAATTGACCCGGTCAGCCGGATCGAGGGTCATCTGAAGATAGAGGTGGAGATCGAAAACGGTAAAGTTACCAATGCCAAAAGCGCCGGTGAGATGTTCCGGGGCTGGGAGATCATCCTTCAGGGAAGGGACCCCAAGGACGCCCAGATGATCAGCCAGCGTATCTGCGGTGTATGTCCCTCCCCTCATGCCCATGCATCCACTTTATGTTTGGATCAAGCTTTCGGCATCCAACCCCCCGATAACGGTCGACTGATCCGAAATCTGATTTTCGCGGCGGATTACATCCACTCCCATATACTCCACTTCTACCATCTGACCGCATTAGACTATGTGGACATAACTGCAATATTGAAGTATACCGGAAGCGATCCCGGTTTAAATAATGTAAAAAACTGGGCTAAAACCGAGGTGGACAGCGGAAGGCCCACTGCGGTTGCCCCCTTTCTTCCCCGGTTGAAGGGCGATTACATCGCCGATACCGACACCAACATCAGCTGTATAGCCCATTACCTCCAAGCCCTGGAGATGAGAAAGAAAGCGCACGAGATGCTCTGCATTTTCGGGGGAAGGATTCCGCACGAGATCGCCATCATGGCGGGCGGAGCTTGCGAAAGACCGACGGTCGACAAAATTACCGAATACCTCTACCGGCTGAAGGAGCTTCAGTCCTTTATCGACAACGTCTACATCCCGGACGTGGTTGCGGTGGCCAAGGCTTATCCTCAATATTTCGGGATCGGAAAAGGATGCGGCAATCTTTTGGCTTACGGGGTATTTGAGGAAAATAACTCCGGGACGGAAAGATTACTTCCCGGTGGAGTTTACCTGAACGGGACGGTCCAGCCTTTTGATTCTTCCAAAATAGCCGAGTACGTCAAGTATTCCAAGTACTCCTCCAAAAGCGGTCTGCATCCCTCGTTGGGCGAAACCATACCCCAGCCGGAGAAAAAGAACGCCTATAGCTGGGTGAAAGCTCCCCGGTACGAAAATAAGGTCTACGAGGTGGGTCCGCTTGCCCGGATGGTGGTAAATCATGTTTCCGGGAAAAACAAGGCGGCATCCGATCTGGTGGGAAACACCTTACAACAATTAAATCTGCAAGTGCCATCGCTCTTCTCGGTAATGGGAAGACATGCTTCCCGGGCTTTGGAGTTGAAGGTGATAGCCGACCGTTGTGCCGAGTGGGTGATGCAGCTGAAACCCGGCGATCCGGTCCATACCAAGTTTGAGATACCGGACCAGGGTTCGGGCATGGGTTTAACCGATGCCCCCCGCGGTGCTCTGGGTCATTTCATCACCATCAAAAATAAAAAGATCGAAAGATACCAGGCCGTGGTTCCCAGCACCTGGAATTTTGGACCCCGGGATGACAAGAATCAGCCGGGACCGGTAGAGCAGGCTCTGGTAGGCACTCCGGTGGCTGATCCGGATAACCCGATTGAGCCTTTGAGGGTGGTCCGCTCATTCGACCCGTGTCTTGCCTGCGCCATTCACATAATGGAGCCGGATGGGGAGCCCAAGAAGTTTGTCGTGGTTTAAAGCAGAGGAATAATCCAAAGAATAGGGAATCTGGTCGCACGGATTCCCTATTTTTTTTATAGTGGGGAAAAGAATGAAGAAGATATTGATCGCCGGTATCGGAAATCTCCTCTTCTCGGATGAGGGGATAGGAGTTCACGTCATAAAGGAGCTGGAAAAACAGAATCTGCCGGAGGGGGTGGAGTTGGCAGATATCGGGACTGCCACCTTTGAGCTGGTAAGATGGATGGAGGGTAAGGACAAGGTGATAATAGTGGATGCCGTCCTCTCGGACCAGCCAGCCGGAACCATCTTCAAACTCTCTCCCCAGAACTTAAGAGCCGCCGAGGGCAAGTTTTCGGCTTCCCTGCACCAGTTTGGAGTGGTGGAAGCATTGGAATCATCTGCCTTGTTGGGACACAGACCGGAGGTGGTGATTTTGGGGATAGTGCCGAAAGATTACCAGAGTCTCGGCACCGAGCTTTCGGATGAGCTTAAACAATCCATGCAAAAAATTGTCCAGGCGATTTTGCAGGAGATAAAATGAAAAGAGTCTAAAATGATGACCAGTGAAGATCATTTCTTTAGAGGCTCTTTTTTTATTGGTAGCGCTACGGGGCATTCACCGATAGTGTACCCAATAAAGTTCAAGATTACCTTTGAATCGTTGAAAGACAAGCGATTAACACTTCAAACTGGCTGAGTGGAAGTGGATAGAGTTCTAATTGAATACGCACAGGGTGTCAAAAAACTTTCAAGTTACCCCACCATGCCACTCACTATATCTTCCTGTCACTCTGTTGATCAGATGTCAGTGGCGAGTTAGACTAAGGGGTTAGGGGAATCGGAAGAGATTTCGGGTGCCAAGTAGATTAGTTACTCATAGAGAAATTTTTGAATTCAGGGAGAAGGTGAGCAAGCAGTCTGTCCACTTAAAAAATAGTATAAGAAGCAAGTGAGGATGTATAGAGAACCTGGCATCAACTGAGGAAACAAGAACGAGTTCTTTTCTACTGTGACGATATTTTTCTCTTAGTCTATGAGAACAAAACATTAAAGCAAGGCAATTTTCAGTCGATTGATTGAAAGAGAATGTAAACTTCAGAACGAGGGCTTGAAAATGCCACAGTTAAGGAAAGATATAGTAACGAGAGAGTGGGTCATCTTAGCTAAAGAACGAGCAAAACGATCCTCGGATTTTGCACAGAAAGATAGAATTCAACCAGTCCAACACTTTAATGCCCACTGTCCTTTCTGCCTTGGAAACGAATCACTTACCCCTCCAGAGCTACTTGCCTACCGTGAACGTGGAACCAAGCCAAACACACCCGGCTGGAGGGTTAGGGTTACTCCTAATAAATTCTCCGCTTTAGATAGAGAAGGTGAGCTAAACCGAAAGGATATTGACATCTACGACACGATGAACGGGGTAGGTGCACACGAGGTTGTTATAGAAACACCAGATCACGGAAAATCCATACATAACATGGAAGAGAAAGATGTTGAGGAAATTATTTGGGCTTATTGTGACCGTTATAATGCTCTTAGAGAAGATCCGCGCTTGAAGTATATCTTAGTCTTTAAAAACCACAGAGAGGAAGCAGGATGTTCTTTGGCTCATCCCCATTCACAAGTCGTTGCTACCCCCGTTATTCCACAGAAGGTATGGGGAAAAATCAAGGGGGTAGAACAATATAAAGAGTATCGAGGAGAATGTGTGTACTGCCATATATTGGAACACGAGTTAGCTAACCAGGAACGCATGATCTCAGAAAACGGGGGTTTTATCGCCTGTGCTCCGTTTGCTTCACGTTCACCATTTGAAACTTGGATTATCCCTAAAACTCACAGATCTTGCTTTGCCAAGATGTCGAGATTTGAAGTAGGAGAGTTTGGACAAATTCTGCGAGAGACAATGTTGCGTCTTTACCTTTGTCTTTCTGATCCGCCTTACAATTACACATTGTTAACTGCACCATGCGATTCTGACATGCTCGATAATTTTCATTGGCATTTAGAGATAGTTCCGCGACTGACCACACCGGCGGGATTTGAAATAGGAACAAGTATTTACATCAACATTGTCCCTCCGGAAGACGCGGCAAAGTATTTGAGAGAGGTTGAGATTCCAAGTAACCAGACTGTCATTGTTTGAAACATGCTTTCCTAACAATATTCATAATCAATAAGTAATGACCGTCACTCAAGTAGATCAACACAGGTTTCATAGCCCCAGTGTTTCAGTTCGAAACCCAATCTTTTGTAAAGTGCATTCATCGAATCGGTTCGGTAAACACTAAGCAGAGAGGATATCCCCTCTTCCGCTTTTTTCGTGCTCGCTGAACAATTCCCACCTTTTACTTCCCACTTGATCCAAAGTAGGAAAATATTTTACGACATGAATCTCCCTGCTATATCTGCTGGAGGGGGGACACCCACTTCTACCCGGCTCAACGGTATTAGTGAAAAGCCCACTCACAATATTTAATATAAATTGGTATGACAGCAGGGTGGCATAGACCACCGACCCCAGCCCCCTATCTCGGATTAAGCAAATATCAACTGAGCGATATATTTGCGAACTGTCGGAATCTTTACATTCAGTTCACCCACACTGAGGCGATTTGTTCTAAGTTTACTCCACCATACCGCATACTGTATCTTGAAGTACTTTGGTGACCAACGATTAGTGCTGAGTTCGACCTGACAGCAGGGTGAACCTTAAAAGAGAAGTTTGGGGGTCATCCGAGCATTTAGTGAAGGAGATAAATAAAAGGGTATGTTTGGGAGCGGGATAGACAATCATAATAAGTATGGCGGGATTTGACTCCCGCCACAATTAAAGTCCCGAAGCCAAGGGAGTTTCGGAACAACCAATGACATATTTTAGAATCTTATTTTATCTAAACTATATCTTTTGGACATTAGTTGCCTGAGGTCCTTTTTGTCCCTGTCCTTGTTCGAAGCTAACTCCGTCACCCTCTTGAAGAGTTTTGAATCCTTCGCCCTGTATTTCAGAGAAGTGCACGAACAGGTCTTGTCCTCCGTCATCCGGAGTAATAAATCCATACCCTTTGGACTCATTGAACCATTTTACCTTTCCTTGCGTCATCCAATCACCTCCTTTCTTCTGTATAAAAAAAACCACGAAAGTCTTGAAAAATAAGCTTTCGTGGTTCTAAATTCCTAAACTGACAAAAACCTATCTTAACTCTTCTCAATGCTTCACCAGTTATACGCACTATTCTTATTATTGCTGAAGATTATCTCATAATTGTTTTATCGGTTGTAAATGTGAATACTTAAATTGAGCTGGACCGGAGAAATGTCTTCTTCTTAGCTAAAGAAAACTTGTTAAGAACCGCCGAGGGCAAGTTTTCGGCTTCCCTGCACCAGTTTGGAGTGGTGGATGCATTGGAATCATCCGCTCTGTTGGGACACAGACCGGAGGTGGTGATTCTGGGGATAGTGCCGAAAGATTACCAGAGTCTCGGCACCGAGCTGACGGATGAGCTTAAACGATCCATGCCCAAAATAGTTCAGGCGATTTTGCAGGAGATAAAATGAAAAGAGCCCAAAAAGATGACCGGTGAAGATCATTTCTTTAGAGGCTCTTGTTTTATTGGTAGCGCTACGGGGAGTCGAACCCCGGTTTGATGGCTGAGAACCACCCGTCCTAGCCACTAGACGATAGCGCCGGATAATACAGTCAATAGTCATCAGTCATTAGTCAACAGGTATCGGTCATTCCAAGACTGAAAACAAGTAATCATTCAATCGGAAATTGCACCTCCGTCACTAATTGCGCGGGGGGGACATTCGGACCCGCTTCCAGATAGATCTCCGTCATCGGTGCATTCATCTTATATCCCTTCTTCCCCATCCATTCCATAATATACGGATATTCCTTGGCTATGTCTGCATAGGGTCCCTTTATTATGGCATAAACCACTTTTCTGGCAGGAATTTCTTGAATGCCGTAACCCGAATCCGGCATAAGTCCATAGGGAACCACAATCCCGATCTCGCTTCTTAAGCTCTCTGCCCGAACGATCTCCGGATCATCCAAGTATATACCCACCATGTTGCCGGTAATACCCTTGGGGGTGGCATATTCAGCCAGTTTAGCCAGAGCAGTTCCGATCTGATCATAGGAACCGGTATGCTCGAAATAGAGCAGGGTCATATTTTGGGTGGTCTTGGTCAGGATTTCGTACGGCTTTTTCTCCCCTTTCCTCCCGCACCCGGCTTGGGCTAAAACAAAAATTCCAAAAATCAGAATCCAAAAAGATAATCTAAAATTCCTGCTCATTTATTACCCCCATTCTTAAGGTAATTCCAAATCAATAGCTTAGTACTTCTCTCCTTATAGCCCACAGGATTCATTCTCCGTTAAAGCATCATAAGGTTCTAACTATGAACTACGAACCGTGAACCAGCCAATTGGCTGGGGGACAGGGATTCGAACCCCGATAAGCAGATCCAGAGTCTGCTGTCCTAGCCGTTGGACGATCCCCCAATCATTGTGTCAAAAAATAAGAGAAAGCCGGGTTTTGTCAAGAAAATACTTGACAATTCACAAGATCGGATTATTATTAAATTAAAGCTATAACATATCCGAAGACGGTTGCCTATATGTTTAAGGTTAATAATTGCAGAGGATTTTGCCGTCCATGAAAATTATTATCAAAACACCTTACTTTGCATGATCTTTTAACCCTAATAACAGGATTTACCATGAAAACCGTTAAACTGGCTTTGGTCATTTTGGCTTTTTCGATTCTTTGGCCCACTGCTCTATCGCTCGGTGCTTGCCCTGAACAACCCTGGGACAACGGATTATGCGATACCATGTATGTAGAAGCTTATCCACCGGACACGGTATTCTTAAATCCGGGTCAACTGGTGCGGGTCCCAATATATGTAACGCACGATGTTCCGGACTCCAATATAGATTCAATTTCAGCATTCATCATCCCCTTATGCTACACCCATAGCAACCCATCCAAATACTGTAGCTTGACAGCATTCCGGAATCAGGTTCTCTGGAGTTCCGATAGACTCCCTCGAAGCATCTTTCGTCACCTCCCCAGCAATGACAATCCTCAGATCCACAACTGGATGATGGATCAATTCGAGGAAGGAAACAATGAAGAGTGGAATGGAATAATTTTGGACATGGATGGAACCTCTCATTTTATGATTGCTTTGATTCCTTCAGGCTCAGTAGACCAACTATTTGGACCGGAAATCCATCGCCTCCTCTTCACTATGACTTACAGAGTAAAAGACACCACCACCGTATGTATCGATACCTGCTTCTGGCCTCCATCGGATCGTCTAGCGTTTTCCCGCTCTGATGCAGTGACCTACATTCCCAGACACAACTTACCATATTATTTTTCGGTCTCCTGTCCGGTGAGGGGCAATCCAACCGGAGGTTTAAATGGAGACTGTCAAATAGATGTAGGGGACGTGGTTTTTTTAATAGGTTATTTGTATAAAAGCGCATCCGCACCTGATCCTCTCGAGCGGGGGGATGCCAACTGCGATGGAGTGGTCGATATAGGTGATATTATATATCTGATTAATTACCTTTTCAAAGGCGGACCTGAGCCATCCTGCTGAAGATGAATCCGTTGAAGCGGGCATGAGAATACTTTTAGAGGAACAGGAGGAGTAACATGAAAAAATACGTATGGCTGTTTGGACTGATAATATCATGGTTGATAACCTGGTATCCTTTTGCCTGGGCGCAATGTCCTGAAGATCCGCACGACAGCGGAGATTGCGACAGCTTGTGTCTGCAAATCTGGCCGCAGGATTCAACTTTTATCTTTCCAGGACCCCAGTATGTCCGTGTTCCCGCTTACGTTGTCCATGATCTCCCGAATCAAGCGATAGACTCCATTGCTGCTTTTGTGATACCGTTTTGCTACTCTCATACGAATCCAGCCAAGTACTGCAGTCTGAGTGGGTATTGGAATGGGATACTATGGGGACATGTCTCTAAATACAGCATTTTCCGGCACTTGCCCGACGATACTAATCCGATTGTTCATAACTGGATGATGGATCTGTTTGAAGAAGGAAGCGGACGAGAGTGGAACGGGACAATTCTGGATCTGGATGGTATTTCCCATTTCCATCTCGCTTTGATACCCTCCGGCTCTGAGGACCCATTATACGGTGAAATCACCAAGAGACTTTTGTTCACCATGACCTTCAAACTTGCGGACACCATGACCGTCTGCATCGATTCCTGCTTCTGGCCTCCATCGGATCGTCTGGCGTTTTCCCGCTCTGATGCAGTGACCTACATTCCCAGACACAACTTACCATATTGTTTTTCGGTTTCCTGTCCGGTGAGGGGTAATACCACTGGCGGGATAGATGGTGACTGTCGAATAGACGTTGGCGATATTATCTTTTTGATGAGTTACCTTTACAGGAACGGACATCCGCTTGATCCCCTCGAACGGGGGGATGCTGACTGTAATGGCGTTGTCGACATAGGTGATGTTATATACCTGATCAATTACCTTTTCAAAGGCGGCCCAACTCCATCCTGCTGACGCCGTTTAAAATTTAAGCATTTATTCCCCCCCTATCTTTTGCATAGCTGATAGTTTTTCCTTGACAAAATTTCAGTGGTTTCTAATTTTATCTTTGTAACAGACCGAAAATCATCGCAACCGGAATTAGATTAGTTGGTGGAGTGTAATTCTATCTAACCTTTTTGCTATTCCGCTTAAAAGAGAACCTCACTTGAACGGAAAGGAGGCGATTTATGCCGGCAAAGAAAAAAGCAGTGAAAAAAGCGGCAAGGAAACCAGCTAAGAAAGCCCCTCCCAAAAAGACCTATGTCTGTCTCCCCTGCGGAACCGAGGTGATAGTTTCCAGGGAAGGAATGGGTGTTACCCATTTGATGCGCTGCGGTGAGATCATGCAGCCGAAAAAGAAGTAGAGCGAAATTAAGTATCGTTATCAGCTTAGATCTAATAAGAAAGGTGAGTCTGGTTGTGATCCGGACTCACCTTTTTGTTTTTCTTTTTGGTCGGATGAATTCGACCGCTGCCGTTCCATAGCTTAAGTCATTTTATAGCGGTTTGATTCATCAAGCCAACTGTGTTGTGGAGTACTTAAACTCCAATATGAAAACTAACCAGTAAGCTTAACTAATCTGATATTTCAGGGAAATAAAATTGGGAGTGGTGGAGGGGGGATGCCCGATTTTGGCGTCGGGTGGCCAAGATTTCTCAAGGCCGCACCACTCCCAAATAGTTGTCTTTTTATTTGCCATTCTATATACGCAAACCTCACTTCTTTTTATAAGCAATCAGTATGCCACCCCTCCTTCTAATCATGTTTACTCGCCAGTTATAACAAAGTAAGACGAACTGAACTTCTCATCTAACTATAAGTCTATAATAGAGATAACAAAACATAGCCGCCTTAAACAGATGACCTTCCGATGTCGATTCATATCCTGGAAGCGGTTTGGATTACTCAGGTTTTCCTAAGAAATTGAGGTTGTATCGGTGCAATATTCTTCACACCTTTTGCAATCTTTATTATAAAAAAAGAATTAGAGTTTTGACTTGATATGTGTGTTGGTTCGATAATCAGAAACTCAAATGAAGATTAATTGGGTGTTATTACTCTTTTTTATATTTTCTTGCAATCACCCTCTCTTGATTCTATGGTTTGGATAAGACTACAGCGAGGTGGGGTATAAACCGTACGGTTCATACCTGGAGCGTTCAGTCTGGGAACATCTGTTTTCATCATACAGTTGTTATCATCCATCCCTAATCGGTTTAATCTTCCTTTCTCCTTCTTCATTAAACTCTTACTTTTGGAGGGCGACCACGCTTCAGCTTCTTTCAGTGCCAAGGCAACGGTCGCCCCAACCTTGCTAATCATCCATCCTTTGTCATCATTCATCCGCCATAGCTTTTATTTTCCTTCTTCTTTTTACCTTTTTCATTTACCTTTGCGGCGGACTTGTCCTGAGCGAAGTCGAAGGACTGCGGACTGTGGACGGTTTTCTCATCCGTCATTCGTCATCCATCATCGGTTTTTTCCTTTTTTTCTTTCTTCCTCATCCCTTGAGGTTAATCCCTTTTCGAGCTAATGCCGCTTGTGCCGCTCTGGTAGCCACTTCTTTTGAGGTTCCGGTGATTTCCATAATTTTATCTACCGCTTGCTCCAGCCATTTGAATAGCTCGTTTTGGGGATATTTAGCCAGCAGTTGATCGGTCACCTCATCTGCGATCAAAAGGACATAATCCGCCATTCTTTTCCTAAGCTCTGTATTCAGAAAAGGTAACAGATACTTCTTAACCGCCCATCCCAGCATCAAAAGCAGAAGAGCACCCAGGGCAGAAAAAGTGTTGCCGGTAATCCAATCCCCGACACCTGTAAGTATACTTAGAAACATTATTTCACCTCCTTTGAATTGAGAATTCGACTTTCAAAATTCGAAATTCGATACCAATATTTAATTTCAAATCCTGAATCATCTTATCAGTTTCACCATTGAAGTTCCCAAGCCCCCTGTTCCGGCACCTCCATCTCCAGCTTCAGAATAGTTCCGGAGGGATTGAATAGATGGAAGATATATTTGGTGCTGGAAGGATTTAGAATGGAGTTGGGATAAAGATCCAGATACCAATACCCGTCATCTTCGGTGAGAGCACTCTTATTATAAGGGCTGATAACCACGTTCTGATACTTCAACGGAACCTTATTTATGCCGGCTTCAATCTTAGCCCCGGCTACCGGTTGATTTTCGATATCATAAATCCATCCAAAAACCCGGCACAAACATGGCTGGGGTGGAGTTCCCGGATCAAAGGAGTTTGCGTAATATGACGTGTCCTCGTTTCCATTTACCTTTAGTGTTTCGGGAATGGAGAACTGCCAGCCCGGTTTATATAATCTCACGCAATAGATCCCGTTTTCCAATGCAAAAAACCCCCGGCCTTGTGAATCGGAGGTCAAAAGCCCGAAGGTGGAACTTTCGGTTGAATCGAGAACCTGGATTTGAGCAAAAGATACAGGGGAATTGTCAGGAAAATTCCGGCATCTAATCACCACGCGGTTAGCTCCGGAACCGGCTCCAACGGTTAAAGTGCGGACTGGGTAATTCCAGACCAAAGACGCACCCCAGAGATTATTGTAATTCATGCTTTTAATTTGTGAGGTATCCACAAAGAATTCGTTTATGCTGTCTGCAGTATCTACATAAGCCAGATGAGTGCGATCAAAATTTACCGCGGCATTTTGGTTTTTTATGTTACTCCAATCGGTTCGCATGTAAAAGGAGCTGTCTCCTTTACTCAGGAGGTTAGAGACATCCGCTTTGAAATTTGCCTTATTGGTGTTGGTGATGGCGTTGGTCAGGGAATCGAAGGCGCTCACCACGGTCCATGACCAGGTTTTGATGTCGGTATAGGACCCGCCGAATTTATATGCCACCGCTTTGGCGGCGTAATTTCCCGTATGGCTGGATGCATCCAAGGCTTTCAAATTAGTGGTATAGAATCCGGTCTCCACAGAAGAAGAAAGCTTTTTGGTCCCCACGTAGGTCCATCCTCCATCCAGTCGCCACCATTTTATTCTGACCGAATCGCAATCCTGAACCGAGTCCGCTTTGATGCCCACCGTTCCGATGGCCAACGGAACGCTGTCGGATGGCGAGTAGTAATCTGCCCAAACTGAAAGGCTCATAAGGAAAAGGAAAAAAGTAACCAGGAACATTTCCCATCCTTTCCTTTTCACTTTCTTTCTTGCTTCTTTTATCTTGGTTATGCCCTTAATCCTTCTATCTTTCATCTTCCTCTCCCAGTTTTATTGTTCGACAAGCTCACCACAAGTCCGTCATTCGTTATGACTTTTATCTTCCTTTCCCGATTTTCCTTCTTCCATCTTCCTTGGATTTATTTGATGATTCCTCCTTCAATTATCCCCGGGTCGATCTCGATAATACCCTTATTCCCTTGAGATGTGGTGTAGTGCATTCGCAGGGAATATCGATTATAGTTGTGTCCGGTATAGCTCCCCCAGGGATCGGGAAATGGATTGGCATAAAGCTGTCCCGCTTTCCATTCGTGGGAGTCGGTTGGTCCGGTTGCAAAGCAGACTTCTCTGGTGGTGCTGATTTTGAACGCAAACCAATAGTATGAGTTTTTGTTAATTTGAATTGTGTTCACATCCTCCCCACACCAGGTTGAAGAGATGTAAACGATATCCGAACCTTCCCACAGTTTATGATTAGGATGACCAATGGAATCATCATACACCGCCATGCGCACCGTACCACCGCTCAATTCTCCATAAGTAAGTATTTCAAGACGGGAAGATGTCCCGGCCTCCGGAGCCTGAAATCTCTGCGCGTCTGCATAGCCTGTATTCACCGACCACTGGCTAGGACAGCTGTCCTGACCAAACCAAAAGGCAAGGACCGGAGAAAATAGGAAGATAGAAGAAAACAAAAGAAACATCCCCCCTCTTTTCATTCTGTTTTTCCCTCTCCGTCCCGGTCTAAGTCTCAAACTGCTTCCTTTTTCCATATTTCTTATTCCCTCTTTTTATCAGTTATCCGTCTCGGATATCTTACCATCCTCCGATTTCTCTTACCCATGCATTCCCCTTTGAATTCCCTCTTTATTTTATTTCCCACCATCATCTGGCTCCTGAACTATTGAACCTGAAACTTTATCTTCAAACGCCCTTCCCTTGACCCTTTGAATCCTTGAACCTTTTGAACTTTGAACGCCTACCCCATCTCCACCACCATCAGATCCACCAATCCTGTCTTTTCTTCTCCGGATGCGCGGGCAATCCGAAAACAGGTTTCAGTCTCGGTCCCGACCACAATGCAATTGACCTCGTTTTTGGGAAGAACTACCACTTTGGGATGGGAGATAACCTCCGGCAGCTGATTCCCTCTAAAATCCAGAAGATCAGAAAAGTTGATCACCTGATCCTCTCCACCCAGATTATTCTCGGCCAACATGATCCTCTTGGAAGTTTCCCCCATTTCGGTATAAAGAAGCATGAAGGAAGCCAATGACCAATCTCCCCACACCACCAGGTTTGGCACCACCCAAGTTCTTCTTCCCCGAAGATAGTCTAAGGTAATATTCATGGTTATTTCCTTTCATCTAGTCCCCCGCTATGTCCACAGTCCATGGTCCACGGTCCACAGCTAAAACATCTTCACCATCTACCATGGACGAGCGACGGTGGATGGTTTATGCTTTTACTGTGGACAATGGACTGCCGACCGTGGACAAATTGTATTTGTACTATCCGTTTAATCCGTCGACCGTGGACGGTTCTAAGGTTTAGCATCGGACCACGGATGACCGACATCGGACAGTTTTGCCTTTACCGTGGACTGTGGACCGCTGACCATGGACGAATTGCATCTGTTCTATCCGTCCCGACGGACGCCCCCAGACGGGCCCGTCCGGGCGTCTGGGCGTTTAATCCGTTGACCAGTTTAGCGTTGGTTGGCGGACTGCCGACGGCAGATTTCTTTGCCTTTGCGGTGGACTGTGGACCGTCGACCGTAGACGGTTTACTTAGTCGACCTCACCGCATGCGGTGAACAAAGCCCTCCCGGATTTTTTCTGAAATCCTTCAGAAGCTCATAAGCCTGATCGCTATAAACCCCCGACATCTTTGCCCACGCCAGGGAAACCGAATGAACTTGAGCGGATGTGCTGACTCCGGTAATTTGAGCCATCACCTCCATAGCTTTGATATTACATAGTATGGAGACAGCTAGATAGGTCTCTGCATTCGCCAGAGATGGTTCGGTGGAGTTGGCATAGATGGTATCGATATACTGTACCAATTGGTCATTCGCCTCTTTGATGGCATTTTCAATGACATCATCGTTTAGAGTCGAAAACTCCGCGGTGTAATCCACCAGCACCCATTGGCCATCCTCAATTGCTCCGGAGCTTATCCTTTTTATCAGACCTTTGGTGTAATCTATCCGGTAATCGGTATCTTTGACATATATCCGGAAATGGAAATACCAGACAACTACGGATGAAGCGGCAGATATTGATCCGCCAATGATGCGGGTAATTTCCCCGTTTTCGTAGTCCATGGAATAATCCTCGTTCTCCGCAAAGATTTTTCCCAACGAGGAATCACTCGCCACCACCACCGTATCGGGAATAATATCCGGATGTAAAAGTGACATGGTATCGGAAGAAGCAAAGCTTATAGCTTCTTGCTGAGGGGTATTTTGCTCTTTCGCTTTGACCTTATCCGAGCCGGTTTGAAGCATGACATGGGGAAGCTGGAAATTGACTTCTCCGATTAATCGACAAGCCACATTTTCCTTTTTCACCGATCCTTGCTCATGTTCCCGGATGTGCTTTTTTACTAAGTCTATATTTGTGAAACTCATCTTATTTAGTATCGAAGTTTGAGTGTTAGTTGATAGGCGATAGGTTTAAGGTCAAAGAGGTAATTGGAAGATTCAGATTGAATCATTAAATTCGTGAACCTTGAATCTTTGATCTTTGAATCTTGAATTTCTTTCATTATCTTGAACCCTTGAACCCTTGAACCCTTGAACCCTTGAACCCTTGAACCCTTGAACCCTTGAACCCTTGAACCCTTGAACCCTTGAACCCTTGAACCCTTGAACCCTTGAACCCTTGAACCCTTTGAACTTTTAAACATTTAACTTTGAACCTTAAACCTTGAACGCATTTAGATGTTTCATTTCCGGTACTGCCGTTATCTGCGTCCCCACCGGTGCTGTAGTAAAAGGAGTAGTAACCAAAATCCTCATCCAGAATTTGGAAACGCCATTTACCAGGTACATTTGCCAATCCGAGGGAACCGAATTCAAATCCTGCCACAGGATCACCGTCTTCTCTTGAGAATCCAGAGGATAGCTTCCGGACTGGGGAACAAAATCAGCCCAGCTTTCTCCGTTCCAAAATTGCCACTTTACTGCTCCTCCGGTTCCCGCAGTGGATAAATTTATTCGGACCAGGCTGAATTTGGCATCCATCCCCAGATAGAAAACATCATCTGCATCTTTAACCAGTCCGCCCGATGTGGGATGAAACACATCCGCCGGTGTCGTATCGGAGGCAGGGATGGTGCGATCGGAGTACTTATTGACTGCCGAATCATCGAAGCAGAATACCTTGTCAAAAGATTTTTGTCCCGGTTCGAATGAGGCGGGGGGCACAAAAGACGAGCCTTCTTTAAAGGAATAGAAAAGCTGATTTTGTCCATCCCCGATGCTTTGTGCAAAGAAGACATATGGTACATTCCCCTGAAACTTCAACGCAATGGATTCCGGAACAGTGGATTCCACTGTGAACAATCCGCTCCAGCTGCTTCCGTCGAACTCTTTGTATAAAAGGGACGTCGTTCCCGGAAAGATAATCCCCACCTTGTTGTCCGGGGATAAATCAACGCAGAATTTATCGTTGATTTGAGAGCCGGAATAAACGGTCTGTTGCGAATCCCATTCCGCAGCTTGCAAGTCCCGTGAGCGGTAAGCCAAAAGCGTGGAATTATCGGAATAGAAGCATCGGACATAAGATGACTGAAGAATCAGCTGGCCAAAGCAGGATGCGCTCCCGTTAGTAAAGGATACACCGGGATCGGAAGGACCGGTTCCCCAGGATACGCCATCATTTTGAGAAGTCTTGACATGAACGAAATAGCGTTCTGCGGTTGGATCGTAGTAAGTCCAGGATACCCACAAACGATTGAGCGGATCTTTGATGATGCAGGGGAAGTAATTCTGCCCCACGTTACATACAGTGTTAGCCGCTCCCAGACTCCAGTTCCCCTGGGAAAAGCTCAATTTTCGTTCCAGGAGATTCAAAGTGGTCAGCTGGGTGTACACCACATAGATATTGCCGTTGGGATCCATATAAGCGGAAGCGGGATAATCCGCGCTGTCTGTGGCAATGTTTACCGGCTCCGACCAGGAAAGGTACGGCGGATCCGACCAGGCATACACCAGCTGGGCGGGTGTTTTCGAATAGATGATAACCACCCGGTCCTGATATTGTCCGGATGAGACCTTGAATATCTTAGTTTGGGTATGAATGCCGGTAGCATAGTATGAATTGACTGTATCGATCAGTTTTTGCATGATGGTTTCCCTTCATTTCTCCTTCTTGTCCACAATCCACAGTCGGTCGACCGGGACACCTTTTATCCGTTCTATCCGTTTAATCCGTTGACAGCCTTTACCATGGACAGTGGACTGTGGACGAATTGCATCCGCTTAATCCGTCCCGACGGACGCCCCCCAGACGGGCCCGTCCGGGCGTCCGGGCGTTTCATCCGTTGACGGTTTAGCGGCGGACGGCGGACTGCCGACGGCGGACGGTTTTAAGCCCACACCGTATCCAAAACCAGTCCCGCCTCTTTGATTACCTTGGCATAAGCTATCGATTCGGAAATGACCGCCTCTTCCAGCTTTTGCTCGATCACTTTGTCATATTCCACCATCAGGGGTTGGCTAACCACCTCCTCAATGGCAAAGCGGTTGTCCAGACCGATCACCAGGTCGGAGGTAACGTCATCGCACCGGACCAGATTAGATCCCAGGGGAGATACCAGATCACCCGTTTTCTGGAACATGAATCCCGCCATGGGGTCTTTGAATTCATCCATGGTCAGAATGGTTTTGATTTTATCCTTGTGACACAGGATGGTGTTCATCTCAAAGGGGAAAAACTCGTTCCACAGAGTGACCAAGTCTACATAGGTTAAGTTTCCGGATGAGGCGGTATTGATCACGGCGGCGGAATTGTTGTTCCCATCTCCGTTGATAATGGTATTAACTAAAAGCCCCATTTTGTCCGCCTGAAGTTTGAATCCGATGTACCATAGGAGGACCTTGAACTGGGCGGTAGTGCGGTGTCTTAGGGCTTTGTAGGAGGTCTTCAAAGTCATCCCGTAATCCGGCACAGTGACGGAGTGGAGCTGCTCCGCTACCGTCAGAGTGGGAATTTCTGCCAAATCCCCGATCGGCCGCAATGAGAGCTTCGCCTGGGCGGGAGTGACGTTGACATAGAATGGGGTATAGCGGGAGGAGGTGATCAGGCTGGAGCTGGCTATCAGATTATCCAACTCCGGTCTCATCTGCTGGCCTTTCTTTATCTCCCTCATCATGAATTCGGGAAGGAGTGCCGGCGCCCCCTGGTAGAAAAGCTCCACCGTAACCGGGTTTTTTCCTCCCACTTTCATGTCATGCACCACCAATTGCCTCTCGAAGGCATCTAAAGGTGAGTTTATGCTGCTGGGATCATAATCATCCGTTTCCAGAAGCTCGGACAAGGTCATTCCCCGGGATTGCGCTTCCAGATAGGTCTCCCGGTTTACTTTGATCTCTTTGGCTCTCGAAATGTCCAGATTTCCGGTGGGTAGTTTTTCCGAGCCGGCAAGTTCCAAAAGTTTCCTACCCTCTTTTGTTTCGAGTAATTTTTCTAATTCCATTTTTATCTCCTTTTTTATTGTCCACTGTCCACAGTCAATGGTCCACTGTAAAAGATCTGGATTGTGTAATATGGACCGTAGACTATGGATGTTTTAGTTTTTAGCTGCGCACAGTTTCGTTTTTATCCGTTTAATCTGTTTAATCCGTTGACAGCCTTTGCTGTTGACCGTGGACTATCGACCGTGGACGGTTTTAGGTTTTAGCGGCGGTCGGCGGACTGCCGACTCATCCTGAGCGAAGTCGAAGGACGGCGGACGTCTTTACAGCACCACCGTACATTCACTGGTCCCGTTCACTGCAATCACCGTTCCCCGGGCAATGTTCCCACCCGCCGGATCGTAGCCGGTCAATGCCGGGGCTTGCTTGACAGTTCCGCTGGCGCCCCCCACCACCCGGTCACCTATGGTCGGATTAGTGGTGGTGATAGGAACGGTCATTATTCCACAGATCTGCACGGTGGCAACCCTCTTGCCATTTTCCGCATCGGTTAAAGTCAGGTCAATTAGCTTCCCCAGAAAAACCGAGCCGTCGGTCGCAGGTCCCACCTGGTTATTTCCGGTCAGCTTTACCGCTTTGCCGATGTCCGAATCCTTCAGATCATCCACCCCAGTGGTCTGCTTGATGGAGAAAGTGGCAAAGGTTGCACCGGTGGCTTCCAGGTTCTGATCTCTTATTCCCATTTTCCTCTCCTTTAAAGTTTGGAGTAATGAGTTAAGAGTTGTAAGGTTTCAACTCAAGACTCATTTCTCGTTTCTCATTTCTTGTTTGAAGTTTGTCTTTTGGACATCCCTTCGGGTTGTTTAGACCCACTTTCCATATTTTCTATTTCTGACATTTCATATATAACTTCATGGTTAATTACACTAGAGTGTTTAGCTTCAGTTTCGCGAGCAGGGCTGAATGCCCTGCTCTATGCAACAAAATTCGCTGTCTTCCATAGGGGCGGGAATTCCCTACGGGTCTCCGTCATCCCGCCCCTAATTTTACTTTTTAACCCGATCTAAAGATTCGCCCTTACGCCCGCTTTAAACTCTCCGACTCTGAAATTTGACTTAGTCAGGTTCGCCACCACCCTGGATTGCGGACTGGAAGGAAAGATTAAATTGAAATCCTCTCTCACTTTCTCCCTCAAAAATCGCAAATCATCAAAACTCATATCCGGTGATGATAAGAGCTTTTCCACCAGACCAACTGAGCCCATATCTCCTTTCACCCGGGATAATACCAGAGTCATTCTTTTGATATCTGCCTTGAAATCATCCACCAGCTGTTCGCAAAGCTTTTCCTTTTTCTCCAGTGTATTCAGAATCAAAACCGCCTCGTCTAGACCCCTTTCCAGCTGATCAAAATCCAGCTTCTGGATATTCTCGTCATTGATAGCATCCCGGTAATTGGTCAAGGTCGAGATCAAATTCTCTATTTCCATGATTTTCCTCAGATCTTTGGGGTTCGTATTCCTTTTTCCTTCTTTTTTTCCTATTTGTTTTTGATTTCCGAAAGTTGAAACTCCATCCTGGTTAACCGGTTTTGAAGATCCTGGCTGAACTGGTAGAATTCGTCTTTGGTCAGAAAATTCCGGTTCAGCATTACTTCTATATTGGAAAGTCTCTTATCCTGTTGGTTGACCACCACCGTTTCTGCCTTTTGGGAAAGGTCCAGTTTTATTCCTGCAATAGTGGTGTAATAAGCGGTGACTATTCCAAATGCCGTCACAAAGAATGCTACCAAGAATTGTAACACCTGCACTCTCGAAAACACCCGATTATCCTCCATAACTTTCAACCTTGAACTTTAAACCTTGAATGCCTTTCATCTGTCGACGATTTTAGCGGCGGACTGCGGACAGCCGACAGCGGACGCTTCACCATCCGCTTAATCCGTTGACGGTTCTTGACCATGGACGCTTTTCATCCGCCCGGACGGACGCCCCCAGACGGGCCCGTCCGGGCGTCTGGGCGTTCCATCCGTTGACAGATTAAGAGCTTGCCCCTTTCCAAAACATCCATCTCTCCTTCCCCTTCAATCTGGCTTTTCTCACCAGATAGATTCCATTAAGAATTTCTCCCTCAATTTGTATGCGGGAGAAATCCTCTTTTCTTTCCAGAAATTGATATTCACCACTGTCTAGAATTTTCATAAAAGCTACAAGATTCTTGGAAGGGTTCCCTTCGGTCCCCTCTTTTTGCGGAGGGATTTCCCCCTCGAATTCCATCCATTTGGGATCGTGAGTTTCTTTCCAATCACACAAGAATCTTTTCCCCTTGTTCAGCTCCTCTATATCCAGCTCAAATAGGGTTAGTCCCAGCGCTACTCCTCCCTTGAGAAACCGTAAATCATGATGCTTTGCTTCCCCCCACCAGTGAAGCTGAAGCACAAAATTGTCCATAGTCGACTGTCCACTGTCCGCAGCCAAGAGATTTTTTGCTGTGGACTGTCGACCGTGGACTGTGGACATCTTTTCTAACAGCGAAATCTGATCCGGTTCCCTCTTATCCGATCTTATGTCCATAACCCGTGGGGCATTCCAGGTAAACCGGTCATCCGTTTTGGTCACATGGTCTACCCGAACCCGGATGATCTCTCCGGTTTTAGCCCGAATTGAGGAGGAATAAGTGGTTCCGATAGGGACAGGGTTAGCTCTGTTTCCGACTGCACAGGTATAGTTGAATGATCCCCCTTTATTCGCCTGAACTCCGGTCACCAAGACATCTATCTCAAAATACCTGTTCCATGTGTACCAATTCTCGCTTTCGAAATATCCCGAATCGCTCTTTTTGATCATCGCCCCTTCCGAGGTGCTGACCCTCTTGATCTCTTGGGACAAATCATGAGCCTTGACTTTTTCATATTTAACTTTTTGAATGGAATTGGTATCGGGAAAGAAATCGTCCAAAAGCTTTTTCCTCTGCTCTAACGGGAGAGAGGTTTTTTCTTCTCCGTTCAAATAAAGGAGGTCAAAAAACTTGAATTTGAAATTGAAATCATCCGAAGGGTTATTTCTCTTGGATGAAGCATCAGAGCGAATATACCCAGCCACTTCTCTATGGGGGAGTCGCGAATTTCCTTTGTATTTGACCAGTTCCCCGTCCAGGATGAAACTTTTCTGAGGGTAGGATAAGACATCTTTTACCAGATGAGGAAATTTATCCTCGATCCGATTCCCTTCATCCGTGAAAATTCTCACCTCATCATCTTTTCTATGTACTTGAGCTCTTACCCCATCGTATTTGGGCTCAATCAGAAATTCACCGGACAGGGAATCTAAGTCTTCCAAGTGAAATACCTCGTTGGAAATCGAGTTTGTTTTCTTTGGCTTGGTAGGTGGAATGAATTTGAATGGAAAAATCTCAGTTTGAGTTTGCCCTAAATCCTGGACGAAATGAACTCTCGAATGTAAACTGGTGGGCAGCGCCCCTAAAACCAGCACCTGTAGTGGGGT
Organism: uncultured candidate division Zixibacteria bacterium; assembly: GCA_903908285.1. Classification (GTDB taxonomy): domain Bacteria; phylum Zixibacteria; class MSB-5A5; order MSB-5A5; family SM1-73; genus CAIVRH01. Next base: position 35,128 of record CAIVRH010000029.1, read on the forward strand.
AGGACAAATTATATCGATATCATGATCCGAATAACCCAAATCTACAACGCCGCCCACCAGCTTGACTTGATCTAAGATTCCAGCTTGCTGCAGTGCTTCTTCAACTATCTCCTTATGAATTCGACTTGTTCCTGCATTTGAAGAATTGCCAAGCTCGCCGCATTCTTCCTTTTTCCCGCACTTTTTCAATAACCACAGCTCATCCGACATGGAAGTGTTGGGCACTGCCCCCCTGTAAACCAGCGAAGTTTCCAAAACCCGCGTAACGTTTCGATAATTAAAAAACGCAACCTGTTCTGTCTGGTCCCCGTCCTCTGAACTCTTGACCCTGGACTCCGGCCCCTGATTTATTGAACCTTTGAACTCTTGAACTTTTGAACTCTCAATCTGTTGATTCTGTTTTTCAGGATATGTCTTGAAGGGAACGTGCTGGCATTTCCTCATGTCCTCACCGCAGATGGAGCATTCCGGAAACTCAAACACGAATCCCAAGGAGCATTCCTTGTAGATTCCGTGATCGATATTTTCTTTCAAGGAGAGTGCATCCTTTGAGTTCAAAAGCCAGTAGAACCAGACCTTCACCCAATTCACACCCTCTTTTTGCACCACCTCGGATTTGAAGTTTCTGGCAATAGGAAGCTTCTCCTTGGTATGCCCGATCATCACCGGAGAGTCGATCACCAGGTTGGTGAGCTTATGCAGTTCTTCCAAGGGGAAGCATCCACCGTAAGAATTGATTTCGTCTGAAACCAAATACATGGTCCGGACGAAGATCTCCTCTTTGGTTACCGGTTTAGGAGGCTTTATTCGGGAGTTGATCAAAGCCACCAACTCATCCGAAATCTCATCCTCCGGTTTTTTCAGCTCCGCTCCTACATATGCCAAAAGTTCTTCCACTTTATCTCCTTAGCACTGTTAGTCTAGTTTGACACAAAAAGCCCTATACCCGATATTTTCTTCTCTCACCAATCCTCGCCCGATCTTTTTCACCACCAAACCACCTCCGTTTTTGTACAAGTCTAATTGAACTCTTGAACCTTTGAACCCGTCACTTTGAACCTTAAACTTTGAACCTTGAACGCCTTTGTCTTTGATCCCTTGAATCCTTTGTTTGATTTTATGCACCTTCTTGCATAAACATCTTCATGACAAAGAAAAAAGAAGAATCCCAGATGATCTATTTTGTTATCACACAATGACTTAAATTATGTATGTGGGTGGGGCTGAAACAGGCACAACCTTTGCTCAATATCAAGGTTGGACACATATCAAACAAAGAGAGGATTGAATATGAACTTGGTTTTTGGTTACCGGCGGGTGAATCGGGTGAAGATAGAAAGGGACACATCCAATGTATTTCTTTTGATAGTTGGGATAGTGATAGTGGTCCTTTTTCTCTTCCTGACTTTTGATAACATCGATGAGGAGAGTTCCTCGCCTTCTTCTCCTTTTCAAGCATCAATTTGCCAGGTTCAAGGAAAGATGTTGGATAGATTAGATATAAATGAAATAGCGACTTTATCATATCAAACTAGAATTTGGATAACACAAAACATTTTGGAGATCTGATTAAACTCTCTCACCAAAGCGAGAGAATACTGAAAGTCTAAAAAGCCCCCAGAGTCAGATGCTCCCCCGAAGTAAGCCCCGCCTGCGCGCGGGGTTTACTTTTTATAGACGAGTCGCTAAGCTTTTTGGCATGGCACCTATTACCAATAGAAGTTAGCTGGCTTACAACACCTAGAACTATCCACCCAACATTTGTTCTAATCCGTTTAATCCGTTGACGCTTTTAGCTGTGGACTATGGACTGTTGACCGTGGACGCCTTTTATCCGTTTCATCCGTTGACGGTTTTAGCGGCGGTCTGCGGACAATGGTCGTCGGACTTCTTCAAATCCTCTCCACCCTCGGCAACAGAATCACCGTAGACTTTTCCCCTTGTCTTACCAGCCACAGCGCCAACGCCAAAGCCATCACCGCATCGCATTCCTGATTGTTGTCCCAGTAGAAATTATGCAGCTCATCCTGCAAAGACCACAGTTCCCCATCTTCTTTGGTCTGTTCGATATAGGGATATGCCACCTCCCCCAAAGCATGCATCTTTTCCAAATTGGCGATCAACTCCGACTTGGCTTTTCCTCCCCTTTCTCCGAAATTGAATCCTACAGGCCGGATATTCGAAAGCTCTGATAGAACCACATCCCCCAGCCCGGTAGAATCTATGATCACCTCTCCGCCGTACTCCTTATGCCGTATCCTGACCGCTGCATACACGTCCTTCCATTCCCGTTGAAATCTCTCCCAAGCCACCACTTGATAAGGTTTCGCAGTAATGTCTAAAGTAATACCCACGGTAAAGGTTCTTTTACGCGCCAGATCCCAGCCATGACAGTATCTATGTCCGACAACAGGTCCGGACAATCCGGTGGATGCGTTCATGGCATCCCGTATGTATTCCTCTTTAATCACCTGGTTGGCATCGTCGATGAATAGACCTTTGATATTTTGTTCGATCATATTTGGGGAAAGACTCTTCATCTTTCTTGCCAGATACTCCTGACTGATATTGGGATTTTCCCGCGAATCCCCATTCTGGACATACCCAAGGTTTGGATTTTTCTGAAGCTCACAACATTTCCGATAGAACCAGTTTTTTCCTTTGGGAGTTGAAGTGAAGTCCAGCACACCGGCTCTATCCGCCAACCGCATCACGATCACCTGGTTCACTACATATTCCGGATGCGGCTCGAATGCCACCTCATCGAAGTTGAAATAATCGTAATCCCGCCCCAAGAGATATTCCCCTCTTCTCTGGGTCGATCTCGCCCAGAAGATGGCTCCGTTCCCAAAGACAATATGGGGGAAAGGGGTAAATTTGACCTCTTTTACCATCCTATCCAAATCCGGTTTCCCTTTGGCCAGCCGGATCACGTTTTCGAAGATGATCTTGGCTTGATCCAAGGTTATGGAGGCGTTGACCGCCTCATATTTGGAGGTATGATCATATTTTAGATCTCTGATTTTGAAGATACAGCGGTGAAGAATTTTGATAGCTTGAACTAAGCTTTTCCCCCAGCGGTTACCGGTGTGGAGGGCATTTTCCGGCTTGGTGGAGTTACGAAGCCATTTGATTTGTCCCGGGTGAGGCTCGATTCCCAAAAATTGCCTGGCGAATTCAACCGGATCGTTAATAGCATTTCGCAAGTATCTATCTTTATTCGGTAAATCTTCAGCATTATTTGATTTTGACAAATCATCATCCCTTTTTCATCCTTTTGAAGATCGAAACTGGTTTATCGGTCGCTGTGCTCGCATTTAAATTCTTGTTTCGACAGTGATAAACGAGTATTTCTTCATTGGTTTAATCAGTTTAATCCGCTACATCCGTTGACTGTTTTTGCGGCGGACTGCGGACAACGGACATCGGACGTTTTTGCCCTTGCCGTGGACTGTTGACCGTCGACCATGGACCTATTACCATCCGTTTCATCCGTCCCGACGGACGCCCGTCTGGGCGCTACATCCGTTGACTGTTTTTGCGGCGGACTGCGGACGGCCGACGGCGGTCGCCCTATTCCATCTCCCTTTTTGCCTGATCCTCGGTAATCAACCCTGCTTCCTTCTTCCGGATGATGTTTTCCAGATGAACTTTCTCCGCTTCCCTCTGCTCCAGCATGCCGAAGAATTTCCGGTTGTCAAAATGATGTTCGCATTCCAAAGGCAGACCCCACAGAGCTAATTCGATATTCCTGAGCCACTCCAGGAATCTTTTAGCGCTTCTTTGGATGGAGACGACGTTTTGCATGATCAGCTCGAACTTGAACTTGGCCCAGCTCTGGTTTGGACCATACGAGTAGCCCAAAAGAGAGGGATCCAGATGCACTCCCGCGCAGATGTCCTCGATCAAAGCTTTATGATTGATGTACCAGTAATTGGAGGAAGATACATGACCGGAGGGACCGATGTATTCGATGGATACATCGTTCCAGGTGATGGGATTATCCTCCGGAGCCAGTTTTCTCATCATTTCCACTGCATTTTCATAATACTTGTTTGCCCGGGAGAGGTAATTCTCATCCGATTCTCCGGAGATTCTATCCGGGGGCTTGATCTTCAAATGTATGCGGTGATAACCGGCATTATGCATGGTCTTCTGCATATCTTCCAATAACCTCTGTTCTACCCTAGCCACAAAGGGAATGGAGCTTAGGATGCTTCTTCCTCTCGGATCATCCGGGTCCAATCCTACATAGAAGGTGGAGTGGGGGTTCAGCTTAACCAGTTTTCCATCCGCCTCCTGGAATAGTTCCCAGATGTTTTCATCTTTCAGCCTGAATCTGACGGTAGCGGGATCGATGAAATAAAACTTGTCCAATCTATCCCGGGACGGAGTTAAAACCACCTCACCGCAAACTGCTCCGTCGGTAAATAGCGATCTGAAGAATTGGGCTAATAATGCATCCACCCCGCCGAATTTCTGAAAACTGTGCTGATAGATTCGCCGGTCCAAATTTTTTATCACTTCACTGCCTTTATCCAAAAGCGCCTCATCTTCCGATCCTTTCAGTTCAAAGTTGTTGGGAGAGGCACAAATCTTGGTCCAGGTCCAGACTGCAGAATTCAAGATAGGAATGTTTTCCCTCATGAAACGATAGAGTTTGATGCGGAAGGAATTGTCCTCATAAGAACTTTGGGGTAGGAGCAAATCCCCTTGATCCAGCCATGAATTTCTTTTGGAGACGGGGGAGGTAGGGAAATCCTTGACCTTGGGCGCATTGCTTCCGATCGCGGAGAATTTTTGATTTACCGGGACACCGGGATCGATCGGTATGGTCTTTTCCATTCTACTGCTCGCATTTCTTTTAAGCGAAATGCCCTTCAATAAGTTTTTCAAAAAATTTAAATATGGCATGTTTGTCCTCGGGTTAAAATTCATATTCGGATATAACAGTAACCACTGCTCTCAAAAACTCGGCCGCTGTCCTTTTCACCACCGATGTGATATAAGATTTGTAACTGGAGTGTCTACTTTTAAGTGAATTGAAATTTTCCTTTCCCCACCAGGGAGATGCGTATGCATGCTCCGCAGGACTAAAAGATGAGGGGGACTAATGTTAAGATAGCTCACATGTCACAAGTCCACTTGTAGAAGTTTGTCCTTCTTAAATCGCTTGACTTTGGTTTAAAACTGCTTTTATATTACTATGGTTTTCAAACCAAGCGCTATTTATATGAGGAGTTCATTTGCCATCGGTCACGACAAAATCGGAAAAACGCCACCGGGTGGAACTTACCAGCTCGATTCAATATCTCAAAGGCATCGGTCCGGTAAAAGCCGAAGCCCTAAAGCAGATCGGGGTCCAGACCGTAGAAGACCTGCTCTATTACGTTCCCCGCAAATATCTGGATCGCTCTACCATCCTTCCCATAGGAAAATTACAGGAAGGAATCGTCGCCACGGTGATAGGAAGAGTGGAGGCATCGGGCATCAAAAGGGTGAGAAGACCCCGAAAACCCCAGTTTCATGTGATCTTAAGAGACGACACCGGTTACATCCGGCTGGTCTGGTTCAACAACTGGAAATGGGCGCCCAAGCTTTTTGAGGAAAACGATCTGGTGGTCGCCTCCGGGATGGTAAATGTATATGGCGGATACCAGATGACCCACCCGGAGTTTGAGATAATCTCGAAAAAGTCGGAAGAGGATATCTCCGGGGATGATTTGATTCATACCGGAAGAATCATCCCACTTTATCCCTCCACTGCCGAGCTGAAAAGGGTTTGGCTCGACAGCCGCGGATTCCGAAGAGTGCTGAAACCGCTACTGAAGGAGGTCCCTGAGTTGATCTGTGAAACCCTTCCCGAAAAAGTGCTTACCCAGGAAAATTTGAGTTCACTGGCTTATGCCATAAGGGAAATACATTTTCCGGAAGACACTAAATCTGCGGAGGAAGCCCGCACCCGGCTCGCCTTCGATGAGCTTTTCTACTTGGAATTGATGCTGGCTTTGAGAAAACAGAAAATCCACCGGGAGGAGGGGATTGCGTTTAATAAACCGGGTGATTTGGTGAGAACTCTCTTAAAAACACTGCCTTTCCAGCTTACCGAAGCTCAAAGGAAGGTACTGCGGGAGATCACCAAAGACATGATGTCGAAAAACAGCATGCACCGTCTGCTTCAGGGGGATGTAGGGTCGGGCAAAACCATCGTAGCCCTCTTTGCCATGCTTATCGCTGTAGAAAACAGTTATCAGGCTGCCCTCATGGCTCCGACCGAGATTTTGGCGGAACAGCATCATATTACCATTCATAAGTTGTTGGAATCCCTGGGAGTGAAGATCGCCCTGCTAACCAGTTCGGTGACCGGTCCGGATAGGAAGGGTGTGTTACAAAATATCCGGGATGGCACTGCTCAAGTGGTGATCGGCACTCATGCCTTGCTTCAGGAGAATGTGGAATTCGAACGATTGGGTCTGGTGGTGATAGATGAGCAGCACCGCTTCGGGGTATTGCAAAGGGCACAGATGAAGAAGAAAGGGGCTTCTCCGGACATTCTGGTGATGACCGCCACTCCCATCCCCCGCAGTTTGGCTTTAACCGTGTATGGTGATCTGGACGTATCGGTGATAGACTCTCTCCCCCCCGGAAGAAAACCGGCAAAAACCTCGGTCTGGACCGAAAGCTCCAAAACCGAGATGTATCAACTGGTGGAGGGGGAATTAAAAAAAGGACATCAGGCCTACATCGTATATCCGCTGGTGGAGGAATCGGAAAAAGCAGACTTAAAAGCAGCAACCGAAAGTTACGAACTATTGAAAGAAAATATCTTTCCTAATCGGCGTTTGGCTTTGCTTCACGGGCGGATAAAAAGCAAAGAGAGGGAAACTATAATGCAAACCTTTCGTAAAGGGGAATACGACATCCTGGTTGCCACCACCGTCATCGAGGTGGGGGTGGATGTCCCCAACGCCGCGGTGATGGTGATCGAGCATGCGGAAAGATTCGGGTTGTCCCAGCTGCATCAATTGAGAGGAAGGATCGGGCGGGGAGCGGATCAATCCTATTGCCTTTTGGCGACAAATTACCCCATGTCGGAGGAGGCAAAAATGAGGCTTCAAGCCATGACCGCCACCAACGACGGATTCAAAATCTCGGAGATCGACTTAAAATTACGCGGGCCGGGCGAGTTCTTCGGAACCAGACAGCATGGCTTGCCGGAACTCCAAATTGCTGATATCATCGCCGATGCCAGACTTCTTTATCAGGCCAGGGATTGGGCTTTCCGGGTGATTCAGGAAGACCCGAAGTTAAATCAAACCGAGAATCAATGCATTCGATCGACCTTTCTCCGCAAATATAAAAAGAAATTCTCGTTAGTCGACATTGGATGATTTATTTTAAGAACAATTTATGGTGTAAGTTTGTCTCATATCTAAAAAATGAATTTTAACGTAAGACAACTGAGGGTTTGAGTGTTAAGGTTTAACTATGGACTGTGGACCGTCGACCATGGACCTATTACCATCCGTTTCATCCGTCCCGACGGACGCCCGTCTGGGCGCTTAATCCGTTGACGGTTTTAGCGGCGGACTACGGTCGGCGGACGGTTTGTGCTTTTACTGTGGACGGTCGACTATGGACCTATTACCATCCGTTTCATCCGTCCCGACGGACGCCCGTCTGGGCGCTTAATCCGTTGACGGTTTTAGCGGCGGACTACGGTCGGCGGACGGTTTATACTTTTACTGTGGACTGTCGACCGTGGACAAATTAACATCCGTTAAATCCGTTGACGGTTTTAGCGGCGGACAGCGGACTGTGGACTGCGGACGTTTTTAAAGGAGATCAAACCATGCGATCACTTTTCATTAAAGAGGAAATTTCGTTCACCGGTGAACAGCTTCTCTCCTACTGGGCATATACCCATTATGACCTCCCCGGAGACAGCATCCTCGCTTTCATCGGACCATGCCAGATAGATGAAAAATACATCGTCGGCATAAATCACTTCAAAAAGAAGACCCAGATCAAAAGCGAGCGTATGCTTCATTTTCTGGTGGAGCATTTCGAGCTGGATCTGGAAAAAGCCATATTAAGGCAAAAACTTTTGGTGGATATTGTCAAGGATAAACTGAATCATCGGATCAAAGGAGATGTGTTACAGAGATGGGGGGACGATCTGTATGATACCGACTTCAAGCTCACTGTCTCAGCGACGGTAAGAACCCCGGTCTCCACCAAAATCCACTTGGGGATTAACATCTCCAGCCAGAATACTCCGGTAAAGGCTAGGGGGTTGACCGATTACGGGATCGATCCCAACGATATCTCTCAGGCGGTGATGGATCAATACCGTCTGGACATGCGGCTCATTTCAGAAAAACTATGGAGGATCAGAAGCATCGAGTAGAAAGTAATGGAAACCCAAAATCAGTTATCCAAACTAAGGGTTAAGCAGAAAGACCGGATAAACAATAAATAGCGGAAAGGAAATATGAAAACTTCAGAAAAACTCAATAAGGCTCATGAGATGGTAAATCTGTTGGAAAAAACTATTAAAGAAATCATTCGGGAAGTTGAGGATTACGATCTGGAGAGACTCCTAAAGAAAATTGATGCCGAGTGCATGGATTTACACCACAATATTTCCCTCGCCAGAAGACTGGCGGAAGGTACCAAGGAAAAAGAGGAGTAATCGAAGCCCAAAAGGGGATAATATGGTTAATAACGAATCAGAGAAAAGAGAAGAACTCCATTTCATCCAGCTGGTGTTAATGTTCCAATCTGCTGCCCTACAACAGATGGGAAAGATTCAGAATCCCCTTACCCAAAAAATCGAGCGTGATTTGGAACAAGCCCGATTCTCCATCGACATGCTGGAGATGATCCAGAACCGGACCAAAAACAACCTTTCGGAGAACGAAAAGAAGTTTTTGGAGCATACCTTGTTCGAATTGAGGATGAATTTCATGGATGAAATGAGCAAGGATAAAGATAAAAAGATGGCGGGTGATTCTTCCCCGAAAGAACCGGAAAAGCAAGACGAAAATCAGCCTTAGTCCAGAAGCTTAGCGCTCCTGATATCCGGTTTTGAACGACCCTCCCAACAGAAAAACGACAACTGTATGGAGAATTTCCCTCTCCCCTCTGAGGGTGTGTCATAACTCGGTTTTTTGTAGCCGCCCGTATGGGCGAAAATCCCTTGTTGAATTCCAACAACTTACGCAATCTAAAGATTGCGGCTACAAACTCAAAACACAATTGTGACACAGTCTCTCTGGGGAGAGGGCAGAGTGAGGGGAAGTAACTAAAACTCATCCGCCATTCATTTTGTTGATCTCCTTCCCATTTATGTGAATCCGCAAGACAGTAAACTCCGTATACACCAATAGATCATAATAAAAGAGGAGGTTGCCATGTCTAAGAAACTTTATCGCTCGCAATCCAGTTCCATGATTGCCGGAATTTGTGGAGGATTGGGCGAATATTTTAACGTCGATCCCACCATCGTAAGGATAGCGGCAGTGCTTTTGATCTTTGCCAATGGTATGGGGCTTTTGGCTTACATTATCGGATGGATAATCATTCCCCGCCGCCCTATAATGGAAATGGAAGTTACTCCTCCGGAGAAATCCCAGTACAGTTATCTTTTGCCCGGTTTGGCCTTGATTGTGGTGGGTCTGGTCTTTCTTTTGAACAATCTGGTCCATTGGTTCCGGTTTCATTATCTCTGGCCCATTCTTCTGATTGTAATCGGGATCGTTATGTTGCTGAAGTCATCCCTAAAGAAATAATACTTGTGTTTGTTCATTGATTTTTCTTCAAGGAGAGTTCAAAATGCATATCGCAAGATTAAGAAACGGAGTCATACTCATATCCGTGGGAGTGGTTTTGCTTTTGAACACCACCGGACATCTCCCCTGGATGGTGTGGTCGAGAATACTTTCTCTTTGGCCCATGGTCTTGGTTGCCATCGGGATCGAGCTGCTATTTAAAAGAACCCATCTTTCCTTTCTGGCAATCATTTCTCCCCTTTTGTTCCTCGCCACCATCTTAGGTCCGGCATTAATTTTCAAACCAGATTTCAGCAAAATCCATAAAACCGGCGAAGCCTATCTTTGGAGCCAGGATATGGATTCGACTTTAACTAAAGTCACTGCCGACCTTGAGTTAAATGCCGTGGATCTAAGGCTCTCGTCTGGTACCGATAGGTTGGTTTCGGCGGAATTGGACTATTGTGATAACCCGCCGCTTGCAACCTACCGGTATATAAACTCAGATAGCTCAGCCATTATCAAAATAAAGGATACCGAGAGAAGCAGGAATCATGGATGGAGCTTCAGCCAGCCCTGGTTTGGATGGGACAAATGCGAGAAGAATTGGGATATCAAACTGACCGATCGAATCCCCATCAGTTTTAAGGTTGATGCAAATGCCGTCAAGGCGGATTTTGACCTTTCCGATCTTAAGGTGGAAGAATTCAATCTTAATGTCAACGCTTCTAAAGTAAGTATTAGGATTGGGGATGCGGTTGATCAGGTCAGCTGCCGAATCGACGCCAATGCAGCAAAGCTCACTTTTTCTTTTCCGGAAAATATGGCTTTAAGAATCATAGATCATTCCAAAATGAGCTCCACTAACTTTTCCCATATCAGTCTAAAAGAATTCAGAGACGGTTTCGAAACCCCCGATTTCGAAAACTCACCCCGCCATCTCGTCTTATATCTGGACGGCTCGGCCATCAAGCTTACTGTAGATCAATACACATCGGGCAAGGGCATCTAAAGCATTCCCCTCTGTTTCCAATATCCCTATCCCCTTTGAGGGTGCGCCATATAGGGGTTTTGACTTTGTAGCCGCAATCTTTAGATTGCGTATGTCGTTGTAATCCAACAAGCCGTTCTCGCAGACTAAAGTCTGCAGCTACAAAAACTGAATTACGACACAGCTCTTTGGAGAAAGAGTAGGTTGAAAATCCCGCCCTTCGATTTACTTAGGATGGTGACCGACATGTCCTGAGGCAAAACCGAAGGAAACCGAACCACCAGAGGTGGGAGTGAGGGAAATGCTCCATTTTCACTATCGTAAAATATCAAAATAGACATTACCAATCTCCGCATTAGAAAACCTTACCTCAAAACATTCCTAAGCCGGTTATTGTGCGCCTATTTTCATTAGATTTCTCAAATCGAAGATTATTGCTTTTCTTGGCAATATTTCGTATTTTATTGCAGAATTCAATTGGAGGAATTATTTATGCTCCGGGAAAAGTACCTCCCAAAACCAAACCACGAAAAATATCTTCTTGAAAGGTAGAGTCATATGTTAAAAAACTATACTGCCAAATACACAAAGATCAAGTCCGGTTATATGGGACAACTGGTGGAATGGCCCGAAGTGATCACCGAGGGGAAGACACTTGAAGAATGCAGAGAGATGTTAAAGGATGCCTTGCATGAAATGATCCTCGCCTATCGAAAACAAAAAAAAGAAATTCCCATCGGCGGGGCTCTGATAGAACAACTACCCGCAGAGGTATAGGATGTCTGTAAGACGTGCAACAATCATAAAGTATTTTAAAGAGAATGGATTCTATTTACTGCGTGAAGGTGGCAAGCACTCCATCTATACTAACGGGTTTAAAACATTGCCAATCAAAAGACACCGGACTCTCGATCGAATAACCGCTAATGAACTATGTAAACAGGCAGGATTAGATCCGATATTCTAAAAAAAGGGAATTGAAAGGTTTTACCGAAATAGTTGAATGGTTTGCTGAATCGGCGTTCGGAGGTATAACATGGAATATAAACCAATAAAGGCACCTCATGGCAACACCCTCTCCTGCAAAGGTTGGCATCAGGAGGCGGCTATGCGGATGCTCATGAATAATTTAGACGAGGAAGTGGCGGAAAAGCCACAGGAACTCATCATCTATGGCGGATCGGGAAAAGCTGCCCGCAATTGGGAATGTTATCACGCTATCGTGGAAAGTTTAAAGAACCTGGAGAATGATGAGACTCTTTTAGTGCAATCCGGTAAGCCGGTGGGAATTTTCAAAACTCATCCATACGCTCCCCGGGTATTGATAGCCAATTCCCATTTGGTTCCCGCCTGGGCTACCTGGGAGAAATTCCGGGAGTTGGAAAGATTGGGGCTGATCATGTTTGGACAGATGACTGCCGGAAGCTGGATTTATATAGGAACGCAGGGGATTTTACAGGGAACCTACGAAACTTTGGCCAGTGTGGCAAAAAAACATTTCGGTGGTGATCTTGCCGGAAGATTTATCCTCACCGGCGGGATGGGGGGGATGGGCGGCGCCCAGCCATTGGCGGGAACCATGAACGGCGCTGCCATTCTCTGTGTGGAAGTGGATAAAAGCCGGATCGAAAGAAGGCTCTCCAAGGGCTATTGCGAAAAGATGACCGACAATTTGGATGAAGCATTAATTTGGATTAACAAAGCCAAGGAAAAAAGAAAACCACTGTCGGTGGGACTTTTGGGCAATTGTGCGGACACCCATCCGGAGATTTTAAGGAGAGGTATTATCCCCGACGTGGTTACCGATCAAACCAGCGCCCATGATGAATTAAACGGTTATGTTCCTTCCGGGATGACCTATGAGGAAGCTCTGATTTTGAGAAAGGAAAATCCCCAGGAATATATCAAAAAGTCCATGGAGTCGATTGCCGTTCATACCCAAGCCATGCTCGGATTTCAAAAACAGGGATCCGTGGTTTTCGATTATGGGAATAATCTACGGGGTCAGGCACAAAAAGCCGGAGTTCAAGATGCTTTTGCTTATCCGGGATTCATCCCTGCATACATCCGGCCCTTGTTCTTTGAGGGTAAGGGACCTTTCCGCTGGGCTGCGCTGTCGGGTGATCCGGAGGATATCCGCCAAACCGACAAGGTAGTCCTAAGAGAATTTAAACAGGATGAACCTCTGGTCCGTTGGATCAAATTAGCAGGAAAGAAGGTTCAATTCCAGGGGCTCCCAGCCCGGATCTGCTGGTTGGGATATGGAGAAAGAGCACATTTTGGGGACATCATCAACCGGATGGTCAAACGGGGTAAGTTAAAAGCCCCCATCGTGATCGGCAGAGATCATCTGGATTGCGGCTCGGTTGCTTCACCTTACCGGGAGACCGAAGGGATGAAGGATGGCTCGGATGCCATTGCCGACTGGCCCATTTTAAACGGTCTTTTGAATGCAGTATCGGGCGCCTCCTGGGTTTCGGTCCATCACGGCGGCGGAGTGGGGATCGGTAATTCAATTCATGCCGGAATGGTTATCGTGGCAGATGGTTCCAAGGAGATGAAAATCAGATTGGAGCGGGTCCTGACCAACGACCCGGGAACTGGTGTCATGCGTCACGCCGATGCCGGCTATGAGGGTGCTATCATGTTTGCCAAAGAAAAGGGAATTAAAATACCAATGAGGAAGATGTAATTTTAATGTAGGGGTGGAGCTGAAGCTCCACCCTTTAAAAATAAATTTATACACTTTCGGACGAATCTGAAGATTCACCCCTACGATTTTCGAACCATATGAAAAAATATCTTAAAACCAACTTAGCCCTCTGGAATGAATGGGCTCCCATCAACGCCAATTCGAAGTTTTACGACGTTGAGGGTTTCAAAGCTGGGCGATGCACTCTTCACTCCACCGAGTTGGAGGAACTGGGTGATGTCTCCGGGAAATCCCTGCTTCACTTACAGTGCCATTTCGGTATGGATACTATGTCCTGGGCTCGACTGGGCGCAAAAGTAACCGGGGTGGACTTTTCCGAAAAAGCCATCAAGTTGGCAAAATCCTTAAGCCAGGAGCTGAACATTAAGGCAAAGTTCATCTGCTCTGATGTTTACAGTCTACCCAAGGTACTGAGTGGTAAATTCGATATCGTCTTCACCTCAATCGGTGTTCTGCCCTGGTTACCAGATATCCAAAAATGGGCTGATGTCATCTCCCATTTTCTCAAACCCAAAGGGATTTTCTATATCATCGAAGGCCATCCCATAATCCATATCTTCGAAAACGAAAGCTACACTAAGAAGTTGAAGATGTGCCATACCTACTTCTATTCTCCCGTGCCGACAAAATATGAGCCGGACGGCTCCTATGCCGACCGGACCGCCAAAGTGGTCAATCCATCCTATGAGTGGACTCACAGCTTGGGGGATATTATCAATGCCCTCATCTCGGCCGGTTTGAGAATCGAATTTGTACACGAGTTTCCCTTTTGTCATTACGATGCTTTCCCTTTCTTGGAAGAAACCGAACCCGGCAAGTGGAGGTTACCTCATAACCAGGAGTTCATCCCATTGATGTTTTCTCTAAAGGCTAAGAAATATGTATGAGTATTATTGTAGGGGTGGAGCTAAAGCTCCACCCGCTTTTACAGGTTAATACGACCGAATCTTAAGATTCGCCCCTGCTTAGCACAACGCCAGTTATTAAGGGAACCAATAGTGTTCGCTGCGCACGAAATACTGCAATGTCCACTCTGCAAAATCGACATTAATGAAAATTTGAGATGCTCAATATGTGGTGAAGAATATGTATTAATGAATGATGTATATGTGCTGCTAAATCACAAATTAGCGGACAAAGAGTGGAAATGGGATCAAAGTCTTTTCTCCGATGACAAAATGGAAGTGATGATGAAAGAATATCGACGCTATTTAAATGATGAGACCAAAACTGCCCAAGGGATTTGGTGGTCGGAAATGAACAAATATATCAACAGTTTTCGGGGTATCGTCGGTGACATAGCAACGGGTTTAGGCAGTATGTTTGAGAAACTGTTAAAAACGGAAACGGATTTCTTTCCCATAGCCACAGATGTAGATCCAAATGTCTTGGGTTGGACGAGTACGAAAATGAAAGAGAAATATCAAAAGGAGTTCATTTCTGTAGCCACCGATGCAAGACACTTTGCCTTTAAGGAAAACACATTTGATTATTTGACTTCTTTAGCGGGTTTGAATAATATCCCGGATACAACGACTGTCTTAGCAGAGCTCTATAGAGTTTTAAAAAAGGGTGGAAAACTGGTGATGATGCATAGTTTCGTGGAAGAACAAAGCAAGTCCTTTAAGTTGGCGCAAGAATTCAATATGAGCACAGCATTTGTTGAGAGATTTTTGATTGAAGATTTAAACCAAGTTGGATTCAAAAAAGTAAAAGCGAACATACCATCTTCTGCTTTCTGGGCAGAAAATCCGATGGATGGTTTACCTGTGGCTGGTGATCTTCAGTATTTCGCAATTATTGAAGCAGAAAAATGACTTATATTATTGCATAAAATGAGATCAAAAATGAAATCTGTCAGTTTGTTAATCCAAAACGCCCGCCAGCTTTTGACCTTACGATCAGATCAAACGGGTCCCCGTACCGGAAAGCACCTTGAAGATTTGGGGATGGTAGAAGACGGGTCAGTTGCTGTTTCTGAAGACAAAATTATATTGGTGGGAAAAACCAAAGAGGTTTTGGAGCAGATTAAAATCGATAAGCGGACGAAAGTAATTGATGCCAGGGATAAAGTTATTCTCCCCGGATTTGTCGATTGCCATACCCACCCGGTATTTGTTAACACCAGAGAAGATGAATTTGAAATGCGCATCAAGGGGAAAAGCTACCAGGAGATAGCCGCATCCGGAGGAGGAATCAAATCCAGCGTCAAAGCTCTAAGATCAAAATCCAAAGAGGAGTTAGTCCAATTAGCCCTCCCTCGTCTTGACCGGATGCTCTCCTACGGAACCACTACCATCGAAGCCAAAAGCGGTTATGGTTTATCTGTGGCAGATGAGATCAAGATGCTGGAGGTGATAGCAAAGCTAAATCGGATTCATCCCATCGATTTGATTCCTACATTTCTCGGAGCACACGAAATTCCGGAGGAATATAAGAACAGGCGCAAGGATTATATTAAATTGATAACCGAAAAGATGATCCCGGAGGTGGCAAAAAGAAAACTAGCTGTCTTTTGTGATATATTTTGTGAAAAGGGAGTATTTGATATCGAAGAGTCGAGGAAGATTCTAACCGTTGCCAAAGAACATGGATTCAAACTCAAACTCCATGCGGATCAGCTTTCTCCTTTAGGTGGAGCCAAACTCGCAGCAGAATTAGGTGCTGTATCTGCCGATCATCTGGAGTTCATCGATGACGAAGGAATCCGAATGATGAAAAAAGCAGGTGTCATCGGAGTTTTGCTCCCCGGTGCTTGTTTTGGTTTGGGATTAAAGGAGTATCCGCCGGCTAAAAAGATGATAGCTAAAGGATTACCGGTAGCATTAGCCACCGATTTTAATCCTGGTAGTTCCATGACCGAATCCATGCCTATCATCTTGAGCTTGGCCTGTCTGATGATGAAGATGACCCCCACCGAAGCCATTACCGCATCAACGATAAACTCCGCCTACGCCGTAGATAAAACAAAGGAAGTGGGAAGCATAGAAGTGGGGAAAAAAGCCGATCTGGTCATATGGAATGTGCAAAATTACAAAGAAATTCCCTATCATTACGGAGTGAATTTAATTAATCAGGTGATAAAAGATGGGAAGGTAATTCCTTCTCCCCTTGCGGGAGAAGGTTAGGGTGAAGGGGAATAAGTAATGACGAAAGTCACAAATCAGGAGCCCTGGATTCCTGAAATTGGCTTATCGATGAAAGGATTCCCTGAAAATGATTATCTATGAAGAGATATTCCGGGCATTTCAGAAGCTGAAAGTAAAATACGTACTGGTGGGCGGAATTGCAGTTAACCTGCTTGGTTGTATGCGAAATACAGCCGATTTGGATGTCCTTGTCGAAATGAGCGATGCTAATCTCAAAAAGATCATGGGGATTTTGAAAAACCTGGATTATCATGTGAAACAACCGATTGACCCAATGAAAATTCTGGATAAGAAGACCAGGGAGGATTTAATCGAAAAAAAACACATGAAGGCTCTTAATTTCTACAAAGAAAGGGAATTAAAAGAAATAGACATTATCATAGAATCCCCCATACCATACAAGGATGCCAAGAAGGATGTTATTTACATTAAAGTAGACGATCTAAGATTGCCGGTTATTTCTATAGATAACTTAATAAGAATGAAACAGAAAACCGGACGGGCAGTCGATAAATTGGATATAGCGGAATTAACCAAAATAAAGAAGTTTAAGAAGGATCTATGACTTTCGAGTGGGAAACCGAAGACGAGCGGCTTTTAAGATTCATGAAGATACCACCCAAGAAGAAGTTGGAGTGGCTACAGGAAATGCACGAGTTCATGGTTAAATGCTCATCCAAACGCACTATGGCTATTCGGCGCAAACTGAGAGAAATGAAATAGTAACTTAATAGATCCTTTCTCCTTGGAAATCAACACGAGATGGCGATAGAGGATTTTTTGTCCCCCTGACAAGGGGTTCACCCTGCCCTTCGGTCCTGAGACCTCTGGGTCGAAGGAAAGGGATTCACCCTGAAGGGGATTCAGGGGGTTCTGAGGACAACATCGTCAACTAATTGCTTATAGCAAACACCAGACTGATTAAACACAAGAAAGAAGAAGGTTGCGCCACATCATGAAGTCACGATTCCAAAATTCCCATTATTATCTTTTGTTTTTCCTTTTCTGTCTTCTGTTTTTTATTAACGGCTGCGGAGTTTATTCCTTTTCCGGTTCCGGAGTTTCGGGTGTAAAAACCATCGCCGTACCCTTGTTTGACAACCAGACTGAGCAGTATGGACTTCGCGAAGATCTTACTGCAAAGATTGCCGACCGATACGTCCAGGATAACACGCTGAAGGTGGTCAACGAGAAGATCGCCGACTCCATCCTGCGGGGAACCATCACCAAATACACCCGGGAAGCCTACACCTATGATGAAAACGAAAACATCAAAGAATACATCGTCCGCATCTGGGTGAATGCCACCTTCGAAGAGAAAAAGAACAACAAAACCCTCTGGAAAGAGGACAATCTTCAGGGGTGGGGGATTTATTCCGCTCAGGATGAAACCGAGGATTTGGGAAAACAAAGAGCCCTGGATAAGCTCGCCGAAGATATTGTGAACAAAACGGTTAAAGGCTGGTAATGGGGATAATCTTAACCTCATCCATGGCTGGTCGCTTCCGGTGCAAGGAAAAGTGAGAAGATTATTTTCTCAAAAACGGTTGACTTTAGTCACCAGTCGAAGTAAATTTGAACATATGACAAACAATCATATTTACTGATAGGTAATACTTTAGGCAAGGTTGAAATCACTTTCAAAAATGAGGATCATAATGAAAAAACTAATCGGATGGGGAATATTCCTAACGTTTTTGACTGTTTTAATTTCATCTGCTGCTTGGGGAGCCAATTCCAAAGTTGGCACCACCGCTTATGGGTTCTTAAAAATTGATCCCAGCGCCAGATCCACCGGAATGGGGGGAGCTTTTGTGGGTTTGTCGAATGACGAAGCCGCATTGTATTTCAACCCTGCCGGATTGATTCAAACCGAGGGAAAACGCTTTTTCACCACCTATAACAACTATTTAAGCGACATTCAGTCCGGATTTTTAGGTTATATTCATCCTTATAGCGAAAATCTCAAGCTGGGCGTTTCGGTTTGCTATTTCAATTATGGTTCTATGATCAAGACCGATGCCCAGGGTGTAAATTTAGGGACCTTTGGTGCTTCGGATATTGCTTTCGCTTTGTCCTTATCCAGAAAGGTGAATACCCGTTTTAGTTTGGGAGGAACCGGCAAGCTGATCTATGAAAAGATCGATGGTTACTCTTCCGACGCCCTGGCTTTGGACCTTGGAGCTTTTTATATCTCAGGGGATAACCGTACGCGCATCGGCGGTATGGCTCAAAACCTCGGGGTCCAGCTAAAAGGCGCCACCGAGTCGCATAAGGACCAGCTGCCCACATCGGTCAAGCTAGGTCTCTCTCACCAGTTGAGGGAGCTGCCCTTGATTTTTGCCGCAGATATTGCCAAACCCATGGATAATGACATCTATTTCAACCTGGGTGGAGAGTTCACCGCCTTGAAACCCCTTTATTTGAGGGTGGGTTGGAGCTCCTTTGGCAAAAACTATAAAACCGATTCCGATAAAGATAATTTGGCGGGATTTGCAGCCGGCTTTGGCGTAACCTGGAAGGTCTACCGCTTTGATTATGCTTATTCCTCGTATGCCGATTTAGGCGGGGTGCATAAGATTTCGATCTCAGGGGGAATCTAGACTTTGAGTATTTTCTTGGTGTATTTCGCGTAGCTAAACCTTCACTTGTCCTGAGTTTATCGAAGGATCGAAGGAGGACTAAGCTGGCGAGCTTCAAGTAAATTTAGGTGCACAATCCTCCTGCCCCGGATGCAATAAACGATCTTTAGGTTTGTGAAATAAATAGCAACCTCCTGCTTTCCGATATATAATGGTCAAGTATTCTCTTGGTTTTTCACGAAAGATATGGTATCCTCTGCCATGACCAGTAAATTATCCAACCTCTGAGGTGCTGCTTTGCAAACTTATGATTTAGCCATCGCCTGGTGCTGGAAATACGATGCTGATTTTGTCTCCCAGATAGATAGCCAAAGCGTGAAACGGGGGATATCACCATATCTGATTCATTTCCATAATTTATTCGAAACCATCACCCGGATGGAAAAAGGAGAGCTGGGGTTCAAAATCTTTTTTGACCGGGCTTCCGATCAGGAGGAGGATTTCGAGCAGTTGGCGGATATTTTGCAGAAGCAGGGTGCCAGGATGATCAATGATGTGGATAGGGCCACCTGGGCAACCGACAAAGCCACCATGCATCTGGAATTCCTCACCCATGGCATACATGTCCCTTATACCATTATATTGCCTCCCTGGGAAGATCGACAGGAGTTGGATTCGATTCATCTGAATAAGGTTGGAACCCCCTTTGTGATCAAACCTGCTTGCGGAGGATGTGGCGACGGGGTGATCTTAAATGCCCGGACCACAGATGACATTCAAGCTGCGCGGCAGCAGTTCCCTTACGATAAATATCTGGTTCAGGAAAAGATCTCGCCGATTCAGATAAATGGACACCGGGCTTGGTTTCGCGTTTTTTACTCCTGCGGGGAGGTTCTTCCCTGCTGGTGGGATGATCAGACCACCATTGCAGATGTTTTATCCCCATCCGATATCGACCAGAAGATTTATTCCGACATTAACCATATCATGCGGAAAATCGCCCAAATTTCCCAATTGGATCTTTTCTCCACCGAAATCGCCTTAACCCAAGAACATAAACTGTTGGTTATCGATCACGTGAACGATCAGGTGGATCTGAGGAAAAAGTCGGCTTATCTGGATGGCATACCGGATGAGGTGGTGGATGGTATAGTAGTCAATTTAATCGACTGGGTAGTAAAAACGATTCATCCATTTTCCACACCCAAAGAGTCCTCCTGATGCAAAAAGAATTGATGGTGGGAATCTCGGGCATAAGGGGGGTGGTGGGCGAAAGTTTAACCCCCGATATCGTCTTGAAGTATTCTTCTGCCTTTGGCCATCTGTGCCGATCCGGAAAAGTCGTGGTGGGCAGGGATTCCCGGGTATCCGGGGAGATGATCCGATCTATAGTAATAGCCGGGCTTATATCCACCGGCTGTCAGGTGATAGACCTGGGTATCTGTGCTACCCCCACCGTGGGAATAGCGGTGGAGGGTCTAAAGGCCAAGGGCGGGATAATCATAACCGCCAGTCACAATCCCATCCAGTGGAATGCTTTGAAATTTGTGGGACCCGATGGAATTTTCTTAAGCCCGGAGGAAAACCGGAAGCTTCTTGATCTGGTGAGTGGTGATAGAATAAAATATCAACTATGGAATAAACTTGGGATAATCGATTTTGATAATAGTTGGAGTAGAAAGCATATAGAAAACATCCTTAAATTGAAACACATAAATGTCACGAAGATAAAACAGAAGAAGTTCCGGGTGGTTTTAGACTGCTGTAACGGAGCGGGTGGAATCGTCTCCCCTGACCTGTTAAAGGATATGGGTTGTGACGTAATTGAGCTTAATTGTAAACCGGATGGAATGTTCCCTCACGACCCGGAGCCTACTCCTAAGAATCTCTATTCTCTTTGTCAATCGGTAAAAAAACACCATGCCGATTTAGGCTTGGCCAACGATCCCGATGTGGATCGTTTGGCAATCGTTTCGGAAAAAGGGATACCGTTAGGCGAGGAGGTTACTTTGGCTCTGGCAACGAAGTTCATTTTAAACCGAAAGTCGAATTCCTCGGTGGTAGTCAACCTTTCCACCTCACGAATGATCGATGACATAGCCAAGCAATTCAATTCCAGAGTGTACCGAACCAAAGTCGGCGAAGCTCATGTTGCCAGAAAACTTAAGGAGATCAAAGGTGTAATCGGGGGAGAGGGGAATGGGGGGGTGATCCTGCCCGATTTGCATTACGGACGGGATGCTTTGGTCGGGATGGCTTTGATCCTGGAATATCTGGCAGAATCCGGAAAATCCATAAGCCAATTAGCCTCGGAACTTCCGCAGTATTTTGTGGTAAAAGAGAAGGCAAGGATTAATAAAAATTTTGAAAGGAATCTGACCCGGCTGAAAAGAAAATACTCCAGGGGAAAGATAAACTCTTCGGACGGTTTGAGAATAGATTATGACGATTTCTGGCTGCAGGTGAGAAAATCCAACACCGAACCCCAGGTGCGGATAATCGCCGAAGCCCGGTCACAAAAAGAAGCTTCCAACCTCATTACGGAAGTGCAAAAGATATTAAACTCGTAGGTCCGAAATGTCCCCAAGGACTTTCGGACAACAAGAAAACAGATATTTTAATCCTCGTCGCTAAGCCTTCACCTGTCCTGAGTGAAATCGAAGGATGGCTTGGCGAGGGACTGAATCAGTTGTAGTTCGGGTTGTCCCAAAGACCCGTCTGGGCGAAGCTACCCGACAACATATTTTTCTCGTAGGTTCGTACTGTCCGCCAGGACTTTCGGATAAAAAGATACCAAGGAGTCAAGATGTGCGGCATAATCGGATACGTCGGCAGAGAAAAAGCGGTTCCTCTTCTGGTGGAGGGTTTGAAGAGACTGGAATACCGGGGCTACGATTCCGCCGGAATCGCCGTGCTGGAAGGCGAAGGGCTGATCTTTGAAAAATGTGCGGGAAAGATATCTGCTTTGGAGTCTTTGCTCCGCAACAAAAACTTCGATAGCACCACCGGCATTGCTCACACCCGCTGGGCTACTCATGGGGAGCCTAACGATTTGAATGCTCACCCCCACCTCGATTGTCAGGGGAATATAGCGGTGGTGCATAACGGCATCATCGAGAACTATCGCAGCCTCCGGGAACTCCTGGGTCGCAAGGGTCACAAATTCACTTCCGACACCGACACCGAGATTTTGGCTCACTTAATTGAGGAGTACTATGACGGTGATCTTCTTGAGGCCACCCAGGCCGCACTCTCCCAGGTGGAGGGTACCTATGGCATTGCGGTCCTGTGCAAGAACAATCCCCACCAGATCGTAGCCGCCCGTAACGGAAGCCCCCTGGTGATAGGCACGGGCAAGGGGGAAAATTTTGTTGCATCGGATGTAGCCGCAATCTTGAGGCATACCAACCGGGTGGTTTATCTGGAGGACCGCGAGGTAGCATTGATTGATCCGGATAATTTCTCCATCTCCACCGTGGATAAGGTGGAGGTTACTCCGGAGATTCAGGAGATCTCCTGGACCTTAGACCAGATTGAAAAAGAGGGATACCCTCACTTCATGCTCAAAGAAATCTGTGAACAACCAGTCACCCTGCGGAATGCCATCCGGGGACGCTTGAACTACGAGGAGGGAACTTCCCGGCTAAACGGGTTGAATCTGCAGTATGAGGAACTGCACTTAGTCGACCGGATCATCCTCTCCGCCTGCGGCACCGCCTGGCATGCGGCATTGGTGGGGGAATACATGATCGAGGGTACTGCTATGATTCCGGTGGAGGTGGAATACGCCTCCGAGTTCCGATACCGCAGCCCGATCATTAACGAAGGAACATTGGTTTTTGTGATCAGCCAATCCGGAGAGACGGCAGACACCCTGGCAGCGTTAAGGGAGGCAAAAAGGAAAGGGGCAACCGTTCTGGGAATCTGCAATGTGGTGGGAAGCACCATCGCCCGGGAAACCGATGGCGGAGTGTATATCCATGCTGGTCCGGAAATCGGAGTGGCATCCACCAAAGCCTTCACCTCTCAGATGATGGTGTTGTCTTTGATCTCCTTGTTTTTGGCCCGGATGCGGACCTTGTCGCTGGAGCAGGGGAGGGAGATCATCGACGCCCTCTACAAAATCCCCGACCAGGTAAATGAAATACTCAAAAACGATTCAACCATCCAAAGCATAGCCGAGAAATATTACCAGAAGAACAATTTTCTGTATCTGGGACGGGGATTCAATTTCCCCATTGCCCTGGAGGGTGCTCTGAAGTTGAAGGAGATATCCTACATTCATGCCGAAGGTTACCCGTCAGCGGAAATGAAGCATGGACCTATTGCCTTGATCGATGAGAATATGCCGGTGGTGGTGATAGCCCTTAAGGACAAGGTACATGACAAGGTGTTGTCCAACATAGCCGAAATCAAAGCCCGCAAAGGGAAGGTGATTGCGGTTGCCACCCGGGGAGACTCCGAGATAGCGGATAAAGTGGATCATGTCATATATATTCCTCAAACTTTAGAGCTTTTGACCCCCATCCTTTCTGTGATACCGCTGCAGCTGTTGGCTTACCACATGGCGGTCCTGCGGGATTGCAATGTGGATCAGCCCAGAAACCTGGCGAAAAGCGTAACCGTTGAATAGAAACCGATCATCCGTATTGTGCGCACGCACTCGTCACAGACTCCTGGCCCGTGACAACGCTTTATGGTTTATGGTAAGCTGAGATCTCATAATCCCAAAAGTAGATCCGGTAAGATGCCGTATCAGTACCGGCTCAATGTTAACCAAAAATACCCTTGACAATCCCCCTGCCACATATATATTTTTCAAGTTCAGTATTGGATTGGATATGTTCCCGGGTTGATCTCATTCATAAAAGAATAATAAATCATCAGTAACCATATAGCTAAAAAGGAAAGGTGGTGAAACATTAAATGAAAAAAGAAATTTCTGTTGTGGGTATGGTTGTTTGTGCTTTTCTGCTTTTGATTTTAAGCTGCCAAAGTGCACCTCAAAAAGAGCTGACGGATGCTAAAGCCGCCTTGGCAAAAGCCCAGGAGGCGGAAGCGGATAAATACGCCTCCGATCTTTTTAATCAAGCCAAAGACTCCATCACCGAAGCGGAGAATTTGATCGCTTCCAAAAAATATACAGAAGCAAAAGAGCTTCTGATCAACGCCAAGACTGTAGCCGAGTCAGCTGCCCAACAGGCAGTCATCACCAAGGACGAGACCAAAACCGAAGTGGAAGATTTTTTCGCAGCCATCGATGGTGCCAGAAAACAGCTGGTAGAGACTCAAAATCTGGCAAAACAGTGGAAGCTTCCCGATGCGGTATGGAAGCTCACCGACGAGACCGCCAGATGGGATCAGGGACGAAACAGAGCGCAAACCGAATATAATGCGGGAAACTACTACCTGTCCAAGCAACTGACTGCCCAGATCCACCAGGAGATAACCTCAAAAGACAACGAGCTAAGAAATCTGATCATGGAAAAGCAGAAGAAATAATCTCTCTTTGAAACGGAGTATCGTAACCGGTTCAAAACTTAATGGATTTGTTGGGAAAAGACAGATTCTAAATTGGATTTCTAACGGCTTTTGGATTCTTGATCTCAAACCGGCATCTAATTAAATTAGGTGCCGGTTTTTTTGGGATAAAATGAAATGGCTTGAGTAACTTGAATCATGAATCCCCGGAGCCAAGCCGGGTACGGCAAATGCCGGGATGAATCCAAAATTAAAAGCAAAGAGAGGGTCAGCTCCCGTCCCCTAAAGCCGACCGCTTCCCCATTCGGGGATTCTCTCTTTGCTATTATATTTGCCAGGTTTTGTTTTTTTCTTACCCGGTATCGTCTCCCGATTCAATCGTTTCTTGTTTCTGCCAACTCCTTCGTTTTGTCTGTTTTAATATCGTCGACTCATGTGTCAGAAGCTGTCATCTGATTTCAACTATTTTTACCCTAAAGAAATTTTTTGAAGAAACAGCGCAGCGGAGAATTAAATCACCTGACCAGCCGGAAAGTCAAAGAGAATACATTTGATTTCTTTCCCCATCCGCACGCATAAACCAAATTAAAATAAACGTCTCCCCTTCAATTTCTGTTGACAAATCCTTGATTTGAATTAATATTCGGATGATAGTATACTTCGGGGAATATATGAAAAAACAAAAAATCAAATCTGCTGCAGACAAGGTTGAAGAAAGCATCCAAACCCTCAAATTGAGCGGATCGCGAAATTTAAAGTCGATCTTTCGGGAAATCATCAGCCTGAAGGAAAACTTGGTCGGTTTGAATGCCAACCTCCCCCTGGAAAAATTCAAGGAAACGATAGAGAAATCTTCCTCGTTTTTAGATAACATCGAGAGGAAGGCCGTCAGTTTGGAAAATTCCTTGAGCGAAAACGTCTCGTGGCTTGATTCCGAATACCAGATATCCAAATCCGAGTCCAAGGAATGGGAAGAGGAAAGCCGAACCTTCAAAACTCTATACGAGCTTTCCAATATCATCTATTCGGAAAGGGATGTAAATGTGCTTTTGGAGGAGGTGGTCGATTCGATTGTGGAGATCACCTCGTGCGAGCATTGTTATTTAAAGATATTCGATGAGAACCGAAACGCAAAACTCTCACTGGCCAAAGACAGCGAGAAAAAGGAGATCGAGGAGGAGCGGGAAGACATCAACGACAAGATCATAGAGACCTCAATGGATACCGGTAATGCCGTGTGCATCACCCAGCTTTTAACCCAGGATTGGGATGAGGACAAGGAAGAACCGACCTGTCAAGTGATCTCCATTCTCTGTGTTCCCTTGAAGTCGAAAGAAAGATCCATCGGTGTAATTTATTTAGACGACCCCAAAGCCGATTCCTTTTTCACTCCGGACGATGCCGGACTCTTGGTATCCTTGGGGGAAAAGGTGACGGTGGCTTTGGAGAACAACCTGCTGTTTACCGAGCTTAAGGAGTCTCAGGAGAAACTATTGCAGGACCTGCGGGGAAGATTCAAATTCGACGAGATTTTGGGCAACAGCCCCCAGATGGTGGAGGTGCTGAAAACCGTGGCGGATGTGGCGGATACCGACGCCACGGTGCTGATCGAGGGGGAATCGGGAACCGGTAAAGAACTTTTGGCCCGGGCTATCCATTTCAACAGCAGCCGCTCCAAGAAACCTTTCGTTCCCATTAACTGTGCGGCCATCCCCGAAACCCTTTTGGAAAGCGAGCTTTTCGGCTACGAGAAGGGTGCTTTTACCGGCGCGGTCCAAAAGAAGCTGGGAAAATTCGAGGTGGCAAACGGTGGGACCATTTTCTTGGATGAGATCGGGGAGATGAGCCCCCTCTTACAGGTTAAGATTTTGAGATTTCTCCAATCCCGCCAATTCGAGCCCCTAGGTTCCAACCGGGTAAAAAAATCGGATGTCCGGATCATCGCTGCCACCAACAAAGAGCTTTTCTCCCTGGTCAAGGAGAATAAATTCCGGGATGATTTATTCTATCGGATAAACGTAATCAACATTAAACTGCCTGCGTTAAGAGAAAGAAGGCTGGATATCGCACCTTTGGCTGAGTCTTTTGCCATCCGGTTCGGAAAGAAAAATGGTAAGAAGATCAAAGGAATCGATCCGGAGACGTTGAATATTTTAAACCGTTACAGCTTCCCCGGAAACATCCGGGAGCTGGAGAATATCGTAGAGCGCGCAGCCATTTTGGCTCAAGGGGAGATGATCACCAAAGAGGATCTCCCCAAGGTCATATTCGAGGAAAACGGTTTCGATTACAAAACCAAAGTTCCGGAGAATTACGGGGAGATGCGGGCTTTGAAGAAGAAAGCCATCGAGGAGATCGAAAAGTCTTTCTTAGACCATATCCTCGGCCAGCACGATCATAACATCTCCAAAGCCGCCGAAGAAGCCCGCATGCACCGGGTCGAGTTACATCGATTGATAAACAAATACAAGCAAGACATAAAGGATACAAGAAAGCTCAAATCTGAAGTTTCCCACCATTAAACTTGAGATTAGACTAAAATAAGGTCGGGAAATCCTGCTTCCGATCTTTTTTTCTTTAAATGCCAGCATCTATTGAATTTCAATTAGCAGCTCGGTCTCATTCCGCTCTTGAAAAGATAGTTGATCAGGTAGATAATATCAGCAACCGTAACCTCATTATCATTATTGCTGTCACCGGCGGTTACCGGTTTGGGCGCAGGACCATTTTTGAAAAGATAATTGATCAGGTATACCACATCCCCCACATCGATATTCCCACTGCTGTCCGCATCCCCTAAAGAACATCTCCTCCCCCAGCTGGGCCAGCTGTCCCAGCTTGAGTTCAGAGTAAGATTGTGCTGTCCGCTCCCATCCGCATTCATCAGGTAAACCTCATAGTTCCCCCCCCGGTTGCTTTGAAACGCAATCTTGCTCCCGTCTGCCGACCAGCAGGGATTCTCATTGAATCCCGATGCATCCGTCAGCGTGGTATCGCTGCTCCCGTCCGCATTCATCACATGCACCTGTCCGGTCATGGCTAAAAGATCCACCGTGTTGTAAGCTATCTTGTTGCCGTCAGGTGACCACTGCGCAAAAGCCTTGTCCGTGGAGGAATTGGTCAGACGCTCCGGGCTGCTCCCGTCCGGATTCATCCGGTAAATCTCATAGTGTCCGTCTCTTTTACTGTAAAACAATATCTTGGTCCCGTCCGGTGACCAGATCGGTCGGGAGTCTCCGTTGGCATCACCGGTTATGGCGGTGTCTCCGCTCCCGTTTGAGTTCATCACGTGGATCTCACTTACCAACCAGTTGCCCGGAGGACTTACCACATACGCGATCTTCCTCCGGTCCGGGGATAAGTCCGGGGTCACTTCGTCCTGGTCCGGAGTCTGGGTCAGACGCTGCTGGTTGCTTCCGTCCCCGTTCATGCTATACACCTCATAGTTCCCCTCCCGGTTCGAACAAAAAGCTATCTTAGCCCCATCCCGGGAGAATCCGGGCCACCGGTCCTCGGCATTATTGGTGGTCAGCTGTCTTACGCTGGTGCCCCCATTGTCCATGCTATAGATCTCCGCATCCCCGTCCCGCCATGATTCAAAACCAATCCTTTGGGTGGTGTCTAGTGGAAACGGATTGAGCTTCTCGATGACGGATGCCTTAACCCAATAAGAATTATAGCCCGTATCTCCGGTCTTGGCTGAATTAAAGAAGAGATACTCTCCGT
Organism: uncultured candidate division Zixibacteria bacterium; assembly: GCA_903908285.1. Classification (GTDB taxonomy): domain Bacteria; phylum Zixibacteria; class MSB-5A5; order MSB-5A5; family SM1-73; genus CAIVRH01. The sequence goes on from CAIVRH010000029.1 coordinate 63,543, forward strand.
CCGGAGTAATGGATGGAAAAGCATCCTCGTTTGGCCCGTTTATCCTGTTACCCATATTTACCGCCGGTGTCCAGGTGCTATCCAGATTCTTAAAAGCAACGTAGAGATCATGATACCCGAAACCTCCGGCACGGTTCGACATGAAAATGATATATCTTTCATCCGGATCAACGTAGGGAGTGGCTTCATTGGAAGATGAGTTGATCTCATCAGGCAATCTCTCAAATTGCGAATACATCCCATCCTCTAATCTCGATCGATATATGTCTATCCCGTTGCCCGGGGAATATATCTCGAAATAAATCGTTTGATCCGGCGTAAGAGAAATGTCCCACCCCAAACCTCCGGGTAACGAAGAATAATCCATATTCACCAATTGAGGGACAGACCAGCCAGTATCGGCTCGGAATACCTGATAAATTTTCATACTGCCGTCCCGGTAGGAAGTGAATAGCAGCCGGTTCCCGCCCTTGGCAAACGCCGGAGAATTGTCCCCCGAATCGCTGGCAAAGCTCGGACTTTGGGGGAAAGTCCATTCCTGGTTTTCATCCATCTTCATACCATACATCTCCATGTTGGCGCTGGGCTTGTCGGAGACATACTTAACGAAGTACATCTCCGAGTTGTCCGGGGAAAACGTAGGGGAACCGTGCCACCACCAGTTGCCGTTGGACAAAAGAAAACGGGGGGGAAATCTTTTAGGGATAGTATCCGGAGGAGTCTGACCCAAATATAAACCCTTCAAGGTTTGGGAATATTTGGCCAGAAAAACGTCCGCCGAACCGGCGGAGCTTAAATAGGAGGTGGGGGGATCAGGGTCAAAATCAACGTTAGTTCCGGCAAAGTAACCGGTGACATACACATGGTTTTCACTGTCCACACCTATGCCGCTGCCACCATCGCTATATGACCCCCCCATATTGGCTGCCCATATATAATTACCGGAGGTATCGTATCTGGCAAAAAAGATGTCCGTATTGCCCGCGGAATTTAAGTAAACCCAGCCGGGTCCGGGATCGAAGTCTACGGAAGTTCCCCAAAAAGACCCGGTGATATAAAAATTCCGCAAACCATCCAGACCAAAATCGTTGACATAATCGTCCCCGGTCCCGCCGATTTTTTTAGCCCATAGATAGTTGCCGTAAGCATCATAATCGGCAAAAAAGAAATCGAATCCCCCGGCAGAGCTCAGATAGGTAGTGCCGCTGCCGGGATCAAAATCGATGTTGGCTCCTTGAAAGTGACCGAGAACATAAACGTTGTTCCGATCAACACTGGCGATGTATCCTCCAATATCGTCTCCGGTCCCGCCTATTTGTCTTACCCACGAAAAATTTCCGGATGAATCATACTTAGCAAAGAAGATATCGTAACCTCCGGCAGAATTCAAATAGGCTGTGCCCGGACCCGGATCAAAGTCGACATTCGTGCCCTTGAAAGCACCGGTAAGGTAAACATTGTTTGAGTCATCTAAGGATATTGCATTCCCCACCTCGTAATTCGATCCGCCGGCGCTCTTCGCCCATAGATAATTCCCCAGGGAATCATATTTGGCAAAAAAGATATCCCCCGAGTTAGCCACAGAACTTAGATAGGCAGTTCCCGGACCGGGGTCAAAATCGGTGTTAGTTCCGTAGAAGTAACCGGTAATATAGACGTTATTCTGGTCGTCCAAAGCTATATCATGCCCCCCGTCCCCCAGACTGCTGCCGATGCTCTTCGCCCATAGGTAATTCCCGTTGGCATCGTATTTGGCAAAATAGATATCGGTGGCTCCGGCAGAGCTTAAGATGGCGGTACCGATCCCCGGATCAAAATCGACATTGGTTGAAGCAAACCAACCGGCAATATAAACGTTGCCTAAACTATTTATCTTCAGCCTGGCTCCGATATCGTCATTCGATCCCCCGATACCATTAGCCCACAAATAATGACCTGAGGAGTCATATTTGGCCACGAAGATGTCCGCACCTCCCGCCGAGTTTAAATAAGCAGTGCCCGGTCCCGGATCGAAATCGACGTTTGTTCCCCTAAAATAACCAACGATATATGTATTACCATGCTGGTCTACAGCCATGTCCATACTGCCGTCTTCGCTTGGTCCGCCCATGCGTTTTGCCCATTCAAACTTTTGCGCGAAGGCAGTTCCGGTAAGGATTAAAGTGAAAAGAATCGATAAGAAATATGTAACTACTTTCATATTAATTCCTCCTTAATTTTAACTTCTATTTATAAATTTTCGGTAAAAGGATACTAAACTCAAGTTTTTCGTATGTGCTTTACCTCCGATTTCATATTATTCCATGCTCCTTTGACTTTCGATAGTTATTGTTCGAAACTGAGAATAGCCATAGTTCTATTGAAAGCGCAACTCTGCTATACAAACTGATCAAAATATTGTCAGGGGAATACGCGAAGCATCTTTGAGTCAAGTCTCACCAATCGTTAGGGATTTTCCAATTGCTCTAATCTTAATAATCCTGTAAGCACTTACTAAAACCGATTGATATGCAAAGACCGTGCCAGAACATGACATAACTTATCATCTCTAACCTGATGCTATTTATAGGACAAACATGCAGATATAGTCTAATAACCGAAAGAAGCGCAAGAACTGACGAGAATCTTATATATCAACCAAATACACAACAATAAATTTCTTTTATTATCAATAACTTAACCGATTCGCCAAAAACTACGAACCCTATTCGTAGAAATCGGATGCTCCCAGCTTGTACAAATTCCACAATGGATTGGTCTTTTAATGCTTCTTGATGGAGCGGATAGGGTTGGTTATAGTAATGATAGCTGTTTAAAGGTGGTCCGTACAATAATATTATTTATTTTCCTTCAAGATGTTTCCTGTCTCTATTTTTCCCTTGCATTTCTTCTCCTATATTCGATATTACTATTTGGGTGGAAGCGGGGTGGTCTACGAACCACGAACCATGAACTAAGAACTGATTTTCCCCCGGAGGGTTAGCCCTAACTGGTAAGGCAGTGGACTTGAAATCCACCGGTCGCAAGGCCATGCGGGTTCGAATCCTGCACCCTCCGCCATGAACATCGATCCTCTAATGTCCCCCTGACAAGGGGGATTCAGGGGGTTATTTCGGAGGAACATAACATGCAAGTTCTAGTACTATATTTTTCCCGAACAGGTAATACCAAAAAACTAGCCGAAGAGATCGCCAAAGGTGTGCAAAAGGTGGAAGGAGTTGAATGTGTAATGAGATCTTCCTCTGAAGTCGCCAAGGAGGACTTTCAGAAATCAGATGGTATTATCGCCGGCTCTCCGGTATACTTTGGAGCCATGGCCGCGGAATTGAAGGGAGTATTCGATAAGTTTGTGGATATTCGCGGACAAATGGAAAATAAAATCGGTGCTGCCTTCGCCACTTCCGGCGATCAGGCTGGAGGAAAGGAGACCACCATTTTCTCCATAATTCAAGCCATGTTGATCTATGGAATGATCATTGTGGGCGATCCATTGGATGCCACTGGCCACTATGGCACATCTTGTATCGGGGCACCCGATAGAGAGACTGCCATCAACGCCGCTAAATTAGGTAAAAGGGTGGCTTCTTTGGTGAAGAAATTTAGAAGTTAATCGTTTGCTGAAAGAACATCTTAGAGAATCTTATCCTGGAACTATTCAAGTCTATTTCGTTTCATTCTCTTATCTACGCTTGACCTTCTTCCTCCTGCCCCTTATCCCTTGGCCCCTGACCCTTGTTCAAATGATTCAATCCAAACTGATTGATTTTATTATAGATGGTGGCTTTTGATAACCCCAAAACCTGGCTGGCAAGATCAACCGAGCCTTGATTGAACCTGAGTGCATTAATGATTGCCACCTTCTCAAGCTGATTCATATTCGCATCTTTGAACACTGGACAATTTTCATCCGGATAATCTTTAGAACAATCCTTTGGTGGAGAAAAATCGGTTTTTTCGGGCGGAAGGTTTACTTTCTGCAGGTCTTTTAGGGTGATCAGACGATCCGCTCTGATTACTGCTAGTGTCACCAAAAACTCCAGTTCTCGTATATTCCCCACCCATTCTTCCTGATTAAGATAGCTCAAAGCTTCACGGGTGATACCCGCGATCTCTTTTTCTAACTGCTCAGACTTCCTTCGAATGAAGTAATCAATCAAAAGCGGTAGGTCTTCTTTTCGCTTCTTTAAAGGAGGAAGTATGATCTCCATCACTTTCAGGCGATGATAAAGATCCGAGCGAAAGCTCCCCTTCTCTACCATATCCTCCAAGTCCCGGTTGGTGGCGGAGATTATGCGTACATCCACATCAATCGGCTTGGATGCCCCGATCGGATCCACCCTCTTCTCCTCAATCACCTTCAGGATTTTAGCTTGAGCCTCTTTGGTAAACTCGCCCACTTCATTCAAAAATATACTGCCGCCATTCGACAGCTCAAACATACCTGCTCTTCTCTCCTTGGCATCGGTGTAAGCTCCTTTTTCATGTCCCAGCAGCTCTGCCTCCAGAAGGGAATCGGGAATTGCAGCACAATTGATCGAAATGAAAGGACCGGCTGATCTTTTACCGTGCTCATGAATGATCCGGGCGACCAAATCCTTTCCCGTTCCGGTTTCACCCCGAAGCAGCACGGTCGAATCTGAGTTCAACGCAGCTTCCACCTGCAGAAAAAGCTTGACCATAACCGGGCTTTTTCCGATCAATCCCCATTGGTTATATTTCTCAATCAACTCCTTTCGCACGCTCTTTTCCCATTCGATCGCCCTTTGCATTTTAAGTTTGAGAAATAGATAATCCTTCTGCAGAGCATCCCATTCCACATAGTCGAATGCTCCCAGGTGTAACGCCTTTGCCATCGAATCATAATCCGCGCAGGCGGTGACCATGATCACCGGGATGTTCGGATCAAGCTTCTTGATTGAAGACAGAATCCTCAATCCCTCATTGTCCGCATCTTCAGCCGGACCTAAAAGCTCCGCTTTGTCGATCTTGGTAAAGCTTTTATCCAGAAGGATTATATGGAAATCTTTCTTCATCAGATCGTTTTTCAGATTGACACCGCTTCGGATATGCTCATATTCATACCCGTTGGAGATGAACTGATGACAGTAATTGGTGATATCAATTCCATCATCTATGATCAGTACTTTGAGCATATCGCATACCTTCTGTAACGTAGCGGAAGCCTTCAGGCTTCCACTTTTGTAGAATGGAAGGCTAAAGCCTTCCTCTACATACTTTAAACTCACCATTCCCATCTGAAAGATAACTCTCATCCATTTTCTGTCAAGCCCAAATGATTTAACTTCGTAGGGACAGCCTTCATGGCTGTCCGTTTTAGATTTATCGTAGGGACAGTCTTCATGGCTGTCCGCTTCTTATAGGGACTTAAACTTCATCCGTCCAGACGGACGCCCGGACGGGCGTTTAATCCGTTAAATCCGTTGACCGATTCTAAAGCCGCCGGATGTATCCTTACCACCCAGCGGCTTTTCTTCCCCCTCGAAGGGAGTTCTATAATATCCTTCTTTTTACTTCATCAAAATCATCTTCTTGGTCTCGTTGTAATCCCCCGCCTTGAGCTTGTAAAAATAGACACCACTGGCAACTTCCTTACCTGCTTCATCCTTCCCATCCCAATGTGTGGTTTTATATCCTACAGTCTGGAACTCATCCACCAGAGTCTTCACCTTTTGTCCCAAGATATTAAAAACAATCAGCTTGACCTGGCAGTTTCTGGAAAGAGCATACTCAATTTGGGTTTCAGGATTAAATGGATTTGGATAATTATGAGATAGAGAGAAGTTGTCTGGCAAATTTGTCTGTTGAACTCCATCGTTCACGTCCGTGTATTCATATATTTTAGACCAAACTCCTCCGCAAGGATAATTTCCTCTTACTCTCCACCAAAGAGAAATTCCACTAGGCAGGTCATTCACGCGACAAGTTTCCGCGGTGACGGACAAATCCTTTATAGGATTAGGAAAACTTACAACCGTGTCAATTTGTAGCTGATAGGAGTTTACACCTGTTAAATGCGACCATTTAAAGGTTTGACTTGGTGGTCCGCTTGAACCGTTAAGGGGTGAAATCAGATGTGTTGTATCCGATACACACAAAGTATCAACTTTTGTCGGTCCCCAGCCATTGAAGGTGGGACCTTGCCACCAGCTGTCCCTGAAACGAACATATACCTGATGACCTCCCAGAGGCAGAGATGAAGTGCTGATATTATTCTTGTGTGCGTCTTCTGTTGATTCATCGAATGATCCGTCATCGGCAGTAAGGGGATTGCAATGCCCTACTCCTGAATCTGTGTCTATATAATACTCCGCCGTGTCTAACGTCTTGTATGGGCTTGCTTCAATCACATTGAAATTGACCTTCCGTGGAATGCCCCAAACATTGTATGAGTCCTTTACTCGGACATAAAGTGAGTGTAAGCCAAGAGATAGTTCTGAGGACTCAATGCCTTCCTTCAATAAATATTCAGCAGACTCATCAATGCTTCCGTCCGCAGCAGGTAAAGGTATTCCACTTCCTTCACCAGGGTCTGTGTCTATGAAATATTCAGCTCCGGTTAGTGTTTTAGCAACATACGGACTGGAAGAAACCACATAAAAATCGAGGCGCCTCATTCCCCACTGATTTTCAGAGTCTTTAAGGCGGAGAAAGAAAGTATGCCGACCTTCGGACAACGGAGGTACTGAAATGTTGTTGACGCAAAACTCCTCCTCAGCCTCATTGAAATTGCCATCACACGCAGGTATTGAGTGACCATTTCCCTGACCGGGATCTGTGTCTATGAAATATTCGGCATAGTTTAGGTATTTGCCTTGAGCGTGATTAGGTAAGCAAAAGACAAGGACAAGACAGATAGGGATTATTAACGTTTTTAACGTAGTTTTATCGAGTTTCATACCCACCCCCTTATCTTGTGGCGCCCTTTGCCTGAATGTTGAAGGTTTCACCTCTGACAACCGTAGCTGGCACAAGCTGAAGTTCAGTTACCACTGGACCTGGACCGCAGTACGCGCTGGGCCCACCGTAAACGCCCATGTCGTTGCGAGTGCCATCACAGTCGAGGTAAGAGGTACCAGTTCGCCCCGCATCAACACAGGGTGATCCAGCTTGTAAGTGGAAATCCCCATTCGGAGCATCGACAAACTGTGGATCCTGTTGAATATCGCCTGTTCCAGCAGAGGCATAATCGCGAAAGTTTGGGTTATTACCATAAAAACAATTGTATTCGTTCCTTGAATTAGAACCAGCGTACCAACGACCAAAACCACCTTTGTGGTTGCTATAAAAAATGTTGCTATACAGATAGAAGGTTCCATCAGCTACATAGATACCATCGAAGGAGTTGTTATACAAAATATTGTTGTTAGCCCGGAGAGTGCCTGATCCGGCCCAAAAGAATATCCCTACGTTTGTACAGTTTTGAATAACACAATTTTCAATCCAGATTTCAACACTTGAATTGCAATATATGCCATTTCTCCCCGGAGATTCAATCTTAAATCCAACAATCTTTGCACTAGAAGATCCGGTCACAAAAATCACTGCATTACCAGTGTCCGGCATAATAATTGTGTTCTCAATACCACTCGTAAGTAATTTGATGGGCTTTCCAATGCTTACATTTTGCTTATAAATACCTGGCCACACTTCGACTGTATCACCATTTGCTGCCGCATTTATGGCAGTCTGGATGGAACTATAACAACCCCCAGTACCACCTGTGTTGACACATTTGGTCGCTCCAAAAGAAGAGCTTGACAGCAGAATCAAAACTGCTATGATCCCGTTAAACCCGATAACCATTATTCTTGCCTTCATGGCTTTCTCCCTCCCTATATGTAGTTTGATTAGGTTTATTATATCGATAACATAAAAGCACATAAAGCTTCTCATCCAATTAGAAGGTTCAAAGCGATCCCCAAGTTAATCCTATCAGTTGTATCACCATCTCTTTTCTCTGTTTTGCTGTGATTATAAAGAATATCTCCTGCAAACCCTATGTGTTTATCAACCATAAACATAACCCCACCCCCCAAACCCCAGGCAAACGCTCCGTCACTATCAGCCCCACCATTTTTCGTGTTAATAGAAAGCCATGAATTACCTATCCACATTTTAACGTAAGGTTGCCATTTAGAACCGGTTATCAGAAAATATCTCATTGCACAACCAACCTCTGCCACACTTATGCCGGTAACGGGAAGAGTTTCTTGTCTATACTCAGGTCTAAAAGTCAGCTTGTTGGGATGAAAAAAATCTGCATTAATGAATGGACCTACAGAGAGCCTTTGCATGGGGTATATATCAATTCCCATAGTAAACCTGGTTCCCAATTTAGCTTGGTATTTGTCTTTATCAGCTAGATCACCCATCGGGAAGCTTAACCCACTACCAAAGGTTATACCTACGACTCTTCCAGCATGAACAACAGAAGACATGCAAACCATTAATAACACCGACAGTATTACACATACTGTTATTTTATTCACTGCTATTTCTCCTTCCATTTAATGTTTCGTGAGCCATCTCATTTCTTCCCCTCTATTTTTGCACTCAGTCTTCTCAATATCTTTTGCTCATTTTCACTCTCTTAGTTTATAGGTGTCTCCTTATTGTTTTTATTTCTTTACACCTATATATTCAAAGCAATCACAAAACAACACGATTGTCGTATAGCAACAGCCTTGCCTATTTGTTTGAATTGAGTGCTTAGACCTGCGCGGATGGAAAATCTTGTAGCCCTATCTCTATTTGAGATAAAAGATTAGGAATGGAAATAGAAGCTAAACAAAAAAATCGGAATAAAAAATAGGAGGAATTCTTCTGCGGAAATTCACTTAAAAACAAGTCTATTTTCTAAATTCTGGAAAAGCTTTTCCAAATTTTAGAAAACGATCATTTTAATCTGACTCCATTCTCATAGACTTCAAAATCGCTCCAATTTAGATTATCCTTTTCCAGATTAACCTCAAAGGGAAAAGCAGTTATTTCTCGCCACGATACAAACCTAGCGAGACTTAGCGAACAACTGCTGTATTTCAGATCTTTAGTAAGAAGATAATGTCTCCCATCTGGCAATATTAAGAAGATTTGGTCGGAGCGGATGTCCATGTAAAACGGCGTATGTAGCGGTGAAACCTGAACCCAATCCCAAGCAACATCCTTTATTTGTGGAAGAACCACATATTTTTTCTCTTTAGCGGGTTTCAAATTAACGAAAATATTGTATGGTGGTCCTTGCATTTTATTGCCCATAAGTTCTTTTATGTCTAAGCTGAAAATTATAGGACGCCAATTCAGTCTATTGTTTATACCTGAGCAGACCAGCTCCTTTTTTCCGTCACCATCTAAATCCGTATAAATTATATATGGAATCGCTCCCGGATGCCAATATTCCCCCATTACATGACCTCGGTTGTCTAAGATAGCTATTTGGCTTTGGAAAAACGCATTCTGTCGACTGTATATTAAGATTTCTTTTTTTCCATCGTCTATGAAGTTATCTACCAGGAGATTCTCAATGTTAAATATTTCCGGGTTGGTATTTTCTCTTTGCCCACCTGATCCTTCTTCAAAACCCTCTCCTGCGGAGAACACCCATTTCACATTTCCTTTATGATCCAAGTAAAACAATTGAGCTGTGGTTTGAACCCCTATATCAACAATCACCAATATTTCGTTCCATCCATCTTGGTCTAAATCTTCTATTTTAACCAGTGGCATCTTAACATCAGGTGTTTCCACTCTGATAAAGACGGGTCGCTCAAACTCATGCATCCACAATTGTTGGTCTTTTGAATTATACAAAAAGATTTGCCGACCTTGCTTCACCTCAACATAAGCCGGATTCCAATCCACCCAGAACCTTGAATACTTGTTAAAGATAAAAAGAAGAGTCAAACCAATTAACATAAGCAATATAAAGTACAAGCCAAATGCTAACCTTGTTCGGAAGAAAGGTTTTGGCGGTGGTAAGATCAGTTCCCCTTTTCTCGCTTTTTCTTTGTCTATATGTATGGTTATCTTAGTGCCCACCCCTTTTTGGCTTTCCACCTGCCAACTGCCATATTTATTAATCAATTGTACCGATTCTTCACTAACCCCAAGACCCAAGCCCCCCTCTTTCCCAGAGGTGAACCCCCGCTTATAAAACGAGGTTCTGGTGGCTTCATCCATGCCGATGCCGGTATCTTCGATACAGACAGAGACTGAGGTCAAGATTTGGGCTGGGACTGAGAGTCTTGGCATGGTATAGACTTTAACCCATAGGTTTTCATCCCTACCCCGCAGACTAAAGTCTGCGGCTACCCCCACCCGGCTGGACAGTTTGGTTTCGACCGCTTCAACCGCATTTCGGATCAGGTTAGTTAAAATTCTCTGCCAATCCTTGAATTTGTCGTAAGAAAAGCGAATCGAGTTGCCAATATCATCCAATTGCTCCCGGATTTCTATATTCTTGACATGTGATTTCTCCACTCGTACAATCTTCACCGATTCGGAGACCACCTGATTCAGTGTAAATGAAAACTGCTCCGTCGCGCTTTCGACCACTTCATCTATCAGGTCTTGAATTCGTTTCAACTCATATCTCAATTCTCGTTTCTCATTTCTGCCTTTTTTCTCAATTCGTCTCATCCCGGTCCACAATTTTCCCCAAAGAAAGACATCCTTAGTCACCGTCATCAGATTTCTTCTTTCTTCTCGAACCAATTCTTTCAGCTGATTCAAAAGCTCCTCGAAATATTCAAATTGGGACTTGATCTCATCCCCTCTTTCCCATGAAGAAAGGATCATCTCCAATCCTGCTATTTTCTTTTTCCGCTCGTGAACCAAACTTTCCCGGAGGGAACTTAACAATTGAAAATCTTTTGGTTTGTGTTCGAATCTGACAAAGAGATAAATAAAGAAGGAATAAATATGGAAGCGATATGTTACAGCGAGGATACTTAAGACTATGAGAATGATGATCAGCCAGACCATCTTTTCTTTACCCCTATCACATAATTAGAAAATAAATCATATAGATAATTACTCTCGAAATAATTTTCGAAACCTATTGCAATAAAACCTAATGCAAAACCAACCAACGATTTTGGATTGTCCTTTTAATTAACAGATTTGAGTGATATGTTTAACTTAAACTCCTATTAGTGCTTACGAAATCAGGTGTGGATAACTCCTCTTTTCCCACCCCTGATAATTGAGTTTAACTTGTTGATATATAATGTACTTAATGGAATTTCCACAAAACGGTGACAATTATCAACATTAGGCACCCTTATTATCGAAGTACAGTATATTACCTATTTCTACCTTAATCAGGAGGTACAAATCCGGATGTGCGAACTTTCTGGTTCATGCCGGGAAGGTGAGTCTTGACATTCATACCGGAAACGCTTTTCATATCACAGCTGCCGTGAAACACCGCTCCCTCTTCCACAATCAGATTCTTAGTGTGGATATCCCCTTCTACCACTGCCTTGGCCTGCAGTTCGATTCTTTCCTGGGCAAGGATATTACCAATCACCTTGCCGCCAATTACCGCTGTTTTGACGTTCACTTCAGCTTCGATCACCCCGCTGTCCCCCACGCTAAGCGTATCGGTGGCGGAAATTTTTCCTTTTACCGTTCCGTCCACTCTCAACCCGCCTTCTATCTCGAGCACCCCTTCGAATTTGGAATCCTTTCCAATAATGGTATTCAATCCACCATCTCCTTTAAAGTTTTTGTTTTTCATATTCAGTTCCTAATGTCCGGGTCGGGAAACCTCGGATTGGTTTAAAAAGCCTTTCGGATCAATAGCCACCCCATCCTTTTTTATCTCATAATGCAAATGCGGTGCGGAGCTTCTGCCGGAACTGCCGGAAAGAGCAATCACATCACCCCGATGCATTAAAGCTCCGACACTCACCAGGATTTTTAAGTTATGCCCGAAATATGTTACATAACCGTTACCGTGATCGATCGCTACCACATTGCCGTACATATCATCCCAACCGGCTGTGATCACTTTGCCATCCGCCGTTGCCTTTACCTTGGTTCCGATTTTGGTGGCAAAATCCACCCCCGGGTGATCCCCTCCTGTTTTCCGATTGTTGACGGAAAATTCCTTGGTTACCCACCCCTCGATAGGGGCACCCATCGGGATATGTTTCAGAGAATCCGGATTTGCTGTAAGCGGGTTGGGCAAAGCTCCAATCGAAGCCTCTTCTCCATAGGTTACTTTCCTTTCGTCTTGACTGGGGGAGAGAGGAGGTGATCCTTGGCTTTCGGTTTCAGTATCTTCGGGCAGGTACGCCAACTGCTTGGTCGAACCTGCATCATATTTCACCCCGGCTAAACCCGCCACCTTATTGACAAAACTCTTATATTCCTTCAATTCCTTCTCCAGCTCCACCACCCGGGTATTATATCTTTTTAGCTTTTCATTTTCCTGCACCAAAGATTTCCTCAACAATATCCGATATACCAACTCCCCGTGCACCAGGCTGAATACAATGGCAAAAATCAAAATGGCGCTCACTATTCCCACAATCAACCAGGTGTTGAAATAGGACAATTTGAATTTATAGCTTTTTGAATTCCCCTCGGGAACTATTAGAAAATCGATAAATCTTTTTGCCATGGTTAATTATATGGAGAGTATAGCGTTAGTTTGATTTAAGGATTTGCTTAAATGTAAGTATTAACTTTCGAGACTCCAAAGAGAAGCTCGATTTAACCGTGTCTATTCATCCGATCCTTGGAATTTTGATTTTTGATTTTTGATTTGTAATTTTGAATTTTGCATTACTGTCGCTTCCGGCCTATCCCGAACAAAGATGATGGAGAGACCATATCTATCAAAGCGTAACCTTTAACAACTCCAGTATCCTGGTCAAGTCTTCTTCCGAGTAAAACTCAATCTTGATTTCCCCTCCTTTTTCTTTTGCCCTCACTTTCACTGCTGTCCCAAAGAACTGTTTCAATTTCTCCTCGATCTCAAAGAAAGCGGGAGATATTTTAGCTTTCCGCTTTGCTGCAGAGGGTTTCTTCTTTCCATACACCAATTCTTCTATCTTGCGGACAGAAAGTCCCTCTTTGATCACGCGTTTAGATAAAGCGATCTGCTCTTTTTCATCCGGGAGGGGAAGTATTGCCCGGGCGTGTCCTTCGGAAAGCTCTCCCACCGAAACGCACTTTTGAACCTCCTCCGGTAAGTGCAAGAGTCTTAAAGTATTAGCGATGGTGGAGCGATCCTTACCGATTTTCTGCGCCATCTGGTCCTGGGAGAGACTGCACTCCTCCATCAGTCTTTGGTAACCTCTGGCAGTATCGATCGGGTTTAGGTCCTCTCTCTGAAGATTTTCGATCAAAGAAAGTTCCAGCATCTCCTCTTTGGAGAGTTTTCCCGTGATCACCACCGGAATTTTTTCCCAACCCAGTCTTTTTGCCGCAGTCAGTCTTCTCTCACCCGCAACCAGTTCATATTCTCCTCCTGCCTCTCTGACCACCACCGGTTGAATGATCCCTTTTTCCTGAATGGAGGCGGTAAGCTCGGAGAGCTTATCCTCATCCATCCTGGTTCGCGGCTGGTACGGATTTGCCTTAATCTTATCGATACTGATGTGAAATAATCCCTCCCTGGGCTGTTCTTCCGTTTTAATCGGCTCCGAAGGAACCTGTGGAATCAAAGCTTCCAATCCTTTACCTAATGCATTCCTGCTCATCATCAATCTCTCCATCTTTTCATCATTCGTTATCCGTCATCATATATCAATTTTTTGTTTTTATTTTCCTTCTTCCTTTTTCCATCTTCCTTATCCGCAGTTATTTTTGCCTTTGCGGCGGACTGTGGACGGTGGACGTTTCAAACTTCTACCGCAGACAAATCACCTCCGTTTAATCCGTTTCATCCGTTGACCAAGCCTTTGCGGTGGACTGTGGACAGCGGACGATTTTTATCCGTCATTCGTCATTTTTTTCCGTTGCCTGTTGCCCTTCGACTGCCGACTTTTCACCCTCCACTTCAACTATCGTCCAGGTATTTACAGTGGACGGTGGACTATCTGCCGTGGACTTATTACCATCCGTTTTATCCGTTTCATCCGTTGACCAAGGTTTTGCGGCGGACTGCGGACGGTGGACCGCGGACGCTTCTTCATCCGTTATCTGTAATTCGTCATTGTTCTTATGGTTTAATATCTCCTCAGCCAGGCTCAAGTAATTCTCCGCTCCAGTGGAGGTGATATCATAGAGGATTATGGACTTTCCGAAACTGGGCGCTTCCGAGAGTCTCACATTTCGGTTTATCACGGTTTTATACACTTTTTCTCCGAAATATTTCCTCATTTCTTCCGCCACCTGTTTGCACAGGTTCAATCTCCCGTCATACATGGTCAGAAGAATGCCTTCGATTTGCAGGTTCGGATTCAAGCTTTTTTGCACCATTCCTACGGTATTCAAAAGCTGACCTAATCCTTCCATCGCATAAAACTCACATTGAATTGGAACCAGTATCGAATTGGCTGCCGTCAAAATATTAAGAGTCAAAAGTCCCAACGAAGGCGGAGCATCGATTAAAATATAGTCATATCTTTCCTTTACCGTATCCAACGCCAAACCCAATCTTTTCTCCCGATGCTCGACGTTCACCAGTTCCACCTCCGCCCCCACCAGCCGGAGATTGGATGGCGCCACATCCAGATACTCCAATTCTGTCTTTAGGATGACGTTTTCCAAAGGAAAGTTTTCGATCAATACCTCGTAGATGGTCTTTTCCAGGCTGTTTTTGTTGATACCCATACCGGAAGTGGAGGTGGATTGGGGATCGAAATCGACCAGCAGGATCTTCCTCTCCGCCACTGCTAAGCTGGCGGACAAGTTGACTGCCGTAGTGGTCTTCCCCACCCCTCCTTTTTGATTGGCTATGGCAATTATACGTCCCACGCTTATTTACCTTTTGTTAGAATCCATGCATAAACCAATATCCACTGTGCTTTCATAGATAACGATTTTTACCCCCAAAAGCAAGAGAATTCAGGAGAAAAAAGAGAAAGTGTCAACGGACTTGTAGTGAGCGAAGCGAATCTATTTACCGTGAACTGTTAACTTAATAGACCACTCCCCCTTGAGTTCCCTTCAGGGTGTCCTTCGATCCCGAAGATCTCAGGATCGAGGGAAATCCCTTTCCTTCGACCCTGAGGTCTCACTTCGTACTGAGCGCACTCAGTGCGAAGCAGGACCGAAGGGCAGGGTGAACCCCTCTCCTTATTTAAGGAGAGGGGGATACAGGGGGTATGGTCAGCGGTGGACAGTTAACCGTGGACGTCTTTTTTCCGTTCCATCCGTTCCATCCGTTGACGGTTTTTACTGTGGACCGTCGACCATGGACTAATTGCCATCCGCTTAACCCGTTGAATGAATTCACCATAAGAGGAGGAGCGTGCTATCTATTTAGATTATTGGACAAACTGATTCTATCCGAAAATGTGTTATCTGGAAATAGAAATTTCTTGTTTTTATGGTAAAAAAAGATAACATACCAAAGAGAATTGTTATGATACGCCCTAAGTTCAATTTTAATTGTGAAGGAGGCATATTATGCCGCGAGTAATGCATTTTGAAATCAGTGCAGATGATCCGGAACGCGCGGTAAAGTTTTACCAGAGAGTATTCGGCTGGGAAATCAAAAAATGGAGCGGACCAATAGAATACTGGCTGTGCATGACCGGCCCGAAGGAACAGCCGGGAATTGATGGTGGGATAATGAGACGGCAAAATCCCCAGGCTCACACCGAGAATACCATCGACGTCCCGTCAGTGGATGAATTCACCAAAAAGATCGTGGACCAGGGAGGCAAGATAATAGTCCCCAAGATGGCTGTTCCAGGAGTGGGATACATGGCTTACTGTATGGATACCGAGGGAAACGTTTTCGGGATCATGCAGGAGGATGCTACGGTTAAATAGAAAGAATCAAAAAGATCCATAATTCAACGAGGTTATTTGCTGTGATGCGCTTGCTTCACGATGAATGACAACCCTTAACGCCCCATAGAGGCGGGAACTTATCCCGCCTCTCATTGATGTTTTTTGAAAGAGGCATTCTGGTGTAATCCAATTTCATTTTATCTCGATTGAGAAGGAGATTCTATCCGGATAACTACGGTCTTGTTAGATGCAGGTGGGGTTATCCTCGACGAATCCGAGCACGAAGAGGTAAGAGCCAAAATAATAGTCGATATTTTAAGCCCAATCGTTTCGGGATACTCTATCAGCTCTTACTGTACAGACGTCGAGGAAGCAGTTATCTCTTTTTGTCCGAAAACATACGAGTTTGTTTTTTGGAAGTACCTGAAAGATAACTTATCTTTGTTTAGGGAGCTTTACGAATCTTATCTCTTTAGATGGAAGGAGCAGAAACCTCCCCTGAAGTTATCCGGTGGACTCGAAAAAGAACTTAGAGAAATATGCCGGGAATTCAAAATCGGGATAGCGGGCCAGTATGGACAAGAAATATTGGCTTTCTTAGAACAACAGGCTATTTTGGACTGTTTCACATATCGCCTGACTCAAGATGATTTTCCTATAACCAAACCCGACCCGCGATATTTCGAGCAGATTACCAAATCTTTCGGGGTTACTCCGCAGGAGTGCATCCTGGTAGGTGATAGGATAGACAACGACATCGTCCCGGCAAAACAACTGGGGATGAAGACTATCTTGATACGTGCAGGTCTACATCGAAATCAACAACCCCGGATACCTTTCGAAATCCCGGATGCAGAATTAAATGAAGTAATCGGACTGGCAAAAACAGTGCGAAAACTGGCGAATATTTGAAACGCTTAAGTTGGTAATGGACACCTTGTTCATTATAATTAAGCTGTATGGATGATGGCTTTCCATAATGAATGAAAGATATTTACATATCCTCAAATATGAAAGAAGGAGGTAAGAATGGACCGAGTAAAAGACAAAGTAGTAGTGGTTACCGGGGGAGCATTGGGGATCGGTTTGGCCAGTTGTGTACTTCTGGCAAAGGAAGGGGCAAAGGTGGCAGTGACCGACATACTGGATCAAGAGGGTCAAAAGGTGGTGGATAAAATCAAAGATTCGGGTGGTGTGGCAAAGTTCTGGCATCTGGATGTTTCGAAAGAAAAGGAAGTCCGGAATGTGTTCACAGATATTGCCAAGACTTTCGGGAAGATCGATGTTCTGGTTAACAATGCCGGGATATCGGGGGTAAGCAAGCCCACCCACGAGATCACCGAGGAGGAATGGGATCAGGTTATGGCGGTTAACGTAAAAGGGGTCTTCTTCTGCACCAAGCATGCCATTCCCTATTTGAAGAAAGCCCCCGGTGGTAGCATAATCAATCTCTCTTCCGTATATGGAATCGTAAGCTCGCCGGACGTCCCGCCGTATCATGCCTCCAAAGGGGCGGTGAGGATAATGACCAAAACCGATGCTTTTCTGTATGCCAAGGATAAAATCCGGGTGAACTCGGTCCATCCCGGATTTATTTGGACCCCCATGGTGGAGAACTACGCCAAATCCCAGGGGAATGTGGATGAAGTAAGAAAAATGTTGGACGGTCTTCATCCCATTGGTCACGTGGGCGAACCGGACGATATTGCTTATGGTATTCTTTATCTGGCATCCGATGAATCGAAGTTTATCACCGGAAGCGAACTGGTGATAGATGGAGGATATACCGCACGGTAAAAAAACTGTTAAAAAACTATTGATCCAAATTTTATACTCAGCCGGCAAGGCTGAATGCCCTTTCCTTCGACCCTGAGGTCTCAGGACAGAAGGGCAGGGAGAATCCCTTCTGGGTGAACCCTGCCCTATGAGAAGTATATTATTTCTGTATATAGAGGCGGGAATTTCTCCCGCCTCAGGAAATTGCAAAAGAATGAACCACAATAATTCAAATTCTATCCCCGACCTCGAAACTATCCGGCAGGCCGCTTTAAGAATCAAGCCATTCGTCCATCGAACTCCGGTTTTGACCTGCCTGAGCCTCAACCAGATGGTCCATGCGGAACTGTTCTTCAAATGCGAAAATTTCCAGAAAGTCGGAGCTTTCAAATTTCGCGGGGCAACCAACGCTGTTCTTTCGCTCTCCGATGAAGAAGCCAAAAGGGGAGTTGCTACCCATTCATCCGGAAACCACGCCCAGGCTTTGGCTCTGGCTGCAAGAATTCGAGGAATTAAAGCCCACATCGTCATGCCCAAAAACTCATCCGCAGTAAAAATCAAAGCAGTGGAAGGTTATGGGGGAAACATTATATTATGTGAACCTACATTAGAATCGCGCGAGGAAACATTGGCTCAGGTGGTTAAAAAGACCGGCGCTGCTTTCATTCATCCATATAATGACTACCGGGTGATTGCCGGACAGGGAACCTGCGCTTTGGAACTTCTGGAGGAAGTCGAGAATTTGGACATGGTTATGGCTCCGGTCGGTGGAGGAGGACTTCTAAGCGGTACCGCCCTGACCGTAAATTATCTTATGCCTCTAATCAAAGTCATTGCCGCAGAGCCCGAGACAGCTGATGACGCATATAGATCGTTTCGTGAAGGTAAAATTATCCCCGTGATCAATCCCCAAACTATAGCCGATGGTCTGCGCACCTCGCTGGGAGATAAGACCTTTCCCATAATAATAAAATATGTAGATCGGATCGTAACCGTAAGCGAAGATGCTATCGTATCATCTATGCGAATCATCTGGGAGCGGATGAAAATCGTGGTCGAACCCTCCGCCGCCGTGCCGTTTGCCGCGCTCTTGGAAAACAAAATCGATGTTAAGGGTAAGCGGGTGGGGATAATCCTCTCCGGTGGAAATGTGGACTTGGACAAACTACCGTGGATAGATTGATTTGTAATAATATATTCACAAAGGTTATATTTCGTGTCATGTTGAGCGAAGCCATGCACCGAATGGTGCAGGGCGAAGCGAAACATCTCTCAGTACGGTAACTGTCATACTGAGCGAGCTACGCTCCCGTCGGGGAAGCGAAGCATCTATTCCAGATTCTTCGTCCTTCGGACTCAGAATGACAGTTTAGAGCAACACGATCAGATTTTCCGATCCTGAATTTTTAAATTGTAATTTTGCTCAGACGAGCGGACGCTCCCGTCTGGGAGCAAGCGTCTGCTTGCATTTTTAATTTTGGATTTTAATTTTGTCCCAATAACATTTCCTTTTTCCGGAGAGGGAGACTGAAGGAAAATTCGCAGGAGGTCAAAGTGAGCAACCAGGACTTGGCATTCCATTACGTTTGTACCTGGGAAGACGCAAAGAAGATAGCCGGACAGCGTGACCGTTTCTGGGTAGAAAACTGCGGATGCCGCGAAAGAAAAGAAGGAGGCTGTAGCCGTTCCCGGAAAGACCTATGCCTGGTGTTTAAAGGTGATATCCAAGCCAGCGGCGGATCGGGGAGAAAGGAGATCTCCCGGGTTGAATTGGATGAGATTTTCCGCGAAGCCAAGGAAAAACATCTGGTAACCAGGCCTTTCCGCAATGCCGAAAACATGACCAAAACCGATGGTATCTGTTTTTGCTGTGACGACTGCTGCGGGTACTTTCTGGATCCCACCGAGAAATGTGATACGGGAATCCAAATCGAAAAGACCGAAATGGACCAGTGCACCCACTGCGGTATCTGCACGGAAGTCTGCTACTTCAAAGCCCGAAAAATGGATGACGGTAAGCTGGGTATTCAGCGGGAAAATTGCTATGGATTTGGCTTATGCGTCCAAGTCTGCCCGGAGGATTGCCTGCAGCTGGTGCAGAGAAATTAAAGTATGCCCCGGTAAGGAGTCCCGTTAACGGTAGGACGAAGAAGTGATCTCTTCACTTTCCGATCAGAACATAAAGCAGATTATTTTAATACATGTCAAGAATCTTAGAATTAAATCCCAAGATCGCTTTCCTGTTTTTTCTTATTCTTGATCTTTTATGTGTGGGAATGGGTATGGGGGTTCCGATCTTCTGCATATTTTTTGGATTTATAGTCGGCTGGTATCTTGCCAGAAGAATAACCCAGCTTGACATCAGCCCAGAAGAGACCCTTAATCGGATCTTAAGATACGCCATCATCACTTCGCTATTTACCTTCGTGGTGATGTGCGCTATCTGGGGACGTATGATTATCATGCTCTTCGATCCCTCTTCAGATTTCCAAAATTTCGGTATTCCGCTGATTCTTTATGAACCGAAAGCAAGTTTTATCGGCTGGCTGGTTTTGATGATATTCATCTCCCCATTTTTACAGTTACTAACAACAACTTTTGCCTCGTATTGGACATTAGTTCGTTGGTATAAAAGAAACCAAAAGTAAACATTGGAGAATCACCGTGGCAAAATATCACATGCGGAAAAAAGAGCGGGAGATAACTGACAGCAACGTATTAAAGGAAATATTGAAACAAGGGAAGTATACTGTGGTTTCCATGTGCCGGGACAATGAGCCCTATCTCGTTTCGCTGAGTTATGGATATGATGAAATCAGAGACGCCCTCTATATTCATTGTTCGCAAAAAGGTTTGAAACTGGATTTTATAAATCAAAACCCAAATGTTTGTGGGACGGTAATTGAAGATAAGGGATACAAAATGGGCGACTGTTCCCACGCCTATCGCTCCGTGGTCTTTTGGGGAAAAATGTACGAGGTAAAAGAGCTGCCGGAGAAGAAACATGCTATAAATGTTCTTCTGGAACACTTGGAAGATGACCCGAATATGATTAAGGAAAAGAGTTTGAAATCGGATGACGCCTATGAAGAAGTCGGAATATTGAGATTGGATATAACTGAAATAACCGGAAAACATTCAAGCTAAAGGAGGTTTGTCATGAAAAGGCACGTTTTACTTCTTGCATTAGTGCTTTTCGTGGTAGGTGTGTTCGGCATCCGTTTTGGACTTAACGGTCAGAGCAGGATTGCCCTTGCTCAAGAAAAAGGAGCTAAAGTGGAAAACATGAAATTGCCCGAACCCAAGTATGATGGTGAGGTATCGGTGGAAAGAGCATTGCTGGAAAGGCGATCGATCAGAGAATACAAGGAAGACTCGCTGACCCTGACCGAGGTTTCGCAAATCCTCTGGGCGGCGCAGGGTATTACCGATCCCAAGACCGGTCACAGAACCGCCCCTTCTGCCATGGCAACTTATCTGATCAATGTTTATGTGCTTCCGGGAAAAGTGATTGGCCTCCCCATGGGATTGTACCAGTATCAACCTACTCATCACGAGCTGGCCAAAATGGCTGATGGAGACATGAAATCCAAGCTGTTCGAAGCGGCCGGTCAGCAGCCCATAAAGAACGCTCCCGCCGCTTTAATAATAACCGGTCTGACTGCAAAGTCGAAAAGTCCGAACTGGTTTTATCTGGAAGCGGGCCATGCCGCTCAAAATGTTTACCTGCAAGGTGTCTCGTTGAATATCGGGACGGTGGTAATGGCCGGCTTCAAGCCGGAAGATGTGAAAAAAGCTTTGAACCTCCCGGCTGATGAAACCGTGATCTATGTCATGCCTTTGGGCAAGAAGAAATAGCTTGCAGTACTGCAGGAGATAATGTAGGGGCGAATCTTTAGATTCGCCCGTGTAAAATTCTGTGGAAAAACTTTTATGTTCCCGCCAGGTCCTCCGACCAGGCGGGTAAGTTCTTTATTACTTTAGGTCAGTCCACGGGAATAATGGGTATGGAATGCCTTATCTTGTATCATCCGTTCCATCCGTCGAAGATGGTGAGCGACTTGTCCTGAGGTAAAGCCGAAGGAAAGTCGAACCATTAATCCGTTGACAACTCAAGTACCCCTCTCCCCTCGGGGAGAAGGCAGGTTAAAAATCCCGCTAAAGACGGGAGTGGGGGGGAAAGAAAAGATACAATTCGGATTCTTTCCGCTTACTCTTTTTCCCCCGATAAAATTCCTTTACAACCCATCGCTGTTCCCGTATTATTCTTCAGTTTTGACCAATAGACTTTTTGGAAAATAATTGCACTTCCGATATTGAAGAGATGCCCAAAATCCAAAACAATCCCGACCAGACCTCCACTGAACATAACCGGGGCATGTTCTGGAAAACCTTCCGTTCCTTAAGGCATAGCAACTTCCGGCTCTACTGGATCGGCCAGATGATCTCGTTGATCGGCACTTGGATGCAGAGCATGGCTCAGGGCTGGCTGGTTCTGCGCATGACCAATTCACCTTTCCTGTTGGGAGTGGTGGGCGCCTTTGCCAGTTTACCGATCTTTTTCTTCTCTCTTCCCGCCGGGGTTTTGGCCGACCGGGTCAAAAAACGGAAGCTTTTGATCTTGACCCAGACCAGCGCTATGATTCTGGCTTTCGTTCTGGCACTGCTTACTTATACTCATCTGGTAAGGGTGTGGCACGTGATGATCCTGGCTATGCTTTTGGGCTTGGTCAATGCCTTTGATATGCCCGCCCGACAGTCGTTTGTCAAAGAGATGGTGGGGCACGAAGACCTGCTCAATGCCATTGCCTTGAATTCTTTCATCTTCAACGCCGCCCGGATTCTGGGTCCGGCTGCAGCGGGAATATTGATCGCCCTGGCAGGGGAAGCCGGCTGTTTTTTTGTCAACGGATTGAGCTTTCTGGCGGTAATCGCCAGTCTTCTGATGATGAAAATGGAGGACCTGATCTTCTCCACCAATGATCATTCCTTCTTAGCCAACTTCAAGCAGGGTATGTCTTACATTAGAGGTAACAAAAGGGTATTGGCGTTGCTGGTGATGGTATCGAGCATGAGCATACTTGGCTTCTCCTATGCGGTTTTGATGCCGGTCTTTGCCCGGGATATTATCAAAGCCGGTCCCTCCGGTCTCGGATTCTTGATGTCCGCCATTGGAATCGGTGCTATCACCGCCGGATTGGGTTTGGCTTCCCGGAAAGGAGAGGAGAAGCTTAAATATATGGAGGCGGGAGTGATTGTTTTCTTCATTTCCGTATTTGCTTTCTCCTTTTCCCACACGCTTATCCTATCTCTACTGCTTTTGGTTGCCACCGGCTGGGGGATGATCTCCATTGTCGCCACATGCAATACCCTGTTGCAGGAGATCATCCCGGACGAGCTCAGGGGTCGGGTGATGAGCTTCTACACCATGATGTTCATGGGAACCATGCCCTTGGGCAGTTTCATCGCCGGAAGTCTGGGGCAGATGCTCGGTGTCATCTGGGCGGTTAGAATCGGCAGTTTTCTGTGCGTGTGCATATCGATATTCCTTTTCAAGCGTTTCATTGAAAGACATGTGACCCAGATAAGCGCATAGCTTATTCGCAGGGCTTAAATGTCCTTCAGGGTAAACCTCTTCAGGGTGAACCCCGCTCTATAAATAGAAAAGGAGTTTCATCCATAGGGGCAGGGATTTACTTGCACTGACCCGGTCTATGACGGGAGAAGTATCCCCGCCCGATGAGTATACTCCCCCTCTCCTTTAATCCCTCTTCTACCAAGGGTAGAGGGAATAATCTAGACTAAAACTTCCTGTCCGTTCACCGGGGGCTCAAGAATTATCTTTACAAACTTTTCAGGAACCTTGCACTTTTCACTATCGTATTTTCCTTATGGAGAAATAAACCGGGAGGAAAATACGATGAAAAAAATGTCTGTGCTATTGGGGATTTGTATTTTGTTGGTTTCGTTCATTGATGCGTCTCTTTATGCTGGTGGAACAACAGACAACAAGCTATCTAATGAGGATTTGACAGCGCTTAAAATCTGCGAAGGGGTCATCCAGCTGTTCCAGCAGTTTCCTGATTCGGCCTGGCCCGGATACAACCTGGCGAAAAAACCATTCATTTTCTACATGCCCGAAAGGGCGCTCCTTTTCAACTACCCCAAACCAGCGGAAGGTTTTACCGCCTATCCGGCCGATTGGCCTGATTTGGGGACCAGTGTACAAGTTCACGAAGGACAATACGACAATCTCACCGGCCAGCTTTACTTCGCTCTGGAAATCGACACCATGGACGTTGCTGCCATCCCATACATGGACAAATCGATTGTGGAGCTTTTTGCCTTCATCGTTCACGAAAACTTTCACGAATTCCAGCAGTATGGCAATCACCCGGCTTTCGGTGAGATCCCCTGGGAGCGGGAAGAATTGTACCCGACTTTGGATCGCCAGAATACGGCATTGGCTTATGTAGAGATGCAGCTTTTGATGGATGCGTTGAAGATGATGCAAGCCGGAGACCGGAAAAAGTGCGTCGACTTTGTTAAGCAGTTTGTGGCGGTTCGGGATTATCGCTGGAAGCAGGGAGACCCTCTTGTGAAAAGATATGAGCAGGCAGAGGAGATCAACGAGGGGACCGCTAAGTATGTGGAGGATAAGTGTGTATCATTGGTGAGGAAGCTCAAATACCGCTCAACGCTTGCGGGTTTGACCACACCCCTTCCGGCGGATTTTGATTCAGTTACTTTGTACCGGTATCTTTTGGAAGACTTCGAGTCGCGCATAACCGGGAATTCGATTTCGCCGGAGGATGTAGGCCGATACCGCATCTATCCGGTTGGGTCGGCTCAGGGGGTTTTGCTGGATTACCTGAAGATCGACTGGAAGGATCAGGCGCAGAAAGCGGGAGCGGAGTTCACCTATGTTCAATTATTCAAGGAAAGTCTAAAAGTAAAAGATGACCGGTTGGCCGGGCTTTTGGAGAAAGCTAAAAAGAATTACGATTATGAAAAGGCTTTGGTTTCGACG
This sequence comes from uncultured candidate division Zixibacteria bacterium, assembly GCA_903908285.1. GTDB lineage: Bacteria > Zixibacteria > MSB-5A5 > MSB-5A5 > SM1-73 > CAIVRH01. The sequence continues at coordinate 88,282 of CAIVRH010000029.1, forward strand.
GATAAGCTCATCGCTGAATATACCGAGGGTTATAACAAGGATTTGGCGGCATTCGAGGCTCAATTGGGCTATCGCGTGGAAATCGATCTATCTGGTAAAAACTTGAGCCGCTCCAGTTCCTCTTCGGCTAAGAAATGGATCGTCGACCGGGGCACGAAATCCTTGGGCAGTTACTATGATGTTTATGTACTGAGAACCGTACAGAACACCGATTTGCTTTTAGAGATACATGATACCGGCATATTCGAGCAGAACGACTGGGATAAAAGAACAAAAAAGTTGATATTTTTCGTTCCCGAAATAACCTCTATCACTTTGGATGGAAAATCTTTTGATCCTACCCTAACTATGCAGTCTCAATTCAAGAATATCGAAATAGCGGGAAAGAATTTGAAGCTTAACTACGCCAAACCCGGTGCTTTCAGCATTTCTGATTATATCGTCAGAATCAACCTGCTCCCCTGATCGGTTTGCAGGGACGGGGTTTACTTGCACTGATCCCGACTTTGTCAGGAGAAGTGTCCCGCCCGCTTTTATGGGTTTGAAGCGATAAAACCCTTCGGCAAGCCTCAGGACAAGCCCACCCTAACCCATCTTATTGATAGACCCAAATTCGAACGCGGATTTGTTCAATCGATGGATCGTTTGTCGCTCGGACAACTCTGATGTAGGTTGAAGTGAGTTGTTTCCAATAGGCGCCCTCATACACATTATTAGACCCAGTCCAATAAGTATATCCACCGTAATATTGGCGGTTGATACCAAGCGAAAAATGCTTAAATTGCAGATCAACCACATAGTTATCAACATTACCCCCGATATTATGGGTAAGTGTGAGGATCTGGCCTGGACTAATAGAATCCCATCCGCTGTCATAAGCGGGGCGGGGGAAAGGAGCACCACCATTGGGGCCAATATCACCTTTGTAGGCTCCGGTAACCTTGAGGTTCCCATTCACCTCCAGCTTTTCGCCTGGGTTGGTGGTTCCGATGCCCACGTTACCTCCGCTCTCTAGGAACATCTTGGTGGTGCCATTGGTTTGAAAATGCAGATCGGCCCAGCCTCCGCCTCCGGCATTGGCATTGATGATGAAGCCAGTTCCGGTGCCGTCGTGTTTGAGCTCCCCATATACGGTGGGATAAGTCGCATCCGCTCCCACCCGGATATGATTGGCCACGTGCAGATTATCCTGGGGGTCGGATGTTCCGATGCCAACTTTGTCGGTGCTCGTCTGCAGGCTGACTTTGGTCCCGGCATCGACCCATCCGCCTGCGCCGGGAGTAGACAGAGCCACGCTCGCGGTATCCGCCATCTGCGCCCGGTAAGCATATCCCACGCTGGTGAATCTCAAACGGGGCATAGTCTCATCCCCCACCTGCACTTCCAGCCAATACTGTTGGTCAAATGGCAGATTCAATGCGGTCATCCGTCCCAAAATCACATTATACAAACCATTCTGAACTGACACCGCGTGAGTTTCATCCCATATAGAACTCCCCCCGGTGGTATCAGTCCAAATTTTGAAAGTCAAATTGTAAGGTCCGGTCAAGGGAGTGCCAGAATTGTCCGTCAGCATCCCTTGATAGTTGATCATCTTGGGTATTCCTGCCAAACTTAATCCAGCGAGGGATACCAAGAGGATCAAGCCGAAAACGAAAACAAAACGGATCATAAGAAACCTCCTGTGGATTTGTGGTTCAGTTCCTCTTTTAAGTAATATAAGGTTAACCGGGTGTCAAGATAAATCTGGTTGATAGATTAGGGCGGACAGCCGGATGAGATTTAATATGAAACGGGATTAGAATATCGAATGATAGCTGAACCTCTATCAGAGAGGGAACGCTTCTGAATGTTGCACATAAACCTTCGGACTTGCTGGACTTACTGAACTTACTGGACTTGCGGATTGCGTTTTTTCATTTTTTCCATAGTCAGGATTTTTGAAAACTATATAAGCAAAATACATTCCTTCTCTCAACAATCCCGCCCCCATCCTTTTCAACATCAAAGTTGTTGCGATTGTGTACATGGTAGCAATAGAGACAACGGGATAAACATCATTTTCGCTATCCTCTATTTCGCCTACTAGTCAGAGGTGGGTTATTTACATCACTTCCCAGGGAAAAACAAAGCAGAATAAATTGAAGGTATCTGATTATTCCAGTTTTCTTCATTTGAAGAGATAACCTCCTTATTTCCAAGAAAAGAATACTTGACTTCACTTGAATCAAGCCTATTATATAAGCAGCGTTTTCATTAATTATGGTGGAAATTGGGCTAAATTGTTATAGTGCTACATTTATTGTGTAGGTAACCTGGATAAAATGATATGAAATTAGAGGATTTGAAAAAGGAACTTAACCACTATAATACTTCCAGAGTGGCGAACAAATTTATTTTGAGCAATACTCCAGTGTGTTTTGGCGGAAATATAGATTTAATTTTAGAGCTGAAAGAGATTCTTTCAAAACTCTTTAATGTTCATGTTAAAGATATCGAAATTGTAGGAAGTGCTAAGTTAGGGTTGTGTCTCAGTAGCGGAAGATTTGGAAAACTATTCGACAAAGAGTCGGATATTGATTTAGTTCTAATATCTTCTGAGCTATTTGATCAAGCATGGCACGAGTTGCTTGAATTGGACTTCATATACTATAAGCTGAAAAGGGAAGAACAAAAATTTCTAGAAGAATCATATCAGACAATTCATCGGGGATTCATAAGTCCTGATAGGCTGCCCCCTAAATGTCAGTTTGGTGTGAATTGGTTAAAAACATTTTCTGAACTTTCGGGACAATCAAAATTTGACTATAGAAAAATAAGAGGACGATTATTCAAAAACTGGTGGTTTGCTGAGAAATATTATTCAATTAGACTTAACGAACTTAAGATAGGGAGGTTATAATGAAAGTAAATCCTACTACATATCCTGTTAGTTGGTATCGCGATCGGAATCTTGAAAAAACGTTGGTACTAAGACCGCCTTATCAAAGAAAACCCGTTTGGACACATAATCAGAAAGCTTACTTGATTGACACGATTCTGAAGGGTTATCTGATTCCAGAGATCTATATACATCGAGTGACAGATTCAAAGGGTCAATCTATATATAATGTAGTTGATGGCCAGCAAAGAATTAGAAGTATTTTAGATTTCACAGGTGGGGAATTTTCATTAGTAGAGGAATACAACCCAGAATATACAGATTATACATTTCAAGACCTACCTGAATCAGTCCAGAAAGATTTTTGGGGCTATATAATGCAAGTTCGAGAAATTACAGATGCTTCAGAAGATGAAGTTCGAAATCTCTTCAAACGAATGAACCGTAATGTGGTTGCTTTAAATCCCCAAGAGTTAAGACATGCCACATATTCAGGCGATTTCATCAAACTAATGGAGGATATTGCAGAATATGAATTTTGGTCAGAGAATAAAATTGTAAGACCGAATGAAATAAGACGAATGAACGATGTTCAGTTTGTTAGTGACTTGTTTATTTCTATGATGCACGGAATTCAAGATAAAACCAAAGAGATGGACAAATACTATGAAGACTACGAAGAAAAAGGTTTTCCAGAGAAAACAAAATGGCATAGATTGTTTCAGAACATTCTGGATACGATTACAGCTATATTCCCTGATGTGAGAGAGACAAGATGGCGAAACAAATCTGACTTCTATACACTTTTCATGGTCTTAAACGAGATCTTAAAAGAATGCTATATTCCTAATAATAACTACAAAAAAATAAATCGAGATTTGATGAGATTCTCAAATCAAATTAATGAATCCACAAAAAAAGAGAGCAAGGTGGAGCGATTTTCCAAAGATATATTGGCTTATACCAATGCTGTAACGAAATCTACTACTGATAAAGACCGAAGAATCACACGACACAAAATAATTCTTTCAATTGTTTCAAAATATATAAGAAAAGCATAATCTTATATGTTGAGAATAAGAGAAGATCAATAATAATGTGGCATCAGTGTCTAATAAATCGTATGCATTTTTCATAATATAGAATACATAAGGAGTATTTTAAAAGATGTATTCACTTTATGGACAAATAGAATTACACGGCAAGTTAAAATTACAGGTTAAAAAATCAATCGCTCTGGTAGGTTGTAATTCCGGTTTAATCCCTGAATTACTTAGAACAGAATTGGGTGATAAACAAAATGAACCCTTCCAATGGCATTTATCTATAGCACAGATATTATCTAAAAACAAAGAGAGCTTGATAATCGACATAAAACCAAAAAATAAAAAGGAGAATTTTGTTTTTCTCTGTGAATTAACCGACGCATTCGGTTTTAGCTCCGCAGGATGGACTCCAGTCCTTCTTCGATTAAATGGTTTGTTTGTCGACATACCAGCTGGTCAGATTGATAAGAAGGAATTCGAATACCCTAGCTCCACACAATTGATCTACACAATGTTGCACTTGTCTGGATCAGTGCGTGACGGACACCTTGCTGGACTTTGGAATTTCCCAGGGCCAAGTCCGACTAATTCAGTTCTCCTGTGGCCAAAACCTTTTTCCTACTTTATCAAGTGCATAAAAGAAAAGGATCCCGGGTTTTTTGATACTTCAGTAATTTGAATTCCCAAAGCTTAATTGTATCGGTATTTCCAAAGTCGATGCATCATAAAGAATTAAAAGTCGGTGGTTTGCCATTGGAAAAACCCAAAATGGGAAAAAGGATTTTAGTATAGCAAATGATATTATGTTTTCTTAAAAAATTGGTACGAAACAGCTTAAGATAAATCCAGAAATCCTTAACATTTACTAAGGAGGTAAAAATTGATTCAAAGCTTTTTGTCAAGAAGTTCTGCAACAAATCGGATCAAAAACAAACAATACGTTGAGTAAATTTCAATTGCAGCAACATCTCAAGATTTTTAAAGCACTCTAGCTGTTAGATAAACCATTATGAAAAAGGATTACTTCAATGAAAGAAAATCGAGAAATATGGATCGTTTCCTTCGCCCTTGTGATACTTTTAGTAATTTTATCTATTACATATTTAGCAGTCAAATTTTTCGTTTTGAAAATGGCAAGTGTAAATGCGCAAGTTGCCGCTGGGTTTATAGCAGCTGTAGCGACAATATTGGTAGTGGTAATTCAAAAGCAGTTGGAAAAAAAGCGAGAGATCGAGCAACAAAACAGGCAAAAAAAGATACCAATCTATGAAAGCTTTATGGAAAAGTGGTTTGAAATATTACAGCAAAGTGTTAGTACACCCCCAAGTTCAACTGGTAATGTTAAACTAATTACAACTCATGATTTCAAATCTTTCCTTGTAAAGTTCAGTAAAGATTTGGTTCTTTGGGGCAATCCCAAAGTCATTAAGGAATATGTCGAGTTTTGGATTACTAAACTTGATGCTGAAGGGAATACAAACGCTACTATTCTTGAACAATATGGAGAAGTCCTTCTTGAAATACGAAAGGAACTCGGACATAGCAACAAAAATCTATGTCCAAGTGATCTTGTAGCCTTATTTATCGAAGATTTGGATTCGATTAAAGAAATTCAAAGGAAATCATATCAATAGTAAAGAAGTGGATTCCACTTTTCTTTTGTCAACGGAATAAAGTTTCGTCGTAGGGACAACACTAAAATTGTCCCTACGCGTTTCTTAACACCACAGATAAAATTAATTTCAGGTTCTTGAATCCATCCAGCGTCGGCTTCGTCCATAATTCATCTAGTCATAATTAATTCCCCCAACTAACAAATTCGCTATTTATGCTGAGCTTCGAAGTATTACTTCAGTGGTGAAAAGGATGGCGCTGGTATTTATGAGAGGCAGTGTATTATACCTGCCCCCTAACCGCATTCATAGAATGCGTAACTTTGAATTTCGAACTCTAAATGATTTTGGTTTTATTGAACTCTTGAACCTTTAAACTTTTGAACCTTTATTTGCACGAACTATGCATCGAAATTTATACGCAAGTCAATAACCTTGAATCACTTGAAGGCCTGCCCGTAGGGAAAAGTGAGAAAAAATTAAAATGTACCTCAGATGTTTCAGAATCTTCAGATGCACCAGAAAAGAATGGTTGGTCGGGCTGTCGACAGATGCGTCCCTAATTTCCCCTCTCTTTCTAAGAGAGGGGACACAGGGGTGAGTTCCAGGACATAGAAAAATGAAAAAAAGCCATCTCCCAAGCCCCCATGTCCAACCCCGCTTACGAATTTTTTGAAATCACCCTTAATCCCCCTTTTAAAAAAGGGGGGATCGATACCACTTCCCCCTTTAAAAAGGGGAGGAACTCAAAAAAGGGGAAGCTTGAGTTCCATTTTCAGGTTGACAGAAAACCGGCGTCAAGCTATTTTGAACCTGAAAAGTTAAAGACTAAAACTTTGATTGCCGGAACTTTGAATTGCCGCATTTTGCGGGTGATCATTGTCTGTGCCACTAAATCATCTTAAAGGAGGTGAACCATAAGGGGAACGGTTAACGTTTTCCCGATCCTTTTTGATTCCACAGAGGGTGGGTTATTCAAAAAAACTCTAAACTAACCGGAGGAAGAAATGAAAAAGCTATTGTTTACCTGGGGAATAATGGCAGTCATTATTCTCACCTCAATTCTTAGTGGACCTTCCGCTTTTACGGCGGTTCCTCACACCATCAACTACCAGGGGATGCTGACCGATGCCGGAGGCACTCCCTTGAATGGATATCACCATCTAATCTTTAGGATTTATGATGATGCAACCGGAGGAACTCTCTTATGGTGTGATTCTATATACACAGTAGTTGATCATGGATTAGTTAACTTGATCCTGGGGGGATTGTTTGAGCCACTGAATTTGACATTTGACAGGCCATATTGGCTGGAAGTTTCGGTGGACTATGAGGCTATGCCCCGCATACAATTGACCAGCGTGGGTTATGCCTACCGGGCGGCTGTTGCCGACAGTGCAGTGGTTGCTATACCATCAGGCTCTTTCACTCAAATTCGGGCCGAGGGAACTGTAACGGCCGGTTCCAGCGCCACCCTGGTGATTCCTCATTACATTCTCTGGACCCTGCAGCTTGCATGCGGCCAGCCAACTGCCGGGGGAGTTTGCTTTGTGCAGGGTTTTGAAAATGATAGGTTTATTGCAGTAACTTACATGAAATACAATGGCGATGGAACCAGCGCGGTCGGTGGTGCCGAGGGTTCGGAGAACAGCGCCATCACTCTGGTGAGTTTCGGTTCAGGCTCCTATCTTTATTCGGTGATGTGCCCCGAAGAGGTGGATGGAGATCATAATATCGTGCTAACCGCCGCGGGGGTTGAGCTGAGGTACAGGTTGATCTATTAGTAAGAAAAATCGGCAGGTACGGATGGATCACGTTGATGTCAGTTACCATATAGAACGCCACGGATGTGACATCCAAGGCAAAGTAAATGGAATGGGTTTTTATTGCCTTTGCTGCAGACTTGTCCTGAGCGAAGCCGAAGGACGGCGGACAGTGGACGGCGGTCGTTCTCTTGCTTTATTTCAGGTTCTTATATCCATCCAGCGTCGGCTTCGTCCATAATTCGTGGTTGTTGTCGGGCAAGGGCTGTAAATTGCTCATCTCGTATTTGTTCTGGTCCAAACGGTACTTGTCGTAGAAACCGTTTTCAAACTCGTAAACGTCCCCGGTGTTGGGATCATATAATCTTTCTTTGCCCAAAATACCATCGCTCCTCTTCTCCGAAATAATGTCGTCGGTCTTGTTCCGGTTCTCCCATCCCTGCACAATGATATCCGATGCCTCGCTTAAGGCTTTTCCCGCCTTCAAAAGACCCTTGAAATTTTCATTCTGCTGGGCTATGCAGTTTTGAACATAAGACTGGTCAAAGGAAAAGCTGGAGATGGATTTGGTCAAGGTCGCTTCGAGAGTGGAAAATTCGGCTTTAGGAGCGGAGATTCCAAGTATGCAGAACCCATATCCAATTCCACCGCTCGGTCCTCCTGTGAAAGGAAGCATCGGGGCAACCGTAACTAAGAACAATCCTTCGCCCAAACTTTGCCCCTGGGTGAACAAAGCTCTGACCAGCTCGGTGGTGGCACCGCCAAAGGGATTGGGCTGTGGAACGGTCGATATTACCTGCACGTTTTCCATCCGGGGAAACTGGGGCATAAAGCCCTGGCCCGTCCGGCTTTTTGCCACCAGATGAAGCTGTTTAAGGAAATTCCCGGGGGTCAAAGGATAGACCGACGGCATGTCGATCCAAGTTACTGGGTACCCCCCCATGTTAATATACTGATAGTCGATCTGCCTTTGCTGTTCCGATAGGTAAACCGGACCGATCTCACCGAAATAGAAGACTTGCTTTGTGGGATCATTAGGATCACGCGCCAGGAATGCAAAAGTGGCGCACGAGCCGGCAGTGACCACTCCCCAGCTTTTGGGTATCTCGATGGAGAAGAACCCGCCGTTGTAACTCTGAAGATCGAGACCGGTGGTCCGCTGGGCTTGACCTGCATCCGCACAAACCATGGTCAAAAGAGAGAGGGGAAAAAGCAGAACACAAAACCAGGGAAACATTTTCATAACCAGTCTCCTTTATGTGTTAAAAATGATTTTGTCAAAAATTTATTCTGTTTTAAGTGGGACGAAAATTGATTGGATATATATATATTATCGGCAGGTAAATTGACATTTTGTAGGGACAACTCATGAACCCACCCTAACCCTCCCTTATCAGGGAGGGAAGCTCTAAGCAGAGGCGTCCTTCGACAACTCAGGACTAAGCGTAAAGCCTCTGCTACGCGCTTTAATTTCTGTCCGAAAGTCCTAAAGGACATTTCGGACCTACGTAAAGTGCACCCCGATAAATTCTGTTTCCTCATATCGGTCAAAATATTATATTGGCTCCGAGGGTTCCGGACGACATCATCCGCCTAACCTTTACACCCTAGCGGATATTATAAGTCCTTTGACTCTAAGCAGAGGCATCCTTCGACAACTCAGGACTAAGCGAGAAGCCTCTGCTACACGATCTAAAAATATCCCCAAGAAATTCTGTTCCGCTACAGAATCTAAAATATTATATTGAAATGTGTATGTTTTGAACCATATAGATAACCAGATGGAAATCAACGGAATGATCAGGATAATATTTTAACACAAACCTAACCATATTCAAACAGGAGGCATTCGCCATGCAAAACCAGATGGCAACAGGGGCAGTCTCAGGTGAGATAATCACCAAAACCAAAGACTCAACCGCCAATCCCGCTCCATTGGGGCTTTTGGGATTCGGCATGACCACCGTGCTTTTGAACCTTCACAACGCCGGGCTATTCGGCCTGGGGAGCATGATCTTGGGGATGGGAATATTCTGCGGGGGCTTGGCTCAGGTTTTTGCCGGATTGTTGGAGTGGAAGAAGGGGAACACCTTTGGAACCACCGCTTTCACGCTGTACGGGATATTTTGGCTGTCCTTAGTCGGCCTTTTGGTGATGCCCAAAATCGGATGGGGAGAGCCAAGTGAGAATTCCGCCATGGCAGCTTATCTTTTCATCTGGGGTCTTTTTACCCTGGTGATGTTCTTTGGCACGCTTAGAATTTCCAGAGCATTGCAGTTCGTATTCGGCTCATTGGCTATTTTATTCTTTCTTTTGGCGCTGGGAGATATCACCGGAAGCAGTGGAATAAAGCTTTTTGCCGGTGTAGAAGGTATTATTTGCGGACTTTCAGCCATGTATACCGCTTTAGCCCAGGTGCTGAATGAGGTCCACGGAAGAATCATCCTCCCGTTAGGTCCGGTGAAATAGACGAACAAAACATTTATTAGATACGCTTAATTGGGTTGAGATAAATTAATCTAATGCCTTCAATCCGTTTCATCCGTCCCGACGGACGCCCCCAGACGGGTCCGTCCGGGCATCCGGGCGTTCAATCCGTTGACCGTTTTGCAACGGTCGACGGACAATGGACTGCGGACATAGTTAACCAACAGATTTAGTGGAGTGAAATGATATGAGTCATACTGAAGGAGAAGGGCTCCTGTACAATGGTCGGCACTACGATCTGACTAACCGGGATATAGTTGAGGACATACCTTTCTACTTAAACCAGGTCAGGAAATACGGGGAACCGGTGCTCGAGTTGGCCTGCGGTACTGGGAGGATCACCATTCCTTTGGCTGAACAGGGGATTCAAATCACAGGTTTAGACATAACCGATTCGATGCTGGCTCAAGCTAAGAAAAAGGCTGCGGGAAAAGGGTTAAACATAGAATGGATAAAATCCGATTGCAGGGATTTTGACCTCAACCAGAAGTTCAACTTGATTTTTATCCCGTTCAACACTATAGCACATCTTCATGACCAAAGAGACATCGAATCATGTTTCTCTTGCGTGAAGCGGCATCTAACGGACGAAGGCAGGTTTATCATCGATATCTTCAATCCAAGAATTGACATACTGATCAGGGACCCGTTAAAGAGGTATCCGGTAACTGAGTATCCCGACCCGGATGGCCGGGGAAAAGTGGTCATCACCGAGAACAATGTATACGATAGAGACACCCAGATCAACCGGGTAAAGTGGTATTACCACATCGGCGACCGGACCGAGGAGGCGATCGAAGAGCTGAACATGCGCATTTTCTTCCCGCAGGAGTTGGATCTGCTCCTTTATTATAATGGCTTCACTTTAGAAGCTAAGTTTGGAAACTATGACGAGACTCCTTTCATATCATCATCCCCCAAACAAATTGTGATTTGCCACAAGACATGATACATTCCGCAAAGTTCGTAGGCGGAGCACCCTGCTCCGCCACACCAAGACATGTTGACCCCGCAGAGGCATGAAGCCTCTGCTACGCGGATACATACTAATTCAAATTAAACATAATCCCCCTTTTTGTTGCTTTTGCACCCTCTTGAAAAAAGAGAATTTGCTTTTTCCCCTCTTCACCTTATTTTACAGTAATGGAAGATAAGTGCTCGAAGCAGTTGAATTGAGGAGAGAGGAACATGATTGTTTTTGTTGTAGTAATATCGATGTTGATTTTCTGGCTGGGTTACCGATTCTACGGTCGATTCTTATCCCGCCATTTGGAGCTGGATGATTCTCATATCACCCCCGCCAGGGAGATAAACGATGGAGTGGATTATGTCCCCGCAAAATCGAGTCTCCTTCTGGGCCAACATTTCTCTGCAATTGCTGCTGCCGGACCCATAGTGGGACCGATTTTGGCAGGAATCTGGTTCGGCTGGCTGCCGGCGTTATTGTGGATCATCCTGGGAGCCATATTCATCGGCGGCGTGCACGATTTCACCAGTCTGGTCGCGTCGATAAGGCACAGAGCATCATCTGTGGGTGGGCTGGTGAAACAATACATGTCCCCCACCTCGCATGTGCTCTTTCTGCTTTTCGTCTGGCTGGCTTTGATCTACGTGATCATCGCTTTCACCGATATTACTGCACAAACGTTCAAAGCAGTGACCCAAAATATCGCATTTGGTCCGGGTGTGGCTATCACCTCGATCATCTATCTGATGCTCGGAATAGTTATGGGAATATTACTGTATAAATTCAAACTCAACCTGACACTGGCCACCGCTATATTTCTGCCATTGGTTCTATTCTTCGTCTGGCTGGGACCCAGATTCCCCGAGCCGGTAATCTCTTTGATGTCCGGTATGTCTGTGAAACAGTGGGATGTCATCTTACTTATATACTGCTTCTTCGCTTCCTTAGTACCGATGTGGCTGTTACTGCAGCCACGGGGATATTTAGGCGGTTGGCTTCTTTACCTGACTATAATCATTGCCCTGATTGGAGCGCTATTCGGTGGATACCATATTCAGTACCCTGCCGTGAATACCGTCGGACTGAAGAGCCTTGTCAATGGCAATCTGATCTTCCCCATCCTTTTCATTACTATCGCATGTGGTGCCTGCTCCGGCTTTCATGGGATTGTCAGCTCGGGGACGACTTCCAAACAGCTTTATAAGGAATCCGATAGCCGGGTGGTGGGCTATGGAGCCATGCTACTCGAGGGTCTGGTTGCGGTTCTGGCTTTAGCTACACTGATGATGATACCAAAGGGGGATGCCATCCTAAAAACCGATCCCAATCTCATCTATGCGAACGGGCTTGCCAAATATCTGGGATTGATCGGGATAAATTTCAATGTTGCTTTCGCCTTTGCCCTTTTGGCTTTTTCTACGTTTGTTTACGATACCCTAGATGCATGTACTCGTCTGGCGAGATACATTTTGCAGGAGCTTTTGGGCTGGAAAACCAGAAAGGGAGCGTTTGTAGCAACACTTATCACCCTTGCGCTGCCTCTGGAAATCCTGATGATCACCAAAACCAAAGGTTACTTAGTCGCCTGGCCTATTTTCGGAACATCAAACCAGCTCCTCGCCAGTTTGATTCTTTTAGCTCTCTCGGTCTGGTTGATTCGAACAGGTAAGAATGCAATTTATACTATAATTCCCATGGTATTCATGATGGTGGTTACCATGTGGTCTTTGGTTCTACAGTTTCTCCCCTTCCTGAAATCATTACCGGATATATTCACTGGGACCTCAATAAAACCCGATACTTGGATCTCCGGAATATTCGGAATCATTCTATTTATCTTGAGCATCTGGTTGATCTTTGAAGCAATCAGAGTATTAAGGTTGAAACCAGAAAAAGCAGGTTCATAAATTTAATTTTAATATATAAATATTATCAGATAAAATGGCATTTTCATTACAATTATGGCATATTTAGATATAATAACGCCATAATGGCAGTATAAATGCCTTTATGGTTATATATGTTAATATATTTGCTTAAAATTGTCTATCTAATCCTCTTAATAATTAACAGTGACCGGGAAATATTGATTTCTGGAATCTCAATCTTAGCAATATCATGTATCTGCCATGAGTGAAAGATCAAACTATTTTTCAGTTCCTTTTCAACTCCCTTTCCCTTGTAGATCGCTAAAATACCTCCAATCCTTAGGAATGGAAAACTTAAATTCAGAATAATCGGTAATTTTCCTAATGCTCTAACTGTGACCAGATCAAATCTACAATAGAAATCATCTGGAAGATGCTCTGCCCGAAGATCAATTATATCGATATCTCTTAATTTCAAAACCTCTGTTGTTTTTCTCAAGAAAAGAACCTTTTTATGAGTGGATTCTATTAGGGTAGGTTTGATATCTTCTCTAACTATTTTCATTGGAATGATCGGAAATCCGGCTCCGGACCCGAGATCCATTACCATGGCATCCTTCGGAACATCAATCACTTTGAAAACTGATAATGAATCGATGATATGACGTAAGATCCGATCAGTATTGGCATCATTTTTGGATACCAGATGAATCCGCTCATTCCACTCCAAGATAAGATCGGAGTAAACTAGGAGCTTACTTATCATTTCCTCGGAAAGTATTATTCGAAAAGAAACACAAATGGATTTTAATCTTTCTATTTGTTCTGGAGAAAACATTATGATGTGTAAATTAGTGATTGTTTCACGTGAAACAAGAAACCGTCAACGGATAGAGCGGATTTAACGGATTACATCCATAGCTATTAATCAATTTCATCCGTTGAATCAGTTGATTCTTCTTTTGCGGCGGTCGACAGACATCCGACAGCGGACGTTTTTGCCATAAACTGTTTTAGATGCACCATTAAAACTGCAATATCTCCCGGAGTTACTCCGGAAATACGCGAGGCCTGGCCGAGGGAAATTGGTTTGGTCTTTTTTAGCTTTTCCAATGCTTCTGTTTTGAATCCTATCAATCCATCGTAATTGAAATCATCCGGGATAACCATCGATTCAAGTTTCTTCGCTTTTTCAATTTCCAGGACTTGTCTCTTGATGTACCCCTCATATTTAATTTCAAGTTCAACTTGTTCATACACTTCCTTTTCAAGCTCCCGCGCTTCCCAATCCACTTCTATTATATCTTTATAGGTAATCTCGGGCATTTTTAATATCTTGGCCAGACAGATCTTTTTATTATTCTCCATTCTTCCAATAAGGTGTTCAAAAGCGGAGATCGAGACAAAGACTCTTCTCAAACGCTTCTTCTCTTTATTAACTCTTTCCATTTTATTCAGATAAGCTTCATAAAGGTTATTTGAAACTAATCCAAATCGATTTCCATATTCCAAAAGCCGCTGATCTGCATTGTCTTCTCGCAAAACTAATCTGTATTCCGCCCGGGATGTGAACATTCGATAAGGTTCCTCCGTCCCTTTGGTAACCAAATCATCTATCAGAACTCCAATATACGCCTGGCTTCTATCTAAAATGAATGGATTCTCACCTCTTAGCTTCAAAACCGCATTGATCCCTGCCATGATCCCCTGTGCTGCCGCTTCTTCATATCCTGAGGTTCCATTTATCTGGCCTGCGAAGAACAGATTTTCGACTAGTTTTGTTTCAAGGGAATGCTTAAGCTGCGTTGGAGGGAAATAATCGTACTCGATAGCATAACCTGTCCGCATCATCTGAACATTTTCTAATCCATGAACTGTTCGTAATGCTTTGAGCTGAACATCTTCCGGTAAACTTGTGGCGAAGCCATTGACATAATATTCGTTGGTACCGATCCCTTCCGGCTCCAAGAAAAGTTGGTGCCTCAGTTTATCTTTGAATTTGACTACTTTATCCTCGATGGACGGACAATACCGCGGACCCACACCTTTGATCTTTCCACTATAGAGTGGTGAGCGATCAAGATTATTTAAAATGTACTCATGGGTTTCCTGATTGGTGTAAGTCAAATAGCAAAGACATTTATTTTGCAGTTCGTTCTTAGTCCGGAGAGAAAACGGTTTGGGAGATTCATCTCCGGGCTGAGGATTGGTCTTGGAGAAATCAATGGTTCTGCCATCTAATCTGGGCGGTGTACCCGTTTTTAATCGGCCTGCATGAAATCCAAAATTGATCAGATTTTCAGTCAAACCCAATGCAGGAAATTCACCAGCTCTGCCTGCTGGAAAATGCTCCAACCCTATATGAATCAACCCGTTAAGAAAAGTGCCACAGGTTAGAATCACAGCTTCACCATGATAACCTATCCTGTTAGCAGTGATAACGCCATATGCTTTTTCATTCTTTACCAGGATCTCAACTATGGTATCCTGTTTGATGAAGAGGTTGTTTTGATTTTCTAAATAATCACGCATCACCAATCGATATGCAGATCTGTCGTTCTGGGTCCGGGATGACCATACTGCCGGTCCCTTCTTTTTATTCAGCGTCTTCATTTGAATAGCAGTTTGATCCGCCGCCAAACCGATTTCTCCACCCAAAGCATCAATCTCCTTTACCAATTGACCCTTGGCAGATCCGCCAATGGCCGGATTACAAGACATCTGGGCGATGGTATCCTTGTTCATGGTGAAAAGGATAGTCTTTTGCCTCATCCGAGCCGCGGCCAGAGCCGCTTCACACCCGGCATGACCGGCGCCTACTACGATTATGTCAAATTCTTCTTCGTATGTTAACATATCAATATTGATACTACGACTGTTTCACGTGAAACGCAAACCTTATTAGATTTTCCTACCTGTCTATATCATATTATAAGGAAACAGGCGGATGATAAAATCCGCCTAGAGCAGGGAACCAAACCAATGCTTTTAATATTTCTCCCAATGAAGAATCTCAGATAAGGATTTCTTCTGCGGTGGTGGTGACCATTTTACCGGTTCGCCTAATGCAATCATCAAGAGCATTCTCTTCTCTCTAGGGACATCCAAAATTTCCTTGAAATGATCTTCGTGAGGACGCAAACCACCTTCAATCCAACAGCTTCCCCAGCCTAAAGCTCTCGCCGCCAACAGCATATTCACAGTTGCCGATGATCCATCCTCTTTCCAGTACTCATTTGTTTCACTTAGAACAACTGCTATTATGGCAGAACATCCGTCAAATTTACCATCTTCATGAGTATTATACTTCCTTCCGGCACTGAAATGATGTAATATATCATCCAGGGTTTTCTTCTCCGTGACAATCACGAAATCCCATAATTGTCTGTTTACAGCAGAGGGAGCAGCTCTTCCAGCATCCACTATCTTTTCCAAATCGTTTTTTGGGATTTTTTTACCCGTGAAGGTTCTGATAGTTACTCGAGAGTGAATAGCATCAAATAAATCCATGGAAATCTCCTTTGTTAACCAGGTTAAATATTGATTTTACACATTTATTGCAGATTACAGAGTGTAAAATGCAAAGTTCAAAATGAAAACCTAAACTTGGATTATTCCAGGAATCTATCTGCGAACACTTCTTTAATTTTGCATTCTGCACTTTGCAATCTGTACTCTTCATGGAAGTTTTTTAATTTTGCACTCTGTATTCTGCACTGGTTCTTTTATTCTATTTGTTCTTAACCTCGCACAGCACCGCATACGCCGGATTCAAAGTCACTTTTTGAGGCTTCATCGGCGCCTGGGGCAATTCGAATTGGTTATGAGGTTTGTCTACCATTAGGCGCAGTACCGCAAATTGTTCCCCGCCGAAATCCAAAAGCACCGGCACCCACATCTTGAAATCCTTCGATACGTTTTCCTGGGTGATCTCGCATTTGACCACATATTTGCCTTCGGTGGTCTCCTCGGTAGTATAGGAAAAATCATAGGTGGGGATCTCCACTCCGTAGACCCACTGGTTGAAGAACCAATCCATGTCTTCCCCCATATGTTTTTCCACAATCGCCTGGAAATCAGCGGTGGAGGCGTTCTTCCCCCGGTAAGTCTCCACAAAATCCGCCATCATCTTAAAAAAACGATCATCACTTTTGGTGTCATAATCCATCATCAAGTTTCGCAGCATGTACAAAACATAAGCTCCTTTTTCGTAAATTAGATTCGAATAATCATGGGACTTAGATGAATTAAGACGTTCCCCCAGCCAGATGGGTCCGACTTTGGAACCCTCCTGCCACTTATCCCCCTTTCCTAAAATATCATTACACCATTCCTTGAGCTGGTCATGAAAAACGTCTTTATCTTTTATGAACAAGTTAGCGAACCAAACACCGGAAAACTCGGCAAAACCCTCGGAGAGCCAATAATCATGATAGCTTTCACATCCCACTATGTTACCCCACCATTGATGCGATACCTCGTGCGCCCGGAATGACATCACCTCAAATTCGGTCTCATGCGTTCCTTCATCCGCCACAAAAGCAATCCAGGAGAGACGCAAAAGCCCGGGAAAACCCTCTCCGAAGGAAGAGGGGATCTCCGTGGCTAATATCGAGGGGAAGGGACATTTCCCATAAACCGTTTGAAAGTAATTGAGACTGTTCACCACGTCTGTGGCTACGCTCTCTTTTGATTTTTTAAATCCCTGATAATATACACTGACTTTTGGTACACCCTCTACATTCATGTCGTAGGTCTTAAGATTGCCATAAGTGAATGAAAAATATCTAACCGGAATCTCCTCCACCCATTGAGTACAAAGAGAGTCCCCCTCCACCCATTCCTTCGTTTTTTCCCCGATGGAAGCCAGCTTGTAACTCTTTGGATATTTATAAGTTATATCATAAGTAGCTCTTTGGTACCCATATCGCGGATACCAATCAGCGCTGGACTTCATATATAAATCTCCATACTCATCCTGCCTGATTATATCCTTACCGTGGTATTTAAAGTTCAATTTATAAATCTCATCTGTCTTTGTCGGCAGGGGAAGTACAACCGAGACCCCATACTGGTCATCTTCCTTGATAAAAGGAAGCGAATCACCCTTATCGTCGGTAATCTTTTCGATTCTCAAATCCTTGTACAGATCAAAATTAAGTACTCGCAAACCGTCAACCAAACTTTCAAAGTCGATCTCCACATTGGCGGACAATCTCTCCATTACGTCGATGGTCACGAACATGGTATAGTGGGTAATTTGGATGTCGTCCTTTTGCTCATGGGGAACGGGGGTGTATCCGGCAGAAGGATTATCTTGATAATCTTTCTTTTGATGAAACGAGCAAACCCGGTCGCGGGCAGAAATACCAGGTAAATCGACCGGTTTCCTCAAGTTTACCTCCTCTATCTGTTTGGGATCGAAGGTGAAGAAAAAACGACCCTGCTGGCTGGTGTTGACGTCCGCATACAGAAAACCATGGTTCCTATCCGGATTATTCAACGAAGATGAGGAGTCGGCCAGTACGTCCTCCATAATGCGACACCAGAGATTCCCACCGGTCTCCTTGACAATATGCTCCGGGCGACTACTGATTATCGACTTGAATTTCCCCGTCACCTCTCCGGCGATAAACTTAAGCCGATGCTCCAATTCCTGAGCGGTTGTATCCGAAAACAGAAGATACAGCTCGTCGAATGGCGAGTTTAAGCTATCCTGCCCGGTGAACCGGTTGAGCTGATATTTCTCGATATCATTGGGGGGAGTGAATTCGAAAATCCCTTCTCCCACAAAGACCGCCCCGATGACCTTTCCGTTCACCGGCTGAGAAAGGCAGATTTTCCCTTTATTCAGCCGGAAGACCGCCGCATCCCTTACCAATACCAGGCTCTCTACCTCTGCTATTTTATTCCCATCCAAAGACAGTTCCTTGATCTGGTCATAAACTGTGGTTCCCTGCTGTTTTATTTGTCCCAATACCCTGGTGGGAAGAGATAATAAAATTATCCCGCAGATCAGTATATATTTGAGTTGTTTCATCACCACACCCCCTGAATTTGATTAGATTTTTTCCTTACGGCAAACCAGCACCGATTCAAGATAATTTAACCCGAAAAATAATATATGTTCAGGCTGTATAAAAGTAAAGCAACTTTTCTTTTGACACTTAAGAGCCGTGTAATCAAAGACGATAAGAAAATTAAGCTAAAGGGGCGGAATTCAATATTCAAAAGGGGGGGTTGTATGAACGGGGCCATGTTTAACAGTTTGGCTCGGTATATAGACAAGAACTATCCACGGGTCTCTTTCTCCGATCTATGCCGGGAAGCATCCCTGAAGACCAACGTGTTTGCCGAATTGACTTGGTATCCGGATAAAGATTTCATAAAAGTAATGGAGTTTCTCAGTGAACAGACCGAAACCGATCTTTCCACCCTTTGGAGGGATTTCGGCCGGGAGACTTTCCATTATTTTGCAGACATATTTGGTGATTACCTGCATGGGATTAAAACCTTTCCCAATCTGATAACGAACCTGAATCGGATTCATCAACAGATAAAACGGGATGGATTGGGAACTCCTCCCCTGCTGGAGTTTAAGGAGGCTTCTCCCGATCATTTCGAGATAAGGTATACCTCCGACAGGAAGCTTTACGATTTCTTCCTGGGAATGCTGGAGGGAGCCACAAAATATTACAAAACAGATACAAAGATTCTGGGGAAAAAGGAGCGCGGCAAACTCATCGTCACCATAACCACCAAACAGCTGGAGCCAGAACTGGTTTAAATTAAGAAGAATATCAAAAGAGGGATAGAAAATGTTGGGGTGGAACTTCTCCGCTAAAAAGTAGAAGCTCCACCCTTTTATTATTGCCGGTTGGGATTCGGATGGCGATGATGAAGATATATTTTGTGAATTCAAGCCGACGGACTTAAAATATGATTTGTATTTCTTATTTCCTCCGATGTTTGTCATTTCCTTCTTACCATGAACTCACCAAAGGAAGCGCAAATTTCGAATCCTAATTTTTCATAGCAGGAAATAGCGCTGTGGTTGTCTGCCTTGACGTTCAAACCGATGCAATCTATATTTTTGGACAGGGATTGACAAAGTTTGGCAGTGACCAGTTTGCCGTATCCTTTGCCTCTGGATGAAGGATGAGTGGTAATGTTCCCCAAAGCTGCCACCCTGTATTCCTCGGAAAAGACGTGAACCCCGGCAATGCTGACCAGTTTACCGTCTTCCCGGATACCGAAATACTGATTGGTTTCCAGCATCCTTGAATCAAACCAATTCCCCGGATAGCTCTCTTCATATAGCTGAATCATATCATTTTGATCCAACTTGGATAAACGGATAACCTGTGAGCAATCCAATTTCTTGATCACGGACCGATCCTTCAATGTCATCTTGTAGTGCACACCAAAAGATTCGAGTTCGAAGCTGTCCTGAACAACCTTCTCCAATCCGGGGCTGAAATGAGCGTAGAATTTAGCGGGCAAAATAGGGAGAATCGACTTGAGCAAATTCGCCATGTAAGTCGGTGGTTCCGCCAGCGCCAAAAGTGTCGGCAGTGTTAGTCCGGTGTATAGCAAAGCTATGGCTTGAGGTATCTCATTATCAGTGAGGGCGTACCGGGTAGTATAGGGCCAAAAGAAATCGTCTAAATCTCCCAGCTCATAGATGTGTAGATCGATATTTTTCCGCAGGAAAAGCTCAATCGTTCTCTTGTCGTGTAAACATATCACCGGCATTCAGTCACCTTTTGATTGCTTCAACTATTTATAGAGCTTTTCGTCCCTCTTGTCAAGGGAGGACTGGTAGGGATTAGAGAATTCTGAGGAGCTCGGTCCTCCTGACTAACTACCTAAACTCACCCCTTTGTCCCCTCTCTTTTTAAGAGAGGGGATTTATGGTATTTCTGACCTTTCTGACCTTATGGTGAGAGTTTTCATTTTTGCTAAAGTGGTCTTGCTGTACAAGCTATGCTGTTCATACAAAAGGAGATAACAGATTTGCCATGCCGGTGTTTCTGACGTTTCTGACCTTACTGGGCTTTGTTTTTCTAATTTTTTCATCATTTTAATGCTTCTTTTGAGATAAAAGGTTGTCATTCCACAGGATAGCGGAAGAGCCGCTTGATGTTTTTACTTTTGTGAAGCCCAGGGTGGAGAGGAGTCGGCCTATCCGGTGATAAGTGAGCCGGTTTTCTTCGGATTTACCTTGATTAAAAGTATCGGTAATGGTTTTTACCGGAAGAATGCCATTCTCCACCTGAAACCTCAGCCCAAAAATAGTTGCTTTGATTTGAGACTCGAGGTGGTTGGGATCGGGATAATGTTTTGGCAATTCTTCCTGTCTTATGGTTTCTATTTCGTCCCAGATGGATTTTTCGTCCCTATGGGTTTCATTCCCACCCTTAAAAGTTTCAGCCACCTTCTGTTTAAGCTGGATAGCTTTCAAGACATCCTGGACTCTGGGTTTATAGGAATCTTCATCCAACTTTTTGATGAGTTTATCGATTAAGGTTTCCAGGAACTTCAACAACTCGGAATCATCCCGTCTACTAGGCTCGGAATTGGAATCGAATGAATGGTCCATATAAATATCCTCGTTCAGTAACACATAATGAATTCAAATTTCAAAATTCAAGATTCAAAATTGCAATTCAAAATTCTAAATTACTCATTATATGATTGCAGAAACCGGTTTACCTGCACTTTGCTATTATTACTCCCCTCACTAATCCCGCCACTGTCCTTTTCACCATCGAAGTTGTACCGAATTTGTATTGTGGGGGAAAGAGAGAATATGGGGTAGAACCCCCCGAATCCCCCTTGTCAGGGGGATAATCCCCCTAATATCTTTAAAGGGTGAAGTTCCTTAGGATGAACTCCCTGTCAGTGTAACGGAGAGGGGGATAATACGGTCAACGGTTCGACTTCCTTCGGCTTTACCTCTGGACATGTCGCTCACCATCTTCGACGGATGAAGCGCCCATACGCCCGGACGGGCCCCGTCTGGGGGCGCCCGTCTGGACGGATGGAACGGATTAACATAAAAAACGCCCGAAATAACAGTCGGGCGCTACGCATACAAATTCTTGCTCGTCATGAACATCTTGTCAGTGACATTTAGTAAAATGGCAACGGAAATACAAAAGAGGAGTAAACCGAATGGTTCACCCCAGAGGCGTCCTTCGATCCTTCGATAAACTCAGGATGCTGAGCGAAGTCGAAGCATAAAGCTCAGGACTTCGTAAAGACTCTGCTACGCGGATTGGGTTCTCGTTGGATGATAACATCCAACGAGAGCGGGGCTTTTCGTCCTTGCAAACCCCCTGTTTCCCCCTTGTCAGGGGGATAAACCAGTATCGTCCTTCTGATAAGGAGGACAGTATGAGGACTTTTTAC
The DNA here is from genome assembly GCA_903908285.1 of uncultured candidate division Zixibacteria bacterium. Classification (GTDB taxonomy): domain Bacteria; phylum Zixibacteria; class MSB-5A5; order MSB-5A5; family SM1-73; genus CAIVRH01. The sequence goes on from CAIVRH010000029.1 coordinate 110,321, forward strand.
TTCACGACAAAACGCTCGATCCACTGTTCGAATGCTTGCAGGAATTTCTTCAGGTAATCTCTTGTCGAATCGTTGATCAAATTCCCTTTGTCGTCGAACAAGCTGGCAGCATTGCCGATGTATGCTTCTGGCTGTCCCATGGTGGGCACGTTGACGAACACCAGAGACTGCCTGAGGTGATGGTTGGCGCCAAAAGCACCGAGCGCACCTGTGGTGCAGCTGATGACCGCGCCCGGTTTACCGTTCCACGTGTTTTGTCCATATGGACGCGATCCCATATCGATGGCGTTTTTCAAAACGGCGGGAACCGAGCGGTTATACTCCGGTGTAACAAACAGAACGGCATCGGCCGATTTGACCCTCTGCCTGAATTCGTTCACTTCTTTGGGCGGATTTTCCTCGAGATCTTGATTGTAGAACGGCAGATTGCCGATTTCGACGATTTCAAGCTTGAGCGATTCCGGCGCCAGAACAATTAATGCTTTTGCTAATTTGCGATTCCACGAATCCCTACGCAAACTGCCGACAAAGACTGCTACATTCTTGTACATAACCCTAAAATCCTTTCACCAAAAATAAGACTACATTAGAATAGTGTGAGGAGCACGGGATTCCTATCTTACTGATAATTGATCACCATATTCAGCTTTGAGTTCTTTACGAAGATACCTTTTGCGGAAGGAGCAGATAACCAAAACCGACCGCAAAGAAGAGATAGATGATAACGATACCCCAGCCGAGCACATTCAAACCGCCGGAGAGCAAAATTGTCAGTGTGGCCACAAAGGCAACGGCATCATAGACGAATAAAGCCAGGATGATAGCCCACCGGGTGGCAGATGCTTCTGCGTTTCTGGCAAACCAGGTGAGCATGAGATTGCCGCAAAGTGCCGCCCCGTATTCCCTCGCCAACAGGGCGGCTCCCGAACCGAAAGAGGCGCCCAGAAGTTTCATAAGCGGTCCCGGCGCAAAGAGCAGGATTGGCGCGAATCCAATACAGACAACTGCCTTGATGATCATCAGGGTTTTGAATTTCATCGAAACCCTCCCTCTTTTGAAAAGGTTATAGGTATAACTCTATTTAAGCTACCGGACTCCATATATTGGCTGAAAAAGTGGCTGGTTCGATCAGCAGGTGAAAAGCCGACTGAATTTTCTTCATCCCCTCGTCGTCGAAAATCCTTTTATTTATCTTCTCGCTTTCTGCCAGGTTCTCGTACTCCCATATTTCAATGTACATGCCGGTCGGTGAACCGTAGGTCTGCTTGAAAAGCTTCCACGATATCACCCCGTCGAAAAGCTGGGCATGATCCTGCTTGTATTTGACGAACTCGTTCAGCAATGGCGTGAATTCTGCTTTTTTTTCTGCTTTCACAACATACGTTTCCACTACGAAGATACTCATCTCTTCACCTCCTTCAAGCGAATTGAACTGCGCACTTGATAAATGAATGGTATCCGGGGCATGGTTTTCATGATTTGGTGCTTGGTGCCAGCGCTGTTGCCAATTTACGGTTCCACGACTCCTTACGCAAACTGCCGACGAAGACTGCTAGATTCTTGTTCATAATTACCTCTTTATGAAAGAGGATAATCTGTGTCAGGAGCTCGGAACACATGACCACCGACTAGATGGAATAAATATATTATCCTTCTTCATTTGATTATTATTGGTGGTCCGGTATATGGAGCATAAAAGTCGCCACTTACCCTCATTGAGTCACCTCCACCGTACTCACTACCTATCTCCGCGTTGATAGTAAACTGTACCTCGCCTGGGAATCCGCACTTCAGCTTTTGAAAAACAATCCCACCGTTCGACACTTCCTGCTCATTTGACAATTCGTTGGGAGCATCAACAACATAAAGTAAGACCCCTTTCGGTTGGTCCCATATGAAATAATTGGGGAACTTGATCTCCTCGCCTATCTTCACATCGTCGACTACTGCCTGCAAATGCCAACAGGTTTTGCTGTCTGGATAATTGGAATCATAACCTACAAGAACGTTAAGGGTATTGGTAGGGATCAAACCTTCTTCCCATTGTCCGCACCAAACTGAAGTCCTGGAGCTAAATACGACTTGGGTTCCGTCGGACCGTGTAAAGATAAGATTATTCTTCACTGGACCAGTATCGGAGCGAGAGCTATTCTTGTGACAACCAATTAGATTGAACACGGATAAAACACCCACCAACAATATAATATAATTGTTAAAACGTAGCATATTGCCTCCTTTCCATGAGGTAAGAATCCATCTCGTAATCGTGGCTAAGAGTTTTGGCAGGAGTTACAGCTCATGACCTTGTATCTTACCTTTCAGATCGTATCTTATGATCCGAACTCCTTTTTGAAGTTGAGCGCTGCGAATAGCTCGCACCTAAATATCTACCTCTCAAGAACTCCCACTTTGAATACGATCTTCCTGTGTTATTTTATCAATCTCCTCTTCATCAGCTTGGTGCCGATGTAGAAAGCGGCAATTCTGTAAGGGTCGCACAGACGTGCCCCCAGGCGGGAGCGTCCGCTCGTCTGGGCATTCATGCGACCCCCGCCTTTAGCGGGGCTGTAAGCCGCGGGCTTGACTTGTGGTGAGTTTATCGAACCATGAATCAAGCCCCTACTTTATCAATCTTCTCTTCATCAGCCTGATGCCGATGTAGAAAGCGGCGGATTCGAGGAGAATGATGTATAAAAAGTCCATTAAAAGTCCCGGAGAAGGCTCGCCGGAGAAAGCGGAGCGGGAGATATTGACTACGTGGGTAAGGGGAACTCTTGATTAGACCTCGCCCCTCTCCCTTTAAGGGTGAACCCCGCCATATAGATTTTTAATATTTTTCTTACAGAGTGGCTTTAAGACGTGCTGAAAAACTTATTCTGAATTGTAGGGCATACACCTGCTCTATTCAACCATGAATGATCTGCTCGAGTAAGAATCCGGAGATATCGGTTTTGATCTGTATCCACAACGGGAGGTGGTCGGAGAGCTGGTAAGTGAATTCCTCTTTTTTCATACCGTCCGGGAAAAGTTCCTGGATATGGGCTTCGTCTATGAAGAAATCGAGCACGCCCCCTGCATTGCTAAAATTCTCCGGGTAGTTTGGATAATGGAGGATCTGATCATAGCGTTTACTTTTGGCGAGATCAGTGCCGGGGGCATCGAGGAGCTTATCGGGAATCTTCAGGCCGTATTTGGTGATGGCCTTGAACGTGGGGTCCTCGCGCGAGGGGATGTTGAAGTCGCCCATGATCATGAAGTCATGGTCTTCTGCAAATTTGTCCAGACGCTTGCCCTCGATCCAGGCGGCCAACATGGCTATTTCGCCCTCGCGCCCCTCCATGCTGTCGCCCCACCGAATGTGCGTGGTCAGCACCACGAAATCGAAGATGCCGGATTTGAAGGAAGCGAGGTAAGGACTTCGCCAAAAGGACTTCTCGGACAAATATTCCTGACCTATTTTCTTGCGCGGCTCGTTCGCCTCGGCGGCCAGTCCGTTGAAGGTGGCAGCCCGCTGGTCATAAACATAAGCCACGCGTTCCCGGTTGCCGCCTAGGTCGGGGATGACGTCCGAGAAAACCGCGCGCCAGTAAGGTCCGAGGATTTTTAAAACCCGGCCGAGGTCAGCGAGATTGTCTCGCAATTCAACGATCCCAATCAGATCGAACTGGCCGAGGATTTCCGCAATGTAATGGATGGCCGCTTCACTGCGTGGTGTCTTGCCAAACTCCCGGATGTTCCAGGTGGCAATATTCAAGGTTTCGTCGAGTTTCGACGAGGGAATTTTCGCTGCCTGAATGCGCTTCTGCAAGGCAATCAAACCCCGGGCAATGTCCGGAGAAACATCTCCATGTTCCATAGGTATCCTCCTTTACCGCTTGTACTACTATTTATCAGTTATATGGAGCATCTAAGCTACTAACTGACAATGAATAAGCAGATAGGTCAATTATCCTAAAGGATGATCGACAATTTTTCCCATCCAGCAGTCTTGCAGACATACTTAACCTACTATTACCGGGTCGTGACAGCACATAACTACCATCGAGCTAACGCAAGAGGGTCAGGTGTAGGTAGAACGTCACCCGGACCCTCCGGTTAGGCCAAATAGAAATAGTAGAGCAGCCATCAATCAAATTTCAACTCGCGTTTGGTTGCCTCGCATTCCAACTGCGGAGTCTGGTTGTAGTGCCCTGCGTTCAGGTGGGCGCGGATTTTTGTCAGCACCTGTGCACGGGAAAGCGAATTGTTACAGGCGTACATTTCTTTGCAGAAATAGTAAGTGAACGCCCCATGCCAACCACCGGCGATATGGGCATCCGCACTCGTCTGGTCGGCACGGCAGGCAGCCCAGAGGATGTGATGCACGATCCCCTTTTCCAGCAACCCGCGCGCGAGTCCGCGAGATCGCTTCCCTTCCACCTCGATGAATGCCTCCAACGATGGGGGCGGCAGGTAGCGCGGCGTTCGATCAAGCAGCAGGTCAACCGCCTTGAGTCCCGTACCGCTGTGGCAGGTATCCAAGTAAACCTCCAAAAGCACATTGGGAGGAAGCTGGATGAACAAATCTCGCAGCTCGTCATCCACGATGACATGATTCCTGTCCCATTGGTTGCCTGCCTGGGTCAGGTCATGCGGGCAAAACGCCTCATCCGCACGATCAGGTTCATCGTGGTTTAAATCCGGCACCTGTGTGCCATGACTTGACAGGCTGAATACCAAGTAGGAGTATTTGCCTGCTTTTGCGCCATCTACCATGGTTTTGAGGTTGCTCATGATATTGGCTTTTGTGGCTTGTGCATCGTGTAGCTGGGTAATATCTGTGCCGGCAAATCCGAGCAGCTTCTGCAGCAAAGCCGACATTTCGTTGGCATCATTGACACAACCTTGCAACGTAGAACCGGGATAGTTCTTGAACTGATTGATTCCGACACATAGGGCTTTTCTGTTACTAGGCATAAGCACCTCCTTAGGTTGTGCTCGTTGGGATTGACAGGACCGTTCAGTAACGAGCCAGACTAAGCCGGTCCCCTTTCATTGAACTTCATCCTCTGACTGATTTTCCCCTCATTTTTACAAAAGCACTCTTTTCCCTGGCATAATGTCAAGCGTCGGTGGCTGGGTGGGCGCTTTTTCCTCTCCGTCCACGAACACCCGAATCAGGCGACGGTTTAGCTTGACAGCAATTACAGCCTAACTCACTTTTGACTTAAAACTTAAACTGTCCGGTATCGATCCACTCATTCTTTAGAACTGACCACCAATCAACAGCGAGTCCTTTCAACACATAGTCATAAGGGAGCCAACCATAACCGCCGGTACCCCATTCTGGACCCCAAGAGTTTCTGATGAGTAAGGCTCCTGTGGTTTCGACACCTCCCGGATTGGTGTTTTTAATCGTCATTCTATCGTCGTAACCAACGGCATCAATGGCATGACCACCTAAAATCTTCTCTCCGGGTGTGGGAAAAGGTATCTTTCCGGTTGTGGCAGCCTGGGATAAGGAACTATACACCGTAAAGCCGAACATCGAGGGTAGATAAGCAGCTAAATTTGTCTTGATCCGATTCAGCAGAGCATCCTTAGGAGTTCCAGGCGGATCATAACGGTAGTAGCTAATCGCCTTGTAGCTCTGGGCGTAGGCATAGCAGAATGCCGGCGGCTCCAGATCAAAGTGGTAGGTTGGAACAATAGGCTCGCCGATTCCTTTATCGGTGTACGGCCAATATTCCTCCGGGGGCACGCCAAATAATACCAATGCGCCCATGGTGGTACGAAGAAAGGCTCCGGTGTCTCCAGACCAGTGTAACATGTTTCGGGTTGCCTTATAAAGGAAGAGTCTGGAAGCATCAATATGTTTTCCGAAGGCCTTTTTCTCAAAATACTCTACTATTCCAACACCCGCATGGGCCGTGCATGAACCAAGACTAAGTTGGTTCTCGATAGGAGAGCACCAGGGCCTTAAATCTGCAGATACCGGCAGGCTTACTCCCGCCGGTTCCGCTACTCCTGCTTTCTTGAGCATGGCCTTAACAGAATCTGCCTGTCCCAAAGCTTTAAGCGTTTCAGGAATATCTTCTTGCTCTACCGTGTGGTCCCTGAAATCGGGATAATCCGGTAGCCATCCCATTCCCAATTTTTCAATGATCTCAGCCATAATATACACCTCCAATTCAATTAGGACCTTAGTTTGTCGAGTTTTTCTACCAAAACAACCTACAAGACAGCAATCCGCTTTGCTAACTAATCGCTTCACCTCCTTTCAGCGCCAATCATAATGCCGCCTAACTCTGAATATACTGCCCGGTATAACACCCGGGGTACCGCTCCGAGTGTTATATAATACACAGCAGAAAAAACTGTCTACTTGGTCATATCCGATGAAATATCAGGTGGTCACATCGAGACGCCGGTTTTATCGCAGCGTCTTCTTTGCGTCAATAGAGATTCCTTCGTGTCTATTTTTATACAACTAAGTCAAGAACCTGATACCGCTAATATTTATCAAGTTTATAGGGACTTAGCCTGCGAACCTATTATAACTACCCCTAATTATATTTCTGTATTCTATTCTTAAAAAATATAGGACTACTGTCAAATTTTGTCAAGCTTTTTTTATAATATTTCTGAAAAATCGTTCCTACGGGGCTTGATGCCCCTTCCTCCAACATTGAGGTCTTAAAGACCGAAGGGCAGGATGAAGCTCTCTTGTGCGTTGGTAACCTATTGAGATTCAACACGAAAACGAGCAGAGTCTACCTTAAGCAGGATTATTTTTGGCATTTATTCAGGGCTTTATATGGGGATATTTATGATTAATAATTTCTATCGACTAAGATTAATTGAGGATATTGCTTCCGACCGCTATTTTATCAATCTTCTTTTCATCAGCTTGATGCCGATGTAGAAAGCGGCGGTTTCGAGGAGAACGATGTACAAAAAGTCCAGCGCCAAGCCCGGTGAAGGCTCGCCGGAAAAAGCTCAAGCGGGAGATATTTACTGCGTGGGTAAGGTGGAGAGTTTTTCTTAAACCTCTCCCCCTGTCCTAAGGATCTTCGATATCCCACTCTCCACATTTGTGGAGAGAGGGACTATTGGGCGGCCAAGAATAGTGTCAGGAGCACGAGGCTCCTAACCTGCAAACTTGCGTGGCTAAGGGCGCCAGCGCGATCAATGCTTTTGCCAATTTGCGATTCCACGAATCCTTCCGCAAACTGCCGACGAAGACTGCCACATTATAGTTCTTATTCATAATGATCCTTTAGAATAGTGTCAGTAGCGCGGGGCTCCAGACCTACTTGCTCTTGCGTGTACACCGCCCTTTGTGTTTTTTTCTATCCCAAAATAGACTTCGCCAACTTTTAATCTCGAAGGGAACGAGGGCATTGTGCAGAGTTGAAGTACCTCTTGTCCGGACATATCGACCATTTTTCCGGCTCCAACCATGATCGTCGACAATTTTCTCTGCTTCAGAATAAGGCATTCCAAAGGCCCGGGTCTGCAACTCTGTCCCCACATTCCAAAGATAAACAATGTAGAGATCTGGAATTTTCAGATATTTCTGGTCCGTGAAGAACTCCTCTCCAGAAAAAGACTTCAACTGAAGAGGGAGGGCTCGGAAACCTTCATCCACGCAATCGGTATAGACGATGAGATCTATCCCTTCGTCAATGTCTGGGCGAGCAAACTTTATTCCCTCTCGGTAAAGCTTCTCTGCAACGTAAGCTTCCCCGATTTTTTCGATTTGATGGCTCGATAGTTCCATTTTATCTTTTCAGACTGGATATCTCGATTAAGACTCTTATCTCAAGTGCCCTGCGCACCTGAAAAACGAATAGTGGCAGGAGCATGAGGTATCTGACATAATACAGCTACTAACTACTTTGTAGCAATACAGTTGTTGTAGCTAACTTAGTATTAGAACTCATGTTGGTTGTTTTTTCCCAACTTTGATAGGATTCGACCGACTCTCTGCAATTGTCGTAATGGATTTTTGCACCAAACTCTCAATGGAGTAACAAAACTCTATATTTTGGAAACGTACAATCATAACGTCTTTACTAATATTCTCAACTTGTTCCGGCTTATATGCTGTATAGAAGATAACTGGGAGGTCCCGAATTACAAGATCATCATGTTTCTCGCGTAGTTCTTTTATTTGCTCCATACCACCGTAGGTAGCATTCCCCTGTTTGTCTCTCCATTGAATATCCGATATAATCAAGTCAAAGTCATTATCTTCCTCGATTCTTTTCTTAATGGTTTCCGGTGTGGCTGATATAACCTCAATTCCCAATGCCCTCAACAAGCGCCTCTCACCAACAACCACATGTGGATTATCGTCTATCCAGAGGATTCTTCCCCCCTGCGCTTCAGCAATTTTGGAACCCAAACTCGCAAGCAGTCTTCTGAGCTTCTTAGGTTGAGCATCTAACATTCCATATAACGCTCCCTGAACCTGCGGTTGTTCTAATTGCAACTCGACGCCACCAGCCTTAAAGTATTTCAGTCTTTCCCAAGGAAGAACCAAGATCAAAACTGCAACAACAAAAAGCACAAGAATAGTGGTATCCATATTGTGACTTGCGATATCATGCATTTTCAACCTCATTAATATAATTAACATCGCGAAACCGGTTAGTCCGAACTTTATCCCGAGCCACGTTTTCATTTGTTACCCTCGCTTGATTGGTTGACCTAGTAAATGTTTGCTATTCAACTATTAACTATATGGTTACTTCATCTCACATTTTTGACACTTACCAGCGACAAAAAGGATTAATGTGCATTGGTTCCAAAGATTCACAGATCAAGTGCCCTGCGCACCAGACAAATGAATAGTGTCAAGAGCACGGGACTGCTGATCTACCTACTATTTCGCCTCTCCAATCTGAAACTAAAAATCCTTAATAAATTTTTTATCTTAATCAGAATTTTGGCAAATTAAACAAGGTGCCAGCCTGTCCCTCATCATTTAGTTCCCTGATAATTTCTTCTTTCTTGAATTCAATAACCTTGTCATTTTCATCCCTTGGTAAATCTGCAGTAATTATAGTCAAGATGTACTGCAATCCATAGGAACCACAATATTCCCTGACAAGTTCTAGAAAATTATTCTTCTTTCTGTTATCAAGGCCCTCAAGGATGCCATCATGGTAAACGAATCTGAAAAAAGAGCGTTTTGCATAATTTTTCAATATGGCCAAATCGAAAGCAGCGCAAAGTAGCTTCTTGTAGGTTGTTCCTCTGCCTTCGCTTGTTGCCTCCATAGTTTTTTCATCATGGACAATATCAGCACTAAAGTCAATATTGCCCATAGTATTAATCTTAATAGACAATAAAGCTGAAATATTCAAAACTGCTTTGATAATCCTGTCAAAATCATTTCTAATATCGGAATATAAGCTCGCTCCAGCCTTAATTTGGTCGTTGATATTGTCAACAAGCCCTTTTCTCTTCTGTTCATATCCATCTATCTCTTTTTGTATGACAGCAACTGAATCAAGAGTCTCAAGCTGAGAATGCAGTCTTACTAAATCAGTCTCCTGGTGCACTAAGCTTTTCTGTAGCAATTTAAACTTATCAAAAGTATCTTCTCCTCGTAATATTCTGAGAAGATCCTCTCTTTTTGAATTTAAATCTCTCAGTTGTCCGCATACCGAATCCTGCTCTTGCTTCAAAGTTTGAAGCCTTTCTTTTAGTCTCTTATTTCTTTCAGCAGAAATATTCTCATTAAATTTTACTAAATCCGTGTAGCCTTTCATCAGTTTATCAGGAAAATGAATCTGTGTTTCCTCAAATATCTGTTTTACTTCATTCAAGTCAAAATTGACTTTGGCTTCTAGAGCATCCTGAATTTTCTCAATCTCATAATTAATGTTGTAAACCTGATCATTAAGAGAGGCGATTTCAGTCTCAGTCTTCTCGACTAATTCTTTATTAATACTGAGCTCTTTTTCATAAAAATTAAACCTATCTATCTTTTCATAAGCTTCTTTTATTTCCCTCTGCTTTATTTCAATGGCTCCTTTTAGCTTGTCATATTCCTCTGTCTTTGTAGTCAAGGTCTTTTTATATTCCGCCTTGTATTTCTCCCTGCTCTCTATTGTCTTATCTATTTCATATTTCTCTTTCAACAAAGAGTCATCAAAACCCAATAATTTTGCAAGATAAGGCTTCCATTGAGAATGTTCCCCAATGCTGAATTTGCTTATCTGGAAAACATCTTGATAATCGCTTTGCGTCCTCAAGAAATAAGAAACACCTTTCCGGTAAGGCCATGGTGCTATCGAATCAAGATCAAGATAGGAATTAAGACTGTCTACCGCCTTCCGGATTGGCATTCCGCTGTAATCCCATTGCTTTTCTCCATGATTTTTAAAATCCTGGAATTTATCGTCATGAATTTTGAAACATATCTTGGTATTGTTATCAACACATCGTTTGATGGTTAGATATTTACCTGAATTAAGCAGTATCTCCAGATAAAACTCGAATCCCCTGAACTCTTTTTTATTGTCATAAAGAAAGTGCCCATCTTTCAACTCCTTAAGTAAAAGAAAATCAATAAGATGAATAAGGAGGGTTTTACCTAGATTATGTGAATCTTTATAAGTTTCCTTGGGTCTTCTGACTTTCCCATAAATTACATTAAAGCCTTCATTAAAGTGGATGGGCTTAAATATCTCGTCTCTGTTTGAATATATCTTGCTTAGTTTCATTTTCTATTATTGTTTACGTATTATTTTTACCAATAAATTCCAATGAATCTGTCTGTAAGTGGTATTCGATCATGCCGAGTAAATATAAAAAATCCAACGACGGCACAAAAACATGTTTTACATCTTCTCCAATCTTGCCAACCAAATACTGCAATACCTCACTATATTCCATTACTCTGTTATTCTCGAACAGCTTAATAAGCATGGAGGATACCCTGACTACAGATAAGTCCAAATCCATATATTTTGTCGGGGTTATCATTTCTTCTCACCTATATCGCAATTACAGTACATATAATGCAAAAACACATTTATCAAAGTTCGCGATTCCCTAAGTTCGGGATGCTTGTCAAGTATTGTATCGTAAAGATGCTCAAAAATTTCTTCGAATTTGGCAAATTCATTCTTTCTTGTGATTATCTTCCCTTTCAACTCATCAATCGTATTGTAGTAGTAATCTGTATACTTCTTGTTTATCAGCTTCTTTAGGAAAGCTGTTATTGCATTAAAGGAAGACTCCGAATTTTCCTTGATATATTTAAAATACTCTTCACTCAACTTATTCAGCTCGTTCTTTGTTTCAAGGCTTACATAGTCGAACGAGTACTTGCTGTCAAATTCCGTAGCAACCTGCTCTCGGTCATTATAAAAAGCTACGATAACATCCCTTATGTCATCAGAGTGTATTCTTAATGGATCTCTGAATTTCTCAAGGTTACAAGTTTTTACTATGGCAGGATTCGCATCAAGCCAAAGAGTAATCGCCTCAACTCCAATAATCTCAACATTGGAAATGCTAAGATTATTCTTGAGATAATCCGTTTGCTGCTGATGTGCTTCAGCAGTAAGTTTTCTGTTTGTGAAAATGAGATAATTATCAACTTCTCCATTTTGTTTTAACTTCTTAATTTTGGGGATTTCTTTGTCCAATATCTTAGTCTTAAAATCCGCATGAGAACAACTCGAGTTAGGGTTATTAGTCTTTTTTGCCTGAATAATAAATTTTCCTGTCCATGGTCTTGCAGCACTTGGATACTGGTTTGAAGTGCCTTCAAACTTCCCATCTCTACCACCATCTGGCCCTTCACTGAAATTTATGGTTCCAATTCCCAATATTTTTTGGCAAATATGGATAACCAGATCCTCAAATTTCTGTGTAGAAAGCTCGTGAAGATGATAATCCCTCATTATAAACACCTCTTAACGTATACCAAATTACTTATTAATAAACTTATCTTAAAAAAATAGCTGTTAGATTTTGCCGCTTATTTAATCTATTATATTAGAAAGGAGATAAAAACCAAGAGAAAAAAGCCACTCAAATCTATATTTTGAAACTTGCCCATATCCAGCTTAAATTTGGAAGATCAGGTGTCATGCACACTTGACAAAAAAAAGTATCAAGAACACGTATCTCCTCATCTATTATTATCTATTCATAAACTATTATAATCATTCATGCCATCTTGTCAAGCACTTAAGAACAGTAATTATGCGTTTTTACATAATAATTTTTCTAACAAGCGCGGGCTTCGACCACTACTTTATCAACCTTCTCTTCATCAGCTTGATGCCGATGTAGAAAGCGGCGGATTCAAGGAGAATGATGTATAAAAAGTCCAGCGCCAAGCCCGGAGAAGGCTCGCCGGAGAAAGCGGAGCGGGAGATATTTACCGCATGGGTAAGAGGAAGGAACTTGGCGAAGAATTTCATCCAACCGGGGAACCGGTCCAGCGGGAAAAATACTCCGGAGAAAAAGAGCATGGGGGTGATAATCAGCTCGGTATAGTAATTGAAGAAGTCGAAGTTCGGCGCAAACGAGGTTACGATCATCGCCAGCGAGCCGAACAAGATACCGATGAAAACCATCAAGACCAACAGAAGCAGAACGTTGACTATCGAGACCGGATATACATGCATGAAAGTGGCAACCACCAGCATGAGCGACCCGCTGATCAATCCCCGGAAAGCTCCCCAGGCGACCTCTCCGGCTATGGCATCCTCTGCGGATACGGGGGTGGCTATCAAAGAGTCGAAGAGCTTCTGGTAGGTGACCTTGACGAAGGTGCCGTATAAACACTCGAAAGTCGACGAGAGCATCACCGAAGATACCAAAACGCCGGGGACGAGAAAATTCAGATAGGGCTTCCCGCCGAAATACCCCATATATGCGCCCATGCCGATGCCGAAGGTGATCAGATAGAAGAGCGGCTGCCCCAGACTGACCACGAAGGTGGTGAGAACGAACCTTTTGTATGAAATAAGGTTCCGGTAAAAGACATAATATATGCGGTAAGAAAGATTCATGTTATGCGTCCTTTAGGGGCAAATGAAACCGAACTCACCCCTTTTATTCCCCTCTCTTAAGAAGAGAGGGGATTCAAGAGTCTACCACGCAGACTAAAGTCTGCGGCTACCAACCCCCCTACCTATTCGATCAAACTCCTGCCGGTTAGCTTGAGAAAAACGTCTTCCAAAGTGGCCGGGCGGTTCAAGACGTTCGGAAGGTTGAAATCCACAATTTTCTTCATCAATTCATGCCCGTCCCGGCAGTAAAAGTAGAGAGTATCCCCCACCCGTTCATGTCCGCAAGCGAGGTCCGCCATCTGGGCGATCAGCTTTTCATCCTCCTCTTTGGCTATCCTTATTTCGACCACTTCCCTGCCGATCTCGTCGGAGATCAACTGACGGGGTGAACCCTCTTTTAAGATTCGCCCCTGGTGCATAACCATCAGACGATCGCAAAGCTGTTCCGCCTCTTCCATATATTGAGTGGTGAGCAACAGGGTAGTGCCCCGGCTTTTAAGCGATCTCAACCTCTCCCAGATCAGATGCCTGGCTTGCGGATCAAGTCCGGTGGTGGGTTCGTCCGCAATGATCAGCTTCGGATTGTTCAGGAGCGCCCGGGCAACCAGGAGCCGCCGTTTCATTCCGGTGGAAAGCTCGTCGATCTTACTGTTCCGCTTGCTCTCCAGCTCGACGAAATCGATCAGCTCGTTAACCCTTTTTTTGCTTTCGATGTGCGGGATATCAAAAAACTTGGCGAAGATCATCAGGTTCTCGTAAACCGTCAGGTCGGGGTCCAAGTTGATCTCCTGCGGTATCACCCCGGTGATCAGCTTGATCTCCCGGTTGTCGATATGCGACGGCTTGCCTAATACCGTTACCGTGCCGGAGGTGATGGGGGAGACGCAGTGAATCATCCGGATGGTGGTGGTCTTACCCGCTCCGTTGGGTCCCAGAAAGCCGAAACACTCCCCTTCGTGGATCTCAAATGAAATGCCGTCCACAGCGGTGAGGTTACCGTATTTTTTGGTAAGATTTTTCGCGACTATCACAGGATTCTTTGAGTTCATATCCGAAAACCACCTTTTACAGGTATCGCCTGACCCGGCTGCAGTAATTCTTATACTCTTCGCCGAACTCCTTGAACAAATGCCATTCCTCTGCAACAACTATTTTGTGGTGAATCCAGATTACGGCTATGGCCAAGAGCAGGAAAACCGGATTCATGGTGTATAAAACCGAAGCCAGGATTGTTGCGTACACGCCCAGATACATCGGATGCCGGCTGATTTTGTATAAACCGTCCACTTTTAGACTGGTGCTCTCCTGCGGAGAACCGAGCCGGAAGGAATTCCCCAGCTTCAATCGGCCGGCGAATAATAACAAGAATCCAAAGACCCATAAACCTAAAGAAATCCACTTAACCGAAACCGGTCTCCTAATAAAAGGAGGGTTGATTCCCCAAGCGGTTAAAACCATAACACCCCACAAAACAACGATCGTATACTTGCTGACATAAAAGAGGGTTTTGTCTATAGGCGGCTCACCGTCCATATTTATGTTTTTGCGCCGGAACATTTCTCCGCCACCGAACAAAACTATAAGGAACAGAACTGGTAATGCTGTTATCACCAGATGTTCAATCACTGCCACTTTCCTCCAATCAAGTTATAATAAATACATCTTTGCCTTGCCCGTCAATGGGGATGTTGAAAACCCTTTTCAAGGGTATGTGCTTCGTAGGGACAGGGCTTGTTGAGCTTGCGAAATCCCGCTTTTGCGGGGTCCCTGTCCTTACTCTAAAGAGGACAGCCACAAGGGCTGTCCCTACGATTATCCATATTTTCTAAAAGACACAATAAGATACTTTTCAACAGCCCAGTCCATGCCCTGATTTAAGGTGGGCAGTGCTACTCAGTATGGCTATACTCAGAGTGATAGTTATGATTTATTTCCCTATACAAAACTCAGAAAATATCTTATTCAAAATGTCATCCGTTACCGTTTTCCCCACCACTTCACCGATGGCATCCAAAGCCCCCTTGACATCCAAAGCCACAAACTCCGGACTCATCTTATTTTTTACGCTATCCATGGCCAGGGACAAGCTCTTCTTCGCTCTCAAAAGCGCATCCTTGTGCCGGATGCTGGAAAGAAGCACCCCCTGGGTCTGGTCTTTTTGTAAAACCAGTGAGCTTGACACGATCATGTCCTTCAGACTATCCAGCCCCTCACCTTTTAATGCTGAAACTTTTACAATTGACTTGTCTTTGAGTTTTTCCATATTCTTCCGGACCAAATCCGCTGAAGCTATATCGATTTTGTTGAAAACAAGCAGATATTTGTTTTTTAAAGTTATCATTTCCTGCAGGAGATTCAAGTCCTCTTCATTGATTTCAGATGAAGTGTCCATGACCAAAAGGAGCAAATCCGCTTCGCCCATTTCGATTTTGGTCCGTTTGATCCCCTCCAACTCGATGATATCTTTGGAGATTCGATAACCCGCAGTGTCCACCAATCGCACCGGGATTCCTTTGAAATTGGCGAACTCCGAGATCACATCCCGCGTGGTTCCGGGGATAGGGGTCACGATAGCCCGGTCTTCTTTCAAAAGAGCATTCAGCAGGCTCGATTTCCCCACGTTGGGTTTGCCGATGATGACAACGTTCAAACCTTCTTTAAGGATTTTCCCCTCATTATATGTGGAAAGCAAGTCGTTGATCTCGTTTTGAATCGATTGAAGCTCTTCGATTACTTTATCCCCCTCTAATGGCTCGATCTCCTCCTCCGAAAAATCTATTTCCACCTCTAACCTGGCTAAAAGATCGATCAACCTGTCCCGATATGAATTGATTTTCTCCGAAAGATCCCCCTTTAGATGCTTTAATCCTAGTTTCAATCCCAAATCGGTCTTTGCCCGGATCACCTCTGCCACTGCCTCTGCTTGAGAGAGATCGATACGGCCGTTTATGAATGCACGCAAGGTGAATTCCCCCGGCTCCGCCAAACGAACCCCACATTTCAAGGTTTGCTCCAACACTTTTGAAACCACCAATTGACCCCCGTGACAGCTGATCTCCACCAGATTTTCGGTGGTATAGCTGTTGGGCGCTTTAAATACAGTAAGAAGAACCTCATCCACGGTATCGCCGGTTTGCGGATCGATTATTTCCCCGTAAGTAACCCGATGAGAACTTATCTGGCTGACCGGCTTTTCGCCTTTAAAGATTTTCTCTGCAATTTTGACGGCATCCTTCCCCGAAAGGCGAACGATCCCGATACCCCCCTCCCCCAAAGGAGTGGAGATGGCGGCTATGGTATCCTCAATTGAAGAAAGATTTCCTGTGTTTCCCTTTGACATGGAAAAAATATAAGTGTTTTGAGATGGAATGTAAAGAGAAGGAAACAAATAAACCTCTCCCCCTATGTCCCCCTCTCCGTTACACGGAGAGGGGGATTAAAGGGGGTGAGGTTAAGAAAGATTTCCGGAAAAGAAAATGGGCGGGATATTCGTATGAACGCATACGCGATTCCCGCCCCTATGTTAATGGGATATACCGCAGAGGCATCCTTCGACTTCGCTCAGGACAAAAGTAAAGCCTCTGCTACGCGGATAGAGTTTTTGTTGGATGATAACATCCAACCAGAGCGGGAAGCAAACCCTTCAACGATTGATTCGTTAGCCGCAGGGCACTGGTCCGCTTTTGAATAAATAGTTGATCAGATAGACCACATCACCAATACTAATCAACCCATCGGAATTAGCGTCTCCCGCTATAAAAGGATTGGGGACGGGACCACTTTTAAAGAGATAGTTAACCACATAGACCACATCCCCCACATCGATCACTTTATCCCCGTTAGCGTCTCCGCATAAATATTCGCTCCCTCCCAGAATCCCCCGGTCGTAAACTGAAATCTCCGATGAGTCTTTAGTGCAGGCAAATCCGGCGGAGTCGTGCAGAAATGTGGTCCAGTTGGCGAGTTTTACGTTGTAGCTGCCAGAGGAATAATCCGGGTTGGTTTGATCCGGATACCGGGCAATGGGAGTGAGTATGAATTTGGCTGAATACCATGACACCGCCACCGGATCGGTGGAACCTAAGAGCATTTTCGTATTTTGAACCCAGTTGAGATTATTTGGCCCGTAGGTGGTAGTCCAAGCCGCATCCACGATGCTGAGTCTGGGGAAAGTCGCAGCCATCACCCGTGCCACCAGGGCATAAGTTCCGAAGAAATAGGTGTTGTGCATGTTGGTCCAGTTTCCGAATCGCTCGGAGGAGTAGGCTGTGGTGAGCATTCCGATCCAGTTCTTGACCGCAATCGTTGCTCCCGCCAAGCTGTGGGCTTTTAAAACCGGGAAGTCTATTATGCACAACCGGGAATGATCATAGCTTGAAGAGAGAGAATCCCATACACCGTAACGCATGGAAATATAGTAATCACCGGAAGGAGAGCGGAACTTGGGATAAGTGATCTTGCTGGAACTTTCATAGACATATCCGTCATTATAGTCTCCGGTGGAGTATTCGGTGGCAACAACATTCCAGATGTATTTCCAATCGAGATAATATACCGGATACCCTTTGGCACGAAAAGTGTTCACCACATCC
This sequence comes from uncultured candidate division Zixibacteria bacterium, assembly GCA_903908285.1. GTDB lineage: Bacteria > Zixibacteria > MSB-5A5 > MSB-5A5 > SM1-73 > CAIVRH01. Next base: position 127,938 of record CAIVRH010000029.1, read on the forward strand.
GGGATGGACTGGGCGGTATCTTCCGAGTTGTTATCCTGCTGGTTGATTCCGGTTCCGATGTCCTGGGTATTGTCGCAAACGAGGATTTCACCGGAGAAACCGTCGGGATGGTTTAGAATTCGCCAGATCAAACCCTTTACCCGGTCGGCACTGGTGGTGTTTCGTGAAGTCCACTGCCAGTTCCCCTTGATGATTACCACGTTATCCGACCCGACAATCCCTTCGGGGTGGACAACTGTTTGATGCAGGTAAGTCCCCTTTTTCTCCATCATCAGAAGCAGGGTGTCGATGGCCGGATCGGGCAGATATGAGTCGGGCACGGAAGCATTGCCGGCAGCCAGTGATCCGGAGGTGGGGGGAATAGAGTCCAACACAAAAACGGTAGAAACCGGATCGGGAACTTCCCAAACCGGAAGCGATGCCAAAGGTTTCACCTGGGATCTGCCAAATTCCGGTAATGCTGCCACAAACCATATAATTCCACCAAGTAGAATCGCGGCACCACAAAATTTGGCAAATCGACGAAAAAATAAGCTGCCCGCAAAGAACCCTGCCATCGCCAAAAACCAGCTGGCGGCGATGGGCATGGCTGCCCTTTGACAGGGATAGGTTAGCCGCTTGGGATTGGTTCCGCTACGGAGCAGAACCCAAAGCAAAGCAACAAATCCGACCAGCCAAATCCAATAATGTTTGATATTGAAAGTGCGTTTATGTGAATGCATGGCAGACCTCATATTTGCTTGAGGGAGAATTCAACTCGGTCTTTTGTCCGAAAGTCCTGAAAGGACATTTCGGACCTACAAACTATCCTGTCTAATATAAATTTAACTGAAAATGGAGAAAAATCAAGGGAAATAATCAGATGTCGGATGTAATCCCTTGATTTATATGGTGTTTGAAAACATAGAGTTTTGTCCGAAAGTCCTCAAGGACATTTCGGACCTACAAATACTAAAATAGCTTATGATTTAAGATGGAAGGTAAAGAGAAGAAGACAAAAACCTCACCCCCTTAATCCCCCTCTCCGTGTCACGGAGAGGGGGACACAGGGGGAGAGGTTAAAACAGCTCTTCCACTAACCAGACCAATACTATAATGGAAATTAACGAATCGATCACTACCAGAAGGGAATATCTCACATCACGCCAAGTGACGTCGGTGGAGAATGGGGATTTGGTCAAGAGAAATTTGAATTTTTCGCCGGTGCGGGTAACTGCTACCTTCTGCCATCCTACAAGCAGTAAACGAACGATTAATATAAAAAGAAGTGCCAAAATAGCTATCTTGTAGCCAGTGAAACCAGGCATATAAAATAATTATATCCATGTAAGCTGGGCACAATTGGTATTAACCATGCGGTTCATACCTTGTCCAGTCTTTCGAGAATCCGCCGGGGCTGGGGAGCCCCGGCTACGATATTATTACCTTCAAACAGATGATTAATTTTCCGTCTCAGTCTCAGACTCAGTCCCAGTGTCGGTCTGGTTTTCAATCCCGGTATCAGCTCTGTCCTGATCCTTACCATTCCCTTCCTCGCTCTTCGCTACCCGGGCTACATCCACCACCTTATCGCCGGAATCCAAGTTAATCAACTTCACCCCCTGGGTGGCTCGACCGATCACCTTGATCTGGGTAACCGGCTGGCGGATGATGATTCCCTTTTGGGTTATCAGCATCAGCTCGTCGTCGGTCACCACTTCTTTTATAGTGATGACTTTCCCGTTTCTCTCCGTGGCCTTGATGTTGATGATCCCCTTGCCGCCCCGGTTGGTCACCCGGTAATCGGATATGGCGGTTCTCTTGCCGAAACCATTTTCCGTCACCGAAAGGAGAGTAGTATCCCGTTTCACCACCACCATTCCTATCACCCGGTCTTTCTTCTTCAAAGTGATCCCTTTCACCCCGTAAGCCGTTCTTCCCATATCCCGAACCTTACCCTCGGGGAATCTGATGGCCTGCCCTTCTCTGGTACCCAGGATTATATCGCAAGTTCCGTCGGTGAGCCAAACTTCGATTAGATTATCATCCTCCGGGACGTTCATAGCGTTGATTCCGCCTTTTCGCGGATTGCTGAAGGCAGACAAGAGAGTTTTTTTGATGATCCCGTTTTGGGTTGCCATCACCACAAAGTGTTTGTCATCGAATTCCCTCACCGGCACAAAAGCCGCCACCTTCTCTTCTCCAACTAATTCCAGCATATTGATGATAGGTTTACCCTTGGCTAATCTGCCGCCCACGGGAATCTCGTGCACCTTGAGCCAGTGGCACCTGCCTTTGGGGGTGAAGAACAGGATATAGTTATGAGTGGAGGCGATGAATAGATGCTCGACGAAATCCTCATCTTTGGTCTCGATCCCGATCACCCCTCTACCGCCCCGACCCTGTCTGCGGTATGAAGTAACGCTCAGTCTCTTGATATATCCGGTATGGGTGATGGTGATCACCATGTCCTCTTCGGCAATCAAATCCTCGACCGTAAACTCCTCTTCTTCCTCCGCTCTGATCTCGGTCCTCCGCTCGTCTCCGTACTTTTTCTTAATTTCCAGCAGTTCCTCTTTGATTATGTTCATTCGCAAGACCTTGCTGGCCAAAATTCCTTTCAGCTTCTCGATCAGCTGGATCACTTCCAGATATTCCTGCTCGACCTTTTCTCTTTCCAGACCGGTGAGCCTCTGCAAGCGCATATCCAGAATTGCCTGAGCTTGGATCTCGGAGAGCTTGAACTTCTCCATCAAGCCTTTCCTGGCTTCATCCGGGTTCTTGGATGAGCGGATCAGCTTGATCACCGCATCTATATTATCCAATGCAATCTTCAAACCTTCCAGTATATGGGCTCTTTGCTCCGCTTTTTTCAGCTCAAACTGGGTTCTTTTGGTGACCACATCGTGCCGGTGTTCGACAAAGAACGCGAGCATCTCTTTAAGCGTCAGCACCTTGGGGGCGCCGTCCACCAAAGCCAGCATGATCACCCCAAAGGTGGTCTGCATCTGGGTGTGTTTGAACAACTGATTTAAGGCTACCTCCGCCTGAGCATCCCTTTTCAGCTCCACCACAATCCTCATTCCATCCCGGTCCGATTCGTCTCTTAAATCCGAGATACCCTCAATTAACTTATCCCGCACCAGATCCACTATCCTTTCCAACAGATTGGTTTTGTTGATCTGATACGGTATCTCGGTGATCACGATGCTTTCCTTGCCGCTTTTCTGTCTTTCGATACTGGCTTTCGCCCGGATGATCACCCGTCCCCGTCCGGTTTTGTATGCTTCCACTATCCCGTGTTTTCCCTGAATGATCCCGCCGGTGGGAAAATCCGGACCATGGATATGACCTAAAAGCTCATCCTCCCCCAATTCCGGATCGGCAATCAGAGCCATCAGTGCATCCACCACTTCGTTCAAGTTATGCGGGGGAATATTGGTCGCCATTCCCACTGCAATGCCGGAAGCGCCGTTGCAAATCAGATTGGGGAACTTGCTGGGCAGAACTACCGGTTCCTGCCGAGTGTCATCATAATTGGGGATAAATTTGACCGTCTCTTTATCCAAATCCTCCAGCATCTCCATGGCTACATGAGACAGTCTGGCTTCGGTGTATCTCATCGCTGCCGGAGCATCGCCGTCGACCGAGCCGAAGTTTCCCTGACCATCGACCAGCATATAGCGCATGTTGAAGTCTTGTCCCATCCGCACCAGGGTGGGGTAGACCACCTGCTCGCCGTGGGGATGATAATTTCCCGAGGTGTCGCCGGCGATCTTGGCGCACTTACGGTGCGGCCTTCCCGGGGACAGGTTCAGATCGTTCATCGCCACCATAATCCGCCGGTTGGAGGGCTTCAAGCCATCGCGTACATCCGGCAAAGCTCTGGCGGTGATCACCGACATGGAGTAATCGATGTAGGAGGATTTCATCTCCTCTTCGATATATACCGGTACTATCTTTTCTCTTTCCATTGCCATGATATTATTTCCTTGTTTGTGCTATAGTGTCATGCTGAGCGTAGCGAAGCATCTGTCTTTCAATTCAAAATTTAATAAGAAAAGTGCAAAATTACAATTCAAAAATAAAAATTGTTTGCATTTGCAGATCAAGCTCCCGTAAAGTACCTGATAATTCATATTTTTTCCAATAACTCAATCTTGAATTTTAAACTGCAATTTTACATTTTGCTTTTTGAATTTTTAACATACCCCCTCATCCTATATCCTTCTCCCCAATGGGGAGAAGGAAATTCCAACCTCTCCCCCTTAGTCCCCCCTATCTACAAATATGGAGAGGAGAAAACAGGGGAAGGTTAAAATAATCCAAAAGGTTTTAAATCATATTCTATTTCCGCAGCTGGGCTACCTCCTTCTCCAATGCCGATATCCTTTCCTGTTGATCTTTCACGATCTTCAAAAGATAAATCGCCACCTTATCGTATTTCACTGCATCCGGCTTGCCTTCACCGTCATGAATCACCAGATCCGGAAGCGCCTGCTCCACCTCTTCTGCGATGAGGCCAATATCTTCCTCTCCGGTGGTCTTCCAGGTAAATCCCACGGGATTCAAAAGTAGAACTTTCTCCGGATCAATCTCAAGCTCTTTTATCTTCTCTTTATATCTTCTGCTCGAATTCTGCTTCCACAGTTTCCCGTTAGCATCCACTAAAACAGCGGCCCCGCCTCCGGTGGGGATCCCTCTCAATCTCGCTGTCCCGTTAACATCCAGTTTCTCGGTGGGACCGGTTATTCCGATGCCCACGTTGCGACCGGAGGCTTGCATGACGGTGTTGCCTGTTCCAGATTGGATGAAAAGATCTCCGTTGTTGGCTTCCAGGTCTATGGCAGCACCATCCGTTCTTAGCATGATCTCTTTTGCCCCGGCCGAGGTTGAAGCTCGCAGACGGATGCGGTTGCCCACCACGTCCGTCTTGTAGGCAGGAGCGGAGGTGCCGATTCCGACATAGCCACTGTTAGTTATTTCCAATGCTCCTCCCAGGGTTAATAGATGAATGGAACCGTTAGGCCGGTTGTTGAAAATACGCATATGATCCGGATAGCTGATGGCTCCTTCATCGTATAGAACCATTCCCGCCAGAGTCCCGTTTTCGTTCTCAAAGTAGATCCCTTCACTTGAGGATGACCCCGCGTCCAGATTCGTAATTTGTATACCCACTAAATCGTTTTTATCATCCGAGATATGCAGCATTTGTGAAGGTGACAGCGTACCAATGCCCACATAGCCATTGCTCTCGACTTTCATAAATCCTTCGGCGGCTCCTAAAAAAATGCTACCATTGGTCCTGTTATTCCAAACGCTCAGTTGATTGGGAAAATAGGAACTTCTCTCATTATTTACATGGATCCCTGCTAGCAACCCCCCTTCAGCCCCGAAGTAGATCCCTTCTTGGGATAAAACGCCTGTGTCGGGATTTTCAATGACTATGCCGGCAAAGCCGTTTTTTTTGTCATAAATGTGCAGCTTCACGTGTGAAGAATCTATCCCAATTCCCACATTATCGGTACTGGTGGTCAGCCTTATGTCCTCCCCATTATCGGTCCAACCACCGCCAGTAGGGGCAATTGGAGCTATCCTCGCGCTGTCTGCCACCCAGGCACGATAAGCATAGCCTGTGCTGGTGATCCTCATGCGGGGCATGGTTTCGGCACCCAATCCGACCTCCAGCCAGTAAGATTGATCGAATGCCAGATTCAAAGCGCTTACCTTGCCTAAAGCTATATTAAACAAACCGTTCTGAACTTGAACTCCGTTTTGAGTTTCACTCCATTTGAGAGTTCCCCCTGTCGTATCATCGTATATTTTGAAGGTCAAATTGTAAGAACCACTCAGGGGAGTACCGGCATCATCCGTAAGCATCCCCTGATAGTTAATCAGCTTAGGAATTTCAGCCAGACTGATACCAAAAAACGCAAATGAGATGATTAAACCGGAAAGAATAATATAACGAATCATTACCAACCTCCTTTGGTGGATTTATTTATCGGATAATGTTTTACCTCAAGTAGAAAGATCAAGAATCATACAATGGCCTATTGAAGGTTTGAGCCATATAGTTTTAAAAGGGCCGGGTAACTCTCCTATAAGCGGGGAGATCGTAATCCAATCCACGGTCTAATGTGACGAGATGGGCATAACCTCGTACCATCTGGTGCAGGGCGTAACGATGCATCCTGTTCTTCAATTCAAAATTTAATAAGAAAAGTGCAAAATTACAATTCAAAAATCAAAATATTCTGGTAGGAGGGGAAATTCAAACCTCTCCCCCTTAGTCCCCCCTACGGGCGTCTGCCTCTCCGTTTTACGGAGAGGGGGAGATAGGGGGTGAGGTCAGAAAAGTCCCAACTGTTTCGTCTCCGCCTTCTCCTTTTCCGCGAATATCTGAATTTTCCCGTAAACCCCGTCATAGCCGGGGATAATTTTCAAATCTCCTTCTCTCACTCTCTTGATTCCTTCAAGTATCTTGGGTGGGGTGTTCTTTTCTAATTCCGGTAAAGGAAGATCGAACAGTATTCGAAACTCGGAGCCGAAGATGGAAACCAGCCGCAGATACTCGTTATCCACCCCTTTGGTCTCCGTCCCCAAGTTCAATGCTTCCGCAATTATCTCCATCAGAGGGATCATGTTTTTATACGGAATTGCGCCAGGGGGAGTAAATCCGGATGGCCGATCTGCCAAGCATTCGACCCGGTTCATCACTCCGATGGTTAATTTCCTCCCGCAAACCGGGCAGATATTTTTATTCTTTCTCGATTCCGCGGGCGCAAAGAGAATATCACAGCTCCGGTGACCGTCGTAATGATATTTCCCCTCCTCCGGGAAGAATTCGATGGTGGAGAGAAATTTGGTCTTATCTTTGGTTCGGATGGCTTGGATGATCTCCTTAAAGTCTAATTCACAGTCGAATACATTCGCTTCTCGGCCGATACGGCTGGGAGAATGGGCATCCGAGTTGGAGATCAAGGCAATCTTGTCTAACTTGGACCAGCGCCAGTTCATCTGCGGGTCGGAGGATAGGCCGGTTTCGATACAGGAGATGTGTTTGGTCTGCTCCTCGTAGCACTCTTCGATGGAATCGAAGCCGGAATTGGCACCGAATACCGAGAACCACGGGGTCCAGGCATGAGCGGGTACGATGAAACATTCATTCGATATGTCGGTGATGATCTCCACCAATTCCTTGGCGGGAAATCCGAAGATCGGCCGACCATCCGAGCCTAATTTCCCAAATTGACGGAGCTCCTCATTTATCTTTTCCACGATCTCAAAGGTGGGGGCAAAGATCATGGTGTGAATTCGTCTGGAACCGCCCCCCTGCTGAAACATGTTGCTCACCTCGGTGGTGAGCATGAAATGAATTTCGTTTTGCTGACCGTTTCCGACCGACTTTTTATACTCTTTCTTTAAAGTGAAAAGACCATTCCCGGTTGGCTGTAATTTCTGTCTCAACTCGGTAAAATAAAAAGGATGGGTGAAATCTCCGGTACCCAGCAAGCCCACCCCTTTGAGATTAGCCCAGCGAGCCATATTCTCCACATCCATATCCTTGGAGGTGGCTCGGCTGTATTTGGAATGCACGTGAAAATCGGCAATGAATTTCATTTTTTATCCTCTATTAACACGATGTCAGATAAATAATTCAATAGTTTTTCCAAGCTTCCTTAATTTTCCAGGATTTGTCGGTTTTAATCTCTTTGACCCAAATTTCTGATACCTCATAAGGTTGCATGTCAAATTTGCTCTCCGTTACATAGACCTCATACTTTTTACTTTTCGAGACCGGGATTGTCTTAAAAGGTGTAGTTTGCTCTTTGACTTCCAATTTATCAATTGCTATCTTACAGTATTTATCTCCACTCTGGATAATGATCTCATTATCGCTCAACCAACCAGGTTTTCGCCCATTAGCCACGGTTATACGGGCAAGGTTCTGTCCCTTTTTATCTATAGTGTAAAGTGAATTTTTGTTCTCAAATAAAAGCTTTTCATTGTTTGCCAACCATTGAGGTTTAGTTCCTCCGGAAGTAGTTAAAGGATAACTCCTAAAGGCAGTTGTGTTCAATATCCATATGTTACTTTTGGTTTCGTAAGCAAGTAATAAACCATCAGATGAAAAAGCCAAATTCCGTAATGATTCTATCTCGAGCAGTACAGTTTTGAAGGAATTGTTCTTAAGATTAACCACATTCAAATTACCGAAAGTTTTATCAATCTTTCCATCCTGGTTAGTATCCTTTTGATATTGAGAGACAAAGAAAATATCCTCCTGATTCGGACTCCAAACCATTTCTGATATGGTCATTGAATCGTAATGAACCGGGATAAAAGAAGAGTCTGCCAGGACATAAAGCCATATCGCACATTTGTCCTTGATTAAAATTCTGTTTCCATCCTGCGACCAAATGAATCGAAGACCGGAAATCGGACCATCCAGCAGAATATACTGCATCTGTTTCACCAATTCAGTGTCACCATGCCAGACTGCTTCATTTAAAACCTTGGCAGCCCAATCCGGAAGCTCTACCCATCTGGCGAATATTGTCTTGAATATGGATCCAATAAAACGAAACTTGAAGTAAGAATCCGCCTGATATAGAACTTTGTCCCCGCCGGGACTTATTATGGGTTCACTGCAGGATGTATCCGGATAACCAGAAAGTACAACAAATGTTCTTTCATCACTCAGGTCTATACAGTTTACATCACCGCCTTGGTCAAAAAAGATCTCGTTTGAATTCGGGTGCCATGCCAGTGCACAGGGAAGTAAATCCACTTTAAGAATGGTTTCTTCGAAGGTCGCTGCATCAATGATCGAAGAAATTCGTTTCCCATCGAAGCCTAACGCTCGGATGAAAAGAAACTTTTTGCTATCGGGAGCCCAGGAAACCATAATGATCGGATTATTTCTGTCGTCAAAACCGCCGGAAGGAAAACGGTTAAAGATTTCTTTTGGCAGGGTTTTGTTTACCAAATCAAGAAGATATAGTCCATAATGGGTTTGAATCAATATTTTGGATTTATCCGGAGAGAGCCAGGAGTTCTCAATATCAAAGGATAATGGTCTCAATTCTTTGGTGTTTATGTCCACGAGAAAGATGTCACTGTCTTTTAAAGAATCTCCGTATTCCGGCTCCTCAACATTGTAGCAAGATTCAAAAACCACCTTCGTCTCATTTGGGTCCAAAACTGGTCTTTTGTAAGTTGCCCATTCAGCCATCCAAGCCCTTGATGATGTATTAACCACAGTAATCAAAAGGAATACTAAAACCATCAACCTTATGAGTCTTTTTACAATCCTTTTTTCCGTCGTGCAGGTGGCCCGGCTGTATTTGGAATGCACGTGAAAATCGGCTATGAATTTCATTTTATCCTATTTGATTATGAATGTAGTTTGAAGAATCACCAGTTCTTGATGGCTTCTGCTATTTTCCAGGATTTTGAAGTTGCAATTTCCTTCACCCAAATTTCGTTTACTTTTATGGGAGAAAATCCAGATGTGAATTCTTTTATATAAACCTCATACTTTTCTCCTTTTACTCTTGGGGCTTTTTTAGGAGGAACATTCATTTCGGTTACTCCCAGTTTATCCAAGTTGACCTTCCAGTATTTCCCCTCGTTTTTTACTGAAATTTCATTATTACTCAGCCAGACTGGTTGCATTGCTTTATCCATAGTCAAACGCATAAGATTCTTACCATCAACATCAATAGTATAAAGGGAACCTTTTTCCCCGGAATCATAAACCCTTCCTCCATTCTTGAACATGATCTTTTTGTCATTTTTCAGCCATTGCGCATTTTTTCCACCAAATGGAGTCAATTTACTGGTAATTAGGGTTTCTAGGTTTAGCAACCAGATATTTTCATCCTTTTCAAAAGCCAAAAATTTACCATCAGAAGAGAAACTGAGAAAATTAATAAGATTTGTCTGTTGTACAAGAACTCTCGGTTTACCCTCCTTTAGGTCCAAGACGTTCAAATTGGTGAAACCTTCAGGCAACCAGTCGAATACACCATTACCATTGCGATCATGCCATTCAACAGTCGACAAAAATATTCTCTCAAGTCTCGGATCAAACACAACATCCGCAATGACAGTGGCAGTATCTCTCCAGAGGGGAGTGAATTTGTCCGCTGTAAGATCATAAATCCAGATTTGATCCTTACCTTTAATTAAGACCCGTTGACCATCCGGAGACCACAAAACCTGTATTTTTGCAAAGAAAAAGGGGCGTCCAAAATCTCTTTGAAGCATAACACAATCCATTCGTTTTAAAACATCTTCTCCCCCTTGAGACCAAAGCAGTTTATTCAATTCTTCATAAGCCCAATCAGGAAGGTCAACCTCTCTGCAGACGATTTTCCGGTTATGTCGACCGGGAGAATGATCCAAGTTTTGGATCTTGAAATAATCCATGTATTTATATAACATTTTTTGATTATCCGGACTGATATTAAAAAAATCAAATCTTTCGTCCGGGTTTCCTGAAGCCATAAGATCTCTCCTCATTGTCGCTATATCCCAGAAATAGATCTCCGGATATGGTTCAGGCATCAAATAAAGAAAAGCGCTCCCATCCGAAAGCCACTGAAAGGGTAAATCGACCAGCACAAAATCTGAGTCTAAAGCCGTCTCTTCAAAGGTCTTGACATTGACGAGCGATGCTTTGGCTTTTCCGGTTGAATCGGACCGGGTTGTCAAAAGGAACTCCTTACCGGTTGGAGACCAGGAGAATTGTTCGATCTGGCTACCTTCTGCAATTTGTTTTACTTTAGCACCGGTTTCCAAATCCACCAAGAACAGCCCGCCAGGCATGGGACATAAGAGTAAGGATTTGTCAGGAGATAGATTCTGTAAACTCGAGGTAGATGTGGTTACACTTTCCAGGTTTTTTCCATCGATATCAACTATGTAAATATCGTTACCCTGCACGGAGTCATCACAGCCTTCACCTTCGAAAAAATTACATCGTTCAAAAACGACTTTGGATTCATCCGGTGAAAGATCTAAGTTTTTATATATAGCCCATGAATTCTCAAATGCTCCCGCGATTTGACAGTAAAATAAACTGACTCCAAAAAAGATTAACAGGATCAGCCATTTTATGTTTTTCATGAGTTTTCGTAATCTATATTTCGTTTTCTGCTTGATGATAAGTATAAATTATTCTCCACCTCTTGTCAACTTAAACTTGCTCTTTATTTGTATTGTATTTTCCCCATACCCCCGCAAACTAAAGTTTGCGGCTACAAAGCTCAATTCTCTTTGGGAATGGCTAAAAAGAACTCAAAAACTCCCCCACTGTGAAATGCGAGCCGGTAATGCAGATGATGTCATCGGGTTTGGCATTCTTGAGAGCAAAAAGGTAGGCTTGGTTGATATGTGTGATAATCTCGTAGGGGGTTTTGGATATTTTCAGAGTTTCTTCCAGTACTTCCGGTTCAGCCGATCTTTTGTAATCCGGTTTGGTGAGAACGATGAATTTAGCTTTAGGACATATTTCATTTAACATGGAATGATAATCTTTGTCCTCCATCACACCGAATATGAAGATAATCTTTTTTTCGGGGAAAAACCTATCAAGGGCTTGAATCAAAGTCTGTATACCCACCGGATTGTGGGCAACATCCAAGAGGACTAGGGGTTCTTTCCGAAAGACTTCCAATCTTCCCCGCCAATTGACTTTTTTCAAACCATCTCTGATCGCCGGCTCGTCGATTTTCCAGCCCAATAATCTTAATTGGTGAATCGCATTCAAGCAGATGGAAGCATTAAGAACCTGATACTCACCTGTCAAGTTCAATTCCACCGCTTCGAATTGGTCAGTTTCGGATGAGAAATTGAATTTCGATCCAAAAATTGAGGATTTCAGAATGATGCAATTCGATTTTTCCTGTACCACATATAGCTCTGAATCCCTGTCTTTGCAGATAGACTTTATCACCTTTAAAGCCTCCGACTGATCTACTCCGGTGATGGTGGGAATGCCGGTTTTGACAATCCCGGCTTTTTCTCCTGCAATTTCAGGAATAGTATCCCCCAGATGCTCGGTATGCTCCAATCCGATGGTGGTAATGATTGACACCAAAGGAGTTATAACATTGGTGGCATCCAGCCGGCCTCCGAGGCCAGTCTCAATGACTGCAATGTCTACATTCTTTTCCGCAAAATACCGGAAAGCCAAAGCAGTGGTCACCTCAAAAAAGGTATAACCGTTTTGGTCAATCTCATCTTTTAATTCCTGCACGAAATCGAAGATGAAGTCTTTTTCTACCGGTTCTTGTCCAACTCTGATTCTCTCTCGGAAATCCACCAGATGAGGGGAAGTATAAAGGGCGGTTCTGTATCCGGCTTCGCACAGTATGGAGTGAAGCATGGCAGCGACTGAGCCTTTTCCGTTGGTTCCGGCTATATGAATGGATGGGAATTTCAGATGAGGATTTCCCAGATGCTTCATCAGGGCATTGATATTCGATAGATCCAGCTTCATCCCGAAGCGCTCGAGATTGTAAAGATAGGAAAGCGCTTCGTCGCAGTCTTTGATATGCATATTCATGGTTTAATAAGAAAATAATCTGTCCGCTGTCCATCGTCCGTCCAGACGGACGCCCGTCTGGGCGCCGTCCGCCGCAAAACATGGTTTCAAATACTTAAGCTGTGGACGGTGAATCGAATATCACCAGTGGACTAATCCGTTTCTTTAGTCGCCCAACACACTTTAAGTCCCACCCAGAATTCGTTTTCATCGTTTATGGTTTGATTGGGGACGATGACGTAATTAACGGAAGGGCTTATGGTTATGTTCTTAAGGGCAAAATCGGCAGAGACTCCGAAATTTATGTCTGACCAACCCTGTTCTACTCCAATCTTATGATATTGGTTGGTATAACCAACTGTTATTGATGGGTTAAGGGTTTGGTTTTTGATCTGGAAAAGTTGGTTTAATGAGAAAGTGCTGTAAATCCCATCGCCCAGGTTAAAATCATAATAAATGGTCCAAGTGGGGGAAAAAGGTACGAAACAGACAGTTATACCGGTGTATATCTCCGGAGTGGTGGAACTCCTGTCCGGCCATCCGGTCAAACTGGGGAAAGTATAATAACCTCCTCCGGCAGATAAAGTTAACCTATCGAAGAGATCTCGACTATATCCAGCGATCACATCGGCTTCGACAAAATTTGTATCTGCCAAGGCAATTGCTGACCAAAGGTTAAGCCAGAAGCCACTCTTACCGAAATTTAAAGTACAGGATGGCTGTATGGCCGGTCGGTCGTCAGAGATAGTGTCGAATCCTCTCCAGATGTATTTCGATACTAATGTGAGATCGCCGCAAAACTCTATCTTTGAAAACGCGGATGAAGGGAACAGAATGAGAAAAAGTCCGGCGTAGACGAAGCGGGAAGCTTTGTTTCGGATCATACGGAACTAAACCTGTAAAGACGTGTTTTCTTTTAGTATATTGCTCTCCGGTGAAATTTAGTTGAATTCCGGGCTGAAGTCAATCGTATTCTATTTCTGATGAATGAAAACGGCAGAAGATATTTCCGTTTCGGTAAAAACAACAAAACCGTTGACAAAAGCGGATTTTGTGTTAGATTGTTATAGGCTGAACTCATAAGTAGAATTCGGGTTTGGCCTTTTTATTCGGCTGTTTTACTTGTGGTTAACAATTCAAATCCTTAAGGAGGTTTTAAGTGAAACGTTTTCTATTTTTTTCTCTATTGGTGTCTTTTGTGTTATCTTTCTGGATCGGGGGTAGCGTCGCCCTTGCCCAAAATCTGAATGCACCTCAAAAAGAAACGATCTACACCGACCAAAACACCACCCCCAGCCAATTTCACCAGATGGAAGCAGCCATGAAGCAACAGAGATTGAACGAAATCCGTAAGCTGGGAATTGCCTTCCCCTTAAAAGAGACTAAGAACCAGAGCGATTTTGATGCCCGGTACTACCGTTTGGATCTTAAACTCAATGACACCACCCAGATTCTGACCGGAGCAGTATATCTCTACGGAACAGCGTTGATCAACAGCTTCAATGTGGTGGAGCTGAATTTCTTCGATAATGCGCAGATGTATGTGGACTCATGCAAAAGCAACAACGGGATTTTATCTTTCAATCGGGGCAGCAACATCCTTCGCATATTTCTGAATGGCACTTATAACTCCGGCCAGCCCTTTGGAGTAACCGTTTACTATCACGGCCATCCCCTGGAGGGGGGGCTTCAGTCGTTCGATTGGAGCACCCACGGCAGCCCGTCTGTGCCGATCATCAGCACCTTGAGCGAGCCCTATTTTGCCCAATCCTGGTGGCCATGTAAAGATCTTCCCCGGGACAAGGCGGATTCGGTTGATATCAATGTGACTGTCCGCAGCGATTTATATGTGGCTTCCAACGGGCTTTTGAGGGAGATAGTCAACAACGGTTCCACCAAAACTTATAAATGGCACGAGAAGTATCCCATCGCCACCTATTTAGTCATGCTTGCCACAACCAATTATTCCATCTTCTCCAACTGGTACCATAATCTGTCCGGCGACTCCATACCGGTGACCTATTACGTATACCCGGAATACTTGTCGCAGGCTCAATCCACTTATCCGGTTACCCCATCCATGATCCGATTCTTTGCCGAAACATTCGGTGAATATCCCTGGGTGGAGGAAAAATACGGGATGGCTCATTTCACCTGGGGCGGGGCGATGGAGCATCAAACCTGCACCAGCATACTGTATAATTGGTATTCCGATTGGGTGATAGCCCACGAGCTGGCTCATCAGTGGTGGGGTGACTATATCACCTGCCACAACTGGCATCATATCTGGCTGAATGAGGGATTTGCTTCCTATTGCGAAGCCCTGTGGGAGGAACATCTCGGGGGATCCAGCGGCTATCATTCCTACATGAACGGCATGCAATTCTTCAGTGGGGGAAGCATCTTCATACAGGATACTACAGATGCTAATGGCATCTTCGGCAACATAGTTTACGATAAAGGAGCGCAGGTTTTGCATATGCTCAGACATATCGTGGGCGACTCCACCTCCTTCCGGATTTTCAGAGATTTTTATTCCGATCCCCGCTATGCTAACGGGGTGGCAGAAACCGAGGATTTCCAGGGTATATGTGAAGCCGCTTCCGGCATGGATTTGAATTATTTCTTTCAGGAATGGATTTACGGAACCTACTATCCCAAATATCAGTATTCCTTTATGACCGAACCGGCCGGCGGAGGAACGGCTACCGATGTTTACATCCATATCAATCAGACTCAGACCACCAATCCCACTTATTTCACCATGCCGATAGATTTGAGGGTCACATCGTCAACCAAAGATACCATTGCAGTTGGTTTCAACGATCCGCGCCACAAAGATTTCAAGGTACGAGTACCCGGCACCAATGTCAGTGTGAATTTAGATCCGAATGTCTGGATTTTAAGAACGGTCAGCTCCACCACTTATGGGATGAACATAGTCACCACTGATCTTGAGGCTGCATCTCAGTTGTCCGCTTATGCGGAGACCTTAATGGCCAAGGGAGGCACCCTGCCATACAAGTGGAAATTGGACAGCGGAAATCTGCCGGATGGGCTTCAGCTGGATTCTTTAACCGGAGTAATATCCGGAGTTCCGACGGTAAAAGACAGCTTTGATTTTACGGTAAAGGTAACCGATTCCAGCGCACCGAACAAAACCGATACCCAACCGCTTTATATCCTGGTGGGTGATAGTCCGTTCATCCGGGGAGATGTCAACCGCGACGGGTTGGTGGATATAGGTGATGTGATATACCTGATCAGTAATCTGTATATTCACGGACCGGATCCTCTGCCCTACGCCGCAGGCGACGTCAATTGTGATGGCATAATTGAGGTGTCGGATATTATCTATCTGATCAATTATCTGTTTAAATCCGGTCCGGGACCCTGCTAAAATCGTCCACGGTCCACCGCTTTTCATGGCAAGAGATGGATTATACCATGAACCACCATCTGTGAGCTTTGAACTAAACTAAGGGGGAGCATCATATAGCCCCGATCTCGAAGGTTATGGGATCGGGGCATTTTTTTGGTGATCCAACCTGATGCCTCCGTTCCTTTGAGATCCAACCAATGCCTAACGTGGCTCATCCCTTCTGCAGGTGAAACTGTTCGACTCATACCGGAGAAAGAAAATCAAATATTAATGCAGTATTCCACTCACTCCGACTCTCTGATCGAAGGGAAAGAGAAATCTGTTATCGTACTTCTCTTATGACCGGGTGAGGTTCTTTTCTTTGCTCTTCCGGAGGGAGCATGATAACTAAAAGGATGAGTCAACGAGGAGACTAAAATGTAAGACCCCCGTAAAAAATGCGGGGGTCTTACACGAACAGCTATGTCGGGACATGTTGCTTCTTCTCGTATACCTTGGTCATTGTCACCTTGTCCACAGGAACATCTCCCGGACCGGTTTTTACCGCTGCGATCTTGTCCACTGTGTCCATCCCCTGGATCACCTTGCCGAAGACCACGTAGTTATTGTCTAAGCTGGGGAGTTCTTTTAAACAGATATAGAACTGGCTTCCGGCCGAGTTCGGATCCTGCGAACGCGCCATCCCCAGAAAGCCCCGTAGATGTTTGGTGCTGGCTTTCTCGAAAGGTATGGAATATCCCGGGCCGCCGGTTCCATCACCGGCCGGGTCACCACCCTGGATCACAAAATTAGGGATAATACGATGGAAGGTGAGTCCATCGTAAAAGCCGCTGTTGGTCAATCTCAGGAAATTCTCCGCCGTCTTGGGAGTTTCCTTCCAGAAAAGCTCCAACTCGATGGGTCCATAGTTGGTCTCCATCACCACGATCGGATTCTTGTCCCGCACTATCGGCTCCTGCGAAATGGGTTTGGTTTCCGGCGCCTTAGTCTCTGCTACCTGGGCCGGCTGCTCCTCCGCTTTCTGGGTTTTCACTTCCTCCTTTTTGCCGCAGCTAATAAGGAAAAAGAGTGCTAAAACCGAGAGGATGAAAATCTTTTTCATCTCTCCTCCTAAGATTAGATGGTAAATAATCTATTACTTTTTTCCGTCCAAGATCTGCTCCACCTCTTTTTTCTCAAAGTCCATCACCCAGGGAATGCCGGATATCTCTGTTGCCTCTTTAGTCAAGGAAGCGATATCGTCTCGGGTGATATATTCCAAAGCGAATTTCCGATTGCCACTCATCAGCTGTCTTAAGCCCTGAGCCAGCCTCTGCGCGTAGGTGTAGAGTCCCATAGCGCCGGGGGGGACCTTCTTGAAGGCGGCCTCGCCCAGCTTCCGCTTCAACTCCGGAGCGGTGACAAAGATCTCCTCCGGGGTATTGCCGAATCTCTCGATGAATACCGGGACCATTCCTTCGTTGATTCTTTTGCCGATGGTCTTCCCCACCATGGCGGCGGCGATGAAACCTCGGGCCATTCCGATCAGCTTGAAATAAGGGGCGCCCAAGGCCAACCCTTTCATGATCTGATCTTCAAAGGTAAAACCGCCGGCTATCGCGATATCCGGGACATATTCACCCTTCTTGGCCAGCCGGTCCGCATATTGATACAGAAGCGAATGCAGTTCCACGGAAGGGATTCCCCATTCGTTCATCATCCTCCACGGGCTCATTCCGGTTCCGCCACCCGCACCGTCGACCGTCAACAGATCGAGTTTGGCCATAGAGGCGAACTTGATCGCCCGAGCCAAATCCACCGGACGGTAAGCTCCGGTCTTTAAGAAAATATGCTTTGCTCCCAAGTCTCTCAGTTCTTTGACTCTCTTCATGAACCCTTCCTCGGTTACCATTCCGACCCGGGAATGCCTTTCGAACTCCTTGAAGCTCCCCTGCTTGAAAGCTTCGATATTGGCCGGATCCAGCGGGTCAGGCAGGACCACGTATCCTCTTTTCTTCAACAGCTGGGCTTTCTCCAGGTTGCTGATTTTGACTTCTCCGCCGATATCCTTGGCTCCCTGTCCCCATTTCAGCTCCACCACCTCCACCCCCAGTTTGGTCAGCCCGTATTCCAAGACACCCAGCATGGTATCTTCCACGTTGGCCTGAAGGACGATGGCGCCGTATCCATCCTGCTGCCAATCTTTGTACAGCTTCACCCTCCAGGAAAGATCCGGAGCATGCTTCACTTTTCCATTCTCGATCACCGACTCCACATCCATTCCCACCACGTTTTCCCCGATGGTCAGAGGAAATCCGGCTAAGGCGGCACCTATTGCCAAACCTTCCCAGTTATTCTTAGCGATGTTGGTCGAGCCCAATCCGGGAATGATGAAGGGAAGCCTGACTTTGATCTTGGGATCGTTCCCGATCCTTGTCTCCAGTTTCACATTAGGAAAGATAGCCACATTGGAATCCTCGGCAATTCCTTTGGCTCCTACTGCCGTACCCATGATGGTAAAATGGGACAGATCCACCGGGTAGTTCTTTTCGGAGGCTGCGGTGATGATCCCGAAGGGTTGAGGATAGATCACCTCCGCTCCCCGGTAGGCCGATTTTCCGATCTCGCACATTCCAATACACCCGTCCACGCAGGTGACGCACATTCCGCTGAATGGACTGACCGATTCCTCAGTCCGGTTTTTGGTTAATGTCGCGGCGGTTGCATTAAGTCTGGTTAACGACATACACTTGCTCCTTTCAATTTATGAATAATTCTCTTTTTCTGCGAATCTTGTCATTGGTTTTAACGGTTGCAAAATTCATTTCCACGTCAATTGATGGAAGCTTGCAGATGAGAATAAAAACGACTTCGATTCACCCGTCTTGAGCTTCGACACCAAAATCGATTATTTCTTCTTAACCTCCTCCTTCAAACACTGACAGCAAGGATCCAAATAACACAACGCATCCTCGTATTCCTCCAGGCAGACCGGCGAAACATTCAAGCAGGAACCGCAAACCACCCCCGGAGCATCCGGTCCCTGGCAGCGAAGCTGGCAGGCCGGGCAGATATACATGCATCCTCCGCACAGCCGGCATTCTTCGGATCGAATATCAAAAGGCGTGGTGATCTTCCGGGTTTCCCCTCGGTTCACGAAACCGATGGCTTTGCCGGACATCTGTTCGGAACACATCCGGACGCATAACCCGCACAGGATACAATCGTCATGCCGCACTTTGAACCGGGTTTTCTGGACTTCCATGGAAGCCGCCAGATCCTGGATGGTTTTAGAATCCGGGCAGGTGGCCAAGAGAAGCTCTACCACCATCTTGCGCGCGGCACTCACCCTGCGGGTGTGGGTCCTGACCTCCAAGCCCTCTTCGGCCGGATAGGTGCAGGATGAGACCAGCTTGGCGTTTGGCCCGGTCCCAATCTCGACCAAGCAGAGCCGGCACGCCCCGTAAGGGGACAATCCTTCATAGTGGCACAGGGTGGGTATGGGAAGCCCGTAAAAACGCGCGGTTTCGAGCAAAGTCCACCCCTCTTCGGCTTGTACATCCACTCCATTCAGTTTTAATTTCAACATAGGTTTTTCCTTTATCTTGCGCTTTATAGATTACGATCTAGTCGATTTCTTCAGGTTCCAGCTCGCATCGCAGACAACGCCTGGCCTCCTGCATCGCCATCTTTTCATCCAATCCCAATTCCACCTCTTTGAAGCTTTTATGCCTCTCTTCAATTGAGAGAGAGGGCATATCCGGCCGCTCAAGGGAAGCTAATTCCTCTTCGGTCAATTCCAGCGCTTCAACTAAAATAGAGGGCTTGGTGACTTCATAGGTTCGGGCCATGCTTTCCCCCTTCAAATATCTGTCGATGGATTCGGATGCGACCTTGCCCGCAGCCATAGCCTCTACCACTGTGTTGGCGCCGGTCACCACATCCCCACCCGCAAATACCCCCTCCTTATTGGTAAGCAAAGTTTCCGGATTCACCAGGATGGTTCCGCTCTTGGAAATATCCACGCCGCAGTCCTCCGACAAGAATGAAGTGTCCGGTTGTTCTCCAATGGCCAAAATCAAAGTATCCAATTCGATTTTAAACTCGGATCCGGGAACAGGAACGGGTCTTCTTCGCCCGCTTTCATCCGGTTCTCCCATCTCCATCCGGATGCATTCAATACCAACCAATTTACCGTTCTCTCTTATAACTTTCACCGGCGCAGTCAATAATTTGATGTCGATCCCCTCTTCCAAAGCATCCTCCACCTCTTTTTTACCTCCTCTTTCTTTGAAAGCGGGCATCTCGGTTTTGGTTCGTCGATAGATGATGCTTACTTTCTCGCAACCGGGAAGTCGGATCGATACTCTGGAAGAATCGACCGCCGCATTTCCCCCGCCGATGATCCCGACTCTTTTACCGATTTTGGCCTCTTTCCCCAAATTGACTGCAATCAGGAATTTCATTGATTCCAAAACTCCTTCCCCCTCTTCCCCCGGAATTCCCAATTTCCAGCTCTTGTAAGCACCGGTAGCGATGAATACCGCTTGATACCCTTTCTTAAAAAGTTCATCCAAGGAGAAATCCTTACCCAATGCTTGATTGGTCTTTATGGTCACGCCTGCCGATTTAATAGCTTCGATGTCTGCATTGAGCATCTTCCGGGGAAGCCGGTGTTCAGGAATTCCCAATGCCAGCATCCCTCCGGCCACCGGTGCGGACTCGTAAATCGTCACCTCATATCCTTTTTGAGCCAAATAGAATCCACAGGTCAGACCGGACGGACCCGAACCGATAATGGCCACTTTCTCCTCCCGGGTTTTTTGGAACCCCTTCTTCGGTCTGATCCCATGGGCTGTGGCATAATCCATGGCAAATCTTTTCAGAGCCCGGATGGAAATGGGATCGCCCGATTCTCCGGCCCGGCACTTGGACTCACAGGGATGATGACATACCCGGGCACAGATCGAGGGCAGAGGATTATCCTTAAGGATGATCTCCGCGGCTTTGGCAAATTCGCCCCGGGCGATCAAAGCGATATATACGCATCCCTCCTGGTTGATGGGACAGGTGTGCTGGCAGGGGGAGGAAATGATCTTCTTACAAACTACCGCCGGACATCTTTTGTATTTAATGTGAGCTTCATATTCGTCTCGAAAGTACCTTAAAGTACTGAGGACCGGATTAGGTGCGCTCTGTCCCAAACCACACATGGTGCTGTCCTTGACCGTCCGGGCCAACTCTTCCAGAAGCTGAATATCTGCCATGGTTCCTTTTCCATCAGTTATATCCGTCACGATCTCCAACATTCTGACGATCCCCTCCCGGCAGGTGAAGCATTTACCGCAGGATTCGTCTTTGAGGAAGTTGAGGAAGTATTTGGCCACATCCACCATGCAGGTATCCTCGTCCATCACCACCATGCCGCCGGAACCCATCATGGATCCGACCTCGGTCAGCTTCTCATAATCCACCGGCAGATCCAAAAGCTTGGCCGGCATACAGCCGCCCGATGGTCCGCCGGTTTGAACCGCCTTGAACTTTTTCCCTTTGGGGATACCGCCGCCGATATCTTCTATGATCTCCCGGAGTTTTATCCCCATGGGAACTTCCACCAAACCGGTATTGTTTATTTTCCCCACTAACGAGAATATTTTCGTTCCTTTACTGGTTTCTGTACCAATCCGCGAAAACCAATCTGCTCCGTTTTTTATTATTAAAGGAATATTGGCCCAAGTTTCTACGTTGTTTATGTTGGTGGGTTTGCCCCACAGTCCTTTTTGCACCGGATAAGGGGGTCTCTGCCTGGGTTCACCAAATCTTCCCTCTACCGAAGCAATCAGAGCTGTCTCCTCGCCGCATACGAAGGCACCCGCACCTTTGACGATATTTATATCGAAATTAAAGCCTGAACCCAATATGTCTTCACCCAAAAGCCCGAATTGCTTGGCTTGATCTATAGCCAAGGAAATGTTTTTTACAGCTAAAGGATATTCATTCCTCACATAAATGTAACCCTCTTTAGCCCCTATGGCCAAAGCACCGATTAACATCCCTTCCAGAACAGCATGGGGGTTCCCTTCCAAAAGGCTTCGGTCCATGTAAGCACCCGGATCACCTTCATCCGCATTGCAGATTAAGTATTTTACATCCCCTTTTGATTTCTTGCAGAATTCCCATTTGTAGGCGGTAGGAAATCCCGCCCCCCCTCTTCCTCTTAAACCCGATTGTTTCACGGTAGAAATTATTTCTTCGGGAGATGAGCTGCTCAAAACTTTGATAAAGGCTTTATAACCCCCTACCGCCAGATAATCATTAATATTCTCCGGGTCGATGAAGCCGTTATTCTCAAAGATAATTCTCTGTTGTTTTTTATAAAAAGGTACGTCTTTCTCATGTACTATTTTTTCCCCGGTGTTCGGATCGATATAAAGTAAGCGATCGATCACTCGGTTATTAACGATAGACTCCGACACTATCTCCGGTATGTCTTCGATCTTTACTTTCTGGTAGAATATCCCCGCCGGATGAATAACTACGATTGGACCCCGCTCGCAAAAACCGTGACATCCTGTCGCTCTGATGTTTACTTTATCATTTAAGCTCTTTTTGTTAATCTCATCCGAAAATGCTTTTACCACCTTCTCGCAACCGTAAGCATGACAGCCCGTTCCACTGCATACGGTGATACAGGGTTTTTTATCGGCGCTTCTTTCCCTCATCTTAGTCTCGATGATGTTCTTCAGGTCCTCTATGGTTTTCATCTTGATAGCCTTTCTTTGTGGCACGAATGAATGATTCTAATTACTTTTTAAAAATCGCGAATATTTATCGTAGAATGCTCTGATTTCTGTATCCAAATCTTCAAACTCTATCAGATGCTTCTTGCAACCTCTACGGGAGCATATCTGGACCGTACCACCCTCGGCAAATCTCATGGGGATCATGGGAGCTTCACACAGCTCACAGATGCGGGTGGATTTAAGTTCCTTCTGGCAGTGGGGGCAAAAGAAGGAAGCCACCTTCCTATCGGGAACGAAAACATCGGTCTCAATATTATAGCTTCCGTACAAAGAAGAAAAATAAAGAAAGCCTTTCTTTTTTTCGTAGCCTATAGACACTTTCACACTGGGATGTTCATCGATCTTGTGGGTCTCGTCCATCAAACTTTTCCCACAATGTGGACATTTGATATTCAACTGAATCATAATAATTCTCCCCGAATGTTTGAAAGAAATATCGATTAGTTTTCTCCCTTTGATTTGTATTTCTCCAGAACCGCATCCACCTTTCGGGTGGCCATCTGCCCGTGATATTCTCCATCCACCACCATGATCGGTCCCAGGGCACACGCCCCTAGGCAGTTGACCGTTTCTAGAGTGAACATTTTATCCTCGGTCGTCTCTCCTCTTTTAACGTTCAATCTCTTTTTAACCTCTCCCAATATGTTTTTTGCTCCCCTCACATGGCAAGCAGTTCCCAAACAGATTGTAACTAAATATTTACCCCTGGGTTTGAGACTGAAAGATTTGTAAAAGGTGGCCATGCTATAGACGTTGATCAAGGGTATCTTCAATTTTTCTGCAACACTCTTAAGAGCATCCGGAGGAAGATAATTGAATTCATCCTGTATGTCTTGCAAAATGGCAATCAAAGCTCCACCTGCTCCCTGATATTTATCAACGATGGTTGATACTTTCTTCAAATCCACATCCATTGTTTGTCTCTCCTTTCCGATAACTTGCAGATTCATATACGCAAGATCAAAAGACCTTGTGAAAATATTCTCAAATATAACATTTCCCCTCATTTTGTCAAAGTTTTTTTCAACTTTCCGTTATCGGAATTAAATGGTAATTGGAGATGGTTTGGCTTTATCTTTTCTGGTTTGAATCTGGCGAAGCCATTACCAATTATCCTCATCTGCCCATGAAACCATCCCGGTTTTGCCAAAAAAACAGCGCCCAACTTATTATATTCAAATAAGTTGAGCGCCGGTATTCTAATCGCTGTCAAACCTTGTTTGGAGAAAGGTTATGCGTAAACCCCTCTCAGCATGGATACATCCATCACTCTTTTGATGGCCAGCATAAAGGCAGCGATGCGCATGTTTACTCTCTTGGTCATAGAGATTTCCAAAACATCCCTGAAGGAATTCTTCATTATCTCTTCCAATCTTTGGTTGACCTCTCTTTCGCTCCAGAACAACCCCATCCGATCCTGCACCCACTCAAAGTAGGAGACCGTTACACCGCCCGCATTGCATAAGATGTCCGGGATGATAAACACGCCGTTTTTGTCCAGTATCTTGTCGGCTTTCGGAATTATCGGTCCATTGGCTCCTTCCGCTACGATCTTTGCCCTGATTTTAGGTGCATTCTCCTCGGTGATCTGATTTTCCAGGGCAGCGGGAACTAATATATCGCACTCCAGCTCCAGAATATCCTCATTCGAGATCGGTTTGGTGCCGGGGAATTTGACGACACTTTTGGTCTTTTTTACATGTTGCAGAAGCTTTTTGATATCGATTCCGTTTTTATTGATTATCCCGCCTTTGACATCGGAAACCGCAATGATCTTACAGCCGTCGTCATAAAGCAGGTCCGCCGCCACCGAGCCGACGTTTCCGAACCCCTGTACCGCCACCGTGGCTCCTTCCATGTTGATATCCATATGTTTTGCCGCCTCCCGAATCGTAAAGAGAACACCTCTGCCGGTAGCCTCTCTTCTTCCCAGTGATCCGCCTAAAGAAATCGGTTTTCCGGTAACCACCGAGGTGACGGTATGCCGGGAGTGCATGCTGTAGGTGTCCATGATCCAGGCCATGGTCTGTTCATTGGTATTCACATCCGGGGCGGGAACATCGAGTTCCGGTCCTAATATGTCGATCAAATCCGCGGTATATCTCCGGGTCAACCTTTCCAATTCTCCCTGGGACATCTTGAGGGGATCACAGGTGATACCTCCTTTTCCGCCTCCGAACGGGATTCCCACTACCGCGCACTTCCAGGTCATCCAAGCGGCCAGAGCTTTAACCTCGTCCAAGGTCACATCCTGATGATAGCGGATCCCTCCCTTAGCCGGTCCCCGGGTTATGGAATGCTGGACTCTGTAACCGGTGAAAACCTGGAAGCTGCCATCATCCATGCGAACCGGCAGGTTTACTATAACCACCCGGCGGGGTTGTTTGATCACCTCAAGCCAAGCCGGGTTAACCTGCATCCGCTTGGCCGCCTCATCGAACTGGATCATGGCGTTTTGAAACGAACTGATTTCGATATCGGTACTTTTTAACCGAGCCATGTTTCATCCTTTCTTTTTATAAGGTTTTATAGTTTCCTGCTATTCTGATATCTAAAATAAGCCATATAGATTAGCTATATACGCTAAAGAAATATAGAAGACTGATTTCATTTTAACTTTTTTAATATCCCTCAAAAAAGGATATTCAAAACACCCGGTAAGTATATGTCCAAATATAACTTGCAAAGCAGGGAGCCGGAAGGAAATTCTTGGCATGAAGGGATATTTCACCTAACCATACAAATGGATATTGGAATCAAGCAAAATTTAATCGATCCTCTTGGGTTTTATTTTTCCATATCTTCCTTTCGAGGTAACAGCTCATTTAAATCGCCTCGCACAAACTGTAAATCTCTTTTGATGATCAAAAGGTCGTTTTTTATATCTTCACTGTAGTCTTCATCATCCGAAATGTTTTTTTGCATATCCACCAGTCGCGATTCAGTCCGGGATACTATGTTTTCCAGTCCCCGGATCACCTCATGGGATTTTGCCATCTCCTTTTTCAGCTCCAGCAGCTCTTCCTTAAAGCCCTGTCCCCCGGTATTCATCTGAGCCACCAGACTGTGAAGCCCGCCGATACGTTCATAGATCACCTTAAGCGCTTCCTCTATCATGATCCCTAATGCTTCGACGGCATCGCCCACCTCTTCAATGTCTTCCCTGTCTTCTCTTTCAACGGTCATATAACTCTCTTATAACCAAACCCAACCCCACTTTTCCCCCCTCTCCATTTCAGAGAGAGGCAAAGGGGAAGGGGTAATGACTGATCCTGCCGGTAATACTGGACCTCCGTCACCTTATGTGTATTACCATTATATCCTTGACACTGATTTCATCTTCAACTCCCCGGGTGAATCTTCCGGGGGATTTCGGTCCTCTTCTCCTGCATCGACCATTGCACAATCGATTTGATCTCCTTGAATCTGGTTCCGCTGGAGGGAGCACCCAAAACTACCGCGATGATCTCCTCTCCGTCCTCCCCCTGAACCAATGTGCCCAGGCAATATCCCGACGCTCCGTTATAACCGGTTTTCCCGCATTTTACGCTCCCGGTGCAACCCGGAGGCAGGGAGGTATATAAAAGTTTATTGGTGCTTTTGATCTGGTGCATTCTCTTTCGTTTACTCATTGAGCAGAATTGATAGGTAGTTTTCCCCATGATGGAGGCGATCAGGCTCTCTTTTTGGGCAAAGTACAAGAGCCGGGCACAATCTAAGGCGGTAGACCGGTTATTGGTATCCAAACCGGTCGGTTCAAAAAAGCGGGTATTCAAAAGCCCTATCTTTTTCGCTTTCTGGTTCATGTGAGCGATAAACTCATCCGCGGAGAGACCACACGAACGGGACAGGGTCCGGGTGGCGCGGTTGTTTGAACTCATCAAACTGGCGTGCAAAAGATCATACAGGGTGAAGGATTCCTTGATTTTGAGCTGGGACCATCCGGCCCCTATCGCATCCTCCGTGCTGATGGTGGCGGTATCATATAAATCGGGATGGGTTTCCAAAAACACCAGGGCGGTCATCAACTTGGACAGGCTGGCGATGGGGAGTGTTCTCTCCATGTTTTTCTCAAACAATATCTCTTCCCTTTGGGCATCCAGCACCACCGCGGCTTCCGACTTGATGATCAAATTGCCGCTCTCCTTCGCCTTTTCACTTATCTGCACGGTTTGAAGAGGCAGCTTCTCCTTGTGAAGGAAGCCTAACCCTTCCATTCGGTTGGATGCCCAAAACCAGCTGTCACAGGCGATCTTCGAAACTGCCAGCACCACGAAGACTAAAACGATAAAGAATACTATTTTTTTCAAAGGTATCGTCTCCTCACTCCGCCAACGAAGCTTTTTCCACCTTCCTGATTATATACAAAATATCCCGTCTGAAGTTTTAGATTGATCCGGCTTATCTTGCCTTGCCTTTTTGTTTATTTGAAATCTGACCTTCCCGCACTTAGGACAGATCCATTTCCTTTGTTTATGAAAAGTTCTTTTTATCTCTTTCATCTCTATTTTACATTTACGGCAGCGCATAGTCAAGAAATAATTCAAAAACAACTCTGGCCGGGAGGGGATGATTCTTCCTCTGCCTAATTTCTTTTGACCATCACCGGGACTGAGTACCGGGGTCGAACCAAGTAACGCCTAAGTCTAATATATATTATCGGCTTCTTAAGAATTCCATCGCATTAATCAGATCTTCGCATCCGAATCTGACCGGATCCACGGTGGGAAGCTCGGTTTCGTCTTCGATCCTCTCGATCTCCCTTCTGGCTTCGTCATCGCTTAAGTGAGAAGTGTTTAAAGATATTCCGATTACCTTGGAGGGTTTGACCGGTTTGGCGATTTCCTCGTGCAATTGGGCTAATTCGGAGAGTGACGGAATCTTCACCCGGTAGTTTTTTATCCTTTCCCTTCCCGGGTAATGACACAAAACCATGGCATCGGGCAAGGAGCCATGGATCAAAGCCAGGGAGACTCCGGAATAACCCGGATGGATGATGGTCCCCTGTCCCTCCACGCAAAGTAAATCGTAATAGTTGGATTTCTCGATAAGGAATTCCTCGATGGCTCCGGACATGAAGTCGCCGATCACCGAATCGATGGGCACTCCCTCTCCGGCGATCACTATCCCGGTTTGACCGGTAGCGATAAATAATGAATTCCATTCAAATTTCCGGGCTTGTCTTGCCAGCTCGAATGCCGTAACCATCTTTCCCGTTTTGCAGTCGGTGCCCACCGTCAGAATCACCTGGGATTTGATCAAGGATGGATCACCGGTGGAAACTTTATTGTATGGTTTTGATTCGCGCAGGTCGTGTATTTTTACTCTCATCCGCAAAGCCAGAGCAGAGAGTTCGGGATCATCGTTCAACATGTCATGTAGTCCACTGATAATATCCAGTCCATTCTCCATGGCTTGTTTGATTACCTCTCTCCATTCCGAAGGAAGCTTCCCTCCTCTCGGAGCAATCCCGATCAAGAGCGCATTGGGTTGGATTTTCAGCGAATCCGCAATCTTTGCGACAATGGGGATCTCCCCTCCAAATCCCAATATCTGCTGAACGGTCTTACCTGCCTTGGTGGAATCCAGAATTGCCACTACCTCTTCGGGTTTATACATGATCAAACCGGTGGCAGTTTTTGCTTCCAAACCACCGAAGTAACCTTCGGTCAAGATCACTATGCGTCGTTTTTTCTCGTGCATGGTTTTGATATATTTTGTTTTCCACCCTCTCTCTGACTCTCCTCCACGGACGTGCCCGTATGGGCGTCAAGGGAGAGAGAATCTACCTACCTCCTCCCTTTACGGGAGTGGGGGAGGGTGATGAAAAGTTCAAAATTCAAAGATTCAATTCAAAAATCAAAATTTGCAACCAGATTCTTTTCTTTCTAATCTTGAATTTTGCATTGTAATTTTTCGTTTTGCTCTTTGAATTTTGAATTATACTAGATCTCGTTCTTTCTCTTCTCGATCAACCAAATCGTCTATTTCAAGAGAACCATCTTTTTTGAAGATGTATACTCTCCTGTTTTCAACTGATAAAAATAAACTCCGCTAGACAATTGCACGCCTCTATCATTCATCCCATCCCATTTGACGGTGTAATCTCCCGCCCATTTGGATTCATCCACCAGAGTTCTCACCTTTTGACCAAGAAGATTATAGATTTTCAAGGTGGTGGGGATGGGAACTTTGATCTTTAAACCTTGAACTTTGAACTTTATTGTGGTATTGGGATTAAACGGATTCGGATAATTCTGGGAAAGAACAAATTCCGAAGGCTTACTTGAGCTTTCGGTTTCATCCTCCACCGCGCTTGGGTTTTGAATATACTTGAGGGTGACGCAATCCATTCCGGTACTGTTACCCAAGCTGCTTCCGGTCACATAGACATGGCCCGAATCGTCCACCGCTACAGCGCAGGCAGAGTCGGTGGCGATGGCCGGTCCGTCGTATCTGGCTACCCAGGCGGTATCTCCATTGGAAGTATACTTAATGGTGGCATAATCCTTGGAATTTCCACTGCCATAGCTATATCCAGTCACATACACGTTTCTGGAACTATCCACAGCTATGGCGAGTGCTTCATCTTCGCTGTTTCCCGGTCCATTGTATCTTCTCACCCAGGCAGTATCCCCGCTGGGAAGATATTTGATGGTGGCAAAGTCGTAGTTAGTCCCATAACCATAACTAAATCCGGTCACGTAGACATTGCCAGAACCGTCCACGGTAATAGCAGTAGCGTCATCGACTTGGTTATCCGGTCCATTGTATCTTCTCACCCAGGCAGTGTCCCCGTTGGGAAGATACTTGATGGTGGCGAAGTCGTTGCTGGTCCCGTTGCCATAGCTAAATCCGGTCACATAGACATTGCCCGAACCATCTACAACTATGGCGTTAGCTTCGTCCCACAGGTTTCCCGTTCCGTTGTATCTTCTTACCCAAGCTGTATCTCCATCCGACTCATACATTATGGTGGCATAGTCTACATCTGTTATACTACCTTTGCTATATCCGGTCACATAAGAGTTACCGGAATTATCCACGACTATGGCGTAAGCCTTATCGGTTCCGTTTCCCGGCCCATTGTATCTTCTCACCCACGCGGTATCTCCGTTAGGTTGATATTTAACGGTGGCATAATCCTCAACGGTTCCGCTGCCATTGCTGTATCCGGTCACATAGACATTGTCCGAATCGTCCACCGCTATGGCCTCTGCCAAATCGGTGGAAACAAGGCCGTATCTTCTCACCCAGGCGGTATCTCCGTTGAGATAGTACTTTATGGTGACATAGTCATAGAGAGTCCCACTGTCGTAACTGCGCCCCGTTACATACACACGACCGGAATTATCGACAACCATAGCAGTAACCCGGTCCCAGTAGTTGTCTGGCCCGTTGTATGTCCGCACCCAGGCAGTGTCTCCGTTCGATTTATACTTTATGGTAAGGTAATCTTCGAACGTTCCACTGCCGGTAGTATAACCGGCGACGTAAACATGTCCCGCATGACCTATGGCGATGGCAGAACCCGCATCCGAAGAGTCCATTACACCGTTGAACCTTCTTACCCAGGCGGTGTCTACGGACTGGGCGAACACCGGCGCGACCCACGATACAAACAGTACCATCCAAAAAACCATCCTTAAAGGTTTGGGCATGATACTAACTCCTTTTTTAACCTACTCTATTCAATTCTGTAGCGGTTCGATTCATCGAACCCGCCAGGTCGCATAAATGCCCAGACGGGCACGTCCGTGCGACCGCTACTTTAATAAAACCATCTTCTTCGCTGATACATTCTCTCCAACTTTTAACTGATAAAAATAAACTCCGCTCGATAATGGCTCGCCTTTATCATTCTTTCCATCCCATTGGACAGCGTAGTTCCCAGCCAATTTGGGTTCATCCACCAACACCCTCACCACCTCCCCAAGAATGTTGTAGATTTTTAGGGTGGTGGGGACGGGAACTTTGAACTTTGAACTTTATTGTGGTGGCAGGATTAAATGGATTAGGATAATTCTGGGAGAGAGCAAATTCCGAAGGCTTTCTTGAGCTTTCGGTTTCGTCTTCTACAGCGCTGGGGCTTTGAAAATACTTTATAGTGGCACAATCCTCGCTTGTCCCGTTACCTATACTGCTTCCGGTTACATAGACATTGCCCGAATCGTCCACCGCTACGGCACAGGCAGAATCGATGGAGTTGACCGGTCCGTCATATCTGGCCACCCAGGAGGAATCTCCATTGGAATCATACTTTATGGTGGCATAATCCTTGGAAGTCCCACTGCCATAGCTATACCCGGTCACATAGACATTGCCGGAACCATCCAACGCTAATGCCCTAGCTTCATCATGGTTGTTTCCCGGTCCGATGTATCTTCTCAGCCAGAGAGTATCTCCATTGGAAGCATACTTGATGGTGACATAATATGAGGCCACCCCTGACTCGTTGCTCAACCCGGTCACATAAACGTTGCCGGAACCGTCAACGGCTATAGCATTAGCGTTATCGACTTGGTTATATGTTCCATTGTATCTTCTCACCCAGGCAGTATCCCCGTTGGGATGATACTTGATGGTGGCATAGTCGTTGTTTGTCGTCATGCCGACACTATACCCGGTCACATAAGCGAAACCCGAATCATCTACGGCTATGGCAGTAGCCACGTCCCCCATGAAGCCAGCTGGTCCGTTGTATCTTCTTACCCAGGCAGTATCTCCGTTAGGTTTATACTTTATGGTGGCATAGTCAAAGCCTGTTCCACTGCCAGTACTCCTTCCGGTCACATATACATTTCCGGAGCCATCCACCGCTAGGGCGCGAGCCCAATCTTCACCGTTTCCCGGTCCATTGTATCTTCTCACCCAAGCGGTATCACCATTGGGATGATATTTTATGGTAGCATAGTCCATACCGGTCCCGCTACCGGTGCTGTAGCCGGTCACACAGACGTTGCCGGAATTGTCTACCACTATGGCACCTGCGTTATCATAGGAGCTTGGGTTGTATCTTCTCACCCAGGCAGTATCACCGTTGGGATAGTACTTTATAGTGACATAATCGGAGAGCGTCCCAGTACTTTGACTGTACCCAGTTACATACACCCGACCGGAATCATCGATAGCTATAGCGTTAGCCCGATCCCAGAGGTTGGCAGTCCCGTTGTAGGTTCGTACCCAGGCAGTGTCTCCGTTAGAGTCATACTTTATGGTGAGGTAGTCATCCTGAATTTCTACGCTGTCAATACAATAACCGGCGATGTAGACATGTCCAGAGTGATCTACGACGATGGCAGAACCACCATCCGAGGAGTTTGCCTTACCGTTGTATCTTTTCACCCAGGCAGTATCAACGGATGCACCGTGAACGGATTGGGCAAACTCCGGACCAACTAAAAACAGTAACAGCACTGCTGCTAAAATCATATTTAAAGCTTTTAACATGATTTCCCTCCATGTTTTTTGATTATTTATCGCTATCCATCTTCATCCTTCTCCCGCTTGCAGTGAATCTGTCGAATCTTCCAAGGGGAAAGACGATGACAATGTATGATACAAAATGAAAAATGCAAGCAGACGCTTGCCCCCAGACGGGAGCGTCCGCTCGTCCGGGCAAAGATGCAGTTTTAGAATCAAAATTACTTTGAATTGTCTTTACTGAATCTTCAATTTTGAATTTTATACTGTGATTTTTCATTTTGCTCTTTGAATTTTGAATTGTATTTGACCTCCTTCTTTTTCAACTCCATTAAATTAAACGACTATTTTAAGAGGACCATTTTCTTCGCCAAAGTATTTTCTCCCACTTTCAATAGATAAAAATATACTCCGCTGGCTAATTGCTCGCCCTGATCATTCTTCCCATTCCACTGAACTGTATAGTCTCCAGCCCATTTGGGTTCATCTACCAGAGTCCTTACCTTTTGACCAAGAAGGTTATAGATTCTTAAGGTGGTGTGGAGGGGAACTTTGAACCTTGAACCTTGAACCTTGAACTTTATTGTAGTGGTCGGGTTGAACGGATTGGGGTAATTCTGGGAGAGAGAAAACTCCGATGGTTTTTCCGAACTTTCGACTTCATCTCCCACCCCGCTTGGATTCTTGACATACTTTATGGTGGTATAGTCCGTGTAGGTCAAACTATTATAGCTGGTTCCGGTTACGTAAACATTGCACGAATCATCGACAGCTAATGCAGAAGCCGCGTCCGTATTGTTCGCCGGGCTGTTGTATCTTATCACCCAAGCAGTGTCCCCATTCGGATAATACTTTATGGTGGTATAGTCATCGCCTGTCTCACTGCCGCCGTAACTACGTCCGGTCACATAGATATTGTCAGAATCATCAACCGCTATGGCCCGAGCCCCGTCTTCGCCGTTTCCCGGTCCCTCGTATATCCTCACCCATAGAGAATCCCCCTCGGAATTATACTTTATCGTGGCATAGCCGGTGTTGTCATCACCGGTGTAACTGCTTCCGGTTACGTAGACATTATCCAAATGATCTAAAACCATAGCGTAGGCGTTATCAGTGGAGTTATACATTCCATTATATCTTCTCACCCAGGCAGTGTCTCCATTCGAATAATATTTGATGATGGTATAATCGTTATCTGTTACGGCATCATAACTATATCCACACACATATACATTATTAGAGCCATCCAGGGCTATCGCACTGGGATAATCATCGAGATTCCCCGGTCCGTTGTATCTTCTTACCCAGACCGTATCACCCTGTGGTGTATATCTGATGGTGGTAAAATCATAGCCTGTCCCGATCCCCTGGCTATATCCGGTTACGTACACGTAGCCGGAATCGTCCACGGTCAGGGCAAAAGCCATATCATAAGAGTTGGCCGGTCCATTATATCTTCTCACCCAGACCGTGTCTCCGTTGGGATTATACTTGATGGTGGCATAGTCCCAATTTGTATCGCTGACTTTACTATTTCCGGTCACATAGACATAGTTGGAATCATCTACCGCTACGGCAATAGCATCATCATCCAAGTTCCCCGGTCCGTTGTATCTTTGAACCCAAGCAACATCTCCATTGGGAAGATACCTGATAGTAGCATAATCATAAGAAGTTCCAAGCCCGTAACTCGCTCCGGTCACGTAGACATTGCCGGAACCATCTACCGCTAGACCATTGGCCGCATCATCGAGGTTCCCCAGTCCATTATATCTTCTCACCCAGGCAGTATCCCCGTTGGAGTAATACTTGATGGTGGCATAGTCATAATCTGTGCCGCTGCCTTTGCTATATCCGGTCACATAAACATTACCTGAGCCATCTACGGCGGTGGCTGAAACATATTCTTCGTTATTTCCCGGTCCGTTGTATGTCCGCACCCAAGCGGTATCAACCGACTCGGCAAAGGTTGGACCGACTAACAACAACAATAAAACCAGTCCCAAAACAACCTTTAGTGGTTTTAACATTGTATACCTCCTTGTTTACGACCTTTTTGCTTCTTTCACCCTCTCCCTTTATCCCTCTCCCACGGACGTGCCCCCAGACGGGAGCGCTGCGCGGGCACCGTCCGCTCGTCTGGGCATCGAGGGAGAGGGGAAATCAAAATCTCACCCCTGCCCTCTCTCCCTATTGAGGAGAGAGGGACCAAGGGGGAGAGGTTATTTAATAATGTGTAAAAAATCTCCCAAAAGAAACTGCATTCTTCCGATCAGAAGTGAAATCCGGGACATGACCGTGTAGCCGAAAGTGGCTCCGAAGAAAATCATTAGAAACCAGGTGCCCATCTTGGCAGTTGCGCCAAACCAGCCTTTGTGCTCCTTAGAGAAGAAGAAATAAGCCAAAGTCGATGCGATTCCCAAAAAAATGATGATCCCGTCTATGCTGGCAAAATCTTTCATGGATGCCTGCATCTGGCTGAACAATCTTGCCTGGATGGTGGCGGGTATGGCCACGCCCGCTCCTGCTCCGATGATCAAAGCTATGGATATCCGGGAAAGCCAGGTATATCTCGGAAAAAATCTCAGCAGCATGAAAATCCCCAGGATGCCCGGTATAATATAACCCAATTCCCCCTGTTTGAAAACAGGATTTACCAGTTTGGGCATAAGGGTGGTGTTTACCGCCATGACCAAAACATATCCCACTGATATGCCTACCAATAGATGCTCGGCGAATTTGTAAAAGGGATTGTCCTTATACAAAAACGAGAAGATGCATAGGGTAAGGAAAGTGGCAATTAGAGTTTCGATGTTCATAGTTTGTCCCGTCCGCCGACTGTCGTCCGCCGACCGCAGCAAAAACTTTAATATTTGGTTTTGCGGCGGACAGCGGACGGTTGACTGCGGACAATCTTATATTCTCACTGTTAAGTTTCCCAGCCACTTCAGTGGCGTATTTTATGAACCTGACTGAAGTCAGTTGGAATATGTCCACAGTCCACAGCTAAAGCGGTTTTGCTGTGGACCGTGGACTATCGACCGTGGACGTTTTTCTCCTTAAGAAATAAACCACATTTCCCCAAACGATTATAAGAACTATGACCAGATGACTCACCGACTGCGCATCCATCCCCTTTTGACCCATCCCCGGTTTTTCAAGCAGAATTTCGTATTCTGCCGCACCTTTCAGCCCGCCTAACAGCCCGACCATTTGACCGGAGGAGAGAAACGGATAGAAACTGGTGGCCATCACCGCAGTGGTGGCACAGGCGAATTTAGGGTGATAGCGCGAGACCGCATAATCCACCCAGGTAACCGGCAGATCACCGTCCGCTACGGAAATTATCAATTTGACTTCGTTATAGTTTTTGATATCCTTCATCATCGGAATCCGGTCCAAAGAAGTGTTATTGTAATCCTGCGGAAAAACTCTTTTTATCTCCTCTCCCATTCCCAAGATAGCCGACTGGGCTTGCGGTCTGTATCCCAAAAACACATAATCCTCCCCATAATTAGCCTGATATTCGTTAGCGGTTTCCCTTAAGAGCTGCTCTCCGATTGCGGTTCCCTCTGCCATAAGCGCCAGGGTGATCACCTTGAGTTTTTTCTGAAAACAATGGCGCAATATTGCTTGAGCCATCGGCTTAACCTCAGGTAGAGACGAAGCCTCGTGGTCAAAGGAGATCATCATCACCGAACCGGAGTCCAATTGCTCGATGCTTTCATATACATTCCTCACCTCGGTGGTGACCTGGTTGGGCAGTCCGATTTTGATCACCAGAGGAATGGCGACGGAAAGAGCGATTAAGACGAATATCAATTGTCGAGACAACATTCTAGGTAATTTAAAATTCAAAGTTAAAAATTAAAAATTGCAATTCAAAATCCAAAATTATTACTGTCTTATAAAGGTTCTCACAATTTAATTTTTGATTCTATCTTTTCTGTTCCCCCTAACTACCGCCTTTGGTGGTTCGACTTCCTTCGGCTTCGCCTCTGGATAAATCGCTCACCATCCTGAGCAAATCGAAGGACGGGATTTTCTACCTACCCTCTCCCCGATGGGGAGAGGGAATGTATTTCATCAAATTTGAACCTTGGATTAAAATTTTGCAATCTGTATATGTTTATTTCTTTCCAAGATACGTTCTCTCAATCCCCAGGATTATCCTCAACGACGTGGAGATGGTTCCCAGCCCGATTCCGATGTAGAGACCTCTTTTGGCGGCCATGCTGGGGGTGTTCAAAATCCAGTTGGCGGAATCCGGAATCCAATGGGAGATGAAACTGCCCAACGGAACGCGTCCTAACATGACGATGACCGCGACTAGAAGCAGCAGACCCGCTTCCCAGCTCCGGGCACGGAAACCCCGGTAGGCTGCCGATGCCACGAAGAATGCCAAAAGCGAGAACATGGTGGATTGCATCGGGGCTTGTATGGTATTGAACATCCACAGGAAGGGCGTTCTCTCTCCGGTTCCTTTCCAAAAACCAAAGATGACCATGACCACCAGTCCCGCCAAGCCGATCAGATTATATCCCCAGCCGGATTGAGTCCGGGTGATCTTCTTTGAGCTTAGTTTAACATAACTGATTACTCCAACCAGCAGGGTGAAAACGAAGATGATCTGCATCCAGTCTAAGACCGTCTGATAGGCGGAAACAGACACCCGGTGCGGAACAAAGAACTGCACCAGCATGAAGGCACCGAAGATAAA
The DNA here is from genome assembly GCA_903908285.1 of uncultured candidate division Zixibacteria bacterium. Classification (GTDB taxonomy): domain Bacteria; phylum Zixibacteria; class MSB-5A5; order MSB-5A5; family SM1-73; genus CAIVRH01. The sequence goes on from CAIVRH010000029.1 coordinate 164,780, forward strand.
ACAAACGATGATAGGAATGATTCTTTGCATGTTAAGCAGAGTAAAATTCAAAAAGAAAAATTTAAAAGCAAAATCAAAAAATAGCGGAACTCAAAACATAAACTCTATCTCGATATATCACGGCATCTGAAAGAATATAGTATTTCAGACCTTTATTTCTCTTTTTGTCCGAAAGCCCATAGCGGGGCATTTCGGACCTACATGGAATTTTGAATTTCCTTCATCCTACATTAAAAAACTCAATAATCTTATTGAAGCCCAATATTCCCGCAACACCTCCAAGTAATATCAGAAAGACTATGACCACCTTTAACCAATCCTGACCTTTGATGCTACCCAAAACCTGTTTATCCTGGGACAAATACCCGCTGGCGACGAAAAGCTCTTCACCGATCAAAGTATAATCGCACGCAACAATAAAAAAGGCAAGTTGGATGGTGGAATCGGTTCCGGCGATCTGAAAAGCTCCGATAGAGTTGCCGGTTTCAGCCAAGATCAGCGCTTCGGCTTCGAATGTCCCCAAGAACATGTTGGTGGCGGGAAGCTGTCGGGTCATGATCCCATCCACTGCCGCTGCGTAACCAAACTGGCTCTGGGTGACAAAGAATATGTTATCGGGATGGTATGCCTCGGGATGACCTGCCCGGGAACATGCCTCTTTGACCACCTCCTGGGCAGTAGTCATCACCACCGGATCATAGTTGGGGAATATCAGAGGAGTATTGTATTCTGCGGTCTTCTCCGCCACACTGGAAAGAATATTCATGGATGCCATGGTGGCAACCCGGTCCATCTTTCCCAAACCCGCAGAGTAGAGTATCGGCTTTCCCATTTCGGTGGCCCGGCCGATGGCATCATCGATGGCTTGTAGACCGGAGATGGGTCTGATATAAAGCTTTTTGGCTTTTTTGGCATACCGGACGAATCCGAGTATAAATATGAAAGAAATGATTACACCCAAAAGGACGTTGACTCGCTGGGTATGAAACCATTGGCCGCGGGAGATTACCGGACCAGTTATGGGAGAAACCAAGACATCCGCTCCCTTTCTGTATTTCAGAAGATAGGAATATCTTATGCCATCCTTAACACCGGTATCGATGTATGTTGTCTCTTTTGACGAGACTTTCGCCACCAACTGAAAATTCTCATCCATGTCTGTTGCTCTCCAGATTTCATATTCACTGATGGCGGGGTCTTCGGACAAACCTTCCAAAGCCAGGGTGATGCTTTCACCCTTGTCGTTGGGAGTATCCACCGCTTTTAGATGGACCGGATTCTGGGGATAAGCTGGTGAAAAAGTGAAAAGAAAGACGAGAAAAAGAAGAAGGAAGAACAAGAATTTTAAATCATGAATTCTCATTATCTCACAGAAAAAAGGTTGCTCATAAGCTAAGAAATTGAAGGGACTTGTCAAGGCAAAACTTCCCGGAGAAAGTTGGTTTAAGAGACCTTCAAAACATTGTAGTCGCAGGGTAAGGATATCTTGCAATTAAAATTAAAGCAAACGCAGGATTATGTAAGATTTTCTTGCACATACCGATCACATCCATTATTTTGGAAATGATTGAAATCCACAAGGAGGTGAGACTTTATGATTCGGTGTCGAAAGGGTTATTCACTAATAGCACTTTTCGTATTTTTTTGTTCTCTCATTGGTCGAGCTCAAAGCCAAAACAATACCCCCCAGGGTAATCATGATTGGGAGATAAGCATAGGCGGGGGATATTTTTCGCCTACCCGGGAGGGCTTTAGAGAAAACTATGGAAGTAATCTGAAATATCAGATCGGGGTGGCAAGCAGAATCTCTCGACTAACCAGTCTGGCAATCGATTTGTCTTATACCCGCCTATCTAAATCGGAATATCCGGTCAGGTATGCGGAAATATCTGCCGTGCCTTCGATCAGAGTACTCTGGCCCACGACCCTGAACCCCTATTTAGGAGGAGGGTTAGGATTCTACAGCGGTTCGATTGGGTTTAAGCATGATAAAGGTTACTTCTATAGCCAAGAGACCGGCACCTATGTAGACGCTAAAGGAAAAAAGTTCTCGGAAAACGGCCTTGGATTTGAATTGTACGGCGGAACCAGGTGGGATATCAGCTCGATTATGTTCATGGGATTGGAATTGAGATATTCTCACACCTTTCTGGGTGATTCCGATAAGGGGCAACAGGGAGATGTAGGGGGATTTTTCTTACTATTGAAGTTGGGAATGCTTATCTGAGTGTTAAAGGAGATAAAATGAAAACAAAAACCATGATATTTATACTTTTAGCATTATTATTCTTAAGTTGTTCTCACCAACCAACCGGTCCTCAAAAGGAGAGCGATCTCACATTCACGGTGATTCCTTGTGAGCAAGCCGATGAGTTTTTCCATAATCAAGATAATTATTTAGCCAAACCTTCCGGATATTATGCCAGTTTTTGTCTGTGCAAGACTAATACTGCAGTGATGGTGACTCCTTTTACTATCCCCTTTAGTATTGTATAGACCAGAGAGAAGGGTAACAGGTGTTCGGGGACATGGGTAACACATTTGTATTATACATTAG
>CAIVRH010000030.1 GCA_903908285.1 uncultured candidate division Zixibacteria bacterium
ATTATGGATATCTTCTTTTGTAAACAGAGAATTACACATATTAACTTGAAAGAAAAATGATCCTAATGTATAATACAAATGTGTTACCCATGTCCCCGAACACCTGTTACCCTTCTCTCTGGTCTATACATGGGGAGAGGGCTAGGGTGAGGGGGAATCCTGTTGAAACGATGAAGAAGACTGTTCTCGGGGTATTACTATTCTTATTCATATTTTCTGCATCTTTATGTTTCGCCCAGAACATCAGTTTCAATGCTACCGTGGACAAGACCGAAGCGGGGCTGGATGATCAGATCACGCTGACCATCTCGGTTACCGGTGACGTGAAATCCATACCCCAACCACAGCTTCCGGCTTTAGGCGATTTTACCGTCTATTCGGCAGGGAGATCGCAGAACTTCAGCTACGTCAACGGGCACATGTCCTCATCGGTGTCTTTCAATTATGTATTGGTGCCCAGGAAAGCCGGGAAGTTTACCATTGGTCCGGCCAGGATTGTAATCGACGGGAAAACCTATCAGACCAATCCGATCGATATTACGGTGGCATCGGAAACCGGAAACCAGCCACCCGGCACACCCTCGCAAAGCGGGAAAGCGGTGGAACAGCCCCAGCTGAGCGGAAAGGATCTGTTTATCGAAACGGTGGTTGACAAGAAAAAAGCCTACGTGAACGAACAGGTTACTTTAACCTTGCGATTCTACCAGGGGGTGAGACTGTTCAATAATCCGGAATACACCCCCCCTTCGCTAACCGGATTCTGGTCCGAGGACCTGCCTCCCAAAAAGCAATATTCCCAGACCATAAACGGCAGACAATATTATGTGCAAGAGCTGAAGACCGCAATTTTCCCGACCTCCTCCGGAAAGCTTACCATCGGGACAGCCGAGTTGAAGTGCACGGTGGAGGATGTGGACCGGTCCATGAGCCGGGATCCGTTTGCCATGTTCGACCGGGATCTTTTCAGCCTGTTCCGGCAGGGGAAACCGGTGGTACTGAAATCGAAACCCATAGAGATCGAGGTTTTGCCACTGCCGGAGATGGGGAGACCGGCTAATTTCAGCGGTACGGTAGGAAATTACAAGCTGGACGTTCGCGCCGACAAAAACCAGGTGGAGGTGGGCCAGCCGATCACCCTGAAGACTAAGATCAGCGGTGCCGGAAACATAAAATCGGTGGGGGAACCAGCCATTCCCGATATGCCGGATTTCCGCACCTACAGCTCCGGCAGCTCGGAGAACGTTTCCAAGGATAATTTTCAGGTCCAGGGGGTGAAAACCTATGAGCAGGTTTTAATCCCCAAGAAGGCGGGAAAGTACACCATCACTCCGATCGAATTCTCGTTTTTCGATCCCAAAACCAAAAATTACCAGACCTTAAAAAGCGAGCCGATTCTCTTAAGCGTTCTCCCGCCTTCCCAAGCTTCCCAGACGGAGATGGCCCAGCTTTCCAAACAGGAGATCGGCAGATCGGTAAAGGACATACGTTACATCAAGCTTTCCTCCGGAAAACTGGAGAATCAGGGAGATCATCTATATAAAAATCCCTTGTTTTTGTTTCTACAATTGATTCCCCTGGTGGCATTCGCCCTCTCCTGGCGCTATCAAAAAGAGAGGGAAAAGCTGAACTCCGACATTGGATATGCCCGGCAGAGACGAGCGCACAAATTAGCCAAGAAGAGATTGGATCGAGCCCGGAAGTTGATCGCAAGTTCCAATTCCAAAGACTTCTACAGCGAGGTAGCGCAGGCACTGCTCCAGTTTGTGGGAGATAAGCTGAACCTTTCTGCCCACGGGTTGACCAAAGACCGGATACAAACAGAGTTGTTCGGAAAGGGCGTAAGCCAGGATAATATCGATCAGATTTTAAAGCTTTTAGATACATGCGATTTCGCCCGGTTTGCCCCGGGTTCTTCCTCACCGGATGAGATGAACAGATTTTTGACGCAGGCGGAGGTAGCGATTGTGAAGCTGGAGGAATAGGGAACTCACCCCCTGATTCCCCCTCTCTTTAAAAGAGAGGGGGATCAAAGGGGGTGAGTTTGAAAACTATGTCAATAAAGAAATACATAAGGAAAATGAAAGAAAAAATCATACTCACCGGATTATTATTTTTGTTTCTGCCTTTATGTGGGGCTTCGGCGGATACCGAATCCGCCACTGCCTTGTTCAGCAAGGGGAACCAGTACTACGACGGGGGGAAATTCGATCAGGCCATCGAAGAGTATGAAAAGATCGTAAACCTGGGAATAAAGAATTACCAGGTGTTTTACAATTTGGGCAACGCCTATTTCCGGCAGAATCAATTGGGGAAAGCCGTTTTAAATTACCGGCGGGCTTTGGTTTTTAAGCCCGGAGACGATGACACCGAAGCGAATTTGACCTATGTCAAGCTTTTCACCTTGGACAAGCTCGAAGAACAGAAAATGAATCCCTTTTCCAATTTACTCCAATGGTTTCTGGGTTTTTCGAGCAAGGACAATTTGGCTCTGTTGACTTCTCTATTCTACATCTTATCGGTAGTCCTGGGCATTTTCATGCTTTCTTGGGGTTCGAAGAGATATCTTCTGTTCGGGCTCATTTCCTTTTTGATTTTATTCATTATCTCCGGCACATCGCTTTGGGCCAAGATAAAAGTCGATTCCATCAACTATGGGGTGGTGGTCGTCACTCAGGCAGAGGTGAGAAGCGGACCGGGATCGGATTACGTTCTTCAGTTCACCGGCCACGAGGGTTTGGAGCTGCGGGTGGATGAACAGGCAGAAGGTTGGTATCGTATCTCCCTGCCTAATGGAATCAAAGGCTGGATCTCCAAAGAGGCGGTGGAGATTATATGATCAGGTCAGCGGATTGAATGGTTCGACTTACGCTCACCATCTTCGACGGATGAAGCGGATTAATATAGTTCGTTGATTGGGTTGTGTAACTGCCCAATATTACATGATATAAAAACAACCAGCACCTGATTTAAAGTAGGTGCTGGCTTTTTTGTAAGGGTTACTTCCTAATTTTTATTTCAAAAGCAGCATTTTCTTACATTCAGAATATTCGCCTGCTATCAACTGATAGAAATAAATTCCACTGGCTATCTCATTGCCTTTATCATCTTTTCCATCCCAGATCGCTTCATAGTTCCCGGCTCTCTTTGGCTCATCCACCAAAGTCTTCACCATCTGCCCCAGAATATTGTAGATTTTAAGGGTGGTGTGGATAGGTGATTGGCTTTTGTTAACGGTATATTGAATCTTAGTTACCGGGTTAAATGGATTAGGATAGTTTTGTTTCAATGAAAACGCTGATATGGTTTGACCTTCTTGTTCTTCATCAACCGATACCGGTGGAGAGCATTCTATAACTGAAATGCTAGAGCCACAGAAATTAGCACAATAGATTTTATTACTGTTAGGGTCGCATACTAAATCCGTAGGCCAAAAACCAACATCTATCGTATCGATGACCGAATTACTTGCTCCATCGATGACAACTACATTTCCATTAGTATAACAATAATTGTGTTTGATACAGTAGATTTTGTTATTAGCAGGATTGTAGATTAATGCTTGAGGCCGATAAGACAGACCTATGTTTACTGATGCTATAACTGAATCATCTGCTCCATCAATGATTGTGATAGTACCACTGGAACAACTCAAACAATATATTTTGTTATCATTATCATTATAAGCTAGATCAAACGGTCCTTTACCTATTTGTATGGTAGCAATCACACTATCTTCTACTCCATCCATAATACTCAGACGACCACCTACCGTAAGTGCCTGACCGGCACAGTAGATTTTGTTATTGGTGGGATTATAGGCAAGACATGAAACATCATGAGGGATATTTATAGTTGTTTTTACCACATTGCTAGCTCCATAAATCACCGATATATTATCGCTACCAGCGTTGGCGCTGTATATTTTGTTCATGCCTGAATTGTAGACCAGTGCGAGAGGATTATCTCCCACGCTCACCGTGGTTATAGGTGAATTATTCGTTCCATCGATAATAGTGACATTATCACTTCCCTCGTTGGCGCAATATATTTTGTTGTTGGTGCTATTGTATGCTAAAGCGCAAGGAAAATCTCCCACGCTAATCGTGGTTTTAACCGTATCATCCGTTCCATCAATGACGCTCAAATTATCGCTACCCTCATTTGTGCAGTAAATTTTGTTATTTATGGGATTATGGAGCAACGCATAAGGGACATCCCCCACGCTCAAATTAGTTATAATCGAATCGCCAACTGCATCTAAAATGGTAACTGTGTCTGTTTCAGAATTAGCGCAGTAAACCTTGTTGTTGATTGGGTTGAATTCTAACGACTTAGGATGGTCTCCCACTCTTATCTTAGCTTCTACGGAATCAGCTGTTCCGTCAATGACGGATACATTGAATCTGCGGATATGTGTGCAATATATTTTATTGTTGGTGGGATTTAAGGTTAATCGGAAAGGTCCCAATTCGACAGGCAAAGTGGTTACAATAGTATTACTTACTCCATCAATAACCAGTATTTCATTTGGAGCAATTGTGGCATAAATCCTGTTATTAATGTGATCATACATTAGATCTCCTCTATTGCTTTCACAGTTCGAATGAAAACTGGTTATTATCGTATTATTAGTTCCATCCATAACAACAATAAATTCTACGTAAAGAATATAGCCCATCAATTGAAAACTAGTCTGATATGCCCCATAGATCTTGTTGTTCAAAGGATTGCAAGCCAAGCTATACACCCCACATGCTATATTTGCCATGATGGAGTCACCGAGCCCATCAAAAACACTAATGAAGCCATCATTCGAGCAGTAGATTCTGTTATTGACAGGATTGTAAACCAGAACACCAGGGAGACCTGGAACGCCCACGGTGGTCAAAACTGAATCACCGGCTCCATCAACGATCGTAACATTGGGACTCCCATGATTACTGCAGTAAATTTTATTACTGATAGAATTATAAGCCAAAGATGTCGGTGCATCACCTACCCCTATTGTGGCTGTCATTGAATCGTTTACTCCATCAATGACATTTATGTTGTCGCTCTGGTTATTAGTACAGTAGATCTTGTTATCAATGGAATTGTAAGCTAAAGCCGAAGGACCTTCCCCCACCGGTACAGTGGTTATCACGGTATCACTTTCACCATCGATGACCGTAACATAGCGACTGTCATAATTCGTGGTATAAAGCTTGTTTGATATGGAGTTGAAAGCGAGGATCCCAGTACCTTCCTTGACTGTGATCCCGGCTATCCGTTGGTTTGTTTCACTGTTTATCACCACCACTCTTTGTTTACTGCAAACATATATTTTATTATTGACTGAATTGTATGCAATAGCCACGGGGTCGCCTACTCCACCCCGGTCATCGGGCAGCCAGATATTTGTAATAACCGAGTCAACTTGAGAAAAACACAAGGGTACAAACAGAATAGACGCGAACACCATCACGCCCAAGAAGGAACTGATTATTTTGAGCATAACACCCTCATTCTATTTGGAGTTCACTATATGTCCAAATATAAATTAAACAGATTTTGTCTTTTGTCAATAGGAAATCGGCGGGTTAATGGAAGTTTCGTGTTGGTAAAAATGTGGTAATCGGTTGAGTAATATGGCATAATGGAGGAAAAACTGGAAACGTTTTCAGATTGGAGTCAGATTATGGCAAAAAAAGCGATGTCCAGGTGATCCAAGTCATCG
>CAIVRH010000031.1 GCA_903908285.1 uncultured candidate division Zixibacteria bacterium
ATAGCGATGGAGAAGGAGCTGCGGTTTGCCATCCGGGAGGGAGGCCGGACGGTGGGAGCGGGGGTGGTAACCCAGGTGATAGAATAGTCAACGGTCATTTGACTCAACTGAGATGAAAGCTGTCCACGGTCGACAGTCCACAGTCCACGACCCAAAACGGTCAACGGATTAACCATTCGGTTCATACCCGCGGATTGAAAGGATAAATTAGAGAGATGAAGCCGAGGAAGAATCTTAAAATACGCTAACTGTTAATTAGGCTTAATAAGGGATATCGATATATGCCCAGAGAGATAATCACATTGGCTTGCGAAGTCTGCAAGCAGAGAAACTACAGCAATACCAAAAACAAAAGGAAGCACTCGGAGCGAGTGAATTGGAAGAAATACTGCCCCTTCTGCAACAAGCACACGATGCATAAGGAAACCAGGTAAAAGATAAGTATTTTCTTCAATCTTAAAATATACATCGTTCGTATCAGTGCATGAAAATAAGTCTGCAGGAAACTCCGATTCCAGCTGGCCCACTCAACTGCTGCAGAATTGATTTTGGAGGTGAAAAACATCGAAGTTGTAGTCAACTCTTTTGGATGCCGGAAAGAACAAAGATTTTTGCATACGTTTTCTGTTGATTCAACCGACCTAACAATAAAAGTTTAAAACGGGCCTGTAGCTCTAATTGGTAGAGCGCCGGTCTCCAAAACCGGATGTTGGGGGTTCAAATCCCTCCAGACCCGCTTAGTGAGGATATTTTTATCTATGTTGGAGAAGATAAAGCAATTCGTAAAAGAGGTCCGGTACGAGCTTACCAAAGTCACCTGGACCACCCGGGAGGAATTGATCTATTCCACTATCATAGTGATAGTGGTTTCCATGGTTTTGGCGGTGTTTATCGGGATAGTGGATGTGGCGCTTTCCAACTTAGCTGCCATGCTTTTGGGATAAGACAAAAAGCGATCAATTTTGTTTCCCGGAGAGGATGGGATAAAAGGATAGATGGAAAAAAAATGGTATGTAGCTCATACCTATTCGGGGCATGAGCAAAAAGCAAAAAGATATCTGGAGAATGCCATAGTAACCCAGGGTTTGGAGGAGATGGTGGGAAGGGTGCTGGTTCCTACCGAGACGGTGGTGGAGATGAAACAGGGAAAAAGATCCACCACGGTAAGGAAATTCCTTCCCAGCTATATACTGGTGGAGATGGCTTTAACCAAAGAAACTCAGCACTTGGTTTCCAACACCCCGGGGATCACCAGTTTTGTCGGCGCCTCGGGAAAACCGGTTCCGTTGAAATTGGAAGAAGCCGAGAGGATTTTAAAGCAGATTGAGCGGGGGCACACCAGAGATTTCGAGGAAGTTCCTTTCAAAGCCGGAGATCAGGTGAAGGTGATAGACGGTCCTTTCACCGATTTTTCCGGTTTTGTCAGCGAAGTGGATCAGGAACGTAAAAAAATAAAAGTGATGGTCAGCATATTTGGAAGACCTACACCGGTCGAGCTGGATTTTCTCCAGGTCCAAAACGGTTAGATAGGTTTTATGTCAAGCTAATGGATAAGTCAATTCGATCAACCACACCTCCGGCCTTCTTTACGCTTAAGTAAAGAGGGAATAAGCAGAGGGAGCCATTTAAGCACAATAAAAAGGAGAAAGAGACCAAGTGGCAAAAAAGGTAATAGCAAACGTGAAGCTTCAGATTACGGCGGGGAATGCCACACCTGCTCCGCCGGTGGGTCCGGCTCTGGGACAATACGGCATAAACATGATGGAATTCTGCAAGGCGTTTAATGCCAAAACCCAGAATCAGACCGGTCTGATCATTCCCGTAGTGATAACCATCTATGGGGATAAATCCTTTTCTTTCATCACCAAAAGTCCACCGGCTTCGGTGCTTTTGAAGAAAGCGGCCAAAGTGGAGAAAGGTTCGGGTGAGCCTAATCGGATCAAAGTCGGTGATGTAACCAAAGCCCAAGTGAAGGAGATTGCAGAGCTGAAGATGAGGGATTTGAATGCCTCCAACCTGGAGTCGGCGATGCGATTGGTGGAGGGGACCGCAAGGAGCATGGGTATAAACGTGGTGGATTAATGTCGGCTAATTTAAGGAGAAGGAATTCGGATTATGAATAGAGGGAAAAAATATAAGGCGGCCAAAGATAAGCTGGGGAAAAAAAGATCTTACGATCTGGAAGAAGCGATCAAGAAGCTTAAAGAATGCGGCTATGCCAAGTTCGATGAGACCGTGGAGATGTCGGTGAGGTTAGGTGTCGATCCCAAACAAGCGGATCAACTGGTTCGGGGAACCACCGTTCTGCCCAACGGAACCGGAAGGAAAGTCAAAGTTCTGGTGCTTACCAAAGGAGAAAAAGAGAAGGAAGCCAAGGAAGCCGGCGCAGAACACGTGGGTTTAGATGAGTACATCGAGAAGATCACCTCGGGCTGGTTGGATGTGGATGCGGTGGTGGCAACACCGGATGTGATGGGACAGGTGGGTAAGCTGGGAAAGATCTTGGGCACCAAAGGAATGATGCCCAACCCCAAATCCGGTACGGTCACTTTCGATATCACCAAAGCGGTGAAGGAACTGAAAACCGGTAAGATCGAATACCGGGTGGATAAGGGTGGAAACATCGGAGTACCCATAGGCAAGCTCTCTTTCACCGAGGAACAGCTTTTGGAGAATGCCAAAAGTTTTCTGGAGGTGATCATTCGCGCTAAACCAGCTGCGGCCAAAGGGACCTATTTAAAAAGCGCTTCCATCTCTTCCAGCATGGGACCGGGGATAAGACTGGATATCTTATCCGTCGCTGCCATGCTTAAATAGCAGCGGATCTTTTCGGTTTTCCCGGACGGATTTTGCTTTTCGATCTATCCGGGATTGATTTGGTGGTATGGAGATCGGAGGATCAAATCATCGCAGGAGAATTCTAAGGAATAAGTTATGTTGAAAACGGAAAAGGAAAAAACGGTACAAGAATTGAAGGAGAAGCTCTCCTTAACCCAAAGCCTCATTCTCACGGATTTCCGAGGGTTGAATGTGGAGGATATATCCAGGCTGCGCAGGAATTTGAGAAACAGCGGGGCAGAATACCGGATCACCAAAAATACCATGATCCGGATGGCGGTCCAGGAGAGCGAATTTGATGCTATCATAGATTACTTGAAAGGACCCACCGGACTTATCTTTTCCTACCAGGATCCGATCAGCCCGGCAAAAGTCTTATACGAGTTTCTCCAGAAGAGTGGCAAGCCCAAGGTTAAAACAATTTGGATGGAAGGGAAACTGTTTGGGGAGAATCAGTTAAAGAGATTAGCCACACTTCCCCCCAAAGAGGTGGTGTTGGCTTTAATCGTCACCAGTTTGAATGCTCCGCTTTCAAATTTCGTGGGTACGCTTCAGGGAATGCTGAGAAATTTAATCGGGGTGATCGATGCCATAAAAGAGGCACAATCCAAACCGGCTTAGCCACCGCCTATCCAAAAAGATCCGATCCGCAGGGAAGGGATCCACTTAAAGCGTGCACATAAATCTTGTGGTTTGAAGTGAGCGAACCTAAAGATTTATTTTATGCTTCCTCAATTTACCGGTGCGATGCTTCTAATTTCGTATTTTGCGGAATTCACCCGGCAAAGTGGGGGGAGTTTAGGGTTGAGGAGAACAAGCAATATCATTTATGGAGGTTAAAAGATCATGACTACAGGATCAGACAAACCGGTTAAAAAAACAACTACCAAAAAAGCTGAAGGAACATCCAAAGAGGAACCAATGACAGATTCAATCGACAGTGTGGAACAGGTTATCGGCATCATTGAAAAGATGAGCGTATTAGAGCTGGCTGAACTTAGCAAGAGTCTTCAAGAGAAATTCGGGGTCACCGCCGCGGTACCGGTAGCAGCTTCTGCCGCAGCCCCCTCGGGAGCAGCCGAAGCGGCAAAACCCGCCGAGGAACAGACGGAATTTACCGCCATTCTCTCCATGATCGGAGATAAGAAGATTCAGGTAATCAAGGTGGTCAGGGAGCTGACCGGACTGGGACTGAAAGAAGCCAAGGATTTAGTGGACGGAGCGCCCAAACCGGTAAAAGAAGGGGTATCCAAAGAGGAAGCGGAGAAGGTTAAAGCAAAGTTGAGCGAAGTGGGCGCCACGGTGGAGATCAAATAGCAAGTTCGCTCATCCATACCCACGTTAGGGGTAAAGTACCGGTTTCCGAGGACGGCTGAGTGAGCCAAGACTCCAGTGCTCATAGCCGGCGATGAATCAGATGAAACGGGATGGTTTTAAAGAGAAACACCGGAATGCGAAAGCAGAAGAGGCTGGGGGATAGGAAGATTTTTTTTCGGCTCATCTTCGATAAATCGGAACCGGCGGAAACCTAACCTGATTTAGAAATTGTCGGGAGCGGATGAATATATTCGCTTTTCCTTTCCAGCGATGCAGACCGGCATAGGAGTGGAAGGAAAAGCCCCCTCCTTATAGATTGCGGATTTGGGTTTATTCGAAGAAGCATTATAAGCAGTTTCAACTTTAACTCTTGCGGTGAAGAGATCAGCCTTTCCCCTCACTTCCGGTGGGCGGGTTGATTTTTTAACCCAAAGGAGCGTGGTGAAATTGGAGAAGGTTAAGAGAATCGTGAGGAGGTCCTTTTCCAAGCTGAAATCGGATGCGGACATCCCGAATCTTCTGGATGTTCAGCTGAAATCCTACGAGGATTTTTTGCAGTCCGATATCGAGCCGGAGAAAAGGGGACATAAGGGTTTACAGGCAGTCTTCAAGACGATCTTCCCGATCAGCGATGTACGGGAAAACTATTCCCTAGAATTCGTCAAATACATGTTAGGCACCCCCCGCTACTCGGTGCGCGAATGTCTGGAAAGAAATATGAGTTACGCCGCTCCTCTTAAGTCGACCTTGAGATTGGTGGTGCGGGAGAGCCAGGGTAAAACCAAAACCGTAAAGGACATCATCGAACAGGACGTATTCTTAGGAGAACTCCCTTTGATCACGGATAAGGGTACTTTCCTGATCAATGGCGCGGAAAGGGTGGTGGTAAGCCAGTTGCATCGTTCTCCAGGAGTATTCTTCGATGAGGAGATCCACCCCAGCGGGAAACGATTGTTTTCCGCCCGGATTATCCCTTACCGGGGTTCCTGGGTGGAATTCACCTTGGATGTCAACGATGTGATGCATGTCAACATCGACAGCCGCCGAAAGATCCCGGCAACCACGCTGTTGCGGGCTTTGGGATATTCCACCGACGAGGAAATTTTGAGCCTCTTTTTCGAATGGGAGAAGGTGGAGCTTACCGGAAAAAAGAAGACCCAACTGGTGGGACGAATCTGCGCGGAAACTAAAGTGGACAAAAGCACGGGTGAGGTGATTATCTCCGCTTTAGATATCATCACCGACACGAATTTGGATCAATTAAAGGATTTGGGAATAAGCAAACTGAAACTTTTGGCCTTCGATCCCCAGAAGGATGTGGACATCATCATCAATACCATCAAGAAGGATCAAACCAAGTCCCGGGACGAGGCATTGATGAAGATGTACAACATGTTAAGACCCGGCGAACCCCCCAGCGAAGAAGTGGCACAAACCCTTCTGGATAAAATCTTCTTCACCTCCAAGCGCTATGATTTGGGAGAGGTGGGGAGGTTCATGATAAATCAAAGGTTGAATCTGGAAATTCCTTTAGATGTTACCATCCTGGATAAACAGGATTTCATACATATTATCAAGTATCTGGTAGGATTGGGTAAAGGGGAGGGGTATGTGGACGATATCGATCACCTGGGAAACCGGCGGGCTAGAACCGTGGGAGAGCTTTTAGGCAATCAATTCTCCATCGGTCTCTCCCGGATGTCCCGGACCATCCGGGAAAGAATGAGCCTGAAAGATACCGGAACTTTGACTCCCCACGATCTGGTAAATGCCCGGACCGTCTCTGCCGTTATCGAAACCTTTTTCGGCTCATCCCAGCTTTCCCAGTTCATGGATCAGACCAATCCCTTATCCGAGCTAACGCACAAAAGAAGACTTTCCGCTTTGGGTCCCGGAGGACTGACCCGGGAGAGGGCGGGATTTGAGGTTAGAGACGTACATTATACTCACTATGGCCGGATGTGTCCCATCGAGACCCCGGAGGGTCCTAACATCGGTTTGATCGCTTCCCTTTCCACTTTTGCCCGGATCAACGATTACGGTTTTTTGGAAACTCCTTACCGCAAGGTGAAAAAAGGAAAGGTCTCAGACGAGATAGAATATCTGACCGCAGATCGGGAGGACCGTTTCATCGTAGCTCAGGCGAGTGAACCATTGCATAAAGATGGAAGATTCGTTAATAGCATGGTAAAAGCCCGACACCAGGGAGATTTTCTTATAGTACCCCCCGATAAGATTGATTATATCGACGTTTCTCCCAAGCAGCTGGTCAGCGTGGCTGCGGCATTGATTCCTTTCCTGGAGCACGATGATGCCAACCGGGCATTAATGGGCTCCAACATGCAGAGACAGGCGGTGCCGCTGCTTTTGACCGAACCTCCTCTGATCGGCACCGGAATGGAGGGAAAGACCGCTTTAGACTCCGGAGCCACGGTGGTGGCGAAAAGAGACGGAGTGGTGGAATCGGTGACATCCGATAGAATCGTGATCCGGCCTCTAGATCAGAGCTCGGAAGTGGATATCTCCGAAGTGGACGAATACGATCTTTTGAAATTCAAAAGGACCAACCAGGATACCTGTATCAATCAAAAACCGCTGGTGGAAGCGGGAGATAAAGTGAAAAAAGGGGAGTGCATCGCCGACGGCGCCGCTACCAGCTCCGGGGAGTTAGCTTTGGGGGTAAACGTTCTGGTTGCCTTCATGCCCTGGAGGGGATATAATTTCGAGGACGCCATCATCGTTTCCGAAAAACTGACGGAGGATGATAAATTTACCTCCATTCATATAGAAGAATTTGAACTGCAGGTACGAGAGACCAAAAGAGGAGCGGAGGAAATCACCCGCGAGATTCCCAATGTATCAGATGAGGCTTTAGCCAACCTAACTGAGCGCGGTATAGTCCGGGTGGGAGCGGAGGTGGAAGCCGGGGACGTGTTGGTGGGAAAGGTTACCCCCAAAGGGGAGACCGAGCTCTCGCCGGAGGAAAGACTTCTTCGAGCTATCTTCGGAGAGAAAGCCGGAGACGTCAAGGATGCTTCCCTGAAAGCGCCCCCGGGAATGAAAGGGGTGGTGATCGATACCAAGATATTCTCCCGCAAGGAGAGGGGAGAGGAAGTCAAAAAGGCGGAGAAAAACGAGATCGCCCGGTTGAAACGTGCATTTACCAAGCAGTTGGAGGTATTGAATAATCTGCGAAGTGAAAAAATCGCAAAGCTTTTGGATGATCACACCTCCAAAACTATCCGGAGCAGCAAGGACAACTCGATCGTTTTCCGAAGCGGATCGAAATTCAAGGAAGATTCGTTTAAAAACATAGACTTAGATGATTTGATAGCAGACGAGGGTTTCACTACCGATCCCCGGGTTAACAAGAAGCTGGAAACGCTTTTATCCAACTATCAGGATTTGGTGGATCGAAGGAACGCGCAGTTTGATGTGGATTCGGAGAAAGTGATCCGGGGTGCAGAATTACCTCCGGGGGTGGTACAACTGGCGAAGGTTAGCATAGCCACAAAAAGAAAACTTTCGGTAGGTGATAAAATCGCGGGAAGACATGGTAACAAAGGGGTGGTTTCCAAGGTAGTACCGGAATGGGACATGCCCTACATGCCGGATGGCACTCCGGTGGAGTTGATCTTGAACCCGCTCGGAGTTCCTTCTCGAATGAATGTAGGGCAGATACTGGAAACCCATCTGGGCTGGGCGGCTCAAAAAGGAAATTACTACGTTTCCTGCCCGGTTTTCGACGGAGCGGATTTAGATGACATCAAGCAAGCCCTCAAGGAGGTGAATCTGCCGGAATCCGGCAAGTCGGTTTTATATGACGGCATGACCGGAGAGCCTTTTGAGGAACCGATCACCGTGGGATACATATATATGATGAAGCTCTCCCATCTGGTGGATGACAAGATCCATGCCCGTTCTATCGGACCATATTCACTGGTAACTCAGCAGCCGTTGGGAGGTAAAGCCCAATTTGGCGGACAGAGGTTTGGCGAGATGGAGGTATGGGCTTTGGAAGCTTATGGAGCTGCATATACCCTGCAAGAGATGCTTACGGTGAAATCGGATGATGTGTCGGGTCGGTCCAAGGTTTACGAGGCGATCGTCAAGGGGGAGAATCCACCCGAACCCGGAATTCCCGAATCTTTCAATGTCTTAGTCAAAGAATTGCAGAGTTTAGGATTGGACGTGGAGTTAGCGGAGAGTTAAAAGTTCAAAGTTCAGAGTAGAGAGTACAGAGTATAGAGTGTTGAGTTCAGAGACTACTGTCAACCGATATGCATAAAAACAGAGTCCATCCCCAAAATCCCCTACGGGGAAAGGAGGTTGCGGATGGTTGAATTTCAACCAAAAGGGTTTAAGCGACCAACGGACTTCTTTGCCATAAAAATTCAGCTGGCGTCTCCGGAAACTATCCGGTCGTGGTCTTTCGGAGAGGTTACCAAACCGGAAACGATCAATTACCGATCTTTCAAACCAGAAAGAGATGGACTTTTCTGTGAAAGGATATTCGGACCAGTTAAGGACTGGGAATGTTCCTGCGGAAAATACAAAAGGGTTAGGTTCAAGGGTATCGTCTGCGACCGGTGCGGGGTGGAGGTGACCCAGTCCAAGGTTCGCCGGGAGAGATTGGGAAACATAGAGCTGGCAGTGCCGGTATCTCATATCTGGTTCTTTAAATCCATCCCCTCGCGGATCGGGTATCTTTTGGACCTTTCCATCCGGGAGCTGGATAAGATATTATATTACGAGTCTTATGTGGTGATAGACCCGGGCAACACCAATCTTAAATATAGAGAGCTGATCTCCGAGGAGAGTTATGCCGAATTGGAGGAGTCGGGCAAGCAGTTCATCGCCAAGATGGGAGCGGAGGCGATCTTGCAGCTGCTTCGACAGATCGATGTGGAGGAGCTTTCCATATCGCTGCGGGCTCAGGTAAAAATAGAAACTTCAGTCCAGAGAAAAAAAGATACTTTAAAGAGACTGAGGGTGATTGAAGCTTTCCGGCAATCCCAGAACAAGCCGGAATGGATGATCATGACCGTGCTTCCAGTGATTCCTCCGGACTTACGGCCTTTGGTCCCTTTAGAGGGAGGGAGATTCGCCACTTCGGATTTGAATGACCTCTACCGCCGGGTGATCAACCGCAACAACCGGTTGAAAAAGCTGATGGAGATAAAAGCTCCGGAAGTCATCCTGCGGAACGAAAAGAGAATGCTGCAGGAAGCGGTGGATGCCCTCTTAGACAACGGAAGACGATCTCAATCCGTAAGGGGAGATTCCAAGCGGCCATTGAAATCGCTTTCCGATCTGCTCAAAGGAAAACAGGGGAGATTCAGGCAGAATCTTTTGGGGAAAAGGGTGGATTATTCCGGCAGGTCGGTGATTGTGGTCGGACCCGAGTTGAAGATCAATCAATGCGGGTTACCCAAAACCATGGCTTTGGAGCTTTTCAAACCTTTCATCATCATGAAGCTGGAGGAGAAGGGTTACGTCCAGACGGTAAAATCCGCCAAGAAGCTGGTGGAAAGGGAGCGCCCGGAGGTATGGGATATCTTAGAGGAGATCATCCAAGATCATCCCATTCTTTTGAATCGGGCACCCACTTTACATAGATTGGGACTTCAAGCGTTTTATCCGGTTTTAGTGGAAGGGAAGGCGATTAAGCTTCATCCCTTGGTTTGCGCGGCCTTCAACGCCGACTTTGACGGAGATCAGATGGCGGTGCACATCCCCCTCTCCTTTGAAGCCCAACTGGAAGCAAAACTCCTGATGCTCTCGGTAAACAATCTCTTGTCCCCTTCCAGTGGTAAGCCGATTGCTACTCCCAGTCAGGACATTGTGCTGGGGTGCTATTACCTTACCAAGGAGAGGCCCAAGGACAAAGGGGAAGGGAAGATTTTCTCCTGCGCCGAGGAGGTGATTTCCGCCTATGACGCCAATTGTATAGGATTGCATGCCAAAATCAAGGTTCGAATGGAAAACAAAATCGTGGAGACCACGGTAGGACGAGTTCTTTTCAACCAGATAGTCCCACCGGAGCTGGGTTATTTCAACGAACTGGCCACCAAGGGGAAAGTGGAAAGTCTGGTGTCCCGGGCTTTTCAGAAACTGGGTTCTTACCGGACTTCGATATTATTGGATGATATTAAGAAAATCGGATTCGAATATGCCACCATATCCGGCATCACGGTGGGAGTGGACGACATGGTGATTCCCACGGAGAAACAGGCTTTAGTGGAAAAAGCGCAGAAAGAGGTGGAAAGAATATGGAGGGAATATGAGAAGGGATTAATCACCAACGGGGAGAGATACAACAAGGTGATAGACACCTGGACCCGCACCACTTCTGAAGTGGGATTGGTGATGTTCGATCGCCTGCAAAGAGAGCATGAGGGATTCAACCCCATCTTCATGATGGCGGATTCGGGCGCCCGGGGGAGCCAGGAGCAGATCCGGCAATTGGCGGGAATGCGAGGTCTGATGGCCAAACCCCAGAAAAGGATCACCGGTCAGATCGGCGAGATTATTGAATCTCCCATTACCGCCAATTTCAGGGAAGGCTTAGACGTTTTGGAATATTTCATCTCTACCCACGGCGCCAGAAAAGGGCTGGCGGACACCGCATTGAAAACTGCGGACGCAGGCTATCTGACCAGAAGATTGGTGGACGTGGCTCAGGATGTGATCATCACCGAGGAGGACTGCGGCACCATTTTGGGATTGAGCGTCTCCGCCTTGAAAGAGGGGGAGGAGGTGGTCGAGTCTTTGAAAGACCGGATTTTAGGACGGGTGGTTTTAGAGGATATATACGATTCTATAACCGGAGAGCTTTTGGCTAAAGCGGGTCAGGATATTGAGGATGAAGCGGCTACACGGATCGACGAGAGCGGAATTGAGTCGGTGCGGATCCGGTCCATTTTAACCTGCGAATCCAGGAGAGGGGTCTGTTCCAAATGCTACGGACGCAACTTAGCTACGGGTCGAGTGGTGGATTTGGGAGAGGCGGTAGGAGTGATCGCCGCCCAGAGCATCGGGGAACCGGGTACCCAGCTGACCTTAAGAACATTCCATATCGGAGGAACCGCTGCCAGAATCGCTCAGCAATCCAAGGTCGTATCCAAAAGCGAAGGGAAGATCACCTATAAGAATATCAAGATAGTGACCAAGAAAAACGGTGACATGGTGGTTTTGGGAAGAGAAGGGGAGATGGTCCTCTCGGACGAATTGGGAAGGGTCCGGGCTAAATATCATATCCCGTATTCGGCGGTGCTGCGGTCGAAGAATAACCAAAAAGTGGAGAGGGATGATATCCTCTTCGAATGGGATCCAT
Organism: uncultured candidate division Zixibacteria bacterium; assembly: GCA_903908285.1. Taxonomy (GTDB): domain Bacteria; phylum Zixibacteria; class MSB-5A5; order MSB-5A5; family SM1-73; genus CAIVRH01. The sequence goes on from CAIVRH010000031.1 coordinate 11,492, forward strand.
ACACCCATACCATACTGTCGGAATACGTCGGCAAGGCAGAGTTTGTGGATATTATCGAAAACGAAAGCTTCCGGGAGGAATTGGACGAAACCACCGGTTTAAGACAGAGAGTGGTAATCGAACAAAAGGATAAGCAGCTGAGACCGCATATAGTGGTAAAGGATTCCAAAGGGAAAAAACTGGCCAACTATTACATTCCCACCGGTGCCCACCTGCAGGTGCACGATGAGGATGTAATCGAATCCGGAGATGTTTTAGTAAAAATCCCCCGGGATATTTCCAAAACCCGGGACATAACCGGCGGACTTCCCCGGGTGGCGGAGTTATTTGAAGCCCGAAAGCCCAAAGATCCCGCGGTGGTGTCGGAGGTCGACGGGGTGGTGGAGTTCGGGAAGATCATCCGAGGCGCCACTCAGATTCTGGTGAAAGGGCACGGGGGAGAGGTCATGGAATATCTGATACCGCACGGCAAACACCTGCGAGTTCATGACGGAGATAGGGTAAGAGCGGGCGAAAGATTGTGCGAAGGACCGATAGACCCTCACGACATCCTGCAGATAAAAGGGGTTAACGCGGTGCAGGAATATTTGGAAAACGAGATTCAGGAGGTGTACCGGCTGCAGGGGGTGAAGATCAACGATAAGCATATCGAGGTGATCGTCAGGCAGATGCTGCAAAAGGTGAAGGTGGAGGAGATCGGAGATACCAACTTCCTGGAAGGAGAGCAGGTGGACAAGCACAAATTCATGGAGGAAAACGAGAAGGTGATCGCCGAGGGGGGAGAGGCCGCCACGTTTCAACCTCTGCTTCTGGGTATCACCAAAGCTTCTCTTTCCACCGAAAGCTTTATCTCTGCCGCGTCTTTCCAGGAGACCACCCGGGTGTTAACCGAAGCCGCGATAAACGGGAAAACCGATTATCTGTTGGGCTTGAAGGAAAACGTGATCATCGGCCATCTGATTCCGGCAGGAACCGGGCTGGACAGATACCGGAGCATCAAGATAAAAGAGAAGGAGGAACCAAAGGAGGAGGTGGAAATTCTCGAAGAGATGTCTTGAACCGGATCGGAATGAATACCGGTGAAGTCCTTTAACGTTTCCATAAAAATATAAGAAAAGTCTTGACAATATTAAATTAGTTAATATCTTTGGAGTTTACTTGGCTTTTGAAAATGGGAAGTCGAGGAGAAGCCGAATCGCCAGTGTGGCTGGTTCGGTTCAAGTTAGCAGATCCAATTAAATTTAAGGGAGAAATTTTTTGCCTACGATAAATCAGTTGATCAAATACGGAAGGAAGATCATCAAAGCCAAACCTTCCACACCGGCACTGCGAGGTAATCCACAGAAGAGGGGAGTATGCACCCGGGTTTATACCAGCACTCCCAAGAAACCCAACTCCGCTTTGCGGAAAGTGGCCCGGGTGAGATTAACCAACGGAATCGAAGTCACCGCTTATATTCCCGGAGAAGGTCATAATCTCCAGGAGCATTCCATCGTGTTGATTCGAGGAGGAAGGGTGAAGGATCTTCCCGGGGTCAGGTACCATGTGATCAGAGGCACCTTGGATACCAGCGGGGTGACGGATAGAAAGCAGGGGAGATCGAAATACGGAGCGAAAAGACCGAAAAAGACTGCGGCAGCTTAAGCGGCTTTTATCTATCCGACTATTTTTCTTGGCAGTTTTTTTGGTCCAGACAGTTTTTATGTTCAAGTACAGATTTCCGAGGAAAGGAATATGCCCAGAAGAAAGGCAGCAGTAAAAAGAGATAGAACATCCGATTATAAGTTCAAGGACTTTTTAGCCGGTCAGTTTATCAGCTACCTCATGCAGAGAGGGAAAAAGAGCCGGGCGGAAAGTATTTTTTATGATGCGGTGGATATCCTGGCCAAGAAATCCGGCCAGCCGGGTATGAGTGTGGTAAAGAAAGCAGTGGAAAATGTTCGTCCAATTTTGGAGGTGAAACCGCGGCGGGTGGGAGGTGCGACCTATCAGGTTCCGGTGGAGGTGGCGTCCGACCGCAGCATCGCTTTGGCTTTAAAATGGATCATCGGCTATTCCAAAGAGAAAAGCGAGCATTCCATGGCGGAGAAGCTGGCCGCAGAGCTTTTGGCCGCCTCCAAGAATGAGGGAAGCTCCATTAAGAAGAGGGAGGATACCCACAAGATGGCAGAAGCCAACAAGGCTTTTGCGCATTTTCGATGGTAAGAATGATTTAAGTGTTTTCCCATGGTTAAATCCGCCGCTTCTAGTTTTAGAACTTTGATTTGGTCGGAAGCGGTGTTTTTTATAGGAAGGTAGTTCGGATTTAAGGATTAAAGCCAAGAGCTAAACGGTACAAAGTGCTAAAAATAAAAACACCAGAAGTTATACCATCAAGTAGCAGATTGACTTTTATGCCCAGAAGCATTCCTTTACAAAAGCTGAGAAATATCGGAATAATGGCTCATATCGATGCCGGTAAAACCACCACCACCGAACGCTTCCTTTTCTATACCGGAAAAACCCACCGGATGGGAGAGGTAGATGACGGGGCGGCCACCATGGATTGGATGGAGCAGGAGAAGGAGAGGGGAATAACCATCAGTTCCGCAGCCACCACCTGCTTTTGGGAGGATCACCAGATAAATATCATCGATACTCCCGGACATGTGGATTTCACCATGGAGGTGGAGCGGTCGCTGCGGGTGCTGGATGGAGCCATCACGGTTCTTTGCGCCGTGGGCGGGGTGGAGCCTCAATCCGAAACAGTATGGAGGCAGGCGGATAAATACCACGTCCCGCGAATAGTTTTCGTTAACAAGATGGACCGCATCGGGTGCAATTTTGATAATGCGGTCGCGATGCTCAGGGAGAATCTGGACGCTTTTGCCATCCCCATACAGCTGCCCGTGCATCGAGGAGAAAAATTCACCGGGATTATCGATCTGGTTAGCATGCAATACCGAACTTATCACGAGGAGAGCTTGGGTGCCACGTACAAGGATTTACCCATCCCCTCCGATTACCAGGAGAAAGCCCGACAAGCCCGAGAGGAGCTGATCGAGGCTTTAACCCTTTACGATGACAATCTTTTGGAGAAGATTTTAGGCGACGAGCCCATTCAGTTGAGCGACATAAAAAGGGCGCTGAGAATCGCAACCTTGCAGGTGAAGATTTTTCCGGTGCTGTGCGGATCAGCCGCACGCAATACCGGCATTCAGAAGCTTTTGGATGCGGTGATCGATTTTCTCCCTTCTCCATTGGATCTTCCTCCGATCAAAGGAATTAATCCGGAGAAGGAGAAAGAGGAGACCAGAAAACCGTCGGATGACGAGCCTTTTTGCGCTCTGGCATTCAAGATTGCGGCCGATCCCCATGTGGGGAAATTGACTTATTTCCGGGTCTATTCCGGTCAGCTGAAAGTAGGAACCACCGTGCTCAATGCCAACACCAAGGGGAGGGAAAGGATCGGACGAATTTTGGAGATGCACGCCAATAACCGGCTGGACCGGGACGAGATTTTCACCGGAGATATCGCCGCAGCGGTGGGATTACGAAAGACCACGACGGGACACACCCTGTGCGATCAGAAAAAACCAATAATTTTAGAAAAGATGAACATCCCGATACCGGTCATTTCGGTGGCTATAGAACCCAAAACCAAGGCGGACCAGGATCAGTTAATCCAGGCATTGTCCAAACTGGCCGAGGAGGATCCCACCTTCAACGTCAAGATCAACGAGGATACGGGACAAACCTTGATTTCCGGCATGGGGGAACTGCACCTGGAGGTTTTGGTGGAGCGGATGTTGCGGGAGTTCGGCGTCAAAGCCAACATAGGCCGACCGCAGGTGGCTTATAAAGAGACCATCTCGGCGCCGGTGGAAGCCGAAGGCAAATTCATTCGACAATCCGGAGGCAAAGGCCAATATGGATGGGTGAAGATTAGATTGGAGCCCCTGCCCAAGGGAGGCGGGTTTAAATTCGAGAACGAGCTTAAGACCGGCTCGATTCTACCCAAACAGTTCATCCCGCCCATCAAAGAGGGAATAGCGGAAGCCATGCAAAACGGGGTTTTGGCGGGATACCCGATGGTCGATATAAAAGCAGTTCTATTGGATGCAAAATATCATGATGTGGATTCGACCGAGATAGCTTTCAAGATCGCGGGCTCCCTGGCATATCAGGAAGCGGCAGCCAAAGGGAATCCCCTGCTGTTGGAACCGATGATGAAAGTGGAGGTGACCGTTCCCGAGGAATATATGGGAGACGTGATCAGCGACTTGAATTCACGGCGGGGGAGCATTGTGGGAATTCACGTCAAAGGAGATGCTCAATCGATTTTGGTGATGGTTCCTCTATCCGAGATGTTTGGTTATGCCACCCGATTGAGATCTTTGAGCCAGGGCCGTGCTATTTTCACCATGGAATTCGATCATTATGCACCGGTTCCGGAGAACCTGTTTGCGGATTTGATCACCAAACTCAGAGGATTTTAAAGCCGGGAATATCAACCAGCTTTAGTTAAAATAGTAATATTGAACTAAGGAAAAATTGGAGGTAGGGTTAGATGGCCAAACAGAAATTTGTACGGACGAAGCCGCACGTGAACGTGGGGACGATCGGGCATGTGGATCACGGGAAGACGACCTTGGTAGCGGCGATCACGTTTGTATTGAATCGGAAGGGTTTGGCGCAAAGCAGGAGTTAC
>CAIVRH010000032.1 GCA_903908285.1 uncultured candidate division Zixibacteria bacterium
AAAAAGACAAATTCTTTTTTAAGAGACATGACGTTTACCTCTTTCCATGGCATAATATCCTCCTTTCACAGTTGGATATTATACCTCAAAGTGTAACCTATGTCTCCGAACATGTGTAACCTATGTCCCCGGTCTGTACAGTGGGAGAGGGCTAGAGAGAGGGGATATACAAGATAAGTTTTGAGTTCAGTTACCACGAGCCAACCCGTCCAGGTGCGCCTGTATGGGTGGACACGGTTCTCCCGACCTGCAAACTAATATAGAATACAACAACCTATGTTTACCGTTTTCAGTGGATCGTATAATCATTGTTTAAAGGGGAAATAATATGAAAAAGATTTATGCAACCGATGAAATCACGGAAGCCGATAAAATCAAAAATTTATTGGGGAAAAAAGGATTCACGGTAATCATTAAGAAAGAATCGGTAATAGCTCAATCAGGAAAACCAATAGAAATATTAATAGATGACAAAGACGATGAAAAAAAAGCAAAAAAATCATATCTGACTATATTGATAAGGACATCTCAGATATAAATTCCTCTAAGTCTTCATCAAAATCAGGATTTTGGGGTGGTTTAATACTTGGTCTTATCTTGGGTTTTATCATCTTTTTGGCATTTGACTCATTATCACAAGCAAATCATAAAAAACTCCCTACCAGCTGGGATGCAAATGGCGATGGCAAAAAAGATGCTTGGGCTGTATATTCCGAAGGGAAACTTATCCAATACATATATGACCGAAATGGTGATGGAAAAGTTGATGATTGGAGTTATTTTGAAAATGGTATTAACGTACGCGACGAAGCAGACTTGAATCATGATAACCGAATAGATGCATGGAGATATCGCGAACCTTCAGGTCAAATATATAAAGCCGAATATGATCATGATTATGATGGGAAAGCCGAAAATGTGGAATATTTCAAAAACGGCGAAAGAGATAAATTCACGCGTGATAATGATCGTGATGGCCATATAGATGAATGGGGAAATTTAGAAAATGGATCGGTGAAAGAAATAAGATGGTCATTCAACAATGACGAAATCATAGATAAAAAAACTCTGTATAAAAATGGAAGAAAAATTAAAGAATTTTATGATCGTGATAGGGATGGTAACTTCGATGAAGAGATAACTCTGGATGAATTTGAAAGAGTAATAAGAACCGAAAAAAAATAAATAGCCATTTCATCCGACCATCCTGCCTGGCTGCGTCGCTTTAGCTGGAAGCTTAATTCCATGTTAGATAAAGAAACTATGAAAGGGCATCCAAGCCGATAGGCAAGGTGCCTTTCTGATCGGATACACGTAAACATTTTTCGCCGGCTTTGAAATTAGGCCATACATGAACAAGATCTGCATTTTAGTGGGTATGACGATCCTGGGTTGGTTGGGGTGGTGGGTAGGATCAAAACTTGGTGGTCTCCTGACATCCTTCTTGTTCAGCGGTGTTGGCAGCCTGTTAGGAGTCTACATCGGCTGGCGTATCAATCGTGACTACCTCAGTTGATCTTAAATCCGCACGGCACACACCCTTAAACCCCCGATATCTAAACTGAGTTTGTAGCCGCAATCTTTAGATTGCGCAAATCCTTCCTATTGAAGGAAATCGATTTTTCCCTCTCCTCTTGGTATGTACCATGCAGGAGAGGACATTGTAGTAGTCGCACGGACGCCCAGACGGGGGCGTCTGCCTGCCCGCCTTGGGGCATTCATGCGACTTGCATTTATCTCTTCCTCCCCATAGGGGAGAGGGTTAGGGGGGCGCCAAGATAAGTCAAACCTCTCCTCTATGTAGCATATTCGAATGAATAATTCAAATTAAAAGTTGATAAAGCTGTATAAATGATTGCAATCTGGGCTTATGTCAATTGAAACCTTGGCGTGGTATACTGCAGCTTCGTAGGCCAAGGGTATTATGAAGAAACCATATAATCTCTGTTCGGCAAGATGCGGTGTGCCCTGATTCCGGCGGGAGCAGGCGCGCGGGCCCTTGGCGCGGACAAGTGAGGTTGCGGTGAAGATCGGACTCGTCGGCTACGCCGGCTCAGGAAAAACCACAGTGTTCAACACGATGACCAGGCTCGCCGTGCCGGTCGGCTACGGCGGCGAAGTGCGGCTCGGGACCGTACGTGTACCCGACGAGCGCATCGAACAGCTCTCCGGCATCTTCAACCCGAAGAAGACGACCTACGCCGAGATGATCTTTTGTGACGTGCCTGGCGAGCGCGGGGCAGAACGCAAGGGCCTCTCAACCCGGGCGTTCGTGACGATCCGCCAGCAGGAGGCGCTCGCGCTCGTGCTCCGCGACTTCGAGAACCCGACGGTCGAGGGCATCGCCGATCCCCTCCGGGATTTGAACGGTTTCTCGGACGAGTGCATCCTGGCTGATCTCGAGCTGGTCGAGGGGCTGCTGACGCGGGCGCGAAAGGACAATATGTCGCCGGCCGACCGCGATCGCTTGGAGAGTATGCGGGGCGTCCTGGAGGATGGAAGGCCGCTGCGCACGCTGTCGGCTGACGAACTCGATCGCGACTGCCTCAAGGGCTATCAGCTCCTGACGGACCGTCCGCTGTTCGTCGTCGTGAACCGCGACGAGGACAGAGCCGCCGACCCGCTGCCCGACAACCTGGCAGCGCGTATCCACGAACTGGGAGCGGTGGGTCTGGCGCTCTCGGCGACTGTCGAGGCTGAGATCGCCGTACTCCATACCGACGACCAAGCAGCTTTCCTCCAGGACCTGGGCCTCACCGAGTCGGCCCTCGCGCGCTTCATCCGGGCCGCCTACGGGCTCCTGGACCTCATCAGCTTCTTTACCGTTGGCGAGGACGAGGTGCGTGCGTGGACCATCACGCGCGGGATGTCGGCCCGCAAGGCCGCGGGGAAGATCCACTCCGACCTCGAGCGCGGCTTCATCCGCGCCGAGGTCATACCTTACGAGGTGTTCGTAGAACACGGCAGCGAGCAGGTCGTGAGAGGGGTGGGACTCGCCCAGACGGAGGGCAAGGAGTACGTTGTCGCCGACGGCGACATCATGAACGTTCGCTTCAACGTGTAGCCTGGCGAAGCTAAGTCGGTCCGGCACCGTCTGCCGAACCAGCAGATTGAGCAGGCTTTTAAGGCCTTGGTCAGGAGTAAGCTTCATCCCGGCCTGTTGTTTTTGTCTAGCATAAGATACATTCTGAAGGGTAAGATACCAGGTCAGGAGCCGTCAGGCTCCTGACACTTAAGCGGATACACGTATACATTTTTCACCGGCATTGAAATCAGGCCATACATGAATAAGATCTGCATTTTAGTGGGTATGACGATCCTGGGTTGGTTGGGGTGGTGGGTAGGATCAAAACTTGGTGGTCTGTTGACCGCCTTCTTGCTCAGCGGTGTTGGCAGCCTGTTAGGAGTCTACGTCGGCTGGCGTATCAATCGTGATTACCTCAGCTGATTCTAAGTTGAAGTCCGTAGGCGGGGTTCATCCTGCCCTTCGGTCCTGCACTTCGTCCTGAGACTCAGTGTCGAAGGAAGACCTCAGGGTCGAAGGAAGACCTCAGGGTCGAAGGAAAGAGTTATAACCTGAAGGGCTCCCAGCCCCGCAGGAAAGTCCGCACGTCAGAAATCCTTCGACTCCTGACATTTAAGCTGCATCCCTTCCTTTGATCTCACCGTATCGTAAATATTCTTTATTTCTTGACAATAGGGGAAAATTACGTATATTAATTTTAGATTCAATAATACGGGCTGGAAGTGTTGTTTCAAAATTGCACTCTCGAGTTTACTTGAAAGAAGAATTGAACCCTAATCTATCTATTAGCTTAGAAACGAATTATACTGCTATATCACTATTAACCCCCAAAAGGAGTAGGAACTGATGAAACTCCAAAAAGCTTTGGCAGGTTTTATGTTTTTGGTTTCATTGATGTTGCTGTTGAGCGTATTACCGGCTACCTCCGCTGGCAGTCCGCTTACCGGCGGCACTCCGGTAGTCCCCCCGCCGGGAGAGTCGTGGGCGGCATCGGCACAAGCCACCGGGACGGATGATGCCTCCGGGATAGTGGAGAATAGTACGGTATTGAAGCTTAAGAACACTACAGCGCAGGTGAGCGCTTATCGAAGACAAGGGGAGATCAAGCGGCTGTATGGGGCAGCATTTTCGTCCGGTATAAACCCTGAGGAAAGTGCGGAAAGTTTTCTTCAGTCCAATGCTCAGCTTTTGGGATTGAATGTATCGGATCTGGGCGACCGGTACCTCCAGCCGGTGATGTACGATCAGGCCACTGGGAAGTATAAGTTCATGGCGGTTTGCTATAACCAGAAGAAGGATGGGATAGCGGTATACGGTTCCCGTCTTGTCCTTTTGGTCCGTAACGAGGCGGGCTACCCATTGGTATTGGCATCATCCAGCTTGCATTCTTTGGGTGATTTCCAACTGATGTTGAAAGGATCGATGAACAGCGCTATAGGGAAAGCAAATGCACAGAAGCTAACCCCGGGGGTGGCAAACTTCAGCGAGCCGCAGACGGTGATCTGGGCTGGGGTGGAAGACATTAAGGCTCCACCGGTGGTGGCATACAGTTTTGAAGGGGATAACTATTCTGTTTCCAATGCACCGGAACCGGAGAGATACCGGTATGTGGTGAATGCGGAGACGGGGGAGATATTATATATAGAAAACTTGATTGTATTTGTGAATGTTACCGGGCAGGTGCAGGGGAAAGCCACGCAGGGCAAAGCGGCGGATTTCTGCGAGGAGGAGTTGGGTGTGGGAATGCCCTGGGCGCGGGCAGCGATCGGGAGTACGACGACATACGGGGATTCTTTAGGTAACTATGTGTTAGTGAACATCGGCAGTACGCAGGTAATAGTAAGCTCCGGGCTTTTGGGGCACTGGTTTTCGGTAACCAACCAGGCGGGGGCGAATGAGGTGTTGTACGATACCATCATCCCTCCCGGACCGGCGAATTTTATGCACAATCCCCTGAATTTAGATGAGTATATCCGGGCGCAAACTAACGGTTATCTGCAGGCGAACGTGGTACGGGATTATACCTTGAAGTTTAATCCGGCTTATCCGGGTTTGCAGCAGAGCCAGTTTCCGGTATATGTGAATGATAATACGGGCTACTGTCCGGGGAATGCGTGGTATGACGGGAGTTCCATCACTTTTTGCCGTTCGGGAAGCGGATATCCGAACACGGCTTTTTCGACGGTGATCCATCATGAATACGGGCATCATTTAGTGGCAATGGCGGGCAGTGGGCAGGATCAATACGGAGAGGGGATGGGGGATGTGATGGGTTTATTAATCACGGACGATCCGGGGACGGGTTACGGTTTCTACGGGACCGGTACCTGCAGCCAGCCTTTGCGAACGGCCCTTAACACCATGCAGTATCCCTGTACCAGCGATATTCATACTTGCGCCCAGTTGATATCCGGTTGTGTTTGGGATACGCGAAACGCTCTGGTGGTAACCAATCCATCCACTTACCGGGATATCCTTTCCAATTTGGCGATCAATGCCATACTTCTTCACACCGGGGGGACTATCGATCCGAGCATCACCATCGATTACCTGACCTTAGATGATGACAACGGCAATATCAACGACGGGACTCCGCATTACAGCGAGATCGCCACCGGCTTTGGAGCGCACAACATGGATGCACCGCCGCTGTCGCTTTTGGCTTACTCCTTTCCCAACGGACTGCCGGAGTTGATCTCACCCTCGGGCGGAACCACCGTACGGGTAGTGGTAACGGGTGTATCAGCTCAGCCCCAGCCTGGCACCGGCATTTTGTTCTACAACAACGGTTCCGGCTGGACCCAGATACCTATGACTCAGATTGAAAATAATGTCTACGATGCGGTTTTCCCTCAAACCGAATGCGGAACCCAAGTATCCTATTATTTCCGCACCCAGACTACCACCGGACAGTACCAGGCCTATCCCACTAATGCACCCAGCGAAGTGCTCCACGTCCTTTCCGCTTCCAGCATTAGCACGGTATTCACCGATAACTTCAACACGGACAAGGGTTGGACCGTGCAGAATGGCACCGGTTTGACCTCCGGTGCATGGCAGCGCGGTATTCCAGCCGGGAACGGAGATCGATGCGATCCGGCTGATGATTTTGATGGCTCAGGATATTGCTATGTAACCGGAAACCAGTATGGAGATTACGATATCGACGGTGGAATCACCTGGTTGATCTCCCCGGTATTGGATTTGAGCCAGGTCAATGACGCTGTGATTCACTATGCTATATGGTATCAGAATGATTGCGGAGCCGATCCGAACAACGACCTTTTCTATGTCTATGTCTCTAGCAATAGCGGAACCAATTGGACTACGGTACAAACTATCGGGCCATCGAGCCTGGGTGGTTGGACTGAGTTCTCATTTATGGCCGGTGATTTTGTCAACCTTACCAACCAGATCAAGGTTCGTTTCGAAGCCTCTGATTTAAATTCCGGCTCGGTGGTGGAAGCAGGTGTGGATGCTTTCATGGTTTCAGCTTATCAATGCAGTCTTATCTGCGTGGATTCGGATACGGACGGATATGGCGATCCGGGTTACCCGGAAAACACTTGCGCTTTAGATAACTGTCCCACCATATACAATCCGAGTCAGTTGGATGCCGATCACGACGGGATAGGTGATGTTTGTGATAACTGCACCGATACCGATGGTGACGGTTATGGCAATCCCGGTTACCCGGTCAACACTTGTGCTCTGGATAATTGTCCTACCGTTTCTAATCCCAGCCAGGCAGATGAGGATTCCGATGGGATAGGAGATGCATGTGATCCCTGTCTTAATAATCCGCTGAACGATTGCTGTAATCCGGTCGGATCCAACCTACGCCCCAGCATCACTTCTCCAACTGCGGATACCGCGGCTCCTTCACCTGAACCCTTTAAGTATGTGGCATCTGCCACTGATCCAAACTGTGACGGCTCCGGGCTGACTTTCAGTTTCAGTCGGATCCCCTCCTGGTGCACCGTATCGGGTGATACCTTATCAGGTGTGGTAACTTGCAGTTACAGCGACACTTCTTTCAGAATTATCGCTTCGGATGGCAGTCTGGCAGATACTCACACAGTCGCTTTGAAAATCGACCATTCGAATGTGGCTCCCACCATCACCCCAATTGGAGATCCGGTCATAGTCTCCTTCTTGGGAAGTTTTGTTTATTATCCCACGATTATTGATCCGGATGATGCGGTTCACTCCATCAATTACCTGGAGTATCCGCACTGGTGCTCGGTTTCTAACGATACGGTGACGGGCACAGCCCCCGATACCATATTTACCGAAAGATTGACGGTAACGGTTAAAGATTATTGTAAAGCCGATACTTTGTCGTTTTTGGTAAAAACCTATCTGCGCGGAGATGCCAACGGGGACCGGGTGATCGATATCAGTGACGTGGTCCAAATAATAAACTACCTGTTCAAAAACGGTCCGGTTCCTGATCCGTATATATCCGGAGAAACCAACTGCGACGGCGTAATAGATATTGCAGATGTGGTATATTTAATCAACTACTTGTTCAAAGACGGACCAGCACCAATTTGTCCTTGAGAAACTGGCGGTCAAATTAAGCCAAAATGCCTGTCGGGATCATACCCGGCAGGCATTTTTATTGAAAAATAGGGAAAGGGGCAATATCCGGGTATTCTGGCTATTCGAGAGCTTGACAAGTTCAGGAAAACTAGTATATTAGTTATAGAATTGAAATAGGAAAGGAGATTTTACCGTAACTCTTTTATGTGGTTTTTGCCATCTGCTTTTCTTATGGTATCTCATACCCTAAAAGTATCTTAAGTAAGGAGAATTGAGCCATGAATCGAATAGGTCGATTTTTACTTTTGGCACCAAGTTTGTTTTTAACCATTACCGGCTTGTTATCTGCTGAAACTCTATCTATACCTTTGCCGAATCCACCCTCCACTTATGACCTGCGGAATGTGGGAGGTGTTAACTATGTCACCTCGGTCAAAAACCAGAGTGGAGGCACCTGCTGGACTCACGGGACCATGGCAGCGATGGAAGGAAACCTTATGATGACCGGCAAATGGACGGCAGCAGGGGAGACGGGCGAACCCAATTTGGCGGAATATCACCTGGATTGGTGGAACGGATTCAACCAGCACAATAATGACGATATTGATCCTCCATCGGGAAGCGGATTGATCGTGCACCAGGGCGGTGATTATCGGGTGGCTTCCGCCTATATCATCCGGGGAGAGGGAGCGGTACGGGACATCGATGGACAATCGTACGGAATCCCCCCGCTTAGATCCGATACCAGCTATCATTACTATTATCCCCGGGATATCGAGTGGTATACGGCCGGATCCGATCTGAGCAACATCAACCTGATCAAGCAGAAGATCATGACCGAAGGGGCGATGGGAACGTGCATGTGTTATAGCGATGTTTTCATGTCTTATGACTATGTGCACTACCAACCTCCCAGCGATCCTAACGATCCCAACCATGCGATAACCATCATAGGATGGGATGATAACAAAGTTACCCAAGCTCCGCATCCGGGTGCCTGGCTGGTCAAGAACAGCTGGGGAACATCCTGGGGATACGGCGGTTTTTTCTGGATCTCCTACTATGATAAGCATGCCTGCAAGCACCCGGAGATGGGGGCGGTCTCCTTTCAAAATGTCGAACCGCTTCAATATGAGCATATCTACTATCACGATTACCACGGCTGGAGGGACACCAAGACGGATTGCAGTACGGCTTTCAACTCCTTTACGGCTTTGGGTGCTAATGAGGGTTTGGAGATATTGAGGGCGGTCAGTTTCTTCACCGCTGCCGATAACGTCAACTACACGGTAACCATATACGATCGTTTTGAGGGGGGACAACTACTGGATGTGTTATCCACCAAATCCGGTTTCATCAATTATACCGGATTTCACACCATCAATCTGGACCCACCGATTGAGCTTAACCAGGGCAACGACTTCTATGTCTACCTCGAGCTTTCGACCGGGGGTCAGGCATACGATCGAACCTCGGATGTCCCGGTTCTTCTGGGGGCGCAATATCGGACCATCGTAGAATCTTCATCCCGTCCGGGCCAAAGCTATTATAAGAATGGTTCAAACTGGTTAGATTTGTACGATCAGGACAGCACAGCCAATTTCTGTATCAAAGCGCTGTGTGACGTAACCACGCCGTTGGGCTTCCGTTACCCGAATGGCTTGCCGGATCACTTAGAACCGGGGGTGGTGACGCCTTTGACGGTAGAGATCTTAAATCTTGGCGATTCGCTGGTTCCGGGTACCGGGACGCTTCATTACCGGTCAGATCGGGGAGGGTATCAAACCTTGCCACTGTCATCCTTAGGCGGGAATCTTTACTTAGCTAATTTGCCGGCTATCGGTTGCGGCGACACCATGGATTACTATTTCAGCGCCGATGCAGTGGTGCACGGAACGGATTATGATCCCTACCATGTCCCGGATTCCATCTATACCGTGAGATCGGGAAGGCTGGCAACCGTGTTCGCGGACAACTTTGAAGGCGATTTGGCATGGACCGTGGAAAACGATCCTTTGCTTACCGATGGCGCATGGGAAAGAGGTGTTCCGAGCGGGGGCGGCACTTTTGGTGATCCGCCGGCAGACTTCGATGGCTCGGGAAGTTGTTATGTAACTGGCAAAAGATACGGTTCCGATGTCGACGGCTCGCTCACCTGGTTGATATCGCCAGCCATAGATATTAGCTCCGGCTTTCTGGCAAAAATTCATTATGCCCTGTGGTATACCAACTATACCGGGCCTGATCCGGATAATGATCTGTTCAAAGTCTGGATTACCAGCAACGGCGGTACTAACTGGATCTTGGCAGAGACCATTGGACCGGAAACCTCCACCGGGTGGAAAGAACATAGTTACAGCCTGGATGATTTGGTTAATCTCTCCAGCCAGTTTCAAATCCGGTTCGAAGCTTCCGATATCAATCTACCTTCGACGGTTGAAGCGGGAATTGATGATTTTTACATTTCCATGTATAATTGCGGCACCCATGGCGGTGATGCCAATGGTGATGGAGATATAGATATCGAGGACGTTATCCTTTTGCTCAATTATCTCTATAAAAACGGTCCTGCGCCCGAATGCGCCCCCATCACCCTATGCGCCGACGTTAACGGAAACGGGGTAGTGGAGGTGGGAGACGTGGTGTATTTGATTAATTATCTGTTTAAGGGCGGACCGACTCCTCGTTGATATTAGACCTGGAATTGATTATATCAACCAGGGGAGGTTTACTGTTTATCCGGAACTTAAATCTAACCACTCCCAATCGATTATATATAAGAGTGGAACACCGCCCCATAAATGAATTCAGTGGTATCATTTGAGAAGTCCCATTCAAAAGCGCCTGTCGGGTTCGAAACCGGACAGGCGCTTTTGTATCCGTTATAACGGTTCGATCCTCATGGGGTACGGATTTAGTAAAACCGGAATGTATTTAATCTGTCTGGATGGAGCCAGAATTAAACGTTTAAACCGGAAAGATGCTTAAGTCATGAACTTTCCGGCAGCTTGATCGTAAACTATAATATAAAATTAGGCTATTCAGCAGGAATAAAAAATGCTTCTATTAATATCCCTGGATTAATTGGGGTTGATATCACATCTATTTTAACCGAATTAAAATTCAAATACAGTTTGGCATTTAAAAGTAAAATACTATATCGGACACCAAGAGATTTTCAAGAAACAATCAAAAAGGAAAAGTTACCAGCCCTATGGTTTTTAAAGGAGGTCAAAGGGGATAATTCCATTCGAAATGTAAAATATTATAAAAGATAAATCAAGAAGACCAACCATCCTCAGCCTGCGGGCATCCAAACCCCAAATCGGAAAGGGAAACATGAATATTTTATTAATAACTCCTTCTTTAAACCAGGGAAGGAGTCATTTTTTAAGAATGCCCCAGCTTACCTTAGGAGTTATCTCCGCTTTGACTCCGGCGGATATAGAGGTGGATGTGGTGGAGGAAGAGATCGAGGAGATCAATTTCGATAAGCACTATGACCTGGTGGGAATCTCCTGTATGACCTTTATCGCTCACCGGGCTTACCAGCTTTCTTCTTTCTTCCGGGCAAAGGGTTCAAAGGTGGTTTTGGGAGGCATTCATCCCACCGTCATGCCCGAGGAGGCCATCGAGCACTGCGATTCCGTGGTCATGGGCGAGGCGGAGGGCTGCTGGGAAGAGCTGCTGGATGATTTCCGGCATAACCGCCTGAAGAAATTTTATAAGTCTTTCAATGCCGATCTCTCCCGATTTCCCGTCCCCAAACTGAAAAATAGCCACACTCCATTTCAGGTAACCCCCATCTTTTGTACCCGGGGTTGTCCTTTCGCTTGTGAGTTCTGCTCGGTTACCGATCTTTACGGAAAAAAGCTAAGGCACCGCAATGTAAAAGACATCGTGAATGAGATTACATCAAGAGACAGCGATAAATTTTTCTTCATGGATGATAATATCATCGGGGATGCCAAATTTGCTAAAGAGCTTTTTCCTGCCCTGGCGGATCTAAAGATTCGATGGGTGGGGCAGGCATCCATATCATTAGCCAAAAACAAGGATTTGCTGGAGCTGGCGAGAAAATCCGGATGTTCCGGTCTGTTTGTCGGATTGGAATCGGTTTCATCGGAGAATCTAAAAAAACTCCGCAAAACTCCGGATGATGCCATAGAGCATGGCAAAGCCATCCAGATCATCCGGGATGCGGGAATCTATTTCCATGCTTCATTGGTGTTCGGTTTGGACGATGACGATGTGAGCATATTCGAAAAGACTCTGGAGTTTCTGCATAAAAATAAAATTCCCGGCGCCACTTTTAATATTTTGACCCCCTATCCGGGCACGGCTGTCTTCGAAAGATTTAAGAATGAAGGAAGGCTGTTAAACCAGGACTGGTGGAACTATAACCACAGAACCGTGGTTTTTAAACCCAGAAATATGACCCCGGAAGAGCTGGCAGAAGGTTTTATCTGGCTGGGAAAGAATTATTATACCAAAACCTCGATATTTACCAGATTCTTCTATAACTATAATCACCCACTGCTCTATCTTACCATTAACTGGGGTTTCCGGAAAGACTATAAAAATAAAAAAGCGGAAGATTTCTTTCCCAAGTCCACAGAGCCTTCTCTTTCACTTTTACCCGGTATCCCGGTGGCTACTCCCGGAGTAGCAGGTTAATCCACCTATATTAGTCAAATGATATTGTGACCTTAATGCCTGTCGGTCCTTAAAGCCATTAGGCATTTCTTTCTGTAGCGGTTCGATTCATCGAACCTGATCGGAGTGCATCCAGCTTGTCGATGCGAAGCGGAGATCCCGCCCTGGCGGGGCTGATACATGCATAAGCAGGCTTTTACACTCCTTCTTAACTTTCCCTCCTCAATTCCATAATAAGATTTCCTTTGATTTTGTATGTTTTCACTGTTAATTAACTTTTGAATTATGAGCTATTGAATGGGTGGAAGAGTAGGTCGGGTTGTGAGCTATTTAGCGAACTACCCGACCCATATAGAGATTATGTTGTTGAATACACCGTTTAAGGAGGGAATTTAAAATGTTCAAAAGAATTCTGTTATATAGTCTCTTTATTTTTATTTTCCATATCCTCTGGATACAAGACATAATTGCTAAAACCTCTCAGAATGCTAAGACACAGGTAGATAGTATTGTCATTATTGCCTTTGAAAGACATGCAACTGCCAAAACTTGGAAGAATTGTAAAGTTCCAACTGATAGCATAATCGCTGCATTCATTCGAAATGAAGATATCGTGATTGATAGCTGCGAGATATTTGGCAACTTGAGACTAACAGGAAATACCATTAATAGTTCTATAAGGATCCTTCGAAGCGTTTTTCATGATGCTGTTTCTTTTGCGGATTGTCGCTTTATGAAAGAGATACGTTTCGTAGAGGATTCTCTTATACATGATATTAATTCCTATGAAGTGATTTTCAACCGACATGTCGATTTTTCGCGAAGTATTTTCCGGGGATCGGTCTCCTTCAACTATTCCAATTTCAAGGAAAGTGCCACTTTCACGGGTGCTATCTTTGATACAACTGTTATGTTTGTTAGGAGTAGTTTTGATCAGGATATTTGGTTCCAGCATACTACATTTGGTGGAGATGTTTATTTTAATTGTCTCGATTTTGGAAACAAGGCTGATTTCCTAGGTGCCCGTTTCAAGCGAAAGGTAAGTATGGAAGCTGTGGATTTCCGCAACATGTTCATATCGTGGGAACAACTCAAAGATCATTTATGGAGTTCTCGAAACTTTTATTCTCAACTCATAAGGAACTTCGAGGAAAATAGGCAGTTCGATGATGCTGATGCGGTTTATTTGAAAATGAAGAGAAGTGAGACTGCAAGAATGAAATGGAATGAAGCCAGTAAGTATATCGGATACTTGATGTGGGTCACTTGCGGATATGGGGTTAAGCCTTTCTATACGCTGCTTTGGAGTGGTGCGATTATTGTGCTTTTCGCACTGTCTTTCAGAAAATCCAACGCAATTAAGGAAATTGAAGCGGAATTCGGATCACCAAGAAAGCGAAGAAGATTTCGAATAGAAGCCAAGAGATCCAAAAAAAGATTTTTGGATGCACTTTATTTTAGTTTCCAAACCTTTATTGTTGGAGTCGTCTCGGACCGATATCCCACGGATGAATTTCTCATAAATACAAAGAGTATTAAGCGTTTCAGATTTAGAACCATTTCTATGATCGAGGGAGCACTGGGCTGGATATTGGTGATATTGTTTATAGCAAGCTTAGGCAAGAAATTTTTAAGATGATTTCTGTCCCAGTTGTCAAATGTATTGTGTGGTTCGATTTGTAGAACATCAAGCAAGTCACTGAATGCGACCGCTACAAAAAAAGGACAGCCTGGAAGGCTGTCCTTTTATTTTCGAAATCCTCGCAGACTAAAAGTCTGCGGCTACAAAAAATCATTATAGAGTCTGCAGGTATTGATGTATATCCTTAGCCGCTTTTTTACCTGCACCGGCAGCTAAAATCACCGTTGCTCCGCCGGTGACTATATCACCGCCCGCCCATACACCTTGCCGGGAAGTTCGTCCGGTTTCCGGATCGGCAATGATGTTGCCCCACTTGTTTGCCTCCAGACCCGGAGTGGTTTGAGGTATTAACGGATTGGAGCTATTGCCGATAGCCACCACCACCATATCTACTTCCATTATAAAATTCGATCCTTCCTTTGGTACCGGCCGTCTTCTACCGGAAGCATCCGGTTCTCCTAATTCCATCTTCAGGCATTCCATGGAGGTAACCCATCCATCGTTATTACCGTAGTATTTTATGGGAGTGGTGAGAAAATGAAACTCGACCCCTTCCTGTTCGGCATGATGAATCTCATCCTTACGAGCCGGCATTTCATTTCTGGATCTGCGATAGACTATATAAGCATTCTTCGCACCCAATCTTAATGAGGTGCGGACCGAATCCATGGCAGTATTCCCACCCCCCAAAACCGCCACATTCTTACCGGAAAAAATAGGCGTGTCGTATTCGGGGAAAATATATGCCTTCATCAGATTGGAGCGGGTGAGATATTCGTTGGATGAATAAATTCCATTGAGATTTTCTCCCGGTATGTTCATGAAATTGGGCAGTCCGGCTCCGGTTCCGATGAATATTGCATGATATCCCTCCTTGAATAGATCATCGACGGTCCATAACATTCCTATCACGAAACTGGTTTTTATTTCCACTCCCAATTTGCTTAAATAATCCACCTCAGACTGGACAATAGTTTTAGGAAGTCGGAATTCGGGTATTCCGTAGACCAGTACACCTCCGGTTTTATGCAATGCTTCAAAGATGGTTACTTTATGTCCCAGTTTTATCAGATCACCCGCCAGAGTCAAACCTGCCGGACCTGATCCCACGATAGCCACTTTCTTTCCGGTAGGTGGAGCAATTTCGGGAATTTCCACTACGCCGTGTTCTCTCTCATAGTCGGCAGCGAATCTTTCCAGATTCCCGATGGCTACCGGTTCATATTTTTTGGCTAAGGTACACACTTTCTCGCATTGATCCTCCTGGGGGCATACTCTTCCGCAGATGGCTGGAAGGCTGTTCGTTTTTTTCAACACTTTGGCGGCAGCTACGAAATTTCCTTCGGCTATCAATTTTATAAATTCCGGTATATCCACATCCACCGGGCAACCGCCGATACAAACGGCTTTCTTACATGCCAGGCACCTTTGCGCTTCTTGCATAGCCAATTCGGGTGTATAACCGAATGGAACCTCCCGGAAATTTTTTATCCTTTCCTTGGGGTCCTGCTCTATCATCTTCTGTCGGGGTATCTTAAGCCTATCCGCTGTGTTCATTGGACTTCCCCCTTTTCTTTCCCGCCACACATTTGATGGGTAAATCTATCCATTGCGATTCTTTCCTGTTTGATATACATGGCTTGTCTTTTGGTTAGCTCATCGAAATCCACTTGGCTGCCATCGAAATCGGGGCCATCCACGCAGGCGAACTTGGTTTTTCCTCCCACCGTCACCCGGCAGGCACCGCACATACCGGTGGCATCGACCATGACCGGATTCAAGCTTACTATAGTTTTGATTCCCCAGGGGGCGGTCACTTTGCAAACGGCTTTCATCATCACCACCGGACCGATAGCCATGATGAAATTGACTTTCTCCTTCCCGGATAGAATTTGGGTCAAAAGATCGGTTACGAAACCATGGTGTCCATAGGATCCGTCATCCGTGGAGATCAGAAGTTGATCGCTATGTTTTTTTATCTCCTCTTCTAAGATCAAAAGATTCCTGCTCCGGGCGCCGATGATGGAGATGACTTTATTCCCCGCCTGTTTCAAACTCTTAGCCACAAAGTGTATGGGGGCGATTCCGATCCCTCCTCCCACGCAAACACAGGTGCCGTAGTTTTCGATGTGGGTAGGAACGCCCAAAGGACCCACCACGTCCGCCAGAACATCGTCTTTTCTTAATGTCGCCAGATGCGCGGTTGATTTTCCCACCTCCTGAAAGATGATGGTCAAAATTCCGGACTGGGAATCCATATCCGTGATGGACATGGGAATTCTCTCACCCTCTTCGTTTATCCGGAACACCACAAACTGGCCCGCTTTGGCTTTTTGGGTGATCAATGGAACGTTAAGTCTTATCAGGTTTATTTGAGGGGCAAGTTCTCTCAACTCAAGGATTTCGTTCAATCGGACCTCCGGATTAAATTTCGATAGGTAGGATGGGGAATCCGGCATTTCGACCGGTTAAGTTGAATTTTCGATGGCTGTTTATCATAGAGGAAGCTCGTATCGATATCGGATGTTTGAATATTTTGCTACGATACGAGCTTCGTAACTGCTGAATGAATTTAGAAGACTATGGTTTTTTCAGCTTTTCTATTTTCTCCACAAAGTATTCCCGGAAAAAATCGACCACTTCATGGGTAGAGAAAACATCGATAAGCTCTTCGTGTTTTAGTCTTTCATATTTCTCTTTGAAAATTGGAACAGACAGGGAAAGAGAATCTATTCCCTTGATTACTTCATCATATTTCTTAGAGTCAAACTCCGTCCTTAACTCCACCGGAAGAATGTTTCGGAAATTATCCAGCCGCTCCTGGAGAATTTGCATCTCCGACTTCTCACAGGAGAAAAACACCGATAAACACAGGACAGCTAAAAGAGCTTTCCTCAATTTATACCCCTTTAACCATCTTCTTTCTTTCCATTCCCTCTTCCACCACCCTCTTGGTGTCTAGTGCTATCACCAGTTCTTCATTGGTGGGAACGCGGAACACCTTGGTCTTTGAATCATCGGTCTGGATCTCGTCGGTTTGCGGACCCTTGGCCTGGTTGTTCTTTTCATCATCCACCCGGATCCCCAAAAAATCCAGATTTTCACAGCACTTTTTCCTGACCAAAGGCGAGTTCTCGCCAATTCCGGCCGTGAATACTAAAGCATCCAAACCTCCCAAAACCGCGGCATACGAGCCGATATATTTCCGGATGCGATAGCAATACACATCCAGAGCCAACTGGGAGTTGGTATTTCCCTTATCCGCTTCCTTGATGATGTCCCGCATGTCTCCGGAGATACCCGAAATTCCCTGCAGTCCGCTGTGCTTGTTGAGCATGGTATTGGCTTCATTTAAGGAGAGCTCCTCCCGGGCCATTACGTGCAGGATTATAGCCGGGTCCAGATCTCCCGAACGGGTGCCCATCAATAGTCCTTCCAGGGGGGTGAATCCCATGGAGGTGTCGATGGATATTCCTCCCTTCACCGCCGACATGCTGGCTCCGTTTCCCAGATGACAGGTGATGATGTTCAGCTCTTCGATCGGTCGGTTCATCATCTTGGCAGCGCGTCTGGAGACGTAGAAATGTGATGTGCCGTGAAAACCGTAACGCCTTATCCCGTATCTTTTGTAAAGCACATAAGGGATACCATAAATATAAGCGTACGGGGGCATTTTCAGGTGGAAAGCGGTATCGAATACCGCCACCTGGGGAATTCCCGGAAGCAGCTGAAAGCAGGCGGTTATACCCCGGATATTATGCGGGTTGTGCAAAGGCGCCAGCTCGATGCAGTCCCTTAAAACCTGCATCACGTCGTTGTCTATCAGCACGGAATCGGGAAATGCCTCACCCCCGTGCACCACCCGGTGCCCCACCGCATCTATTTCCGATTTATCTTTGATCACCCCGTGATTGGGAGAAAGTAGCATGGTGATCACGTGTTCCACCGCCATGATGTGATCCAATATCTCCCCGGTGGTGGTTACTTCGGGCCGGTCATGGGGCTTGTAAGCATGCATGGCGCCGCTCATCCCGATACGAGACACCATACCTTTAGCCAGGACGTACGTCTTTTCAATGTCCATGAATTGATACTTAACCGATGAGCTGCCGCAATTTAATACCAGTATTTTCATATGTTTTGATCCTTCGTAAAATAATTATTCCCGCATGTGCTTCATTTCCTTTTAGGAATCTTCCAAATGAAGTGTGCGGTGGTTGGTTTTCGAGTTGGTATCGAGTTTGGATTTCCTTTTTTGTTGATTCCTCTACTATGGTTCAATCTTTTAATTGTGAAACAGATCCGCTTCCCCGATCTTGTTTCCGTCTGCATCGTACTTAAAGAATCCCTGACCGGTCTTCCGGCCCAAATGACCGGCACGCACCAGCTTTCTTAGCAAAGGGCAGGGATTATACTTGTGATCCGAAAGCTCGCTTAAGAGATTTTCCATCCACCTCATCACCTCGTCTAATCCCATCAGGTCGGCCAATGCCAGAGGCCCGATGTGAAAACCGTAACCCAGCTTTATGGCATTATCGATATCTTCCGCCGAGGCAATCCCCTCCATCAGTACATGCATGGCTTCGTTCAGCAGGGGAACGATGATCCGGGTGGTGAGATATCCGGGATATTCGTAAACCGTAACCACGGTCTTACCCAAATGCTGGGTGGCAAATTCCCGGATTTGTTCAATGGTCTCCTCGGAGGTGGTGAATCCCCTGACCAATTCCACTAAAGGTATTTTGGTTACCGGGGGCAAAAAGTGAAGCCCGATCACCTTATCCGGCCTTTTGGTGCAGGCGGCGATTTCGGTTATAGAGAGAGTGGAAGTATGGCAGACCAATACTATCTCGGGCCGGGTTATCCGGTCCAATTTGGCAAACAGCTCGCGTTTTGGCTCCAGTTCCTCCGGGATACATTCTATCACCAAATCCACCTTCATGGCATCATCGTACCCCGTGGTTCCCTTGATCCGGGCCAGGGTGGCTTTCTTCTCGCTAGCTGTCATCCCCCATTTTTCGATCTCGCCGTCCATCTCCTCGGATATGAGCCTCAGACTCTCATCGATTATATCTTTGCTCAAATCGACCAGTATTACATCGGTCCCGGCACCGGCCAAGAGCCGTGCGATCCCGCGCCCCATTACTCCACTGCCAATAACCATCACTTTCGAAATGACCATCGGATCACCTTCCTTTAATGTCGAATTTCACCTTATTTCTGAATTTAAGTCCATTGAACCAGTCGGTGTTTCGCAAATACTTTTCGAGCATTCGCTAATTTTTTCCATCGGGCGGATGGCTTAAATAACCTCTTCGCCAAACCCAAAGGAACTTTCATTATAACCAAAGTTTCTTTTTTTGCAAGTTCTTTTTTAGCACATTTATCATTTTTTCCGGGAGCAACTTCAATCCGCCAAAAAGTACAACTATTATAATACGCTTGACGGAACTCATCAATTGCGTATAATAGAGATGAGCAGGATATATGAGATTGAAATATGATTGCTTTATCCAGGTAAGTAAGATAAATTCATTTTTCCCCGGAGGTAAATCATGGCTTTGAAAACTGCAGCAGAATACAAAGAGAGTTTACGAAAATTGAGACCGAATATCTATAAATTCGGCAAGTTGATCGAGGATGTCACTACCCATCCGGCTACCAGATCCACGGTGGAAGGACATGCTCAAGTTTATGCCGCACAATATGATGAGAAACAACAAGATATCGTTACCACCACCTCCGACTTAACCGGGGAGAAAATATCCCGCTATCTTTCCATTATCGGCAGTATGGATGATATGCTGGCCAACTCCAAAATGAAACGGCTCATGTTCAATCTCACCGGAACCTGCACCGGCGGCAGATGTGTGGGCTGGAACTCCATCAATGCCATGTGGGCCACCACTTATGACATAGATAAGGAGTATGGTACGGATTACCACCAAAGGTTGAAAAACTGGCTGGTGGATGCCCAGAAACGAGATATTTGCATCTCCGGCGCTTTAACCGATCCCAAGGGTGACCGGACCAAGCTCCCTTCGGAGCAGGATGATCCGGACATGAATTTGCACTTGGTGGAAAAAAGGGAGGATGGAATCGTAGTCAAGGGGGCCAAGGTCATGATTTGCGGGGTGGCAGCATCTCACGAAATCTTCGTTCTTCCCGGAGCCGGCTACAAGGAACCGGACAAAGACTGGGCCATTTCCTTTGTTATTCCGCGGGATACGGAGGGTCTGACCATAGTGGAAACCCGGCGACCATCCGACACCCGCGAGGAGGAGGAAGGATTCGACATTCCGGTAAAGAAAGGCGGAATCACCCAGGCGTATCTTTTCTTTGAAAACGTCTTTGTGCCCAAAGAACGGGTTTTCATGTGCGGGGAATATAAATACAGCTTAAGCGCGGTTTTGAATTTCATCATGCCCTACCGGGCAGCCATCGGCGGTTGTGTTGCGGGTCAGGGTGACGTGAAAATCGGGGGAGCCATCCTTCTGGCGCGGGCTAACGGTCTTTCCTCCAAAGCTTTTTCCGATAAACTCACCAAAATGGTGATAAACAACGAGACCACCTATGGCATGGGAATTGCCGCATCCGTTTTAGGGAAAAAGCATCCTTCCGGAGTATGGCAGCCGGACCCGGTCATGGCCAATATAAATAAAGTGTATGTAGCCACGCTTCCTTATGAGACCTCGCTTTTGGCGCAGGAGATTGCCGGTGGCATAGCGGAAACCGGCTGCATGCCCAGCTGGATGGATTTCAACGACAAGAAATACGGCCACCTGGTGAAAAAGTACTTAAAAGCCAAATCCTCGGCTGAAGCCCGCGCCCGCGCCGCCCGCTTGATCGAGTGGTGTACCATCGGAGCCGGTGTTCCCGGTTGCATGCACGGCGGCGGTTCGCCCGACGGAGCCAAATTGGTAATCCGGGCTAATACCAAATGGGAAGAGAAGGTCGAATTCGCCAAAAAATTAGCCGGCATCGAAGAAGATATTCCTGAGCCGGAAAAGAAGAAGTGAACAAAGTAATGGTGCTGTAGGGGCTCGATTTATGGAAACATCCTGAGCAAGCCGAAGGATCGAGCCCGTTAATAATTATAGTCTTGAATCTATTATTGCCACGAGCTTTAGCTCGTGGATTATATGCGCAACCTCTCCCCGTTATTCCCCCTCTCCTTGTTTAAGGAGAGGGGGAACCAAAGGGGGTAAGGTTTTTTTGCAGTGAATGATTGCTTGACTACGGGCGGTTTACTTAACAACCGGGTGGTGGACCGTTCTTGAAGAGATAGTTGATTATAAAAACCACATCCCCGATATCGACCACACTGTCGCAGGTAACATCCCCCGCCGCCAGAGGATTAGGTGCAGTGCCGCTCTTAAACAAATAATTTATCAAGTAAACCACATCACCGACATCGATTATTCTATCCCCATTGACATCCCCTCGCTGAACCACTTGAAATTCCCAAGTCTGGGTAGACCACCTCTCTGCCCCCCAGTTATCGTAAGCTTTCACCTTCCAATAATACATACCGACATGTAGAGTATCAATAAGCTGACTACAAACTAAGCTGTCATAGACAGCTGTTGAGTCAGGATTATAACTCGGGGTAGCGCTTAAGTAAAGATCATATCTTACCTGATCACTCAAATTAACATCCTGGGTGCTTACCCAATCGAATTTGACCACGTTTAAGGTTGTGTTACCATCCACTAGAGAAATAAGAGAGAATGGATAAGGCGGTGAGTTACCGGGGACTTGTGTTAAATTTCTAAAAATAGAAACACTGTCGCTCTCAAAATTTGCCACAGCTAAGTCTAAATCACTATCCCCGTCCAAATCTGCACAGAAAACAGAAAGAGGATCGTTGCTTTCCCCATAGACGATCCTATTTTGAAAAGTACCATCCCCGTTGTTCTTCAAGATGGAGATTATATTGCTACCATCATTTGCCGTAACCAGGTCCAAATCTGTGTCCCCGTCTAAATCCGCACAGAAAACAGACCTAGGACTATCCCCGACTCCATAGTTAACAGCGCTCTGAAAAGTCCCATCCCCGTTATTCTTCAAGATGGAGACGTAGTAGCGACCTGAATTTGCCACAGCCAGGTCCAAATCTGTGTCCCCGTCCAAATCCGCACAAAAGATATAGTAAGGATAATCCCCAGCCCCATAGTTAACAGCGCTTTGAAAAGTCCCATCCCCGTTGTTCTTCAAAATGGAGATATTACCACTATTATAATTTGTCACAGCTAGGTCCAAATCACCATCCCCGTCTAAATCCGCGCAAAAAATAGTGAAAGGAAGACTCCCGACCCAATAGTTGCTCGCACTCTGAAAAGTCCCATCCCCGTTGTTTTTCAGGATTGAGACATGGTTGTTGGCCGGATTTGCCATAGCTAAGTCCAAATCACAATCCCCGTCTAAATCCGCACAGAAAATAGACCAAGGACTGAATCCAGTCCCATAGTTGACCGCGCTTTGAAAAGTACCATCCCCTTTGTTCATCAAGATGGAGATATTGCCGCTATTATAATTAGCCACAGCTAGGTCCAAATCTCCATCCCCATCTAAATCCGCACAAAAGACAGATAGAGGAGTATCCCCGGTCCCATAGTTGACTGTGCTCTGAAAAGTCCCATCCCCGTTGTTCTTCAAGATGGAGACATTGTTGTCCCACTCATTTACCACTGCCAAGTCCAAATCTCTATCCCCATCTAAATCCGCGCAGAAAACAGATAGAGGACTATCCCCGGTGGGATAATTTAAAGCTGAAGCAAAAGGAATCGTATCCGGGGGTGGCGGAATTATATTTCTAATTAGGTATTCCTCATCCGGAGGACACAGGCTGTCCGGCAGCACCCAGTAGCAATACAGGCTGTCGATGGCAAACCAGGTGGTGAAAGAGCCGCCCCAGCCATAATTCATATGATACTGATTCTGCCCGCCGGTATCCCTCCACCCGTCGCAAACGATAGAGTGGCTGCGAATCCGATATTGAATCGGCCGTCCCTGGTTTATCTCTGCTTGTATAATGGAAAACCATTCTGCGGGGGTGCTATAGTTATAACGGTCCACTACATTTATGGAAGTATCGTATCCGAAATAAGTAGGGAACACATACTCAGCATCCCTGGTATATGCTCCGGATCCGCACTTTCCATAATCCATTTCAAAAGCGACTCCAACTTCGTAACAAAGTTCGGCTAAGGCAGCCGTATCCTCGGGGGCACAACCGAAATCACAGCTGTCCGGCATGTTTTGCCAATCGTATGGATCGGAATAGTCGGCATACAAGTTTTGGGGAGGAGTAGATCCGCCGCAGGAGTAGTCACCATCCCAGGTGTAAGAGTGACTTCCGATTCCGTTGTTAGGCCGACTCCAATACCTTAGGATTTGGGCAGTGGCAGTTGCCACACATCCGACCACACACCGTCCCCCATCCCCCATCGGACAGAATTCGTTATATGGAGCACGCTGATGCCATGAAGTCGTCAGTAGTGGTCCCGCTTCGGTTAGGGGTTGAAATTTGCCTTGGTTCAAATCGGTCTTGAATTCCTGGTCCGTCTTTAAAAACCGGTTCCACTCCGCCTTTTGTCCCCGCCCCATGAGCACATCACCGGTGGGAGGCTGGATTGCATCCAGACTGCCGTATGCTTTAGCGAACAATCTTATCCGGTCGAGCAGAACTTCCTTCAGAAGCAGGGAAAATCCACCCGCCTGTTTTTCATCCAGCGGGTATTCATCCGAGTATGCCATGATAGGGGGGAGCTCCTTTAAAATCGGAACTGCCACAAATCCGTGGGGAGCTATGGAGAAACATCGGGCCAGAAGGGTGTCCCCCTCGGTTATTTCGTCTACCTTCATAATTTGCGGATGGGTTTCGCCAGCCCAGGTTCCCTTCTGATATACCATGTATGAGAGCCAGTTCTGGCAAACCAGCTCCATCTCGGTTTGAGTCGCTCTCTCCGCTTGGACCGGATTGAAGAAACAGGCTAAGAGTGAAAGAAATATTCCTAAAATAATAATAGTAACGAGACGCATATCTGATCCCTCCGTAGATTCAAATGTTCATGTAATATGAAGATTACCCATAGTAATACATACCACTTTCCTATTTTGTCAATGGGGTTGGTGGTTTTCTGTATCCGTATCATTATGGATTCTACTTGTTCTGGTATAAATATACAGAAATCCCCATAAAAGTCAAGGATTAAACTCACGTAAAATTTCAAAGCTCGTAAGTTGCAAATGCTCTATTCCCCATCCTCTTTACTCTGCGTCTGGCATCTTGTTCAACCGCTATATCTCACTCAAATCCTCAAATGGGGGATTAGTTGTTGCGTAGCGTCGCACTATCATGTGCGACGTAATTCTCTTGACATTTACCCCAAAATCCCCAATCTTCCGCCCATGTCCAAAGCAGTTTACTTCCTCTCCGATGCTCACCTGGGAGGAGAGGAGGAGTCGAAAGAGAAGATAAAAGAGCAAAGACTGTTATTCCTCCTTGACCGGATAAAAGAGGATGCGGAGTATTTGTATCTGGTGGGGGATTTGTTCGAATTCTGGTTTGAGTATAAAAGCACAGTCCCCAAAGACCATTTCGGAATCTTGAATAAACTGAAGGAGCTGGTCGAATCCGGAGTGAAGGTGAATTATCTGGTGGGCAATCACGATTTTTGGCTGGGGGATTTCCTCCCCAAACATCTGAACATCCCGATCTACAAAGATCATCTCGAAGTGGTCCATCAAGGGAAGAAAATATTCCTTTCGCATGGAGACGGCTTGGCGAAAAAAGATTGGGGATACCGGATTTTAAAAAAGATACTGCGCAACCGGGTGAACATTTTTCTCTACCGGCAGCTTCCTACCGATATCAGTTACCCGTTAGCAAAATTCGTCTCCCGCAGAAGCCGTAGCTGGGTTCAAATGAGGGATAACGATTTCTTGCAGGAGTACGAAAACTTTGCCAGGGAAAAAATCGAACAAGGATATGATGCAGTGATTCTGGCACATACTCATGTCCCCGTATTTCAGAATTTGGGCAAAGGCATATATCTTAACTTGGGAGACTGGTTTTTGCATTTTACTTATGGAAAATTGTGTGATGGCAAGTTCTCATTAGAAGAAGATAAATAATAATTGCATTGATAGTTTCCCCTTTGTCTCCTCATTACAAAAGAGGGGATTTTAATTCTCCTCTCCCCACCGGGGAGAGGAATAAAAGGTGAGGGGGAATGGTCGCATGAAATGCTATTATTGATGAAATGATAATCTTCCCTTTGTCCACTCATTACAAAAGAGGGGATTTTAATTTCCCTCTCCCCTTGTGGGAGAGGGATCAAGGGTGAGGGAGAGTATCGTCTATTTCTGCGATTCCTATACTTTGGGTATCAAAACATGGCGCTATACAATATATTGTGATTTTTTTGATTTTTTGCTTGACAAGTCTAATTCCTTTTCGTAAGATACAATTCGGGAAGATTTTGATTCGTGGAGGGGAGGAATTAAGATCTTCCCTAAACTGGATAATCCTTTAAACTGAACTGATATATGGCGTGATATTGCGAAGGGGAGGTCTTTCGTCTGAAATCCAACGAGTGTGAGTTTTTGGAGGATCAAAATGCCTGAATCTAAAAGAAGAAATAATAAGATCAAAGGTCAAGGGTCAAGAAAAGATGTTTTAGCGGCGGACAACGGACTTGTCCTGAGTGAAGTCGAAGGGCGGCGGACTTGTCCTGAGCGAAAGCGAAGGGCGGCGGACGTTTCAGTTGAGCTCATGTCCATCACCCCGAATGCAGAGGATGTGATCGAGCGTGCCTGCCGGACCTGTTATTTGAGTTTCCACAGATACAATCCCCCGTCGTCCACCGAGGAGCTGATAAAGAAGGTAATTCAAAAAGGTCATCATTCGGTTTTGGAGCATGCGCTTGCCACGTTCCGGATTAAGGGCGGCTCGCGGGTTTTTACGCACGAATTGGTCCGGCACCGGTTGATGTCTCCGTCTCAGGAGAGCCAGCGGTATGTAGAATATGGCAAAACCAAGCAGTTTGAGTTTGTTACTCCGCCAACCATTCGGAAGACAAAGTTCGCAGACAAATTCAAGGAATTATCCCTCCAGGCATTCGATTTTTATCAGCAGATGGTGAAAGCAGGCATTCCCAAGGAGGACGCCCGCTATATTCTCCCCAACGCCACCACCTCCGAGATTGTGATCTCCGCCAATTTTCGGG
The DNA here is from genome assembly GCA_903908285.1 of uncultured candidate division Zixibacteria bacterium. Classification (GTDB taxonomy): domain Bacteria; phylum Zixibacteria; class MSB-5A5; order MSB-5A5; family SM1-73; genus CAIVRH01. The sequence goes on from CAIVRH010000032.1 coordinate 26,102, forward strand.
AGCTGAGGCACATATTTGCGATTCGCTGTGTGGAAAGAGCGCACTGGGAGATAAGGGAAATTTGTCTGGAAATGCTGCGAATCATGAAAAAGCAAGCCCCGATTGTGTTCTGGGATTTTGAGATTGATGAAAAGAAGAGGATAGCGATTAAAACCTAACCCCTTGAATTCCCCTTGTCAATAGGGGAGAAAAAAGCAATTCCCCCTTTCCTAAAGGGGGAATCAAAGGGGGATTTAAGAATGAAAAGTAAAACAAAAAACCATTGCCACGACTTTTAAGTCGTGGAATATGGGAATAACCCAATGCTTCTTAGGGGCTTTAGCCCCGATGAACCGTAGTAAGGGGAGGTCAGGAAGGGTTTTAAAGTAGCACATTTCAAAACTGGGAGGAATATATAACATGTCAACCAATGATAACAAAGCCATCATCCAGCGGTGGATAGAAGAGGCTTGGAACAAGGGAAACGTGGAAGTTGCCGATGAGCTTTACGCCGCGGATTTCAAGGCAAAAGACAGCAACGATCCCACCAAAATCTTACGCGGTCCGGAAGGCATCAAGCAGTATGTAATCGAAACCCGAACAGCCATCCCCGACATTCGCTTTACCATCGACCATCTGGTGGCTGAAGGGGATACGGTAGTGGGAGCTTTTACCATCCGTGGCACGCATAAAGGCTCTTTGTTTGGCATCCCGCCAACCGGTAAAACAGCAGTTTTCTCAGCGGTGGATATCTGGCGGTTTGAAGGGGGTAAGATAGTAGAGCGTCACTTGGCGGTAATGGATCGCCTGAGTATTTTACAGCAACTCGGAATTATCCCACCGATGGGATAGAACAAAGCACGTAGCAGAGGCTTCACGTTAGTCCTGAGATTTATGCTTCGACTTCGCTCAGCATCCTGAGTTTATCGAAGGGTCGAAGGATCAAGCCCGCAGGTAGCTAATGATGAAAGGAGAGGAACCCAATTCCCCCTTTACTAAAGGGGGATTTAAGAATAAAAAGTAAAACAAAAAACAATTGCCACGACTTTTAAGTCGTGGAATATGGTAATAACCAAACTCTTCTTCGGGGCTTTAGCCCCGATGAACTGATATCGAAGACCCGTAGGGACGGAGATCCGTAGGAAGGGAAGGCAGGAGGGGTTTAAAGAGCCCCGATTGTGTTCTGGAATCTTGAGATTGATGAGGAAAAGAGGATAACAAAAAGGAAAGAAGGTAGGGTTTTGTGTAGGCTACACAACAATCAAAGTGGTTCCTAACAACAATTGGAATATGGGGTATTCCCAATGAATACAGATGACTTAAAAAGCACTATAAATTCTCTGAAGCTGAGAATTCATGAATTTGACGACTCAGTGATGCCGCAGATCAGGATCTACAAAGATGACATAAGAAATCTATCCGATGTAATTAAAAGAATCGAAGAATCTTGGAGCGGGTCTTGGATAGGATTTCACGCGAGTCTTTACTATCGAGATTACAAAAAACCGACATGGGATGAGAGTTTCAATTCAGAATGGGGTTCAATCAATGGAATTCCGGAATCTTGGGAAGAAAAAAGCTATGGTGACATATCATCATTCATCAACACTAATTATAAAGGAAACAATATTTCGGACATGATGAATTTTTTACACCAAAAAGTTGGAGAGTTAAAGGATCTCCAGTTCACATTATGCACCGAACTTTCTTTAATAAGAAATATTACGAATTTTGAAAAGGACATTGAAATTCTGGAAAAAATCGAAAAGATAAAATGGGCAATCAGTAGTAGCAGTTTTGTCGATTCTCTGAGACCAAAGCAGGGTTGGACGCGAGACTCTTTTGCGCTATCTCAGGGAATTAAGACACCTCCACATATCGAATATCAAGCTAATGTTTTGCATTGTCGCTCAATTATTACCAATATAGAAAGTTTTATCGAGTTATCAAAAAGATTAATTCGACAAATAGAAATAAGAGGCAATGTAACGAGTGGGAGACTGGTCATGTTAGATAGCATATCAAATATTGTAGGTATCTGTAAGAGATTTGATGTAGTAGCGCGGCAACTTAGGAAACGTCACAAAAATAGATCAACTCTTGAAATTCAAGATGAGTATGATGCTCAGGATTTATTACATTCGCTATTGAAAATTTACTTTGATGACATAAGACCAGAAGAGTGGGTTCCAAACTATGCCGGGGGCGCATCCAGAATGGATTTTCTGTTAAAAAATGAAAGAATGGTTATTGAAGTCAAAAAAACACGGGAAAATCTCGCTGACAAAGAAATTGGGGAGCAGTTGCTCATTGATATTGCTAAGTATAAACAACATTCTGATTGCAAAACTTTGATATGTTTTGTCTATGATCCTGAAAGAAGAGTCGGGAATCCGAAAGGGTTAGAGAATGACTTGAACAAATTGTCAAGTGGTGATATAACAATTATAACGGTTATCGAACCATCTTAGCTCCTAGACCAAGCATGTCCGCAGTGCTACTTGACAAAAAGAGTTGTCAACCGCCTTTCATAATTGTTGATATAAACAAACTGGCGTTTAGTGCGATAATGAGCAAGATATGGGTTGTAAGTGAGGAACACGAAAGGATGTTACATAGGAGGGAAAGATGGCTAATTTAAATGAGCATGTCTTAGAAGTAAGATATAAACCTAACCCAAAAATACTTGATTATCGCGGCTCTTGGGCTGAAGCTATATCAAATCACATGGATCTACCAGAATGGAGGGTCCTAGATAATCGCATAGATATTTATAGTGATACAAGCAAAGACCATGCATTCGTTGGATTCAGAAACGCTGGCTTTGTGGCAGTGGATACACCCACAAAAAACTATTTTCCAGACAAAGCGGTAAAGTTATTCAGATATTTATTTACCCTCAGTGGTTTTGACAAAGCACCTTATGTTGAACGTATTGGTGTAAAATCAAAGTTCTGTAAACAGCACGATGCTAGCTTTGACGATTTAAAAGAGAAGTTCATTTCCAATTACTTATCCCTCACTGACCAAGCCAAAAAGGTTCTTAATGCAAAGCTAGTTGATATCGGGGCGCCAATTAATTTCGCTGATCAATATGGGAATTTTAACACTATGTGCGGTCCTATGACAAGCGAGCAGATTGCTCTGTACTTTGACAGAGAGGAAGGACTGCCAGATGTTGGCCTTTATTATGAAATAGACTATTGGCTAATGCCGAAGCAACTTGTTGAAGATCAAGAAATCATTAAGCATGCAAATCAATTTGCTATCCGTGCCTGGGAGAGATTCGAAAGCATTAGCAAGCTGATATTGGGGGGATGAGAAATGTCGAAGAAAAAATCAAGAAAAAAGAAGATTATTCCTCAAAAAACAATTTTTATACCACCAGGTGAAACGACCAGCTCACCTCCTCTGCATCCGAATGCTACTTTAACACCCGAAGCATCTATGCAAAGACCAACTAGTGGAACTTTGTTGGCTGGTGATTCCACGAGTGCACCACAAGTCGGTGAATTATCAGGAGAACCAGCAAATTATGCCCCAACTCATGCGGCTCTGATTGATAAGTACTTGCTAAGTAGACATTCTATTACTTTTGTACTGGCCCTAGCTGTTATCGGATTTCTATTCATTCAAGACAATGCCGCAGAAAAACTGATAAACTGGAAAGGTATATGGTGGACACTTCAAAAGTCTGGTATTCTCTTAGTTGTGTTTCTATTTATATTGTTCTGTCAGTTTTTGTACAAGAGACTATTAGATAATAATACATGATCATTTGCTGTGCGAGGTTTATGTGATACTAAAGCACTATAAAATTCGTAGGAGTTCATAAATCAACTATGTTCGTAGGACTGCTTGAAAAAAAGAGTTATCAACCATCCTTCAGGATGGTTAACCCACAACTACCAAAAGCGCGGGTCGCATTCCTACGACTCATACAATTCAATGGTGTGCTGAAATGATGAACGATATTATAGACAAACTTCTCAATAGCAACGAACCATCGGTGCGGTATAAGGTTTTGGTGAACATGTTAGGAGAAAAACCGAAATCTGCCAAAATCAGGAAGCTTCAAGAAGAGATAAAATCGTCTCCGCGGGTAAAGCTTCTTCTTTCGGAGAGAAGAAAGAAGAGAGAGATTCCTCATCATCCTTACAGGAAATGGTATGGCGCTCACTGGGTGCTGGCAACCCTGGCGGATATCGGTTATCCGGCAAAAGACAAATCGCTTATTCCTTTGAGGGAGCAGGTTTTGAACTGGCTTTTTTCGGAAGACCATCAAAAACACATTAGAATGATAAAAGGCCGGACCAGAAGATGTGCTTCGCAAGAAAGTAATGCCCTTTACTCACTTCTCACGCTCGGTCTGGCAGATGAGCGCACCGAGGAGTTGGCAAATCGTTTGGTAAAATGGCAATGGTCCGACGGCGGCTGGAATTGTGACAGAAATCCCCAAGCATCAAATTCATCCTTCTGGGAAAGTTTGATTCCTCTGCGTGCTTTATCGCTCCATGCCCGAATAACCGGCAACAAAAAATCCAAAGAAGCGGCAAAAAGAGCATCCGAGGTTTTTCTTAAGCGGCACTTATTCAAAAGACAGAAAGATGGAAAGATCATGAATGAGCAATTTTTGGAGCTCCACTATCCCTGCTACTGGCGCTACGATATTCTGTTCGGTTTGAAAGTCATGGCAGAAGCGGGCTTCATCAAAGACAAACGCTGTAAGGATGCTCTGGATATTCTCGAATCCAAGCGACTGCCGGATGGCGGATTCCCCGCCGAAGCGAGGCTTTACCGGGTATCGGACAAATCATCAACCAGCTGTTCCCGCGTCGATTGGGGAGGAACCGGCAAGAAACGAATGAACGAATTCATCACCGCCGATGCGGTGTTTGTTTTGAAGAAAGCAGAAAGAAACCCCCTGTGTCCCCCTTGTCAGGGGGACAAAAATAGCCCATCCTCAAATAAGGGGAATTTGTAGGGGCTTGATTTATTAAGCCCGAAAGGTCGTATGAAAAAACCTAACCCCCTGAATCCCCTTTAGGGTGAATCCCGGAAGGGTGAACCCCTTGTCAGGGGGACGAAGAAAACGGTTCCTCCCCTGACAAGGGGAGGTCAGGAGGGGTTTTCAGCTTAACAATCAAACGTGAGAATAACCAAATGAAACCCTGGTACGAAGATGATGCCTTCTGGGAAACCTGGGCTCCGTACATGTTCGGCAAGGAACGATGGGAGAATGCACCGGCAGAGGTGACCAATCTAATTTCCCTTTTGAAGATCGGTCCCGGCGCCGTTGTCCTCGACCTTTGCTGTGGGCCGGGAAGACACGCTCTCGAGTTTGCCCGCCGAGGGTTCTCGGTGGTGGGAGTGGACAGAACCAAAATCTATCTGGATAAAGCCCGCAAACAAGCGGAAATTGAAGGTTTGAAAGTCGAGTTTATTCAGGAGGACATGCGGAGTTATTGTAAACCCGGGGCTTTTGATGCTGTCACAAATTTATTTACCTCCTTTGGTTTCTTCGAGGATCAAAAGGAAGATGAGCTGGTTTTGAAAAATGTGTATCGGTCGCTTAAAGCAGGGGGTATTTTCATACTCGATACCATAGGCAAGGAAGTGGTTGCCCGCATATTCCACGAGCGGGATTGGACCGAGGAAGAGAATGGAGCTATATTTCTGGAGGAGCGAAAAGTAACCAAGGATTGGAGCTGGATGGAGAACCGGTGGATTTTATTGAAGGGAGACAAACGTGAGGAGTTTCACTTTTCACTCCGTCCCTATTCAGCGGTAGAACTCACGACTATTTTAAAAGCCGTTGGTTTCAGCTCCATCACTATTTATGGTGACCTGGCAAGCTCACCGTATGACCACAAAGCCAAAAGATTGGTAGCGGTAGCACTAAAATAATATTGCCACGACCTTCAGGTCGTGGAATATAAGAATGACCAAACGCTCTTTAGGGGCTTTAGCCCCTATTATCATCAGCGGGGATTCCAGTTATGAAACGATTCTTACTTCTGATAACTTTCTTGGGAATGGTTAGCTGTACCTGCTTTAGAAGCTCTTCTCCGGTGAACGAAATTAAATCTCCTGAAGTCAGTTCTCCGGAGATTAACTCCGACACCTTCATCGAGATTAAAATGGAAGGCGGTGGATTTTATGGCGGGGTAAATCCGGTCAGCGAAAACATAAAGCTGATCAAGAGTGATGGAACGGTAGTAATCCACAGTAAGCAGCTGTATACCGGCGGTAAGGAGAAAACTTTTTCCGTTCCGCGAGCCAAAATCGAAGAGATGGCACGGCTTATCATTGACCAAGGTTTTTTCCAAATGAAGGAGCTCTATGACTGTGACCAGTCCAACCAACAGTGCCAGGATAGGAAAATAAAATATCCGCCGGCTGTGCCTTTGAAGATCGATGTCACCATCGGCCAGCTCAGAAAACAGGTGACCGTAACGGTCTGCGAGAAGGGAATGGTGGAATATCCGGATGGGTTTGAACTGATCGCAAACCGAATAGATGAATTGACAAATCAGGAGAAGCTGAAATAATTTATGTTTATCGGGTAGCTTGTCACATGACTCGCAGCCCGACCATCAGAATATGTCGGATAAATCCGACTCCTACAAGAGAAGGTGATTTATGAATCTATACGATTTGATAATGAAGCGAAGGTCGGTCCGGAATTACAAAGATCAGGAAATTCCGGAGAATATCGTCAATGAGCTGCTGGATGCAGCGAATAACGCCCCATCCGGTGGTAACATTCAGCCCATTTCGGTAATCGTAGTGCAAGAGGCAGAGAGAAGGGCAAAGCTTTCGGAGATGGTCGGCAACCAGCCCTGGGTGAAAAATGCCCCGTTGTCTCTAATCTTCTGCATTGATCTATGGCGAATCAAGAAATGGGCAAAGATGTGCGATGTAGATTTCAAAGGTGAGAACGCGCTAAATCATTTTCTGGTGGCTTATGCCGACCTCATGTGCTCCGCGCAAAACGTGGTGATTCTGGCGGAAAGTCACAATTTGGGATCGGTTTACATCGGCACCATTCTCGATACCATAGACCAAGCCAGAGAATATTTCAAGATACCCGATCTGGTATTGCCCATGATGGTTCTCTCCGTGGGCTATCCCAAGTCTATTCCCAAGAATGTGCCCAAATTGAAGCGGGAGGTTATAGCCCACCGGGAAATATACAGAGAGTTAAGCGATGAAGAGATCAAGAAGGCATTCGAAGAAAAATATGGAAACTTCGAGGATAACGTTAAAAAATACATGGAAAGAATCTATATCGAAGCGGTGGAGGCAGAAAAACAAGAAAAGCCGGATTGGGCAGATTTGGATTCAGTAAAGAAAGAACTGGTCAAATTGAACATAAAAAATACCGCCCAGTTTCTGTTCAAATACAGATATCCATCGGACGAGATGGTGAAAATGAACGAAGGTTTTATCAGAGCACTGAAGAATGCGGGCTTCGAGTTTTTTTGAGAGAAGTCTGGTAAATCGAAGATCGACAGGAGTACGAAGCAAGGAGGGATTGAAAAAACGGGTTATCGAAATTGACGAGAAGAGCGGGTTGAGATCAAATTGTAGGGGTTCGATTCATCGAACCCGCCTATGCTCCTGACCCGACAGGAAAATTTACCTGGTTTGGAATTCGAGCTTCGAAAACCGACCTTCGATTCGAGCTTCGCCACCGATAAACGATAAACGATAAAAAATGAAAATGCCGGGTAGTCCCGTTTTAAGCGGGTCAACCCGGTCTACAAACGAAAATAAAAACTATGATGCTAAATGACTTTTAATCCGATTATTATAATGAGGAGGGAGTTGTGTCGGATACAAAAATTACAGATTCGGTGAAAGTCGAGCTTACCCCCAATTCGGTCAAGGTTCTGGAGCGGAGATACCTGCGCAAGGACGAGAGGGGGAAGATCATCGAAACGCCGGAGGAGCTTTTCTTCAGGGTGGCCCGGGTGGTGGCGGAGCCCGACAGAAGATACGGCTTTTCCGATATGGAAACTGAAAAGACGGTGGAGGAATTCTACCGGATGATGGCCAAGCTGGAGTTTATGCCTAACTCACCCACGCTGATGAATGCGGGTCGTCCTTTGGGTCAGCTCTCCGCCTGTTTTGTCATCCCCATCGAAGATTCCATGGAATCGATCTTCACCGCGGTGAAGAATACCGCTTTGATCCACAAAAGCGGCGGCGGAACGGGATTCTCTTTCTCCCGCTTAAGACCGCGAAATTCACCGGTGGCTTCCACCAGCGGGGTGGCTTCCGGCCCGGTCTCTTTCATGAAAGTGATCAACTCCGCCACCGAAGCGGTGAAGCAGGGGGGAACCCGAAGGGGCGCCAATATGGGGGTACTCCGGGTGGATCATCCGGATATCCTCGAGTTCATAACCTGCAAGGACAACTTGAACGAATTGACCAACTTCAACATCTCCGTAGCCATAACCGACAGTTTCATGCAAGCGGTGGAAACCGACGGAACCTACGATTTAGTTGATCCCCGCACCCGAAGGCCTTACTTGAAAGACGGAAAACCGGTGGGTTTGAAAGCCCGGGAGGTATTCAACCTGATCGTGGAGCATGCCTGGAAGACCGGTGAGCCGGGGGTGATGTTCTTGGACAAGATGAACCTGGGGAATCCGATCACCAAAGTGGGATTGTACGAGTCGACCAATCCCTGCGGGGAACAGCCGCTTTTACCATACGAATCCTGCAATCTCGGCTCGATCAATCTCTCCAAGATGGTGCGGGCGATCGTCGATTCCAGCGACCGCACCACCATGTACCGCAGCGAGATCGACTGGGACAAATTGGAGAATACGGTTCGCAAAGCAGTTCACTTTCTGGATAATGTGATCGATGCCAACCGCTATCCGCTCCCCGAAATCGAACGGAACACCAAAGCCAACCGGAAGATCGGTCTGGGAGTGATGGGATGGGCGGATATGTTGATCCAGCTCAAGATCCCCTACAATTCACCCGAAGCGGTAAAGCTCTCCGAGCGGGTGATGGGTTTCATTGAAGAGAAATCCCACCAGGTTTCCACCGAGCTGGCGCAAAAGAGGGGGAATTTCCCCAACTGGGAGAGAAGTATCTATTACGAGAAGCAGATCCCCATGCGCAATTCCACCGTTACCACCATCGCACCGGCAGGAACCATCAGCATTATCGCCGGGTGTTCTTCCGGCATCGAGCCGCTGTTTGCCGTCTCCTACATCCGCACGGTGATGGACAATACCAAAATGGTGGAGACCAATCCATTCTTTTTGAAGGAAGCGCAGGAGAGGGGTTTTTATAGTGAAAACTTGATTGATAGAATAGCGGAGAGCAGCTCGCTTGGCGAATTTGAGCAAATCCCGGACGACATCAAGAAGATTTATGTCACCTCGCATGATATCGCACCGGAATGGCACGTACGGCATCAAGCCACTTTCCAGAAATACATCGATAACGCCGTTTCCAAGACCATCAATCTTCCCAACCAGGCCACAGTAGAAGATGTGGAGAACGCTTATCGATTGGCCTACCAGCTGGGCTGTAAAGGGGTGACCATCTACCGGGATGGCTCCCGGGATGAGCAGGTTCTCTCCACCAAAAAAGAGAAGAAAGAGGAAGAGAAGGTCGTTCCCATGGACCGGCCGGTGACCCTTGCCGGCTTTACTGACAAGATAAAAACCGGTTACGGCAATCTCTACGTTACCGTCAATTTGCTCGGCGGCAAGCCGTTCGAAGTCTTCGCCCAGATAGGAAAATCGGGCTATTCCACCATGGCGGACACCGAGGCGATCTGCCGGTTGATCTCGCTGGGATTGAGAAGCGGCATTGGAATAGAGAAGATCATCGAACAGCTGGTCGGAATCGGCGGGGCGTCGCCGGTGTTCCAGGAAGGCGGGTTGATCATGTCCATTCCGGATGCCATCGCCAAAGTATTGACCCGGCATTTTGGCAAAAATCAGAACCACAATCACGACCGGGACCTCACTTTGGAATTCTGCCCCGACTGCGGAGCGAAAATAAAGCATGAATCGGGCTGCATCATCTGCTCGCAGTGCGGCTTTTCGAGATGTTAAAAGAATGCCCCCTTATCCTAACCTTCTACCCATCGGGGAGAAGGGATATTTTTTCCTCTCCCCTGGGGGATGTATAGACCAGAGAGAAGGGTAACAGGTGTTCGGGGACATGGGTAACACATTTGTATTATACATTAGGATCATTTTTCTTTCAAGTTAATATGTGTAATTCTCTGTTTACAAAAGAAGATATCCATAATTCCATCCTC
>CAIVRH010000033.1 GCA_903908285.1 uncultured candidate division Zixibacteria bacterium
AAAAAGACAAATTCTTTTTTAAGAGACATGACGTTTACCTCTTTCCATGGCATAATATCCTCCTTTCACAGTTGGATATTATACCTCAAAGTGTAACCTATGTCTCCGAACATGTGTAACCTATGTCCCCGGTCTGTACAGGGGAGAGGATCAAGGTGAGGGGGAAAGGTTCCAGTAGTAAGTCAGATGCCCCATATTCCCATGGGAATTCATTCGTATTTGTACAGGGCAGTGGATGAATAAGGCTCACCGGTGGAGTTAATAATGATTGAGAAGATTGTGCGAAAAGGAAGTTTGCAGGATTTCTCGGAAGTAAAGGAGAACCTGGCATACTGGTTGTCCAAAACCCCGGATAAGCGTATTGCAGAGGTGGAACGTTTAAGGAGACATAATCATGGATGTTCAGCCAGACTTCAGGGATTTGCTCGCACGGTTCAACGCAAACCAAGTTGAATACATGATAGTCGGCGCTTACGCACTGGCTTATCATGGAGTCCCGCGATATACGGGTGATATGGACATTCTGGTGCGTCCCGATTCGGAGAACGCCATCCGTATACTTCGCGCGCTGGAAGAGTTTGGTTTTGGCTCTCTCGGTCTGACGGTAGATGACTTCACCGTTCCGGACAAGGTGATACAAATCGGAGTGATACCGGTGCGGATAGACCTGGTAACTTCACTTACCGGAGTATCGTGGGAAGAAGCAAGAACAGGCCGGGTGGCAGGGACTTACGGAGACACAGAAGTATTCTATCTCGGAAAACAGCAGTTCATAATGAATAAACGCGCCCTGGGGAGGAAGAAAGACTTGGCTGACCTGGAAGCCATAGGCTATGAGTGAATCGATACCCTTTGATTTATTCCCTCCTTTGGATTTTACTTTTTCCCATCTCTCTTCAAGGGAGATGGGTTTTTTTTCTCTCCTCTGAGGGAGAGGATAAAGGTGAGGGGGAGCAAAGTTCGGAGGTGGGGTTCATCCTATTTTAAAGTTGCGGTTTTATCTTCCTTGTTTTTTTCTGTCATAAGTCTTAGTTCGACTTCATTACACCAGTCCGCTATTATTCTTGATCTTCTGCACTTTAGATGCGAATAATCTTGACAACTTTCCTCCGTAAAGATACCTTTGAAAAAAGAGCAGGAAACGGAGTGCGATTATGATTCATCTCATTCGTAAAAAGGCAGCATCGGAACAGATCGAGCAAATGCTGAATACCCTGGGAACATATATCAAATTAGCGGTTGATATCAAGCAAAGGATATTGGCTGGCGGTGGTATTCTCCATGCCGACTGTGAAGCCGAATTACTGGCAGACGGATGCCAGCAAGAGGATATCTGGGGTGCGGATTGGTATTCCCGGTCACAAAAAGTGCGATTCGAGGCGCTGATAAACATTCGCCCCCGGCAAAACAATACCGGTATGGAAATTATGGATCCGGATATTCGTTTACAGGTGGAATCCATTGTAAGGGAGCTTTTGGGAGGCGTAAATTGAGAAATATGGAGGCCATAAGAAACCGCTACTTGCAGGATGATCTGAAAGTGCGTTTGGGAGGGATAGCCGCTAATTTGGCGCGTATCGCCTCCTGTTCTTCTTATCCTGCGGATTGGGAAGCAGTGCATAGCATGCTGGAGGAAAGTGAGTTTTTTATTGAATGGACTGTGCCGGAAGCGCCCCCGGATGTGAAAGCCTTCTTAGCAGAGCTTCAAATACAATTAGCTTTTTGGTATCTTATCTGGTCGAAGGTTCATACTGATTCACAAGAATGTGAAAAACTGGGGCAGCTCGCCCGGCTTTGGTCGCAAAACGTTTTGGGATTCGGGGAATAGAACGGATATATTTTTATGATTTTTCATCTCAGGATGGACGCCAGCCAAAAACTTTTGGGGGTAAGGACCCTTTAGGATAAATCGGCTTCCTTCGACAATCAGTCTCAGGACGAAGTGCTGAATGGAGCCCGATTTCCGGACTTACTGGACTTACTGGATTTACTGGACTTACTGGACTTTCGGATTCGTATTTTTCGTCTTCTTCTAAGTCAGAAAGCTCATTTTGAGAGTGGCTCGAAGGTGGCAACATAAGAAGTTTGTCATCCCAGAGGATGGCGTAGCTGCCGGTGTTGGTTCTTGACTTTCGGAATCCCATTTCGGATAGAATTTGACCGACCCGGTGATAAGTCAACTGGCTTTCGGGGGACCGACCCTGATTGAAAGCGTCGGTGATGGATTTAACCGGAAGGATGCCGTTTTCTACTTGAAATCTAAGTTCTAAGATAGTGTTTCGAATTTCGGATTCGAGATCGACGGGTTCGGGCTTGGGATACATTTTTGGTAGTTCCTCCTGTCTCACTTCTTCTATTAGATCCCAGATGGCTTTTTCGCCTTCGGAGGTTTTAAACACTTTATCCTTAAGCCGGATGGCTCTTAAGGCATCCTGGATTCGAGGTTTGTTGGTTCGAAGCTCACCATAAAAGGATTCGCTCTTCAACCTTTTAGTGCTTTTGTCAATCAATAGCTCGATGAACTCCAAATATCTGGCTTCACGGTTTTGACTCTGATCAGAGTCGGAATCGATTGAATTGTCCATACTTAGTGTCCTTGGTTAAAGATGAAAAGCGTTCAAGGTTCTCCGCTGTAGGCGGAAAAGTTTAAGGTTCAAGGTTCAAAATTCAAGATTGAAACCAAAAGCAATTCATCGATTACAATATGAATTTGCAAGTACGGAAAAACTTCAGTACCTTCACTTATTGGGAGGTTGTCCTTTTCACCACCAAAGTTGGATTGAATTTGTAGTTATGATTGGAGAGAGCATGGTTAAGGTTGTTGACCTGCGCAATCTGAAGATTGCGGTTACAAAACCAATACTTCTGCTACTCTTCAGGACAAATCGGTAACCACAAGTTCGTCATTATTTATTGTTTTTCATCTGCTTAATAGATTCGCTACGCTCACTACAAGTCCACCTCATCAGCTGTGAATGATTTTATTCGTCATTTTCTTAATCATTTTCCTTGACTATCCTGACTTTTAGGTTATAATTATATTAATTTTTCAACTGCTATTCGATTGGTTTGGCGTAAGTCTATTACCTCAATAAGGAGTTAAAAATGAGTAAGTCGAAGATCCCGACAAAAGCGGGGAAGCTATTCATTTTGGTGATCTTTCTTTTTATCAGTGTACCTGCTTTTGCTCAGGTTGACACCGCCTGGATGAGAAGATTAACCGGATCAGGAAACTCCGGTAATCCTGCGGGCAATATAAACACAAATAATGCAGAAGAAGGACGGCTTCTCCCTACAGATAATTTAAAGGGCAGAAGTGTAAAAGACTTTTTAACACCTGACGGACGGATTGACCTTAAAGCCATTCGTGCGTCTGGGTACCAGGGATCGCTTGATTTGAATGGATTGAATATGAGAACTGATCCTCGAACTGGAGAGCCTGTTCTGTCACTAAATGCAAACGCTCAGATTACAAGCAGCCCTGACGACACATTCTGGACGGATAAGTTTTCATGCGTGGATGGCTTAGATGGTTGTTGTTACGCTCTCTGCGTGTATAATGGCAAGCTGATCGTCGGGGGAGAGTTTTGGGTAGCGACCTGCTTGCTGGCGGTAAGTATTGTTTCCTGGGACGGTTCCTCCTGGTCACCCTTGGGGTCGGGGATCAATTGGGTTGTCTATGCCCTGGCGGTCTATGACAACAAACTGATCGCAGGTGGAGACTTTACTACTGCCGGGGGCGTGAGTGTTAATTATATAGCCTCTTGGGACGGTTCCTCCTGGTCTGCCTTGGGGTCGGGGATGGCGGGGGGGGACAATACCACTGTCCGAGCCCTGGCAGTCTATGACAACAAGCTGATTGCGGGGGGAAATTTTACCACCGCTGGGGGCGTGAGTGCTAATTATATAGCCTCCTGGGACGGTTCCTCCTGGTCCCCTCTGGGGTCGGGGATGAGTCAGTATGGCGTGGTCATAGCCCTGGCGATCTATGACAACAAGCTGATCGCAGGGGGAGGGTTTACCACCGCTGGGGGCGTGAGTGCTAAATATATTGCCTCCTGGGACGGTTCCTCTTGGTCCCCCTTGGGGTCGGGGATGAATTGGAGTGTCTTTGTCCTGGCGGTCTATGACAACAAGCTGATTGCGGGGGGAGAGTTTTACACCGCCGGAGGCGTGAGTGCTCATCTTATTGCCTCATGGGATGGTTCCTCCTGGTCCCCCTTGGGATTGGGGATGGGAGGAGGAGATGGTATCTATGTTTGGGCTCTGGCGGTCTATGACAACAAGCTGATTGCGGGAGGATTTTTTACCACCGCCGGGGGTGTTAGTGCTAATCGTATAGCCTCATGGGACGGTTCCTCCTGGTACCCCTTGGGGTCGGGGATGAATAACTGGGTCCGAGCCCTGGCGGTCTATGACAACAAACTGATTGCGGGGGGATTTTTTACCACCGCCGGGGGTGTCAGTGCCAAGGGTGTTTCCTCATGGGACGGTTCCTCCTGGTCTCCCTTTGGGTCTGGGATGGATAGCAATGGCAATGTCCGAGCCCTGGCGGTCTATGACAACAGGCTGATCGTAGGGGGAGAGTTTACCACTGCTGGTGGCGTGAGCGCTAATTATATAGCCTCCTGGGACGGTTCCGCCTGGTCCTCCTTGGGGTCGGGGATGAATAGCTCTGTCTTTGCCCTGGTGGTCTATGATAACAAACTGATCGCAGGGGGATATTTTTCCACCGCTGGGGGCGTGAGTGCTCATTATATAGCCTCCTGGGACGGTTCCTCTTGGTCCCTCCTGGGATCAGGTATGAATGGCTATGTCTATGCTCTGGTGGTCTATGACAACAAGCTAATTGCTGGGGGATATTTTACCACCGCCGGGGGCGTGAGTGCTAATTATATAGCCTCCTGGGACGGTTCCTCCTGGTCGGCCTTGGGGTCGGGGATGGGGGGATACAATCTCTGTGTCTATGCTCTGGCGGTCTATGACAACAAGCTGATTGCAGGGGGAAACTTTACCACCGCCGGGGGCGTGAGTGCTAATTATATAGCCTCCTGGGACGGTTCCTCCTGGTCCCCCTTAGGGTCAGGGATGAATAATAGTAGTGTCTATGCCCTGGTAGTCTATGACAACAAGTTGATCGCAGGGGGATGGTTTACCACCGCCGGGGGAGTGAGTGCTAAAAATATAGCCTCCTGGGACGGTTCCTCCTGGTCCCCCTTGGGGTCGGGGATGGATGGCAGTGTCTATGTCCTGGCGGTCTATGACTGTAAACTGACTGCGGGGGGATCGTTTTGGACCACCGGGGGTGTCAGTACCAAGGGTATTGCCTCCTGGGACGGTTCCTCCTGGTCCCCCTTTGGGTCGGGGATGGGGGGAAGCTATCCTGTTGTCTATGCTCTGGCGGTCTATGGTAGCACGCTGATCGCTGGGGGAGAGTTTACCACCGCTGGGGGAAAGGTGTCGGCATATATTGCTCAGTGGACAAAACATGAGCATGGAGACGCTAATGGAGATGGCTTAATAGATGTGGGGGATGTGGTCTGTTTAATTAACTATCTTTTCAAGAGCGGACCAACCCCAATTCCTCTCCTCGCCGGTGATTGCAACTGTGATGGAAATGTAGATGTTGGTGACGTGATTTATCTGATAAATTATCTCTTCAAGGGAGGCCCGGTACCGGGCTGTTAATTAAAACGTCCGCCGTCAGCCGTCCGTAGTCCATAGCTAAAGACAAGAATACCATTTTCCTCGTTGGGAAAGGTTATTATTCACGCTTGCACAAAAATATTGGTAGGGTAAGCATTGCACCATACGGCGCAGGGTAAGATAATCTGCTACAACGTTACGTATCACCCTTCCCCTACCCTCTCCCGCTTGTAGTGAGTTTATCGAACTATCAAGGGAGGGGAAAAGAAAACTCCTCTCCCCACTAGGAAGAGAGCTGGGTAGTTGTAGGGGCACGATTCATCGTGCCCGATAGTGGGTCGCATGAATGCGACCCCTACATTTCAAATTCTGCTTGTGGGAAAATTAAGAGAACATCTTTCCGGGATTAATGATCTGATCCGGGTCGAAGGCGGATTTGATCTTTTTCATCAGCTCGATGCCTTCTTTCCCCACTTCCCATTCCAAATATTTTGCTTTGGTTACCCCGATTCCGTGTTCACCGGAGAGGGTCCCGCCCAATTCAAGGGTGCGCCTGAACAACTCGTCCACGGCTTTTTCCACCCTTTCCATCTGCTCGCGGTTTCGGGAGTCACACATAAAATTGACATGCAGATTACCATCCCCGGCATGCCCGAATGTATAAATGCTTACCTGGTATTTATTGGATAGCTCTTTTATCCCCTCCACCATAGCGGGGAGCTGGCTGGTGGGAACAGAGATGTCTTCATTCACCTTGGTGGGAGCGATCCGCAGAAGAGAAGGGGAGATCGATCTTCGTACCTTCCACAATTTATCCTTTTCCTCTTTGGTCTTGGCAATTTCCAGACTTTTTGCCTTCTTCTCCTGGCATATCTCCATTATCTTTTCCAAATCCTGCTGTATTTCCGCTCTGTCATCTCCATCCACTTCGATCAAGAGCACAGCCTCGAGCGGACGCTCGCCCGTAGCGGCAGCCTTTTCTATATTGTCCAGCTTCACATATTCCATCACGCATTGCAGAGTGTCGCCGTCGATGAATTCCAAAACAGAGGGGATCACTCCGGAGGCGGTTATGGAGGCAACCACTTCTGCCGCATCCTCCATCCGATTGAAAGTGGCTAAGACCGTCTCTTCGTATTTGGGCTGGTCTAAAAGTTTGAGGGCGATCTTGGTAAGTAGAGCCAAGGTTCCCTCGGAACCAATTAATAATCCCTGCAGATTATAAGAGGTTCCATTCCCACTGTTCAGAATTCCGGTGCGAATGATCTCTCCATCCGACAGCACCGCTTCTAATCCCAGAACGTAATTCTTGGTCACGCCATATTTCCTGCCTTTCAATCCCCCGGCGCACTCCGCCAGATTCCCTCCCAGCGTGGAAAATTTCATGCTGGAAGGATCGGGGGGATAGAATAAGCCAAATGGCTGGATATAGTCTGCAAATTCCTGGGTGATCACTCCCGGCTCAACTATGGCGTACTTCTTATCTTTATTCAGCTCCAATATATTGGTCATCTGCTCGAAGCTGACCACGATCCCCCCCTTTACCGGCAGACTTCCCCCGGTGTAACCTGACCCGGCTCCCCGCGGCACTATAACGATCTTATGCCGGTGGGCGAATTTCATCAAATTCACCACATCCTCAGTCGAGCGGGGAAGCACCACCGCATCCGGAAGAAACATCTTGTTGGTGGCATCGTAGGAATAACAGGTCTTATCTTCCGGGCTGAGCAAGACCTGATCCTTTTTGAACAGCTTGACCAGTTCTTTTTCTTGATTAGAGTTCATATTTGGGTTAGTGGAGTGAAATAAACCTGGCTAAAGCTAGTTTGAATATTATAAAGCCAGTTTGAATATTACTCCTGAATTTTTCCCAGCCACTTTAGTGGCGTTAATTGGACCCGACTGAAGTCGGTTTGAAAATCATACTTGACAGGGATAAATGAATCCCGCCTGTGGAATGACATATGATCTGAAATTTTCCCCATGTTTCTTCTTGACCCATTCTAAAGCTTCTTCCATCCCTTCTGCGTATTTATAAAATCTTTTCTCCAACTCCTCCTTTTGGATACTTGAAATCGCCAGGATATCGAATTTCTTTAAAACCTTGGCATTACCGACTGCGGTATGCCCTCCGACCGTGATTTTGGCAGGATCGATATTTAAAAGCTCGTCTATGGAGGATGCCTCCAAAAGCCACCGGGAGAAAACATCGGAACCGAATCCCTCTTTGCATTCCGATATCAGAACGATGGTTCCCCCATCTTTTAGTACCAGTTTTGCATTATTTATAGTCTTTTGCGATTGATACAAACTCACGTCTTTAGGATAGCCTCCCGCACAGGCGAACACGACATCCGCTTTTTCCTTAAACGAAACCCGGTACAGGTCCAGGCAGGCTTTCCGTCCCTCCTCGAATGCTTTTTCCAAATCGCCGGCTACGATTTTTACGATCTCCTTTTGTTCATTCACCACCACATACAAAATGAAATCGACCCCGGCTTTTCGGGCTGCTTCATCCATCTCATCGGAGATGGGATTTCCTTTGGTTTTGGCTATATCCACTTCCGGGCGGAGGATTCTGGCGTGGTTTTTCCGGATGGTCTCGCGCCCTGAGATACCGGGAAGGATTCCTTTTCTTCCACCGGAGAAACCGCCGAAATAGTGGGTGTTGATCAAACCGGTCAATATCCTTACATCCGCATCAATCCAGACTTTGTCCACCAGAAGCTCATTCCCGGTGGAAAGAGTCCCCAAAGAGATATTGTTCTTATCGCAATCATGACTGATCACTTGGTAATTCCTTACTATCTCTTCGCCCAGGTTGTCGATATTTTCCTTTTCCGTATGCGCCCGGTGCGATCCGGTTCCTATCAGAAATACGATATTCTCATCCCTAATACCACCCTTATGCAATTCATCCAATAACGGTAACAGAAGATTGTATGTAGATCTTCTGTAAGGTGTCCCCCGGGTGTAGTCAGAAACCTCCACGCAAGCGGTCATTTTTCCTTTCGCGATTTCGGAAAGTTTCTTGGACCCTATTGGGTGGATTAAAGCTTCTATCTCCGCTTTGGTGATATCAGGGATGCCGGTGGATTTACTCAATTCCAGAATCCCGATTACATTCTTATCGTCCAGCTTTAGCTGTATGTAAGAAGAGCCGTACTTCAAATCGATCTGCATATAGTTACCTCCGGATATCCAATGATATTAACGTATCGATTATAGCCAAATGTTAGCTCAAATGCAAGAGGAACATGAGCAAATTCTGCCATTTTGGGATAATGAAATTCTCCTTGCGGGAAGTTTTACTAAACGCTTGACTTTTAAGAGCGGTATACTATCTTAGGTGGCGATAGAAAATGCGAGGTTTGCACAATCGGGTGCATACTAAAGGAGGATTTAATGCAAGTAAATTTCGTGGACTTAAAAGCGCAGTATCAGACCATCAAACCGGAGATCGACCAAGCCATAGAGGGGGTTATCTCCAACACGGCTTTCGTTCTGGGCAAGGCGGTGGAGGAATTCGAAAAGAAATTTGCCACTTACTGTGAGGCAAAGCATTGCCTGGGAGTCAATTCCGGCACATCGGCTTTGATTATGGTGTTACAGGCTTTGGGAGTAAAGGAAGGGGATGAGGTGATCACCACCCCCAATACATTCATAGCCACGGCTGAAGCCATTTCCCAGGTGGGAGCCAAACCGGTTTTCGTCGACATTCAAGAGAAGAGTTTTAACATGGACCCGACCAAGCTGGAAAAAGCCATATCCAATAAAACCAAGGCGATAATTCCGGTGCATCTGTATGGCCAGACAGTAGATATGAATCCGATCCTGGAGATTGCTGAAAAGAAGAAAATTCCTGTGATTGAGGATGCCTGTCAAGCGCATGGGGCACTTTACAAAGGGAAAAAAGCCGGAAGCTTAGGCTTAGCGGGTTGTTTCAGTTTCTATCCCGGAAAAAATCTTGGAGCTTACGGAGAGGGGGGAGCTGTTACCACCAACTCAGACGAGATCGCACAGAAAATCAAGATGCTGCGGGATCACGGCTCCGCCAAGAAATTTTATCATGAGTATATCGGCAATAACTGCCGGTTGGAGGGGATTCAGGGTGCGGTTCTCTCGGTTAAGCTGAACCATCTGGAAGAGTGGAACGACAAGAGAAGAAAAAATGCGGATCTCTACAGAAAATATCTCCAAGGGACTTCCGTGGGATTACCCGAAGAGATGCCATATGCCAAGCATGTTTACCACGTCTTCTGTATCCGGGTAAAGGACCGGGAGAAACTGATCGATTTCCTGAAGCAAAAGGGAGTGTTTACCAACATCCACTATCCCATACCCATCCACCTGCAGAATGCTTACAGCTTTTTGGATTACAAAAAGGGAAGTTTCCCGGTGACCGAGTGGGTCGTGGATGAAATCCTCTCGCTTCCCATGTTCGCAGAGCTGACCGAGGAACAGATAAAGTATACCGCAGATTGCATCAAAGAGTTTTATCAATAGGCGGAATATCCCCGAATGCGGGTATCGGCTGGGAGGTAAGGCTTTGGTTTCACTGAGATTCAAAGAAGAGGAGATGGAATCTTCCCATGTCTGAATTAACAGACTCCCTCTATCCCGGAGTTTGATTTTGACTGAGAAAAAATATAAGTCTTTGGTCATTATTCCGGTGTATAATGAGGAGAACCGGATTAAAACCGTCCTGGAGCGATTCAAGGATGTGGCAGTAGACCAAGTCATGGTGGTGAATGACGGCTCCACCGACAGCACTCCGGAAGTGGTAAAGAGTTTCGGGAGGGAAACCATCATCCATCCCCAAAGGCAGGGGGTGGGAAGCTCGATTAGGGATGGGATCGATTTTGCCCGAAAAAACGGTTTCAATTTAGTGGTGGTGATGGCGGGTAACGGCAAGGATGATCCCAGAGAGATACCGATTTTGCTCAAGCCGATAATAGAGGAAGACTTCGATTACATCCAGGGTTCCAGATATTTAGAAGGGGGGGAAGCAGGGAACCTTCCCTTAGCCCGTGCTATCGGAATAAAAGCATTTACCTTTCTGTGGTCTTTTTTCTTATGGAAGAAGCTAACCGATGTGACCAACGGCTTCCGGGCGTATAAAGTTTCCCTTTTCGACAACCCCAGGATCAATATCTGGCAGGACTGGCTTTCCACCTATGAGCTGGAATATTATATTCACTTCTGGGTGCTGAAGCTCAAATACAAATTCGGAGAAGTGCCGGTCTCCAAGATTTACCCGTCCAAGAAAAAATATTCCAAAATCAGGCCGTTTGTGGATTGGTGGCCCATTATCAAACCGCTTTTTTACCTTTGGTTTGGAATCAAGAAATAGAGTGAGCATCAAAGAAATTCAAAATTAAAAAAGCAAAATTAAAAATTTCAATGAAAATTTTAAATTAATGGAAATATGTTATTCCGATGTAAACATTTTGATTTTTGAATTGCAATTTTGCACTTCGTCCTGCTTCGCACTGAGTGCGCTCAGCACGAAGTGAGACTCAGTGTCGAAGGAAATTTTTCTCTTTGAATTTTTAATTTATCAAGATGAAATCACCAAATAAGAAAGATAAGAAACCAGTTCCGCCGACCAAGGAAACAAAAGATAAATTTGCATTCCTGGCGAAGTTTTTTCAAGACCCTTTTTTCTCCTCAAAGCTATTTGAAATCATTCTTTTCGCTTCAATCCTGGGAATAGCTTTACTTGGCGGGATGCTGTTCCTGCATGCGGACCCGCCCCAAATCTCCTGGAGCCAGGATGTAGCCACCGATCCGCCCCAATACACCTATTTTGCGCGTAACCACGCCCTGTGGGGCAGCTGGGATCTGTTCGGGCATAATCGATTTATCTTTTTCCTGAAATCCTTCACCACCGTGTTTTCTTACCTGGTCTTCTCGCTATTCGGGACCGGCAGATTTCAAGCCAACCTGGTGGCGGTGATTCTTAATCTTCTTAGCATGACCTTGTTCTTTTTGGCACTCAAAAAGGTTTTCAACAAAAGAGTGGCATTTTTTACCCTGTTCTTTTTGGGGATAAATTACATTTTCATCATGTACGGCAGAAACCCCTTTCTGGAGATATCAGCCATATTCTTAATAATCCTGGGATTTTTCTTCATGGTTTACTCTTTCCAGAAAAGATGGCTATTGATCCCTTCGGGCCTATTCATTGCTGCCGGTATCTTCTTTGGAAAGACTATGGCAGCATTCATACTGGGACCTTGCCTGGGGATTTTGCTCCTCTGGATGTTTGAGAATTATTCTGCTTCAGATCGCAAGCTCGATCTCAAACCCATGCTATATTTCGGGATCGGCTTTTCGGCCATTGCCTTATTCTGGATGTTTTTCAGTTATTTACCCGCTAAAAAGGAAGTGGCCAGTTATCTGGGCGAACAGGCATTCGGGCTGTATGGTTTTCCCATTGCTTTTCAATCTGTTTCGGGGTTTATCTCGGCTTTGTTTTCTTTCGGAATCGAAACCAGAGTGTACTTCAATATATTCTTTCTCATGCCGGTGCTATTCCTCTTATCATTTTTGGGTGTAATCTGGTACTTTATCAGGCGATCTTCCTTCAAGGAATTGATCCGGAGTCGGGATAACCGATCCAAGGTTGAGTTTTTCTTGGCGTTCTGGTTCCTATTCAGTTTTTTCCTGGTGATGTGCTTGAACTACCGCCCCCTGCGCTATCATCTGTACCTGATCCCTCCCATGTGCGCACTCTCCGGTTTATTTTTGGATTCCTTTTTAAGCTCCTCCGGTTCCAGGAATAACTTCCGTCCAGGAGTCCTGTTCTGGTTTTTCTTCGTTCTCTCCGTTACCTTTTTCGCCAACTATGTGATCATCACCGGATATTCGCTGATCACCGGGAAGGAGATTCAATTGATTACCTCTTTGGGGATATCCCTGTTTATCACCCTCCTCTCCGCACTTTCATTTTATTATGGGTATATTCGAGCCAGAGCCGGTCGCAATAAACCGGCTACGGATGGGGGAAGACAAGGTGGACTGAAGTGGGTGGTTGTGCTGGTTTTGCTTTTACTTTCTATTTGGGTCAACTTAGATCAGTTTATGGCTTGGGCTTCCTCCCCCAAGTATTCTTTGAACCGGATGTCGATAGACTTGGGGAAGCTACTGAACCAGGATGCGGTGCTTTCCGGTCCATACGGACCGGCTTTGGCTTGGGATAACAAACTAAAGAATATCATCCACATGTTCGGGGTCACCAAACCCGATCCCCAGTTGTTTTTGACCTACCCCATCACCCATCTGGCTATGGAAAGGGGGGGAAACCGGGAGCGGGCATTTCAGGATTATCCGGAGGTGATGAAGAAATCACAGATAGTAGCTACCTATTGGATAAGGAATATACCGGTGGATATATTCAGAATAGCTGAAAATACAAACAATCCGGTTGCCCAGAAATACCAGCTTTCGGATTTTGAAAAAGGGAGGATGTTTTTAACCGAGGGTAAAACGGATTCTGCCCGGATCATGCTGGAAGGATTTGTGGCAAAACAACCGGAGAATTTCAGCGGATATCAAGATTTAGCGGAGATTTACTACCAGTCGGGGGACTTAAATAAAACGGAAACGGCGCTTAAGAAGGCGATCCGGTTTCACCCAACAGATTTCTTTGTTTACCAACAACTGGGTTCGTTATACATGGATTTTTTGGAGAAAACCGAGGAAGAAATATATAAATCCAAGGCAATAGGGGCGTGGGAACAGTCGATAAAACTTTGTCCCGAAAACCTTGGCCTGGTTGCACAATTACGCCAATTGAGAGGATATTGAAAACATGCTCAGATCAGAAAGAAATATAAAGGTTTCGATAGTAGTTCCAGCTTTCAATGAGGCGGAGAATATTCCGCTTTTAATGGAAGAATTCTCCCGGATGTTTTCCAATACCAGAATGAGCGGAGAGGTCATCCTGGTGGACGATGGCTCCACTGACGGAACATTCCTCAAAGCCCGGGAGTGTCAGGAGAAATATCACTTTTTGAGAGTAGCTTTCCATAAAAGAAACCGGGGATTGACCGAGGCTTTGATGACCGGTTTTTCCAAAGCGCATGGGAGGATCTTCGTATTTTGGCCGGCAGATCTCCAGTACCTGCCCGAGGATATCCCCAAGCTGATCGATAGAATCGATGCCGGATTCGATGTGGTATGCGGTTGGAAAAGCGGATCGTACGGGTTAAAGAGATTGGTATCGTCCATTTACAACCTTCTTTCCCGGATCATTTTCAGAGTCAAAGTGCACGACTTGAATTCGGTCAAAGCGTTCCGGCGGGAGATTTTAAATGACGTCCCGATGCGGAAGGATTGGCACCGATACATGGTGGTGATGGCGGCAGACAAGGGATTCAAGATCGGCGAAGCGAAGGTTAAATTGTACCCGCGTAGATTTGGCCAGTCCAAGTTTGGACTATGGAGGATTCCCATCGGATTGTTGGATCTTCTTTCCGTGAAATTCCAGCTTTCCTTCATGCGCAAACCCCTGATGTTGTTCGGCTTTTCCGGATTGATCCTGATGTTTTTGGGAGCACTAACCGGGGGGGTAGCGCTGTATTTGCGATTTGCCAAACATGAAGGGTTAAGACCGCTGTTATACTTAGTGATACTTTTGGTCCTGATGGGAATTTCTCTTTTCGCCTTGGGATTTTTGGCCGAGGCCATCGCAGGGCTCAATGATAAAATCGACAAATTAGACCAATCCATCAACAGAAGAAGATGGTTATGGTCCTCCTCCCGGCATGAGAAGAGAAATGAAAAAGGAAATTAACTGGAAGGTTTTGGTTACGGATGCGGATGCGCTTCATTCTCTGTGTATAGTAAGATCGCTGGGTGCTAAGGGGATGAGGGTGAGCATGGGTTCTCTGCGCAGGTTATTTTCCCTTTCTTTTTATTCCAAATTCTGCCGGGAGAGGATAATCTACCCCGCACCAAATCATACCCAGGAGTTTATAGACTTCATGGTCGATCGGGTGCGAAGTAAAAGCTATGATATTTTACTGCCGGTCAGGTCCAGCGTAACTCCGTTGATTGCCGAACATGCGGAGAAATTCCGACCATATGTTAATTTCCTGCTTCCTTCAGCCGAGTCGATGCGGGTGGCAAACGATAAGGAATTGACTTTCAAATTTGCCGAGAAGATCGGGATACCGATACCCCGGACCATTTACCCTCAAAAATTCTCGGATATCGAGCAGGAAGCCCAAAGATTCCGGTATCCGGTCGTAACCAAGGCAGCATTCGGAAGCGGCTCCAGGGGATTGGCTTATTTAAACTCTGCGGGTGATCTGCTCAAATTTGCGGAGAAGAACTTGAAGCATGAATCTGATCTGGCAGTAAACCGGTGGATTATCCAGGAATATATTCAGGGACCCGGATGTGGTTTTTTTGCCATTTTTAATCGGGGTGAACCGAAAGCCATATTCATGCACCGGCGGATAAGGGAGTATCCCATTACCGGAGGCCCCAGCGTTATGGCGGAGAGCTATTACCACCCCCGGCTCAAAGAGTTGGGTTTGAAGCTTCTTAAAGCTTTGAATTGGAACAGCGTAGCGATGGTGGAGTTTAAATTGGATCTGAAGGATAACGAATTCAAACTGATGGAAGTGAATCCAAGGTTTTGGGGGTCTTTGAATTTGCCGGTAGCATGCGGTGTAGATTTTCCTTATTATTACTGCCTGTTATCCATGCAAAAAGATTTCAAACCGGTGTTCAAATACCGGGAGGGAATCAAATTCAGATGGTTATTCCCCGGTGATTTTATGTATCTTCTGGCAAATTACGGCTTTTCCAAAGATTTCTACCATGACTTTTTTGATCCGAATGTCAAATATGACATCTCTTTATCCGACATAAAGCCCAACATTATTGAGCTCTTTTTGATAGCCGGATATTTCATTCAGAACCGCGGGAGGATCAGGTATCCGCAGGGAAAACCAAACAAGCCGGTTTGAGAGATTATATCAAAACCTACATCTTCAAGTGGAGTAATCAACTTCAGGTTTGATCAAGCCCAAATCGACAATCCCGCTTCAAAGCGGGTTTAAATTTCCGATCTTACCATACTTTAAGAAAAGCGTATAATCCTTGCTGAAATTCGATTTTCACATTCATTCCTCATACTCGTTCGATTCCATTTTAGACCCGGCCAAAATCCTTGAAATAAGCAGCAGAAAGGGACTGGATGGAATAGCGGTGACGGATCACAACTCCATCCGGGGCGGGTTGGAGACAAGGGATTTGAACCGCTCATCCCTGGTGGTCATGGTGGGAAGCGAGATAAGAACCGAGTGGGGGGATGTAGTCTGTGTTTTTCTGGAAAAGGAGATAATCACCAGAAAATTCTTAGAAGTGGTCGACGAAGTGCGAAAACAAAAGGGAATCATGATATTGGCGCACCCTTTCTGGAAGCATACCCTGTCGGAAGAGCTTTTAAGCAATATCGATTTAGTTGAGGCTTTTAACAGCAGAATCAGTCCCAAGCTTAATAGCAAAGGGGAGAAGCTGGCGTTGGAAAGAGACTTGCCCCAGGTGGCGGGGAGCGATGCGCATCTCCCCTGGGAGATCGGGAAGGGGATAACCGGTTTTGAGGTTTCCTCTTTACCTTTGGATCTAAAACAAATGATATTAATGGAAAAAAGAAATCTGATTAAAGTCCAAAGCAATCCCGTTGATGTCTTGATAACTCAAGGAATAAAGATGTTGAGAAAAAGGGGAATACTGCAACAGAAATAAGAACGCTTAATCAAACTTTCCTATGAACATCTGCTTTTTTGCCAAAACCGAAGAAAAATACGAAAAAAAGATAAGTTACATTGTCGATCTTTTCTTCTCCACCTATGGTTTGGATTATCGGGCCATAAAATCTGCAGATCAGCTAAAAAGGACGGATTTTCCCCGGCCCGATCTGATTTTATTCTATGGTAACCAGGATGATTACCGGAGATTGAAGGAAGAAGCTCCCCTTGGCTGTCATTTTTTGTTGGTCTCTTCTCTTTTTTCCCAAGTATTCGAACCTACACCTCCCGAAGTTAAAAGACTAAAAAAGAAAGGAACCGATTATTCCATACCGATACTCTATTCTTTTCCCGCCCCGGAGCAGGAATGTTTATATGCGATAGAAGAAAAATCGGGCAGACAATATCCGGGAATTGTAATTGCAAAGAATGAAGGGAAGACGGAGATAGCCTGTTATGCCGACCTTTTTGCCTCGTCTTTTTACTGGTTAACCCTGCAGGAGGAAAAAGATCAAGACCGATTCAAAGCCCGGGGAAGCTGGCGGGAGCGGGAGGGTTTACACCGGATTCCCCCGGTCAATCACTATTTCAAACTCCTGTTCGATCTGGTTCAGCTAGTGGCGGAGAAAGAAAGAATCCCCTTGCTATATAAAGGTTTCTGGCCGTCGGATTCCAATCTGGCGGTGGCTTTGACCCATGATGTGGACATTCTGGCACAATGGATCCCTTACCTCGTTTTTCGCAAATGGACTCTTCTGAGAAAAGGGCGCTTCACCGCATTGACAAAAATGATTTTAAGATTACCGGGGTTTCTCTTTAAAAAAAACAAATCCTTATATGGCGTGAACCTGTTTTTGGCTGAAGAACGAAGCAGGGGATATAATTCCACGTTTTTCTTCCTGGCGGGTGCACCCAGTTTTAAGGCAACTCTTAAATCGGATATCACCTACTCCATAAGAAAAGCGGAACCGGCAATCCAAAGGATATTAGAAAACCAGGGAGAGATAGGTTTACATGGCAGTCGAAAATCTTACTTAAGCCAAGAAGTTATGAGAGCAGAGAAAGAGAATCTGGACCGGTTTCTGCCTTATCCCTGCATCGGAACCAGACAGCATTTCCTCTGTCTTAAAAAACCATCGACCTGGAAGTATCAAAGCCAGACCGGTTTTCTCTATGACTGCACCCTGGGATATCCGGATCGGTCCGGTTTCCGGTCCGGTTTTGCATTCCCATTTCAACCATTCGAATCCCAAGCCGACAAGAAAATCGATATATGGGAGATCAATACCAATGTGATGGATCAGACCTATGACAAGTATGATCCCAAAACCATCGATCAAATAAAGGAAGAGATTGACCGGCTGTTCCTGCAACTGGAGAGCTCCGGAGGAGGAATGCTCACCCTTCTTTGGCATACCAATGTGCTGGAGGAATTCGGATTTCTTGGATTCGTGAAACTTTACGGCGAGGTATTGGAATCTCTAAAAACAAAGAATGCTTTTGTCTCAACCGGAGAGAATATTGTAAAATACTGGAAAGCCCGAAATGAAATCCGGCTTTTGGAAAGGAAGGTGGAGAAGGACCTTTGGCAATGGAAATTCCAAGCGGTATCTCCCATTAAGGATTTAACTTTTTGCATGAAACAACCGAGGGAAGGCAGATACCGCATCCAGGTGGATGGGGTCAATGCTTCTATCAAAACGGAGTATCCTGAAGCCAGGATCATCCTACCCCGGATAGAATCAAACCAGAGTTTTCGTATAATCCTGACCAGTGAGGGAGCTTGAATCTCAAAAGAAAAAAAATACTGTTTTTAACCCAATCCTTCATCCGATACCGGGGTGACATATCCAGCGCTTACCTGCATGTATTGGCCAAAAAGATTTGGGCATCAGGTTATGAGGTCGAGGTTTTAGCGCCGCACGAAAAGGGTCTCTTGAGGTACGAACGGGTGGAAAACATCGCCATCCACAGATTCCGGTATGGAACAAATCGACAGGAGAGATTGGCATATCAGGGGGTGATGCACCGGCTGGTGGGAAAAAGTCTGGCCAACAAGCTGATTTTTGTTTCTTTCCTTTTTTCATATTTCCGGAATGCTATGAAGTTAGCCAAAAATCCGGAAGTAAAATTGATTCATGCCCACTGGTGGATACCGTCCGGTTTGATCGGAACGCTGGTCTCCATGATATTTAACAAACCTCTGGTAATCACATCTCACGGAACAGATATAATGATTCTGAAGCCTGCAGGAATATCACGGTGGCTAGGAAGTTTTGTTTTCAAGCACGCCTTGGCTATTACGGTTGTTTCCAGTTTTCAAAAGAAGCGGCTCATGTCCGTAATCCCCATCTCCCCTTCCAAGATCACCGTACGTCCGATGCCGGTCAATATCGAAAAATTCGGTCCATCTGAAAAAAAGCAATCCCCCGGTAAAAAAACGATTCTTTGCGTAGCCCGGTACACCAAGCAGAAGAGGCTGGACACTTTGATCGATGCTTTAGGGTTGCTTAAATCTGAAGGGTTTGAGATCAATGCCATATTAATCGGGGAAGGGGAGGAGGAGAGGAACTTGAGGAGTTTGATCGAAGGCCAAAATCTATCATCCCTGGTCACTTTTCTTCCGCTGATGTCCCAGGGGGAATTAAACCGTTATTACCAGGAAAGCGACATAGTGGTTCTTCCCTCCGTGGATGAGGGATTCGGTTTGGTTCTGGTGGAAGCTCAATTGTGTCAAATACCGGTGATCGGGGCCGATTCCGGAGGAATCCAGGACATCATCGTCCACGAGAAGACCGGGCTTCTCTTCCCACCTGGCGATGCTCGGGCTTTAGCCAAGTGCATTAAACGAATCTTGTCCGATATGGAATTGACCGGAACATTGATTTCGAATGCTTATCAAGAAGCTCGCTTTAGATTCTCCCCTGAGAATACCGCCAAAACATTTGTCGAGATTTATGATACCCTGACTTAACCGGAGATATAGATTGGACCTGAAAAGAATTTCGCTCAAAATACTCCAGTATTTACTGATAGCGGTCATATTTTATTTTCTTATCAAAAGCGTGGTAAGAAACTGGAGCCAGGTCAAGGACTTCAACTGGCAGTTTAATTACTGGCTTCTTATTATTTCCTTTTTGCTCCAGTTTTTGACCCTGTTCTGGCTGGTTAAAATCTGGCAGAGGATGCTCCGGCATACCGGCTCGAATGTTTCCTACTTCAAGCTATTCAAGGTTTGGTTCTATGCCAATTTGGGGAAATATCTTCCGGGAAAGATTTGGCAATTTTTGGGGATGATTTACATGCTGGAAAAGGAGGGGGTCCCCAAGATGAGCAGTTTCTCCACCGGGATCATGGCGCAGAGTTTCTCGGTTATCTCCGGTCTGTTCATCTCGGTTATTTTTCTGGGACTGGATTTGTACCATCGTTTTTTCTCTAACCAACCGGGCTTGATGATCGCTTTGGTCATATTGAGCATAAGTATTCTGGCGTTTCTTTGTTATCCCAAGGTTTTGGAGAAAGTCCTCAACTTTGGTTTAAGAATAATGAAAAAAGAGAAGATTACCCTTGATATTAGGGGTAAGGATGTTATAATATATCTTCTGTCGTACTCGGTGTCCTGGCTTTTATTCGGACTGGGGTTTTTGATATTGGTCAAATCCATGACCCAGGCTGATCTTAAAATGTATCCCACTCTGACCGGAGCCTATGCTTTTTCATTGAATATCGGATTTCTGGCGATATTTACCCCCGGTGGCATCGGGGTAAGAGAGGGAGTTTTGGTATTCTTGCTCTCATCGTTGTTCCCGCTGCCGGTATCCACTCTGATCTCGCTTATATCCCGGCTCTGGATGACGGTGGGGGAGGTCTTGTGTTTTTTGATTGCCATGCCCCTAAGATCCAGTAAAAAAACTAAATAAACCAGTATGAGTTGATATGTGATTATCTAACCATGAATCTTGTGTACTCGGATTCATAAACCCAAAAGATGAGAGATGAAAAAGGAAAAGAAAACCGAGAAACCCAGACCTAAAACAGTCACCTCCCCAAGAGAAGAAAAGATCTGGCGGTATCTTCCGTTGGGAGTGTTTTTTGTCCTGACCATCATCCTGTTTGCCGGGTTTATCTTCTCCGGCAAAATGCTCTACGGGACCGATACCATGGGGGCAGGAGTTTTCTTCCGCACTTTCTATGCCAATTTCTGGAGAACGTATCATACCATGCCCTTATGGGAGCCTTACATCCACGGGGGAATGCCTTTTGTGGATGCCATGCACGGCGATATTTTTTACCCGGCAGCGATCCTGCAGTTTTTCATCCGGGTTACCTACGCTCTGGGTTTGAAACTGGTTCTGCATGTTTTTCTGGCCGGGTTATTGATGTTTTATTTCTTAAGAGAATTGAACTTGAGGAGGGAAATCTCGTTTTTAGGGGGAATACTCTACATGTTTTCTCCCTGCTTGGTCTCTTTGGTATATCCGGGTCACGACGGAAAGATGTATGTGTTTGCCCTGCTTCCCTTAGCTTTCATGCTCCTCCATAAGGCTTGCAAGAGTGGACGATTTCTCTACTTCCTTCTCTTCGGGATATCCTTTGCGCTTTTGGTTTTTACCGCCCACATGCAGATGACCTATTTTGCTGCCTGGGGTCTGGGTCTTTTCTTTTTGTATCTTTTGTGGAGATTGTACCGGGAAGGTAACAGGAGAATTCTAAAATACATAGTTTATTTCGTGATTTCCATCATCCTCGGTATCTCCCTCTCCATGATACAGCTTCTCTCTCCTTATAACTACCTCAAAACCTATTCCATGCGAACCATGAATACCGAAGCGGACAAGGGATATGCTTATGCCAGCTCCTGGTCCATGCATCTGGAGGAATTGGCATCCGAGGTCGTCCCGGAATTTTCCGGCGATAATATCCATACCCAGGGGAATTTCTACTGGGGGCGGAATCCCTTCAAGCTGAACAGCGAGTATATCGGTCTTTTGGCACTATTTCTGGCGGTGGTTACCGTCATCTATCGCCGGACGCATTTGATCTGGTTTTTCACCGGATTGGGTATCTTAGCCTTCATTTACGCTCTGGGGGGGACGACCCCATTTTTCATGCTGTTCTATTACCTGATCCCGGGAGTCAAAAGTTTTCGCGGACCCAGCATGATCAACTTCCTCTTCTGCTTCACTACGGTGGTGATCGCCATGCTGGGACTGGATAATTTCCTTAAGCTGAAAGAGAATGCAGCCGAGATCAAGAGATTTATCAAGATAGCTTTCATCTTCGTCTTGGCATATTCCGGGCTGGCGATCTTAGTCAGTTTATTGCGCGGGACCTTCTTTGATATCTGGATTGCGGTACTGTATAACGGAATCGATACCGCCAAAAAAGCGGCTTTGGAACAGAATATCCCCCGGGTAATCACCGGATTGTGGATCGGTGCTTTGCTTTTGTGGTTAAGTTATGGCATATTACGACTTCATTCGAAAGGCGGATTAAAGAACAGCATGGCGATTGGGGCTTTAGCCGTTTTAGCTTTAGTCGATCTCTTCCGGGTCGATTCCCGCTTTATCATCACGGTCGATCCGGATCAGTTCTACCGAAAATCTTCAGTGGTAGATTTTCTTCAAGCCCGGCAGAAAGAGGAACCTTTCCGGGCTTTCCTTCTACCGCAAAGCTATCAGGATAATTATTTAGCCATGTACGGCATAGAAGAGGTTTCTTTAACAGCCATGCACGGTAACCAGTTACGCACCTATGACGAATTCGTGGGGCGTCATCAACAAAACCCCAACCTTACCCTTCCCAACTTCATCCATCTTTTGAATATTAAATATATCCTAAGCCCTCAGCCGCTAAACCTGCCCTGGACCAAACAAGTGTATGAAGCCGATGGGATTTATGTGCACCAGAACTTAAGTTATCTTCCCCGGGCATTTCCGGTTTATTCCTGGCAGGTGGAGAAAGATCAAAACCAGGTACTGGAAGAGTTGAAAAAATCCGATTTCGATATACGCAGGAAAATCTTTTTGGCTGAAGCGCCTCCAAACCTGCCGTCTGATACCGCTGGTATTTCGTTAGAATCGGTTATTCCCGCTAAAGTGTCGGACTACACGATAAACCGCTTTAAGGTGGATGCGGATATGCCCAGGGACGGTTTCCTGTTTTTAAGTGAAAATTACTACCCGGCTTGGAAAGCCTATGTGGATGGCCGGGAAACCAAAATCTATCGGGCAGATTATCTTTTCCGGGCAGTTTATTTGAGCCGGGGTAGACACTCGGTGCAGTTTGTTTTCGATTCCCCAATTTATAAATTAGCCAAAACTTGGACTTTATTGACATCTTTAGCGGTGTTAGCTATATTAATATATTACTTGATGAAAGGTTATTTAATAAAAACAGCCACCCAGACCAAAGAAACGACAAAATAGATATGAAGTCTTTGATCATTATCCCTACTTACAACGAGCGGGAAAACATCGAGCGTATAGTTCCACAAGTTTTAGAGCAAGACTCATCCATCCATGTTCTAATTGTGGATGATAACTCACCGGATGGCACCGGAGAGATTGCGGATCTGATGGCTAAGACTGATGATCGCATTCACATACTACACCGCCCAGGTAAGGGGGGGTTGGGAACGGCGTATATAGACGGATTTAAATATGCACTAAAGGAGAACTATGATCTGATATTCGAGATGGATTGTGATTTCTCTCACGATCCAAAATCTCTGATAGATTTTTTAGAAGCGATCCAGGATGCGGATTTGGTTTTAGGCTCCCGCTATATCAGCGGGGTAAACGTGATCAACTGGCCCATGATGCGGCTTTTGCTTTCCTATTACGCCAATGTTTATTCCCGCTGGGTCACCGGTCTTCGGGTAAAGGATGCTACCGGGGGATTCAAGTGTTTCAGGCGAGAAGTTCTGGAGGCGATCGACTTAAACAAAGTTAAATCCAACGGTTATTCCTTTCAGATCGAGATGAGCTTCCGGGCCTGGAAGAAAGGATTCAAAATCAAAGAGATACCGATTATTTTCGAAGACCGGAAGGCGGGCAGATCAAAGATGTCAAAAAAGATCGTAAGGGAAGCCATCTGGATGGTATGGAGATTGAGGTGGTGGAGTTTTCTAAGGAAATTGTGATCCGGCGGATGGGATAGAGCTTTGGTTGGAAGAAGTTTTCGGAGTGCAGAAGCTGGTTGGAGCGAAGCGGAAAACCCGCTAAAGCGGGGCTTCTGCGGTTTGAAAAATTGCAGTTAAATTCGCTTGAGCCAGCCGGTACACTCCGATGGGATGATGTTACTATTGCGAATGTTGACATTTATGGTATTCTCCTTTGAGCCAGATTTGGATCTTTCTATTATCATAGTCAACTTTAATGTCAAGGATTTACTGAAGAGATGCTTAAAGTCGATTTCCGATTTTCAAACGGCATTGAAATATGAAGTTACGGTGATCGATAATCATTCGGAGGATTTAAGCCAGGAAATGGTAAAGGGAGATTTCCCGAATGTATGGTTGATAGAGAATCCGGAAAATGCGGGTTTCTCATCTGCCTGCAATCAGGGAATTAAAAGGAGTCGGGGACGATACCTTCTTTTTCTAAATCCCGATACCGAATTTACCTCCGGAGGAATAATCGAGATGATCAAGTTCATGGATAACCATCCCGGCGTAGGAGTTTGCGGTCCCAAGATGATCGGTCCGGATGGGAAGGTTCAATTCTCTGCCAGATCGTTCCCTTCATATCTGACTTCCATCTCGTCGGGTCAATCCATTCTGAACCGGATATATCCTAAAAATCCATGGTCCGGTAGATATCTTATGAAGGATCTTGATCGTAATCAACAGACCGAGGTGGATTGGGTGTCCGGATCTTGTCTTTTAACCAAAAGGGGAGTAGTAGAAAATATCGGACTGTTGGATGAGCGGTTTTTTATGTATGTGGAAGACGTGGATTTTTGCTATCGAGCCAAAAAGGCGGGATATTCGGTTTACTATTTTCCTGATGGGGTGGTGGTTCATCATATCGGCAAAAGCACCCGGAAGAGAAAAACCCAGATGCTGGCAGAGCACCACCGCAGCATGTTCCGTTTTTATAGAAAACATTATCCACCCAACATTTTGTGGATGGGAATGGTATTCTTGGGTATCTGGATCAGGCTGTGGTTTGCCATGTGGACTAGTTTTATTCATAACCAAGTAGAAGAACATGTCACTTAAGGATGAGGATGAACGGTCCCATTTTAGATTTCGAAAAGCCGATTTACGAACTGGAAAAAAGAATAAACGACCTGAAGGAATTGGCAGATCATCAGGAGGATGATTCTTTGGAGGGTTTGGAGCTTACCCGGGAAATCGCGGCTTTGGAGCAAAAACTCGACCGGCTGGCTCAAGAGATCTACTCCAAGCTAACGCGGTGGCAAAGAGTGCAGTTGGCCCGGCATCCCCGGCGTCCCTGCACTCTGGATTTTATTTCCCTGATGTGCACCGATTTCGTGGAACTGCACGGGGACCGGGGTTTTGCAGATGACAAAGCCATGGTGGGCGGATTTGCCAAGATGGATGGTAAACCGGTGATGGTGGTGGGTCAGCAGAAGGGAAAGGATACCAAGCAGAAACTTTACCGGAACTTCGGCATGACTCATCCGGAAGGCTACCGAAAAGCACTCAGGCTGATGCAGCTGGCTTCCCGCTTTAATAAACCGGTGGTGGTTTTAGTGGATACGCCGGGAGCCTTCCCCGGTATCGGAGCGGAGGAAAGAGGGCAGGCGGAAGCGATTGCCAGAAACTTAAGAGAGATGACCCGGCTGGAAGTCCCGGTAATAATAAATATCATCGGAGAGGGAGCCAGCGGCGGAGCATTAGGGATCGGGGTGGGAGATAGAGTCTTCATGCTGGAAAACGCCTGGTATTCGGTGATCTCTCCGGAAGGATGCGCTGCCATTCTTTGGAGAGACAGTGCCAAGGCACCGGAAGCGGCAGAAGCTTTAAAGCTTTCCGCTCCCGATCTGATGAGACTCAAGGTGATAGACCAGATCATACCCGAGCCCAACGGCGGTGCACACCGGGACCCCAAAGCCCAGGCTCAGATTTTGAAAAGGGAGATCCTTTCGGCTTTAAATGAGTTGGAACAATTAAAACCCCACGAGTTGATTGACCAAAGGATAGCGAAATTCAGGGTGATGGGAGAGTATGTCGAAAGAGGGAGAGAGTAAAATACAAATCTTAAAAGTTTAACTTGGATTCATTTAATAAACATTTATAGTTAGAGAATTCTCAGGTGCGTTGAAAAAATAGAGATTTGGGACGGTTCAAATTCCCGTCCCAAGGAGAGATAATAATTTATCACCCCGGGGTATGAGCCATATGGTTCATACCATAAAGCAGAGCATTTATGCCAGCGAATTGGATTTTTTAATAGCGTTTCAACCTGCGTATATTCTTTGTATCCTAAAGGATGCGGGAAAAAATTAGTTTATATAATCACCGGTTGACATACTCAATTGAACACTACTCTTTCCCGATCCCACCCAAGATTCTTTATGGTGGGGCGGCACTTGAATAGAAGGAGTTATCAGATGATCGATCCTAAACTGTTGGATATTTTGGCTTGTCCCGCATGTAAAGGAGATTTGGCTTACGATGAGGGAAACCAAAAACTTGTTTGTGAAAAATGTCGATTAAAATATACCATACAAGACGACATCCCTATAATGTTGGCGGATCAAGCAGAGAAGTTTTAAGAAAAGCGTTTAAGGAAAAGAATAAAATAGGAGGAATCGAAGGATGAAACTGTCGCGATTTTGTGGAGAGGATTTAATAGCTTTTGAGCTTAAGTCCGAGACCAAAGAAGATGTGATCAAGGAACTGGTGGAGTTAGCATCGAAATCCAAGCTGGTTAAAGATTCCGAGCAGCTTTTAAAGGATATTCTGGATAGAGAGAAATTAGTCACCACCGGGGTGGGCTATGGAGTGGCTTTCCCTCACGCCAAATCCAAAGCGGTCCGGGGAATAGTTATCGCCTTTGGCCGACCCAAAAAGGAAATCGACTTCGATTCCATGGATAAAAGACCCACCCAGATTTTCTTTCTGATCGCTGCTCCGGAGGATGTAGGCGGAACTCACTTGACGGTGATGTCCCGGCTCTCTAACCTGATTAAAAACGAAAAAAACAGAGATAAATTGATAAAAACCAAAAGCCCCAAGGATGTTCTGGAGCTGCTTGATTCTGTGGAGTAGAAAGACCGGGAAAGAGAATGAAACCGGGAAGATGAACCGACTCGGTCTCCCATCCCGATCTTCCTATTAGTCTTCGGATCAAATCGGTCTTAGGTGTTAAAAAGGCGGATTTGAAATCAGCCAAGATGCTGCAAGCTTGGCATAGCATCCCTCGCCTGCGATTTGATGGACCATCCATCTGGCGGGGCTTACTACAACTTCCTATGGGTAGAATCGTATTTTGGGCAAATATAAAAAGGGGGAGTTGGCTTAACATAATAAGCTTTGTCCTGTTGTCGGTTTTGCTCATTATTTTACCGCAGGATTTTGGATCGGATCTATCCGCCTTGATTTTTAAATTCACCTACAGCCCCTTTTATTCTTTAATCAATTATATAAAAGAGCTGGAAGGGGTGCGGGATGAGAATCGGAGATTAGAGGAAAAGGTGGTGGAGCTGTCCTTAAGGAATTCCTGGTTAAACGAACAACAGCTGGAAAACCAGCGCTTGCGAGGGCTTTTGGATTTTCGACAAACCTTGGAATATCGGGTGATTCCGGCAAAGGTATGGTCGGTCGAGCCGAACCGGAGATATTTTTCGATTATGATAGATAAGGGATCCGGGGACGGAGTAAGAAGGAACATGCCGGTAGTTAACTTGCATGGATTAGTGGGTAAAGTGGTGGATGCATCGTTCTCCAGTGCCGTGGTCCAGTTGATGATCGACCCGAATTTCAGAGCATCGGCTCAGGATGAAAAAACCCGGGTGTTAGGGATCATAAAGCCATGGTCCGGATTCCACCTGCGGCTGGATAACGTTCCTTTGCAGGAGGAGGCAAATGCCGGAGACCGTGTAGTTACTTCCGGTTTGGGTGGCATCTTTCCCCCGGGGATTAAAATCGGAGTAATAACTACAGTGGAAAGCGAGGAAGATTCATCCAAGCTGGATAGTTCCTTTGGCATTTTCAAAATGCTCGAGGTGACACCATACGTCGATTTCAATCGTTTGGAGGAACTTTTCGTTTTAGATACAAAAGGATAGGGGATCAGGTTAAGCTGAATTTGCCGGCTCATTTACCGGTGGGGAATTCATAAGGCAGTATCAAATAAGAAGGTATCAAGATTATGTTGTGGGGAAGCACCATATTTACCAGGCTTTTCTCGGGACTGCTTTTAATATTGACACTG
This sequence comes from uncultured candidate division Zixibacteria bacterium, assembly GCA_903908285.1. Classification (GTDB taxonomy): domain Bacteria; phylum Zixibacteria; class MSB-5A5; order MSB-5A5; family SM1-73; genus CAIVRH01. Next base: position 27,821 of record CAIVRH010000033.1, read on the forward strand.
ATACTATACCAGACTTTTCTCTCAAACGCCATGTCCATCCTGGGGGTGAAGTTCGACCTATCGATTGTTATCCTGGTATATATAGCTTTAAGCCGCGGTCCTGTTTCCGGAGTGATCTTTGGTTTTTTAATCGGACTTCTATCAGATATTTTTACCCCGCAAACTTTAGGCTGGGGTGCTTTGGTCAAGTGTCTGATTGGATTTTGGGTGGGAAGCTTCAAAGATAATCTCTACTTGGATACCATCTACTCCAAAGGAGGGATGATATTTCTGGCCCTGATCTTGAATGACCTTCTATATTACATTTTTACGTGTGGCTTGAATAGCTCAACTTTCGAAATATTGATAAATTATTCTTTGCTTTCGGCCTTGTATACTTCTTTAGTGGGGATGCTGATCCTCCTGGTTTTACAAGGAATCAATCGGAATCGATGGGTGATTGACCGGATGACAATTTGAGGTGACAACCTTTGGCTGGAGCTATAAATAAACCATGCTAAATAGAAAATCCTCCCAAAAGTCATTTAGCCTGACGATGAACCTTAAATCGCCTGCCTGGAGCAGTTTCCTCTCAGGATTTTTCACCAAAGAGAGCCGGGCTAAGATATTATTGGGTTTTCTGGGATTGATCATTTTAATGCTTTTAGTCAGACTATTCTTTTTACAGGTAATAAAAGGCACCCATTATAATCAGATGGCTAAAGATAATCAGATTTTGCCCTTGTCCCTGCCGGCACCGAGGGGGGTGGTGAAAGACCGGGATGGAGATATCATCGCCACTGATCGTATCTCCTATACGGTTTCTTTAATTCCCTCAGAGATGATGGAGTCTGTACCCAAGAAGAGATCATCGGTCCAGATGAAAGACATAACCACCTTAGTAGAAAAGATTGCCCTTTGCTTGAACTCGGACCCGGTTACCTTGGAAGAAAAGATAAGTGACAATTGGTCCAAGGCCTACCAACCCATAAAACTCCAGAAAGATGTGGGGTTTAATACCATCTGCGTTATAGAAGAGCAGAATGAGGACCTGCCCGGATTGATGTATCAGATGGAGCCGACCCGTAAATACCTGGAGGCAGGCTGGGTGGGACATGTAGTCGGATACATAAGCGAGATTAATAAAGATGAGCTGTCCGATAATTCCTCGGCAGGAATACTTCGTCCCGGAGGGTCCATTGGAAGAAAGGGAATAGAGAAGCAATATGATGGATTTATCAGAGGTAAAGACGGGATGATCTTTCAGGAGGTGACCGCACGCGGTAAAATTTTAGGTCCTTTAGAGGAGATCAAACCTGAGCCACCGGTTTGTGGATCAAATGTGATGTTGACCATCGATGCGGATCTTCAGGCTGTCGCAGAATCTGCGCTAACCGAATATGCAAGCGCTGCGGTAGTGGCATTGGATCCAAGGAACGGGGAAATCCTATGTTTAGCCAGCAAGCCGGGGCTGGACGCCAACCTCTTTGCCGGTTCCATGACTTCCGCCGAATGGAGTTCTATCCGGGATAACCCGTTTCATCCTCTTCTTACCCGTCCGATACAAGCCACCTATCCTCCCGGTTCCACTATGAAACTTCTTACCGCCGCCATCGCTTTGGAGACGAAATTGGCCGATGTCAATACCACTTTTCGTTCCTGCGGAGGGTCTTTCCAGTTCGGCAACAGATCTTTTGGCTGCTGGAAGCCAGGGGGGCACGGAAGTTTGGACTTGGAAGGAGCCATCGTTCAATCCTGTGACGTGTATTTTTATCAATTGGGATTAAGAGTGGGACTTAAAAAATGGAGCGAATATGCCCAGTTATGCGGGTTCGGAAAGAAAACCGGAATTGATCTTCCGGAAGAAGCCCGGGGTTTTATTCCAACTCCGGAGTACTATCGGAAGAAATTCGGAAAGGGGGATTGGATCAATAACCTGGTCATAAATCTGGCTATTGGACAGGGGGAGATTTTGGTGACGCCCCTTCAACTGGCAGTTTTTTACGGCGGCCTGGCCACCGATGGAACTTTATACAAACCGCATCTTCTTAAGGAACTGGATTCTCCGGACGGACTGGTTACCGTAACTTTGCCGGAAAAAACCGGGCATTTGCCCTTTTCCTATTCCACTCTAAAGACATTGCAAAAAGCCATGATCGGCGTGGTAAACGAACCGGGGGGGACCGGGAATTTGGCCCGCATTCCGGATATCACCGTTGCCGGAAAAACCGGTACGGCTCAGAACCCGCAGGGTGAGGCTCACGCCTGGTTCGTGGGTTATGCACCGGCTGAAAATCCCCAGATAGTAGTGGTGGTCTTGATCGAAAACATGGGGCACGGGGGGACCTTCGGAGCTCCGGTGGCAAAAGCGATCATTGAAAAACATCTGAAGAAAGATCTAATGCAGGCTCAGAAGGATAGTACCATGCAACTTAACCATTACTAAACGGATATTTTACGGCGTAGAAATTTCCTGAGTCGAACTTAACCCCGGATTAACCCGGACATATTCTACGCTAAAAATACGATCGAAAACCATGTTAAAGTTTCATGCCAAAGGATTTGACTTTACGCTTTTCGCCATTGCTTTGATTTTATCTTTAATCGGCGTGGTGTTGATTTATAGCGCTAAATATCACAGCGATAATCCGGCGGAAAGGGGAATTTATTTCAAGCAGATTATCTGGATCCTTCTGAGCATGGTGGTTTGTGGTCTTATATTTTTTGTTCCTCTGCGATTCTACGAGGTTTTTTCGTACCTGCTATATTTTCTTTCCCTGCTGGCTTTGATAATAATATTGATGGTCGGCTCAACCAGAATGGGAGCAGCCCGCTGGATTTCTGTAGCCGGGTTCAATATCCAGCCTTCTGAATTTGCCAAGATAGCCGTCATATTCCCGTTGGCACGTTATCTGACCTATTCCAAACGATCCATTTATAATATAAAATGGCTGATCAGCGTGTTAGCTATTGTGCTTCTCCCTGCACTTCTGGTTTTAAAGCAACCCGATTTGGGTACTTCCCTGGTTTTCTTTTCCGTTTTGATCTCCATGCTTTTCTGGGCAGGGGTACCGCTTTTCTATTTATTTCTGATAGTCTCACCCGTCATAAGCCTGATTTGTGCTTTTCACTGGATTTCCTGGGCAATATTTTTCTTACTTCTGATTACCCTGCTTTATCGGGTCAAACCCAATTTCATCTTTACGGTGGGTTTTGTTTTGCTCAACTTGATCTTCGGCATGACCACTCCCTTAGTCTGGAATAAACTTCACGACTACCAAAAACAACGCATCCTGGTCTTTTTGGATCCGGGGAGAGATCCACAGGGGGCCGGTTACCAGATCATCCAATCCAAGGTGGCGATCGGTTCCGGCGGTTTTTTGGGCAAAGGATATTTGGAGGGGAGTCAAACCAAATTGGCTTTTCTTCCGCATCAGCATACCGACTTTGTCTTTTCGGTATTGGGTGAGGAATTCGGACTGGTGGGTGGATTGATATTATTGGGTCTTTTTGCCGTTCTGATAGCTAAGGGGATTATGATTGCTCAAAAAGCCCGAAACACCTTCGCCAGCAATGTCGCTTTGGGATTGGTTGCCATACTGGGATTCCAGATGCTGGTTAATATCGGTATGTCTCTGGGGGTAATGCCGGTCACCGGACTTCCCCTTCCGTTTGTCAGTTATGGAGGTTCCTCCATGTTATCCAGCTGGATAATTGTGGGAATCCTCCTGTCCATTAATTCGAGATGGTTTGATTATTGATATAGAACAAAAAAAAGATAAGACCAATGACAAATGACGGATGACGAATTTAGAATTATCCGGAAGACTAATTCTTGATTAATCAAATATAATTTTGATTTTTTCACTTTACCCTTTAAATTGTTTCTCATGCATCCTGTTTTGATTCAAATCGGACGAATAGCCGTAAGAACGTACGGATTCCTTCTAGCGGTGGCTTTTCTTCTGGGCATCTGGGTTACGGCTAAAAGAGCAAAAAAAGACGGGATAGGCGCTCATTGGCTTCCGGACTTAGCTTTAATCATTCTAATTTCCTCTTTGGCGGGGGCAAGATTCTTCTATGTCATTTTTCACTTGGATGAATTTAAAGGTCACATCTGGGATATGGTCAGTCCGGTTCAAAGCACCGGGGAGATAGGCATCGGGGGTCTCTCCATGTTTGGGGGCTTGATCCTGGCAATCATCTGCAGTTTGATTTATATATATAAAAAGAAACTGGATGTATGGAGAATTGCCGATATAGTCGCTCCATCCACCATGCTGGGATTGGGAATTGCCCGGATCGGCTGCTTCTTGAACGGCTGCTGTTTTGGTCAACCTACTTCTTGTTCTCTGGGGATTATTTTCCCCCCAGATTCACCCGCAGGATATTTTTTCCCCGATACTGCACTATTCCCCATTCAGCTGGTTGCTTCTTTGAAGGGTTTTTTGATATTCGGAATTTTGCTGGTATTAGAACGGTACAAGCGTTTCCACGGTTTCACTTTTTGGAGCATGCTGGCTTTATATTCAGTCGGAAGGTTCACCATCGATTTCTTCCGGTACTATGAGAATAGCATGATCTTTACCAGAGTCGGCAGTATCCCCATTTCCGTCAATCAGGCGTTGACGGTTTTACTCTTTGCCCTTTCAGTTTTCATGTGGAATTATCTTAGGATAAAAAAAAGAGCATAGAGTTCTTAGTTTGGAGTATAGAGTTGGGAGTTTAGAGGGGAGGAGGGCCGGATCGAAACAATTTTGACTTTTTGAATTGCGATTTTTCATTTTGATCTTCTAACTTTTATTTTCCATTACTTGTGTTTCAACTCGAAATTGCCAAACCCCTCTTTCAGCTCAAAAACGATCTGTTGGACTTCGTCTATCCCCAGAGTTGCCCTATCTGTAAAGAGCCTTTAGACCGGGAGGAAAAAGAGGTCTGTGAAAATTGCTGGAGGAATTTGGCTATTCTTCCATATCCCTTCTGTCCCTATTGTAAGATGTTCTTTGAAGAAGAGGAGGCAGAACACGAACACCGTTGTGTTTCCCCGAACCGGTTCGAGGATCAAATGAATTTCGCGGTACGATCTTTGGGAACTTTCGATGATCATTATAAAACGCTGATCCATAGGTTGAAATATGAGCATAAGATTCCCTTGGGAAAACGTTTAGCCCAAAGGTTGGGAGAACAACTAACTCAAGACAAGGATTTTATAAATTGCGATCTGGTGATTCCGGTTCCATTGCATAAATCACGGCAGCGGCAGAGAGGATTCAATCAAAGCGAGATTCTGGCAGAGGGAGTTTCCCAGGTGACCAAGATACCTTTAGCCACCAAGATTCTGATGAGAAAAAAGAATACCAAGGACCAGACCCATTTAGACATTCAACAGAGAAAGGAGAACGTGAAGGGCGCTTTTGCGGTTACCCAGCCGGAGATGGTGATGGGCAAGAATGTGATTTTGGTTGACGATGTGATTACCACCGGAGCTACTTTGAATGAATGCGTAAGGATGCTATTGGATATAGGAGCAAAGAGAGTTTTTGCAGTTACCCTGGCGGTGGTTGTAGAGTAAAGGAAACGGTTCGTGTTGGTGTGCCAAGCTTTCCGCTTAACCTGTGATTATTTTAGGAAAGAAATATCGAGTTGGTTCGCCTAAAGGTAACCACTCCCACAATGAAAGGTGAGGGTATGAAAAGATTATTTTTGGCCATACCGATTTATATCGGTGCTATCGTTCTTATAAGCTGTCTAAAGGTGAGTGCCTGTACCAATCTGCTGGTGACCAAAGGGGCATCGGACGACGGGTCAGTGATGATCACCTATACCTGCGATGGCGAGTTTCATCCTATCCTGGAATATCACCCGGCAGCCGATCACGGACCGAATGATTCGCTGGAGATAACCGGATGGTCAGGAAAAGTTCGAGGCAAAGTAAAACAGGTTCTGCATACTTATGCGGTTGTCGGTCTGATGAACGAATACCAGTTAACCATCGGTGAGACTACCTTCGACGGGCGCGAGGAATTGCAAAACCCGGATGGTTTGTTGGAATACTGGGATATGATGCAGCTGGCTTTGGAGCGCGCCAAAACTGCCAGGGAGGCGATCGGGGTAATGACGGATCTGGTGGAGGAATACGGCTATCGCTCCACCGGTGAGACGTTTTCTATAGCCGACCCGAAAGAGGTATGGATCATGGAGATGATCGGGCCGGATTCGGGCGGGCATGGAGTGGAATGGGTGGCGCTCAAGATACCGGAAGGTTATATCTCCTGCCATGCCAACAAAGCCCGGATCGGCGAGTTCCCACTGAAGGATAGGAAGAATTGTCTCTATTCGAGCAACGTGATCTCTTTTGCCATAGAAAAAGGATATTACGATCCAAAGCCGGGCAAACCCTTCCGATTCTGCGATGCCTATTGCCCAGCGACTCCAAAGAATCAGAGATATGCCGATACCCGGGTCTGGAGTATTTTCCGCCGGGCAGCCCCATCCCAGAATTTCTCTCCCGATTACCACCGCGCAGTCGAAGGAGCAAAACCATACCCTCTTTGGATCAAGCCGGATAAAAAACTATCGGTAGCGGATGTCTTCGCTTTAATGCGAGATCATTACGAAGGAACCCCTTATGACATGACCAAGGGGATCGATGCGGGTCCTTACGGCTCGCCTTATCGATGGAGACCCATCACCTGGGCGGTGGACAGTGTCGAATACGCCTGGGAACGTCCCATTTCCACCCAGCAAACCGCTTATTCCTTTGTCTCCCAGTCCCGATCCTGGCTTCCTAATCCCATCGGGGGTGTTTTTTGGTATGGGGTGGATGACACCTATTCCACCTGCTATATCCCGCTGTATTGCGGAATCGATACGGTGCCCAGATCATTTACCATCGGTCGCCGGGATAATTTCTCGTGGGAATCTGCCTGGTGGGTATTCAATTTCGTGGCCAATTGGGCAAATTTGAAATATTCCTATATGATGCCGGAGATTCAAGCGGTGCAGAGGGACATCGAGGAAACATTTCTGGATTTGCAGCCGCTGATAGAAAAGTCTTGTGTCGATCTGGCCACATCCAATCCAAAGTTGCTGACTCGTTATTTGACCCATTATTCCGTTTCGCAGGCGGAACAGGTGGTGTCTCGGTGGAAGGAGTTGGGAGAATATCTGATCACCAAATATAATGATGGATATATCAAAGAAGAAAACGAGCGACCTCAAGAAAAAGGTTATCCGGAGGGCTGGCTTAGAGAAGTGATCAAATCGCGACCGGATCAGTTCCGTTTACCGATTAAGTAAGTATCATAATTGAATTTAAACGGATGAATATATAGTAGTAAATTTAAATAGATTCTGGAAGAATTTCGAAATCGCAGTCAAAATCCGAAAGTCAGATGTCATATGAGCTTGGAAAAACCTTGGGGAAAGGCATTTGAAGAGCTTTTAGAAAAGTTTCTACAACACTATAGAGGCGAAATCTCTGGTTCGGATTCCAAAGGGGAATCACCTGCTTGGGGTTACGATACCTCTTTTTTCTTCTATCCTTTGTTCTTTGGTGAATGGAAAGGCTACACTTTCACAATCGAAATCAGCGAGTTTCCTGCATCTGGATTTAGTGTTTTAGAAGCCATCGACAATATAGAATATCTTCGGATATTTGTAACCAAACCAACTTCATATAGTATTCTAATTGTACACGAGGATTGGCATTATCGGCTTGGGAAAAAGCTCCATTGGGACCATGAATTTCAAACCGGCAATAAAGAATTCGACAGCAAGTATTATCTGAAAATCAAATCAGATAAGGATAGATACCTTCTTACTGACTCGAGGTTGCAGTACCAGATAAGAAACCTTGAACCTTTTTCAGCGTTGCAGGTTTTGGCTTCAGGCATCCGCTGGTCTCAAATGATTACAGATGAGAAGCAGTTAGATTTTATGGTGGTAGACAATTATCTTAAAAAAGTATTTGAGCTCACTAAATTGATTCCGGTTCAATGATTCGGCTTGATTAAAACCAATGTTCTGTATCTTTGGATTGGTCTTAATGTCGAAATGATTCATTTATGTTCTTTCCCTATTCATTCCTGATTGTATCGATATTATATTACCTGCTGCAAACGAAGAAATCCGCTGGTCGAACATTAAGACAAGAAATATCTGCAACTTGGTTAACCGGCTCCACGTAAGAAAAACTGTGATATTACTGGCTGCGATGATTCTGTATCCGGTGAAAAATTGGGGATAAATATCAAAGAGTGGTTAACTTCAGACACATTTTTCCTACAGGTGGAGGATTTATGTCAACCAAGTTTCGTTGGTTATTAGTAGGACTGGTGTTGATGGTGGCTGTCATTGGAATTGCATCCGCGACCGAAAGGAACAAAACCTTTACGTTCGCAGACATCACTTCGATGGACATCCATACCGTCTGCGGGGATTTAAAGATATGTCCGGGAAACAACAACCAGCTGGTGGTCGAATTGAAGAACGATCTGGATAATCCGGATTTTTTTGATCCCAAAGTAGAAAGCGATCAGGGAGATTTATCTATCGAAGATCATTTTACCTGTAATCATGTTAACGGAGAAATTCACTGGACGGTGTATCTTCCCAAATCAGCCGAGCTCCGGATAATTAAATGCCACAGTGCTTCCGGGAATATGTCATTTGTGGGATTTAAAACAGAGTCCATCCGGACCGAGTCTGCATCGGGAAATGTTCTGGTGGATTTGGTTTCTGGCAAGGAATTCGAGTTTTCCACAGCTTCGGGATCGATCATGGTTAAAGATTGCAGTGCGGAATTCACGAAAGTAAGTTCGGCATCGGGGGACATATCGCTTAGTTCCATACAGTCCAAAGAACTGAAGCTTTCCACCGCTTCGGGATCAATTACACTCAAAGGTTGCAGCGCGGATACTCCGAAAATCAGATCGGTATCGGGATGCATCTCGATTTCCGGGATTCGATCTAAAGAGCTGGATATTTCCAATGCTTCCGGTTCCATCTTAGTCGAGGAGAGCAAAATCGGCGAAAACGGTAAGATCACATCCGCCAGCGGAGATATTGAGTTGGATCTTTCCCAATTACCCTCCACCGGTCTTGAGGCATCGACTGCTTCCTCCGATTTGATTCTCAAGGTGCCTGACTTCGGGGAGAATTTCTCTATGACCTTAGTCAAGCGGGAAAACATGGGAAGAATCAGATGCCCGTTTGAATACACCGGGAAAAGCACGTACAGAGACATCGGTAGGGCTGACTATCTGATGGAGCGTTATACGGTAGTGCGGGGCAAAGACGGACCGGACATAAGCCTGAGATCATCCAGCGGAGCTATTATAATTGAAACAGCAACCAAAGGAAAATAACGGAGCGTGATTTCTACCGTGACGAGGCATGTCCAGCTATCCAGCCGGTAGAAAATGCGGCTTGCAGATTGTAACCACCGGTATCGGCATCTATATCCAAAACCTCTCCGGCAAAATACAAACCCTCAACCAACCGCGATTCCATGGTGCGGGGATCAACTTCTTTGGTATTTACCCCACCTGCAGTCACCATCGCTTCAGAGAAAGAACGGAATCCGGTCACTTCCAATTCAAAATCCTTTAACCATAGACGCAACCGCTTCCGTTCTGCTGTGGTTACCTGATGTCCGACTCTATCCGGCGGAATCCCGTTCGAATCCAAGCAAACCGGAATCAATTTGTTGGGCAGAAATTCTCTGAGTATCGTCTTTATCTTTTGCTTACCGCTTTCTCTCATCCTTTTTTGCAGCAGCACGTTTATTCTTTGCTCGTCTAAATCCGGAATCAGATCAATAGATACGATGACATTCCGGTTCTGGCGCAAAGCATCAACTATCAATCCGCTTAAATTGAGGATCATCGGCCCGGAAAGACCGAAATGGGTAAAGATCAGCTCACCGGTTTTTTCCGCCTGCTTTTTCTTGTTGATCAAAACCCTGACCTTTACATCTTTCAAGCTTACTCCCTGCAATTTGTTTGCGACATTCCCGGCTGTTTCTATCGGAACCAAAGCAGGTCGAAGTGGAATTATAGTGTGTCCCACTGTCTCTGCCAGGCGATATCCATCCCCGGTTGAACCGGTATTAGGGTAAGAGGCTCCGCCACAGGCAATGACAACAGCATCCGCAAGAAATTCTCTCCCCTCTCGAGGAGTATGAGATTTTTCCTTCTGTAGGGAACTACCGGATACTTTCACTCCGACCACTCTTCGACCCTCGATGATCAATCGTTTTACAGAAGTGTCCGCTGACAGAGTTACTCCGCCCCTAACTGCCCAATTAACCAAAGCGTCTGCAACTTCCTCAGCTTTACCGCTAGCCGGAAAGACACGTCCATCCGATTCAATAGCAGAACGAATTCCCAATTTCCTCATGAACGCAATCAGATCAGAGGAAAAAAACCGGGAAACTGTTTGTCTGAGGAACTTTCCGCCCGGTCCAAAATGAGTGATGAATTCGGGTAGGGGAGTAGTGTTGGTAAAATTACATCGTCCGTTGCCGGTGAGTTGCAATTTCAGTCCCGGATACGGCATTTTCTCCAGAAGAATAACTCTTGCTCCCATCTTTGCAGCGGTGCCTGCTGCCATTAAACCGGCGGGACCTGCTCCAATAACGATTATTTTCCGCTTTGGCATAATTCGATTTTAGAAAAAATATTCCATCGTATCCAATATATAATCACTCGCGGGAAAGACATGGTCTAACATTAAATCGAACTGGTCAACGCTGGTAGATGCGGATATAACGTAACGCAGCTAACGCAGAAAGTCAAGAGCAGTGTCCGGAATCGCAGTTTTATTCTCTTTGGGTTGGTCTTGGAACTTTTCCGCACGATTGCCGAGGGAACAGGTTAGTAGTAAACCTCAAGGAGGGAGAAACTCCCTCCTTGAGGTATTTATGTCGCTCCTTTTCCATATCTCTGATGACTTAATCTTTACCATCAGATTTCCTCATCCAACACTTTAGAACTCTCCGATTGCTCCTTCTAAAGGTGACAGCACCTTTTGCAGTTTAGAGTAGCCCTGCTAACCTATCACCCTTTTAAGCTCGTCAATGGTGGTTACCCCCTTAAGAACCTTATCTATTCCGTCACCCAGCATGGTCTTCATCTTCGATGCCTTTTCCAGTTCGCTGGAGATTCCCTTTCGGAGTATAACTTGTCTTACCTCCTCAGTGGCTTCCAGAACCTCAAATATCCCGATCCTACCCTTATAACCGGTATGTTTGCATTTATCGCAGCCTTTGCCACGATAGAAAACAGGATTTTTTATCTTCTTCAATTCTTCATCATAGCTCAACTCTTCCTCGGAAGGGGTATAGCTTTCTTTACACTTGGAGCATATCTTTCGTGCCAGTCTCTGGGCAATTACCGCCAGAAGTGAGGTAGAAATCACAAAGGGTTCAATCTTCATATCCAAAAGACGTGCCACGGCTGCAGCTGCGCTATTGGCGTGAAGGGTGGTTAAAACCAAGTGTCCGGTCATGGAGGCGCGGAATGCCATCTCCGCGGTCTCTTCATCTCTCATCTCTCCTAAGAGGATGATGTCGGGATCATGCCGTAAGATGGAGCGAAGACCTTTAGCAAAGGTATATCCTGCTTTTTCGTGAATCGGAGACTGTTTGGTAATAGGAATCTGGAATTCCACCGGATCTTCCAGTGTTATGATGTTCTTCTCCAAAGAGTTTAAAGTTTTAATTGCAGCATAGAGAGTGGTGGATTTACCGGAACCGGTGGGACCGACGATCACAATCATGCCGTACGGCTTCTGCACAAGTCTTTTGAACCTTTCCAGATTTTCCCCCCAATAACCGAGATCAGACAATCCCATGAGGAATCTGGGTTTCTGCAATACTCTCATGACCACGCTTTCGCCATAGAAAATCGGCATGGTGGAGACCCGGATGTCGATCTCCTGACTATTGTAAGTAAATCGAAAGCTGCCGTCTTGGGGCACCCTCGATTCAGTTATGTCCAAGCTGGCCACGATCTTTATCCGGTTTACCACCGGGCGATAGATCTTTTTGGGCAAGATGAAAGCAGTTTGGAGGATACCATCTATCCGGTAACGTACCCGTCCTACGCTTTCGTCTACCTCCAGGTGAATGTCGGTGGCTCTATCCTTGATCCCCTGAGCCATTAGCGAGTCAACTAATCTGACTAAGGGAGCGGTCTCTTCTTTTACCACATCTAAGCTTAAGGCTTGAGCTAAACTTTCTTCGATGGTCTCTTCGGGATTTATGGCCATCCCATAGAAGTCATCTATATAGCCGTGAATCATTTCTTCATCCGCTATCCGGGGATCAATGGTCAGCTTAGTGATTTCCTTTAAACGGTCGATAACCTGGATGTCATTAGGATTAGACATGGCGACGGTTAGAATTCCATCTTTTATCTCCACGGGTATGAGTTTGCAAGATCGAGCCACCTCTTCCGGGATGAGCTGAACCGCTTCATTGTCTACCGGAGTACTGGAAAGATCCAAGTAGGAGATCTCCGTCTGCTTCGCTATATACTCCAATATTTCCTCGTGGCAGATGAAACCCAATCTTTCCAGGATTTCCCCGAGTTTGGCATTGGTCCGCTTCTTCTCTCTTAGCGCCAGTTCATACTGGCTTTTGGTTATCCTCCCTTTTTCGATTAACATGTTTCCCAAAGTGTCAGACATATCAGCACCTCCCGTTAGAAATGATATTTTGTCGGATCATTCATAGTTAATATCAAAGAGTTTTCCATCACCAATTATTAAGTGAAGTGTGTTCGGGATAGTATAAGTGAAGTCTGTTTTAGCCACCCCTTTTCAGCATAAGATTAAAACTATTGGTTTGCCGCCCCGAAGATGAAAATGATGCAAGCTTTGTGCCGAATCATATGCAGCCGCCTATTAAAATCTAACACGTTATACGATAGCGAGATAGCGGTTGTTAATTAAGCGATCACTTTAATGCGGGTGATTTCCCGGTTCAGAAATTATAGGAAAGCCCAAATAAATAGTTGTACTTTTCCCACAGAAAAACAACTTGAGTTAAGTCTTTTGGCTGGAGTGTTCAAACCGAGATTATGGAGGGAAAAAAGGGTAACTCACCCGAAGAAAAATAGAAGGGGAAAAGTATATTAAGAGGGTGTTCTTAAAGACAACTGTAGCTGATCATCCCCTCAGGTTATGGAAAATGTATGATTGGGTTATAAGACGTATATTTGTAGATAGGATCCGTCATCCAATTTGGATTTTATTCACCCTCTTACTCTTCTTTTCAATTAAGAAAAAGCACTTCACAATCTAAGGATATCTAATGGATTCAGGATCAAGACTACGTCGCCATTGCCCAAAATTGTAGCTCCGGAAAAGCCACGGGATTGAGCCAATAAATTTTCCAACGGTTTTATCACGATCTCCTCTTTTTCACGGATAGCGTCAACCATCAAACCCAAATTGGTGCCGTTTTCACCAATGATCACCACCGGGATCTCTTCGCTCTCCATTTTTCCGGATGGAATTTTCAGAAGACGGGTGAGTTCAATGATTCTCAAGGTCTGGTCCCGAACTACGATCACTTTTTTCCCGTTGATGGTTTTTATATCTTGGGCCAGCACTGTCAGAGTCTCCTGTACCGCAGTCAAAGGTAAAGCGAAAATCATTTCGCCAGATTCAATCATCAACACATCTATCACCGCCAGGGTCAAAGGCAGCCTTAACGAGAATTTGGTTCCCTCGCCCACTTTGGTGGTGGTAAGGATTTGGCCATTCAAGCTCTGGATGTTGCGTTTTACCACGTCCATTCCAACTCCCCGACCCGAGGTGCCGGTAACCTGTTTGGCGGTACTAAATCCGGGTGCGAATATCAGATCCAAAGCTTGAGCCTCATCCAGCATTTCCGCATCCTCCTGAGTCAACATACCTTTTTCTACCGCTTTCCTCTTAACCAGATCAGCATCTATCCCTTGCCCATCATCCTCAACTTCCACCACTACATTGTGCCCCTCATGAAATGCCCGGATGGCTATAATCCCTTGAGCCGGTTTTTCCAGTTTTTCTCTTTCTTGGGGCATCTCAATTCCATGATCCACCGAATTTCTTATCAGATGAATGAGGGGATCACCGATCTTCTCTATCACGGTTTTGTCCACCTCGGTTTTGCCGCCGAAGATATCAAGATCGATCTTCTTGCCCTTTTCCCGCGACAGGTCTCTAACCATACGGGGAAACTTCTGAAATACCGTGTTTATCGGCAGCATGCGCACCTTCATTATGGTGGCTTGCAAGTCGTTGGATATTTGAGTTAGAGAGCTGGTGGCACTCTTCAGTTGAGCCTGGAGATAGGTAACATCCTCTCCATGTTTCGATTTCCGAGTAAGGAGAGAAAAACGGTTGCGGTTGATGATCAATTCGCCTATCAAGTTCATCAAATGGTCCAGCTTGGATTCATCCACCCGGATAGTGTGTTCCGCCAAAACCCCCTTTTCTGCTCTTAAGTTCACCTGATTATTCAAAGCCTCCTTGAGTTCCTCCCGGGTGATCTTCCTCTGGTCCACCAAAATCTCACCCAGAGGCTTTTGGGATTGAAGAGCGGATTTGAGATCTTTTGGATCGATTTTTCCGGAAGTTACCAGGATGTCTCCCAAGCGGCTAGATTCAGGTTCTTTTTTGCCGGCGCAGGACAGACTAGATAAAAGAGGTTTGATGTCGGTTTCGTCTGTCTTCGCCCCGGGATTTTCCGTCTCTCTTTTTACCGCATCATAGGCTTGGACCAGCAGTTCCACCAAAGGCGGAGAAAGCTTGATTTCATCGGTTCGCAGTTTTTCTATCAATTCCTGCTCCTGGTCCAATAGGTTTACGATTCGCTCCAATTTTACGTAGGAACTGGAATTACGCAGGCTGCGGATGGCTCTGATATATGTATCCCAACCGGTCGGTGTGATTTCCCCCGTTTTCACCTGTTCTATGGAATCATTCATCAGATCCAGGTATTGTCTGGAGGCGGCTAGGAATGCTTCCATTTCCGGATCCGATTCTGCCTTCCTATCGGGCTCGGTTATTTTAATTTGTCCCAGCTTCATCCCCGTTTCTTCCCCATACGCTTCGACGGTTTTCCTGTTTTGGGGTGAGTCACCTAACCTCAGAAATGATTCTTCGATTTGGCGGATTTTATTATTTATGGGGAGGTCAGTCTCCTCCGAGTCAGAGCTCCCCCCTCCCGATATATCATCCACCAATTCTCCCAAGATGTCTTTACCCTCCAGGATTAAGTCGATTATCTCCGGATTAGCTTTAGTTTTTTTCTTTCGCAGTTTATCCAAGATGTTCTCCAGTTTATGGCTCAAGTCGGCGATCCTGGCAAATCCCAGAAACGAAGCGGCTCCCTTGATGCTATGCATACTGCGAAAGATATCATTTAAAAGCTCCTGGTTATCCGGATTGTTTTCCAGCTTCAATAAATTAGGCTCAACGCTTTCCAGATGATCTTTGGCTTCCAGGATGAACCCTTTTATCACCTCCGGATCTGAAAATATATTGTTCTCGTTCATGTTAAGTTATCCATCCTCCGTGAAGGTTTGTGCGTTACTTGGCCTCTCCCAAAAGCATCTTGATATTGGCTGCCAGGTTCTCCGGCTTGATGGGCTTGACCATATACATGTTAGCCCCAGCCTTCAAACCTTCTTTCCGGTCCTCTTCCTCTTGTTCGCTGGTTACCATGATTATGGGAAAATTGCGAAATGTTTCTTGCTCCCGCAGTTTGCGAACCAGGGAGAGTCCATCCATTCTGGGCATATTTATGTCCGCTACCAAAAGGGCAAATTTGTCCGGATTTTCAAAAAGCTTTTCTAAAGCCTCCACCCCGTTTTCCGCAGTTTCAACCTCAAAGCCCTGAGCTTTTAAAACGAAACTCTGCAAATGCCGTATGGTGGCAGAATCTTCCACCATCAAAATGGTTCTAGCCACAAGCACCTCCTTTTTTATTTGTGTCTTCAAAGGATTTTAGCTGCTACTCCTTCACATAGACCGTACCGTTTTTGAGCCGCACCAGCTTAAAAGCAGCACTCAGACGAGACATGCTTTCTGAATGACCGAGAAAGATATATCCTCCAGGTTTAAGGCTGTCGTAAAAACCGTTTACCACCTGCCGGGCCGAATCCAAGTCGAAATATATTAAAACATTTCTACAGAAAATTATATCCATATCCCGGAAGGTGGTCATCTTGATCTTATCGATTAAATTGAGATACCCAAAATTCACCATCCTCCTCACCTCCGGTTTAACCATGAAAAAACCGTTGGAGTAGGTAAAATGGGTCATAAGATACTGGGGGGGCACATCCTTGATAGATCTGGAGCCATAAATTCCCTTGCGGCATTCCTCCAAAGCCTCCCGGTCGATATCCGTCGCCAGTATTTGGATATTCCAATTCTGTAAATCTTTCAGTTTATCCCGCACCAGCATCGCCAAGGTATAGGGTTCTTCACCGGTAGAACACCCCGCACTCCAGATATTAAATTCCTTGTGGGTATCATTCTTGTGTCGAATCAGCTCAGGCAATACTTCGTCGGAAAAAGTCTGCAGTTGAGGTAGATTTCTGAAAAAATAGGTTTCATTGGTGGTAAGCAGGTTAACGAGATTATCCAGCTCTCCCACTCTTAATCCGAATTTTAAGATTCTATAATATTCCGAAGCAGTATCGCAGCTAACCTCTTTGACCCTTTTATCTACCCGCATATCAAACAAGTATTTCTTTTTATCTTCAAAAAACAGACCGGTTCTCTGGTTCACATAGTCCCTGAGCAACAAAAAATCTCCATTTGAGATTTCCATTGTGACTCCTTGTGGCTAACGGTTGACTGCAACTTAAGAATACAATACAGCCATAGCGAACTCCCTTTTAGTGTCATGTTTCCATGGTTTGCAGGGCTTTCTCCGCAGCCCGGGACAGGCTTTCTTGTTTGGTATCCAGCATAGCCCTAAGCGGTTTTTGAGCTCTGGGATCTCCGATCTTTCCTAAAGCCTCGCATATGCAAATCTGCTGAACTAAATACCTTTGGGGGAGAATGGATATCAAGGCTTCGGTTACCTCCCGGTCTTCAAATTCTGCCAGTCTTTTTATAGTTTCGCAGCGAACCCCCATGTCTTGGTCGGAAAGACAGGCAATCAATGCGTGCTTGACATCATCTCCTCCTAAACGGTGTATAGTATTTACGGCTGCCATCCGCACTTCCGATTTTTCATCATGCAAGGCGTTGAGTAAAGAGTTTTTGACTTTAACTTCACCGAACCGTCCCAAAACCTCTATAGCTGCTTTTCTGACTTTTGGATCGGGATCCTGTACTTTAAGTTCGATGTTTTCCAACACCTCCTGATCCTTTAAACCCTCTAATGCATAAATGGTGGAGGTTCTGACTTCGGGAGACTTGCTGGCGAGCAGGGGGAGCAGATGGGTTTTGCTCTCTATGCTGTTAATCAAAGATAGGGTCATCTGAGCTGCCATTCTCACGTCGGCAGTTGACTCTTTCATCAGTTCCACCAGAGGTTTAATCGCCTTCTCATCCCCGATTTTTCCCAAGGATAAAGAGGCCGCACATCTCACGCTTTTATCCGGATCATCCAAAAGGCGGATTAAGTAATCCACCGCTTTATGATCTCCGATATTCCCCAGGGAGCAAGCGGTTTTCTCCCTCACCTGAGAATCCCGGTGACCCAACAACTGGCACAGCTGGTTGACCGCTTTCGGGTCAGCAATGGAACCCAGTATCTGAACCAGACAGGTTAACTTTTCGGGATGGGCATCCTCCAATGTATCCAGAAGTTGGTCCACCACCTTCTCACCTAAGTTCTCCAAACTCCTCTGGGCGGATTCTACCACGTCATTGTTCTGGTCATCTAAAAGAGCAATGAGAGAAGAAGCCGCTTTTTCGTATTGGAGTACCCCCAGAATTTCAGCAGCACTTCGCTTGATCTCCGAATCGATGTCAGAGAGGAACTTGGAGACCAATTCCACTTTGTTTTTTTCCGCAATCTGATGGTACACTTCCGGCCCGGCTTTGTCCCCCACCGCCTTCATGTTTTTGATGATCAGGCCGGTTAAAGGAGAATCACTATGTCGGTCCAGCAGCAACAGCAAGTATTCTACCGCACGTATATCCCCGATCAATCCCAGGGCGTTAACCACTGCATAGAGGAGAAGTTGATCTTCCTCCGGACCGATCCGGGTTAATGTTTCGATAGCTTTGGGATTACCGATTTTACCCAGACTCTCTGCGGCTATGCACTTCATCCACAGCTTATCGGAAGTCTCGAATACTTTAATCAATGGATCCAATGCGTCTTCACCTTCCATAAAACCTAACGCCTCTGCCGCGGCAGTAGACACATTGACATTGGGGTCATCCAGGGTGGCAATGAGAGGTCCAATCGCTTGCGGGTCTCCGATTATTCCTAAAGAATCGGCAGCAAACTTTCTTAAATCATGATCGCTATTTTCAAGCAGCGATACCAGATAGGGTACGGACATTTTCCCCAAGCTTTGCAAAAGCTCCATGGAAATATTGCGAACGCTGGCGTCGGGAGAACTCAGAAGACCAATTAAGCTGCTGACCACCTTTTCTCCCCCTATCTTCCTTAGGGCCGATGCTGCCGCCTCCTGCACCGCTTTCTTGTCGGAGAGGAGCGCCACCAGTGGTCCAATAGCGTTATCCTTACCCAATTCCCCCAGTTCCTCAGCCGCCCCCCTTCGTACCGAAGGATCGGGATTATTCAATTTCTCGATCAATTCATCCAGTTTTTCTTGAGTTTGTATCATTTTTTACCTCCGGGCTATAGGCTCAAGATAGTTCCGTTATCCGTTTATTTTTATATTCCAAAGCCTGCATGATGGCAGAAGGGATTTCGTGCAGCGGCCGGATAGTATCCACACAATTGGCTTGAATGGCGGAATTAGGCATTCCGAAAATGACGGAGGAATTCTCATCCTGGGCTATGGTTCTTCCCCCCTTACTTTTTATCATTTTCATCCCCGCTGTTCCGTCGTTTCCCATACCCGTCATGATTACCCCGACGGTATTTTTACCATACAGTTTTGCTGCGGAGATCATCATCACGTCTACCGACGGTTTGTTGGAGGCATTACCAGGTTCGCTGCTAATATGAGTAATGGCCCCTTCCCCTAATCCTCTTTTGGCTACCGACAGGTGAATACCCCCGGGGGCGACATAGACTTTTCCGGATTGAACCACCTCCCCTGATTTGGCCTCTTCCACCTTGATTCGGCAGATGGAATTTAAGCGGTCGGCAAAGCTCTTGGTGAATCCTGAAGGCATATGTTGAACCAAGAATACCGGGGCAGGAAAATCGGCCGGAAGCAAGGGGAGCATATCTATTAACGACTGGGGTCCCCCGGTGGAAATGCCGATGACCACTGCTTTTCCGAGTTTGGTATCCGGTTCCGGCAAGGGCCAAGTTTCCTCCTGGGCGAGTAAATGGATGGTCCGGATGGATTTTCTCACTTTCAGCTTGGCCGGGTTCACTAAAGCCGCATCCTTGACTTTTGATATTATCTTTTGTGCCTGTCTCTCGATGTCCAAGGAGATGGTGCCGGATGGTTTCGGAACGAAATCGATGGCTCCCAGCTCCAAGCATTCGACGGTGGTTTCGGCTCCTTCCTGGGTAAGAGAGCTTATTATAACCACGGGAAGAGGATGATCATGCATGATATGCTGCAGGGCGGTTATTCCATCCATCCCCGACATCTCTACATCCAAGGTTACCACATCCGGTTTTAAGCCTGCTATTTTTTTTAAAGCAAAAGCACCGTCCGGGGCGGTCCCGATCACTTCAATGGCTGGATCCGATTCCAGTATTTTTGAGAGCAGCTTGCGCATCAGGGCTGAATCGTCCACTACCAACACCTTGATTTTATTATCCATGCAATTCTCCCCGCAAAACATATGAAAATCGATGCAAACGTCGACTTATTTGATTAGAGAATCATATAAACCACAGGGCTCTAACTGGTTTTAACTGGCTTCCTACTCCTACATCCGAATGGATTAGGCTTAGGCAAATTATACCACACTAGATTCGATTCAATTGAGATTTGAATCGATCTGAAGGGCCGTTAAAAGAAAAACTTTGAGGTGAGATTAATTCCTGCTTACGGACATTACAACTTTTTCCGCAGGATTGGATATTAAGCCACTTATATCCCCTGTTTCAATTGGCGCAAACACATAGATCCATCAGGGTTTTGTCATCTCCAGGCTGGAATTGATACCATCGGATTATGGTCTGAGAAAACAAACTCCCGATGTCACCATGGATCATTTTCAAATCTTTTTCCATCATCAAAGTGAATTCTGGGGACATTTGTGACACCGTACATTCCACCCCAAATTATTTCAATACTGGTTGAAGTTTTATCCCCCGCTGAGTTAAATTTCGTTTCGGTTTGGTCTTCCCCCGTATGGCATTGTGCTTAAAAGATAGCCAGCCTAACGGCTGACGAAGCCGAGCCAACAGTGCACCTTCAGTTTCGGGGATCCCGGTTAGTCATAACCCAAAATCCCCGAAACTGTAAATTGAATCGGCTCTTTGGACTCTGCATCGTCAGATAATTTGGTGCACTATTATGTCCCGGCCATCTCGATTTGGTGTTTCCTGAAAAGTTGGCTGGGGTTTTTTGCTTTTAAGTCAGTTTGAACTCTGCCACCATCTCCTGTAAGTGCTGAGCTTGCTGAGCCAAGTCTTTGACCGCTTCTCGTGACTGCTTGGCACCAGCTGCATTCTCCTGAGCCACCTGGTTTATGTCCGCTACTGCTTTGCTGACCTCCCCGGCGCCGGTGGATTGTTCTTCCATAGCGGTGCTTATCTCGGCGGTGATCTTGTTTAAACCCTCCATAGCCCGAGCTATCTCTGAAGCACCCTTAGCCTGTTCCTCGGTGGCTGTTCCGGTCTCGGAGGTCAAATTAGCGGCCTGATTGATCGACCCCACCACCCGGTTGATCATCTCTGCCACCTGAGCGGAAAGTTTAACCCCTTCCCCGGCCCGGTGAGTGCTCTCCTTGATCAATCCGGTGATGTCCTTTGCCGCCTCGGCACTTCTTCCGGCTAAAGTCCTCACCTCATCCGCCACCACCGCGAAGCCCCGTCCCTGTTCTCCGGCTCTGGCTGCCTCGATGGCGGCATTTAAAGCCAGAAGATTGGTTTGCTCGGCTATGTCGGTGATTACTCCGATGATCTCACTGATCCTCTCTGCACTTTCCGAGATTCCTTTCATTCCTTTAACGGTCTCATCCACAGAGCCTTTTCCTTCGGAAGCGTTTTCGCGAGCCAATTGCGATACCTCATTGGCTTTTTTGGAGTTTTCCGCCACCTGCTTGATCGAAGCCGCCATCTCTTCCACTGAGGAGGAAGTTTGATTGACCGCAGAGGATTGATTCTCCACATTTTTAGCCACATTCTGGATGTTCCTGGTCATCTCCTCCACTGAGGATGAAACCTCTTCGGCGCTGGAGGCTAATGCCTCGGTACCTTTGGCGATCTGGTCGATGGTAGCGGACATCTCTTCGGAGGACGAAGACACTTTTTCCGCAGCGGATTGCGTTTCTTTCAATACCGCGGATAGATTTTCCGCCATCCGGTTGATGCTCTCTTTTATCCTGGCGTGGTCTCCTTTATAATCCCCCTTTACCCGAGCGGTAAAGTCTTTGCTGGCAAATCTTTGCAAAATGTCCGCCGCTTCGTTTACTGGAGCCACCACCGCGTTCAAGGTGTCATTAATACCCTGGATCACGTTTTTGAATCCGACGATATTATATTTTTCAGGTTTTCCCCTGGCATCCAGCTTTCCATTGATCGCGAATTGCGCCAGATCCTGAACTTCCCGAACTGCCATGTTTTCCTCGCTGATCTCGACCACCTGCTCCAGTGCGCCGATTACCTTACCCTTTTCATCCTTAATGGGTGCGGCAGTATAACGTATGGGCAGGTCGCCCCCCGGCAGTTTCGCTATGGTGTCTCCGGTGAACACACCATCTCTCTGCATCGCCTGAGCCAGACGACATTCCGAGGTGTTACAGTGCGAAGTGTTAAACAGGTTTGAACACTTTTTACCTATGCATTCTTGCTGAGTCATCTTAACCGTGGTGGCACCAGCCGGATTTATATATCTGATCACAAAATTACTGTCAACCACCAGTACCGGTGTGGGGATCTTGTTTAAGAATTCTACCTTTTCCTGTGCGTCCTTTAATGCTTTATTAGTCTCATCCAGGCTCTTGCGGAGATTATCTTTCATAATAACCATGGCTTGACCCAGGACGTCATCAGCCGAAACCGCATTGACCTGGACATCCAGGTTACCTCGTCCCAATTCCTCCGCAGCCTCCACCTTCGTTTTTAAAGCCTGGATCATTTTACGGAAGGAGTCGGCCAGTTTGCCGGTTTCATCATGGGAATGATAATCGACAGTCTGGTTAATATCTCCGATGGAAAGCCGGTCCGCTACCTGGGTCATTTTCTCTAAAGGTTTGGAGAGTTTGCCACCCACAAAGAATGACAGAACCATTCCAATGCCCAAAAGGAAAAAACCACCTACCAGGATCGTTTTAACCAGACCACCCAGAGCGGATCCCACCTTATTTCGAGCCTCATAGAAGTCATCCTCGTATGATCCCGCGCCAATAACCCAATCCCACGGTTCGAAATAGGTGATAGCGGCTATCTTCGTCCTGGTTTTTGATTCACCCTGGTTTTTCCAGGGATATCTTTCAAAAGATACTTCACCTTTTCTCAAAGGAAGCGCTTTACTCACTATGGACTGGATGAAGAGGTTTCCACTTGCGTCCTTAGCTTCCCAGATGTCTTCACCGTCTCGCTCGCCACTTTTGGAGATGATATAATGTCCTTTTTGATCCCCCTCCCCACCCAACACATACACGTATCCACTCTTGCCCACCTTAGTGTTCAGGATGGCTTGGCGCAGGGTAGCCACTGCCTCCTGCTTCACTCCCACGTAAAGCATTCCGATAACCCTGTTTTGATCGTCCCTTATCGGCTCGTAGGCTGTCACATACCAGGCATTCACCACATATGCCCGCCCATGGTAGGTTTCCCCGCGTAAGACTGTTGAAACCACCGGATTGGGTGTTCCATCCTGGTTGGTTGACGGGATATAAGAACCGATAGCCCGGGTCCGGTCCAGGTTCTCCACATTAGTGGCCACGCGCAACATATCCCCCTGTTCATTCATGCGCTGAAAAATAGTACAAGTTCCACCAGTCAAGCGTTTAATTTCATCCACTACCGGTGAGGTGACCGCAAAGTCCCGATTCTGCTCCAGCCATTGCTTTCCAATACTCAGCTTAGGCAGGTTGACCGAAGTTGTGGCTTTGGTAAACTGATTGGTAGCCTGCCAGGTAGTCTGTACCCCGGTCAGCTCCACCTTCCCGTTGGAGCTTAGAATTTGCTTAGCTACCTTTAAATCGGCATCCACTTTTTGTTGCACCAAATCATTCGCGGTTTCGCACAGACTATAAATGTCCTTGGCAATTTGAGTTATATTTTCCCGGCCCAGGATATCCAACTCATTTCCCACCGATACATCCACCCGGTTTTTCTGAATCGCAGTCAGAATGGTCATCGCTAATATCGGCAGTAGGGTTGCACCTATGGCTAAACCTACTACTTTATGCTTGATCATGAGTTTCATAACTTACCCCCCTAAGTAAGATAAGGTTAACAGAATTTGATTGTCCCCCAAGACAATAACGACATGAGTGAATTCCTCATGTCTAGAAATTCAAGATGAAGGACGTTTGAGTACGGAAGTCCTTAACATTCTTTGCGTTTTTGTAATCCGTCTGCCAGTTAGATAGCTCCAATCCTATAGTAGCGTTCGGTACCACCGAATAGCGAATGTTAGCGAAAGCACAGGTGTTTTTGGAACGACCGCTGGAAAAATCTTTATCTTCGGGATCATCCATGCCAAAACCTTCCGCCAGCTGCACCTTGGATGAGAGTTTCATCCAAACCGATACCCAACCGCCCATAGAGCGTATCCCTTTTATTTCGCTATTTCTCAGGATGGCTCCAAAATAACTTCCCAAATTGGAGCCGGTGTAGATTTCTCCGGAAAGACCAAAGCCCGAGGGGAAAGAGATCAATAAATGACCGGCGGATGCCCAGCTTTTGTAAGTATTTGAATGACCCAATGAGGTTTCTGCTTTTAACTGTCCCCAGAGACCAGAGGTGCCAAAACGCAATACCCCGCCCGAACCAAAGTCGTATTTTAATTCCCAACGCCCCTGGATCGACGGAATCCCGGCATCGGTGCCATCATCTGCCCCCTCGCTGACTTCACCGGCTTCCAAGCTAAAACTGGGGGTCAGGTCGTTGCCGATGTTGCGGAAAACACCGGCAGCAAAAGTCACACTGGTATTAGTTCCGGGCGTTAGGGTCTGCCACAGGCTGAGCTGGGGGCGCCGGTATCCGATATTTCCACATCCCCACAATACCGAGTAGTTAAGCGTGCTCGGATTAAGCGGAGCAATGAGATCCCAGCTTTGTCCCGCCAAGATAGTGGTGTGCCCGAACTTGAGGGTGAGATACGCATGTCGTAGCATCAACAGCGGCTTGTTTTCGGAAACCGTACCTCCCGATACACTGCCGTAAAAATCACACTCCAGTTTACCGCCCACTTCTGCATTCTGGTATCCGGTACTGCTTATGTTTATGCCCAATCGGGTTTCATTAGCAGTAATATTTAACTGTTCATCGTCCTTTCCATAAACCCGAGGTTGAATCCACATGATGTAGTTCCCGTGGCTGGTAAGGTTATTATCATAAGCCCCGTCCAGTTTGATGTAACCATACCATTTCACATCCAATGAAGGTTTGTCACCTGCATTTAGAAATCCTGCAGGCAAAAGTAAAAGAACGACAGCCACCCACAAAATCATACCTATTTTCCTCACTTTAACCTCCTGCCTTAATCGATTTAAAATTTATCCTGCTTCGCTAAAGTCTGTAACCATTCCAAGCGCATTTCAATATATCATGGTCTGGTTGTGCCGTTTCCGAAAGGATAATTCTTATTACCCCAGCCGATGCGCGGGCAACTTTAGTGAATGCCAGCCAAATCTGATCTAACCCGGTCGCTTAAAAACCGGTCCAGATCCAGAAGGATCAAAAGCCTCCCCTCCAATTTTCCCACCCCTTTTAAGTACTCGGTGTCGACATTGGTGACGGTGGGCGGGACCGGCTCGATCTTCTCGTGGGGGAGCCTTAATACCTCCGAAACCGCATCTACGGTTATTCCGATGATCTGTCCATCTATATCCACCACTACAATGCGGGTTTGCTCCGCATCCTGGTCACATTCCAGCTGAAAGCGTTTCCGGATGTCTATGACGGGAATGACCTTTCCCCGAAGATTCAATAGCCCCTTCACGTAATCAGGCGCATTGGGAACCTGGGTGATCTTCTGCATTCTGATTATTTCCTGAACCTTCATGATGTCGACACCAAATTCTTCCTTGCCTAATTTGAAGGTGACCAGTTGAGTCTGTCCGTCACCTACCTCGCCGGAGAATGACCGTACCGTCCGGGATTTTTGCGTTTGAGTTGAGGATTTTGGCTCCAAGGTAGCTAATTCCATCATCTTTTCACCCCCTTTGAGTTTTTTAGAAATTTGGGAAATTATAAATCGGGATTCTTTCAAATCCACATATTTCTGGAGCAGAATTTCAAATCTCCTCCTTTCTGTCCCCAACCTGTTTTTTCAGTTAATTATATTTCATCAAGATAATTCTGCTATCCTGGATAGTTAGTCATCAAGTATGGACATAAGTTTATCCTTTTTGAAGTCAATGACCAAAAGTGGAGACGCAGGTTGACTTACTAGGGACGGTAGGATAACCTATCCGTTTAATTATTAATGTTGCTGCGAGAGCTTCTGAAGCGCCTACCCCTTTTGTTATTGAAGTCTAAAGAAGCTGGTGAGATTTAAAACGGCTGATTGTTTCTCCTTAATACTTCTGTGTTAAAAACAACTCATGGTCTAGCGAAAAACAGGATGTGCCGTTTATGAATCTTGATTGAAATATCGGAAAAAGAATCTACGACTTTATTTTTTACCGGATTTATTTTGATGAGAAAAAATTATTTTCCTCTTGTAAACTTAGGAGAGTTGGGGAGGTTTTTGAAGATATTCCTGTTTGATACATAATTTAGCCAAAGAATTATCCATACTTATTCCGGATAAGTAAAACCAATTATATTTAATGGGGAAGAGGGGTAGGTAGAGACTGAATACTCCAAGAGATGCAGATGGTATTCCTTGAGTCTGTAAGCGGGCAGGGAATCGGTCCTCCCCCGGTTTTTTTAGAATATAATGAGAAAAATTTCAAAGCGGATTACTTTCCTCTAGAAAGATTCGACACTAACAATCCGACCGGAGAAAATGTATATGGCGGTTATTCTACTCTTAGATTGTTCCGGGGGAGGAAATGGTTCCGGTTATAACTTTACGGAAAAGAGCGCTGGGGATAACACATAATCGGTATTAATCACTATCTTTAGGTTAAATTTTCAGTTGATAGATAATCACAAACGATACTAAAGTCCCCTGTAATTCCCTTTTGGTCATTTTAACATTTTCAAAAAAGGGAGATCTGGCAAAATTGTTTTGCATCTCCTCCACCAGCAGAAGCGACTGAATCTCGTCTGATCCATCTGCCACTGCGGTAATCTCCCCATTCCACTTGTTCTTAATCTTTTTGAGACTAAGCGTCTTAAGGGTTACACCCAATGGCACCACGGCGGCCTGTTCCATCAGAATCTGGGGCCAGGGTGGTTGTGAGGTTTCGATGGAGTGAGCGATAAACTCTGAGCCTAATTCCTTTAACTGGTCCTCTTTCTGTTTGATTTCCCCTTTCAACCCTCCTTGATATAGATTGGTGTTTTTAAGATCTAAGGAGAGTTTGGAAACTATGGAAGCGAAGATCAGAAACACACCCAGGGACACGGAGAAACACAGGCTCATCATCTTTTTGGCTTTATTTTTATCCTGTACCGACAGGGGGATAAACCCGTAACTGAAGTGGTCCGGGTCCGCCAGAGCCAAGCCCAAACACCCCGGGTGAACATACGGGATTTCCTCGATTCCCTGAAAGATTTTTTCGGGTATGAACGGGATGATGTCGGCCCCGGTCTTCCGCTTTAGATTTTCTACCATTTCCGGGGTAGTGGAGTTTCCGGCAAAGATCAGCCGGCTAATCCTTTCGTCGGGGAAGCTGTCGTTGTAGAAAAGGATGGTACGGTAAATCTCCATAGCCAATGCGGAACGATCCGGGTCCTTGCTTTCTTCCAAAGCATCCACTTCCCGGGTCAATCGAACTTCCTTGCCTTTGAAGATAGTGATTCGGCTTTTGGGATAATCCAATTCCATGAATCCCAATGGATCGTCGGTTAAGTCTCCCAGCCCGTCCAACAGCGTCTGTAATGCTGCCGGATAGGAGGTATATAACTTGGGTTTGGTGCGGGAACTGCCAAACATATTAGCCAGCTCTTCCAATGTGCTTCTTTTGATTCCCGCCGTCATCATTTTTCTGGAGACTCTATTGGCGTGGCCGAGTATTTCACCCAAGTCGAGCTGTTTGAATTGGTAATCACTTCCAAAAGTTTTAACCACCTCAGTTTCCAAGGCGGATCTTAATAAAGCGCCTTTTAGGTCGGGTATGGTAAAAACCTTATGGAACGTATTCTCCAAAGCTCCCGAAACCCTTATTTCATCAATATCCGCAGAGGCGCTCTTGAGGTATTCTCCGAAAATCGTCGGCATATCCGCAAGGTTGAATTCAAGCGACACCACCACTTTGAATTCCTTCCTCGCCCGATCTACTACCATTACCTTAACTTTATCGCTGCCAAAGTCCATGCACAAAAGCATTTATTCTCCCTATGCGGATATATCACTTCGATCGGATCTGACTATGCTGGCTTACATCCACTATTAATCGTATTCCGTGACCCGTAATATTCTCACCCTTACGGTCAGGGAAACTTAGTTAGCTTCCCGTGTAATTCTTTAATCGACTGGATGGGCCAGCTTTAATGATGAAAAAGAGGTAGCGGATTGAATACACTTCCCCCCTTAGTGTCCCCGTATAAGTGGAATCGGCTGATTGAAGAATGAACTTTAGAGGATATTGGAGATTTGTGAATTTGATTTTCCATGGGTAATCATAACCAAATCCGTCACCTTTTTTTAAAAGATTCTCTTGACTTATGACGTAATAATTCATAACATAAATGCAGGCGCCTTTAGCTCAGTTTGGTAGAGCAACTGACTCTTAATCAGTGGGTCGCAGGTTCGAGCCCTGTAAGGCGCACAGAAATCAAAAATCCCGCAGAAATGCGGGATTTTTATTTGATTAGAATGTTAACGTGGTGTCAGGAGCTTAAGGGTTCTTGACCTACAGCCTAAGTTTATTCGTTATGCTTTTTTTCAATTTGTGCGAACATTACTCTGTCAATTCCCCAGTAATCGAGTAAGCACATAAGTAGACCGCGCAGTTCTACTGATGCATTTGCGTGTGATGAAAATATCCTTTGCATTGCGAGCCGCTCAAGTTCTCTTGCTACTCCAAACAGATTCTTAGAAACTTCAGTTTTTGCAAAATATTCACCTAAAAAAATAGTGTTTAGAGAAGATAACTGGTGTTCAATGCTAGAACGAACCTGTTTGGAAATCAGTGCTCCATTTGCAGCATGCTGTTCAACCAAACCCATAGCTATGTGAATAATTCTATCCATTCCAGAGCTTCCCTTTGAACCATAAGTAAATCCATTCTTTATCAGTGTTACTCGCTCAGACTGCTCAAGAAAAGATACCTCCCTTAATGTAAAATCAATCGCTATTGCAACGAATGAGCATAAAAGATATAAACATCTTAGTGCGGTTGACTTTTGTCTTGGTTTTGTAATTGACTGCTCTGCAAAGAATTTTGCATGTGAAAGCCACTCATTGCAACTGTCAAATGATAGACTTTTTGACAAAAAACTCTTACAATGTTTAATCCTACCCTTCCAGTCGCTGTCAAGTTTGTTAAGAGAGTATTGTTCAATATAAGAAAAAAACTCTTCCTCACTTATATGGTCTGCTATTGGTCCATCATTTTTTCCAAGTTTGTTTAAAAATAAACCATCAAGCACTAATACACCGATTTCTTTCCCAAAGTTTTTGACTTCCTGGCGTCTATCCGTTGTTGCAACTATTGCGCTCGATGCCTTTGTTGCTTGCTTCAAGCCTTGCACCCAAAATATTCTCTCAATTGCTTGTGGGGTCTTTCTATTTTTGATGTCGACGATCATTATTTCGCGAGAAACGGAAGATGCCCGTCCGTATAGCCACAGATCTATATCCGTCACATCGAATCCCTCATAAATGAAAGGGACATTCCTTATAACATAGTAACCAGCCTTTAAAAAGTAGTTTCTAAGCAACTCTTCCATCTTATGGCCTTTATTCGTTACTGGCTTTTTAACCATTAGAACCCACCTCCTGAGCGTAGAGCGGCAATCATGTCGTTAGTGACCTTTGGACTTATTTTTATCTGCTTTCTTCTTGTCAACTCTCTGTTGTGCTCTGGTCCATTAAATTTCGTGACAGCAGCGGTTGGCAAGGAAGAGAGGGAATATTCGCTTACATCGCCTTGACGAATTGCCTGTAATGCAAGTTCACCGACTTCTCTTTTTAGTAACGTTAGCAATGGTCCTGTTCTGCCTTTTTTGGTACCAGTTGCGACCTTGACGACACCCTTAAGCTCTAATATTTTATAATCTTCAGCAATAGCACGAACGGGACCTACACTTTCGCCGCGAACTAAGGCTCCAAGTAAGGCATCTACCATTTGAATCTGGCCACGTTCGTAATGGCTTTTTGTCATACCATAAGTTATAGAGCTAACAAAGGCTTTGGTCAAATCAAAGGCATCATCTACCATTGAACTACTAAATTTACAGAATGCAGATGGCAAGGTCAGAAACCCAACTTCTTCAGTTGAATTGCTGACTACGTTAACATCAAAAATGCCTATGGCAGTGACCTTACTAAATAATTGTTCTCCAAGCATAGCCTTAGCGGTTTCAACTGGAATACATGCTTTTTGCTTTAATAGGGTAGTTAGTTCATTTAGCTTGCTTTGTTCCCTTGATGAAAGGGAATCAAGAACCGATTTTATTTTCTTTGTTTCCTCTCTTCTGAACAAATTACCGTTAAAAAGTAGCTTTTCGTTCTTGCCATATTTTTCTACATCCACAAAGCCAATTTGCTCAGAATCAAAAATAACTTGATTAATTTCAGTTTTAGCTAAATGATGCAGGTCACTTAATTCTTCGGATGCCTCGGCTTCAGTAATTGGCTCTTCCGAGGCCTTCTCCGCTAATTCCACCGCCGCTTTTTCGTTTGCACTTGGTGTTAGTGAATCAAATATGTCTGACGTGTGCAGCAGGGCAGAAGACGTTGTAACGCCCAGAACTGCTATATCGTTTTCGGTGGTATCAATTAATTCTTTACTACGAAGTACCTTGAGCAACTTTGGCAATTCAAATGTCACGTTGATACTTGCAGCCTGCGATAGTGTTTGAAGGCGTCGTTTCGATATGGTTGTATGATTATTTGATGAAATCGCCGACAGGAGGATGCCTGCTTTACCAGCTAAAAAGGTTTTTTCATAACCTTGTTGGTTTGTGACACCTTGCAATTTGTTGGTGTGATGAATTAGCCAAGACCCTTTTATTTTTTTATCCATTAATCCTTCTTACAGCAAAAGTTTTCCATTAGCATAACAATGGTCATGCAGTCTCTATAAATCTGTAAAGACAGACTGCTCTTTTCTACATAATACATTAGTTAAAAATAAAGGCATGATCTTAAACTTGTTTAATATTAGTATCTTGCTACTTAACCCTCCGGCTTTAAAGTCTGCATAAGCCAGCCTACAACCCATCGACAAGTGACACCCCCTAGATATATTGATCATAACCAGATTTCTCGCGAAATCGATTGTGTTTATATTATACATTATAATCAATTATTCACTCTAGTCAAGAGTTTTCATAAGGTTTTTCCATGCCATTTTACGGGGTTGGTTGCGCCTTAAGCAGGCTCCAACACTAGTGGGGGGGTGTACAAATTCGATACCACTTCGGTGGTGAAAAAGTCAGGGGCGGGATTGGTGAGGGGGTAATTAAAGCAAAGCGTAGGTGAAGCAGTTTTTATGACTATAGCATTTTTAATTGAACTCTTGCTCAGACGAGCGAATGCTCCCGTCTGGGAGCAAGCGTCTGCTTGAACCTTTGAACTTTTGAACCCTTTCCGCCGAAGGCGGAGAACCCTTGAACCCAATTAAATAGGAGGTTTGGCTTTATGGAAAAAGTGAAAAAAGGCAAAAAGAACACCGGAAATACAAGAAGCGCTAAGCGCACCGGAAAAGCAAATGTTGTTGATTTACCCCCGTCGTACGCATTTCTCCCCATCCTTAAGGTCTTAATAAAGCTAATAGAAAGAGGATATTTCGAATCATTTCGTGGTTAGTTGTAGATCCGGAGCCCTTCGGCTCTCGATAATAGATTTCCCCCTCTCTCTATGAGAGAGGGGGCAAGGGGGTGAGTTCGCTTTCCTGCAATCACAAAAGTACTAATTTTGCCCAGACGAGCGGATGGTGCCCCCGTACGGGCTCCCGTCTGGTTGAATTTAAAATTGTAATTTTTAATTTTTAACTTTGAATTCTTTAACTTTAAAAAAGAGAAACTATATATGATTGATTCATTAGATTCAAACACAGAAAGCATCGATTCCAAACACTTGAAATTCCTTGAGACTTTGATCGACAAAGCCATTAAAAGCTTGGAAGACGATTCCTGTGAGATAAAGATTCAGGATGTTTTGAAAGCTATCCAACTCAAACAGCAAGTAGTCAAAACCGTGGATGCCGAAAGAATCATCTGGCAGGCAATAGATGAGATAAGAAGAGAGGAATTGCCCAAACGTTATCCCCAAACCAAAACACTCGAAACTCAAATTCAAAGCATCATCTTGGGTCTTAAAGATCAGGTAAAGAACGGTTTGCTGCCGGTCAAGATCATCACCGACACTTTGAATCAGGGCAAATCCAAAGAAAGCCGGTTTACCTATCAACGCATTGGTCGGCTTCTTTCCGCTATGGGTTTAAGAAAGGTTAAAACCCATAACAACGCTGCCGCCATCATTTGGGATGATGAGCTTCTTGCTCAAAACACATTCCCGGACATTGTAAATGATGAAAAACAGCTTTCCCCAAGCCCCCCAAGTCCCCCAAGCCCCCCATGTCCGGAAGATGACAGAGTCCAACCTGTGAATTTACCTGCATCAGTCGCGAGCTTCTGATGCTGTATCAAAAATCAGTCTTTTGTAGCCGCAGACTTTAGTCTGCGAATACCGATCCTTGTATTCCAAAAACTTGCGCAATCTGAAGATTGCGGCTACAAAATCAAAATCCCATTGTAAGGTGTCTTGGTATATCTGGTCTACACATTGCGGAGCCGTGAAGGCTCCGCTACGCTAATTCTTCCGCCATCTTCTTTATTTCCATATCGGGATTTTTTAAAAGGAGAGTGGAGTTGATTGAAATTTTATCCTTGGGAAAGCTCAAGCGATAACCACCCAAACGGTTATTCTCCATAAAAGATTGTCCGGGAATTAAACTGGGCAATATCTGCTTTTTCAACCGGTGCAGGTAACGGGTCTGGTTCTCTCCGGGCTCGAAATCATTTTTATGAATCCAACCGCCATCGTTTTGAAAAGCCGCCCAGACCAATTTAACCAGATACTTAAAACTCTTGGCCGGAAGATTGATCTTTCTTCCGTTTACCAGTATCAAAAACTTGTCTTTGACCGGCGTCCCGTCTATTATCAACTGTAGTTCATCTTCTGAAGGGTCCTTCACCTTCTGCCACAGATGTATATTTTTGGGATCGCTCCTTTTTTGTCTCCGGGATGGCTTGGATTTTTCCGCTACTTTCTCTTTAAGCTTCTGCGCAACCTGTTTGGGTATAACTTTTCCCAGTTCCTCCAATTTGGCTTCTTTTATTTGCCTGAAACTAAAGTAACCTCGATGAACCAATGACCAGATAAAATCCCTTCCCAGTCCCGGTACCCTTAAGCGGGCGAATTTGACACCCGAATCATCCACACCGAAGTTCAATCTTAAGGAGAGACGTTTCAGAAAGAAAGCGATTTTCCGGTCTTGGTGTATCACCTTGGCAATTCCACCGGCAGCATCCAAAAGCCAGCCGGCTCTTTTGCCGATCTGTTCGATCTGCCCGGAACGGCAGAGATATTGGTTTTCCAGTTCTATAGTTGACCTTGTGGTTATCCACTCGGTCAAAAGAAAACAGAGCTTAACCCGCCTGGTATCTCGCGGATTAAAGCCCACATTACTCTTGAGTAGTTTGATAATTTCCTGGTTGGCGGGAGGAGCATCTTCATATTTTTCGCTCAAGGCTTTTTCATATACCCGGTTCTGCTCCTCAAAGTAATTGACATTTAAATAAATCTCTTCCCCCTCCTTTGTATTCAGGATCGAATAGATCCAGCTGAAGGGATCGAGGTCTGAAGCTTCCTCAAGTTTACTCTTAAAAGCAAGCCCGGTTTTTATGGTAATCCCCTTGAAAGCGCACAGACTGCCCAGCCGGGTAGGGGAGAGGATTTCGCCATTTTTAGTGAGGATATTTTTCTCCAGAAGTTCTTCGACTATTTCTTTAACCCTGTTTTCATTTTCCGGGAATAACCCTCTGTCCAAACTGGAAGCCAAGGTATGATTTAACTGGGACAATGTCTTTCCCGCACCGGAGGTAACCAGGTCCAGGACCACATCGCCCGGATTTTCTAAAGGGAGCTGGGAGGTTATCTTCTCCTCTTCGCCTTCGATATAACCTTCCCAGAGAGTATCGAACTGAAACCGGTTCTGGGCGATGATAATGGATCTGCCAAAGTCGTTTTCCAGGCCGAACCTTCCGGCCCGGCCGGACATATTCTCGTATTCACTCCAGCTGATGGGAGACATGACCGCTTTACCAGAATATTCCCCCACCCCGTATTTCTGCGTTTCGATGAAGACGGTTTTTGCCGGAAGATTTATCCCCAACGACAAAGTGGTGGTGGAGAAAATGAGCCGGATCTCTCCGGTAGAGTAGAAATGCTCGATTATTCTTCTTTCATCGAAGGTCAAATCCGCATTATGGAAAGCCACTCCATTCTGCAAACAGAGGATGAGTTTTTCCTTGAGGGTAGTATTTTCCAATTCCTGCAGAGCCTGGATAGAATCCAAACTGGGGGGAAGATGAGACTGGTCCGAGAAAAGAAGGGCACAATCCTCGCAGTTCTTTTTGCTTTTCAAAAAGACCAGTATCTGTTCTTTTTCATCCAGCAGTTTCTTGAGGTTGGCGAAGAGAATGTGATGGGATTCCTCCGATTCCATCTGCACCAAATTTTGGTTTCCTTCCTCGCCGGAGTTATGTTTTCGGTAGTGGAATTCCCCGTTCAAAAGGACTCCCTGTAGAAGCTCGACCGGCCTGGACTTTTCCACTAAAAGCTGGCATCCCAGCCAGGAGGCCAAACGGTCAGGATCTTTCAACACCGCGGACAGACCCAAAATCTGCGGAGAGTATTTGCTGCTTTTTATCTTGGTCAAAGCCAGTTCCAAAGTAGCGCCGCGGGAGGGATCGGTGATCATCTGAAGCTCATCCACCACGATCAGATGGACCAGACTTAAGATGTCTAAATTCTTGATCAAAAGCGCGTTGAACTTCTCGTTGATCATGATGGCCAGATCGAAATCGCCTCTTTCGATATCCCGGTCGTCCTCCTGCCGGTCATGCGTGGAGATACTGATCTTTATACCCAGGGATGAATATTTCAAAGAGAAATCCGAGTATTTTTCCTCAGCCACAGCTCTTAAAGGGACTAAAAACATAACTTTTTTTCTTCGGAAGAGGTTTGCCACTGCTGCCATCTCGCCGCAGAAGGTTTTGCCGGAGGAGGTGGGAGCTGAGATGATTAAGCTTTTGCCGTGCAAAAGTTCGTATTTGCTCACAGCCAGGGATTGCAGGGGAAGAAGCTCTTCACCCTGATTCTTTCTCCAGCTTTCGATTATCGATTCGGGAATTCCGTATCTTAAAAGTTTTTCTACTCTCATTTCTAGCCCTCCAAGGTTAATGCGGTTCGTAGTTCGTGGTTCGTAGTTGGTAGTAAAACCTTAAACCACAAATCCCGAACTGTTGATTAATAATTACTTTGCTATTTTCAAAGTAAATATACTGCTCATTTGTGCAGTTGTCAAGGGGAAAATAAAGTTTCTTTCAAGTTTATTCTCCAGGGTACTGTGCCATATTAATTCAATGTAATTAAATAAGTTAACTGATATAGCTAAAGTATGTGCTTATATGTCAGTTTCAGGTTCGAGTCAAAATCCGACCCTAGCATTATGATACATTCTCACGAAAGATAGGCGGGATTCCTATAAGAGATCGACATTCTTCGCCAATCAAAATAAGGGGGGATAGATCTGTTTTCCCCTTGACAAATCATGAATTTAAGGCTATATTTATAACGAAGGGGA
Organism: uncultured candidate division Zixibacteria bacterium; assembly: GCA_903908285.1. GTDB lineage: Bacteria > Zixibacteria > MSB-5A5 > MSB-5A5 > SM1-73 > CAIVRH01. The sequence goes on from CAIVRH010000033.1 coordinate 63,470, forward strand.
AAAACTTGTTTTTGTGAATTTCTAATCGAAACCTCATGTCCACCCACGAGTTTGGGTGGAAGGGTGAGGTATTTCTAAAAAAACCTATTAAACGACATGTTATGATGTCTTAGATTCTTGTTTTAATTTGAATCTGATGAAGATTAGGTATGCTGTCCGGTATAGAGGTTAGGAGGCTTGACAGCCCAAAAACTTGTGGAACCTTTAAGGAAGGAAAGGAGATAATCATATTCCCCAAAACTATATAATTTATATTTGTTCCGCTTAAATCTCCAAAGATTAACCTTTTAACCATATGGAGCAAGACATGAATAAAAAACTAATTTTTGCTCTGGTAGTGATAACCATGATGATCTGGTGCAGCTCCAGTGTCTTGGCTGCTATTCCGAAAGCAGAACCGGTTCCCCTGGGTGAGAGAATAACTCCTGCCCCACTATCTTCACTGTTAGAAGGGGCTTCCTGCCGATTGCAGAATGATGTGGGCACATATTATTACATTTGGGGTAACGCGGTTGGAGATGGGTATGCCAACTACTTTGACCCGGCGTTGTGTGGCGCCCCAACTTATCCCTTTGGGATCGACTCGGTGGAATTCGTGCTAACTGATAACACCCCTACAGGTGGTAATCCTCCTACCTGGCCCCTCGATGTTAGGGTGTCAATCTATAGTTCGGCGACTGATATTTGTCTGGGAAATCAGACCCTGCTTTGTTCCGAGGTTTACACCATCCAGCAATCCGAGGTTGGCACGATCGAAAAAGCTCTTAGCCAAACTTGTTGTGTAACCGGTCCATTCTTTGTAAGTCTCACCTTGGAGAGCGGAACCGATTTTCAACCGAATACCTCCCAAACTTTCTCGAATCATGCTGACAGCTGTAAAGCCTGGGCGTATTGGACCGGTGTCTGGACTAACTGGTCGCAAGTAGCGGTAACTTTCGGAACCTGGGTAGGATATCCTTGTATCCGAGTTATCGGAAAGACAAAACATTCGAGCTGTTTATCGCTGGACTCGCTCTACTGGAAACCATCCTATCCGGATTACGCTCCAAACGGCATGCCGGATTTAGATCAACATCAGGACAACTGGTATAAATACGAAACATCGACATTTTCCTTCTGCGGTCCGGTGGCAATAGCCAACTGCTTCAAATGGTTCGATTCGAAGTATAACGTTCCGCCCGGATTACCCGGTGACGGGATGGACATGTTCCCGCTGGTAAGGGAGTACATTGACGCGCTCGGCGGTATGCTCGGACCTTATGATGATCATGATCCTTTCAATATGAATCATCAGGCTACTCCTTGGCTATTTGGGGGAACTCCACCGCCACCTCCTACTATTCAGCCCTTCATGCCCGGTCACCAAAATCCAGGCATGCCTCCCTGGGGTGAGCTGGTGGAAAGACTGGCCTGGTATTTTGACACCGACGGTGTCCGGACCCAGTATTGCAGCCATTCCGGAACGAACATACTGGACATGCAGCAGGGGATTTTGATGTGGTTCGAGTCCGAGCATTTTCCGAACGGCAGCACCCTGGCGGATACATTGTGCGAGAAGACCTGGCAGATACCCACGTTCGAACAGGTGGGAAAATTAGTGGAGAAGAGCGAGGATGTTATACTGCTTTTGGGCTTCTGGTGGATGGATGATTCAATGCATTGGATGCGATGTGGTGGACATTACGTTACAGTAGCCGGAATCAACAGACAAGACCATTTGATCGCTATATCGGATCCTGCTTTCGACAATGCCGAGATGGGAGCACCGGGTATTGTCGGTGACGGTCTATATATTACCCATTCTCACGGATCACATGACGCCACGGTTCATAATGATGAAGGGAATGTATCACATGACATATACTCTGTTAATATAGTAAGCGCTGTGATACCACAAACCAACGACACCATTGGTCTTTGGATCTTACCCAACTATCCGTTATCTTTGAATCCAGCCTATTGCTATGATTTCAGCCTGCAGAATATCCCGGATGAATTTGTGGGGGCGTCATGGCCTTGGCCTGGTGGTTACAACATCGCTACTGTGGTAGAGTATGCGGTAGACATATCCCCGTGGGATTATCGCGGCGACGTCAATATAATACCCAATGGTGACGGGGTGGTGGATATTGGCGATGTGGTCTTCCTGATCAATTACCTGTTCAAGCATGGATCGGCACCGGTGCCTTTCATGGAGGGTGATACCAACTGCGATGGGAATATCGAAGTGGGAGACGTTGTCTTCCTGATCAACTACTTATTTAAGAACGGAACAGTCCCCAAATGCTGTGATTAGGGATTCACTTCAGACAGATAAGAAAACAGAATCAAAAGCCTCCAGCAAAGTGCTGGGGGCTTTTGATTTTTAATAATGATTAATGTAACGATGAGCTCTTTGGCATATCCGGGTGATTTGAACTCCTTCAATAGCATACTCTTAGATGAGACGAAGTCAGATAGAAAGCTTTGGATGTTTTTAATTTTAGTTCAACTTTTGTTATTGACAAACCTGGGGTCATGGATTATATAAAGAAAAGAAGGGGAAACGCAAGATCTAAATATTTCTAATCAGAATCTCATATCCGCCTATTGAAGGTGGATGGATGAAGTTTTGCAAAAAATTCAGGAAAACTGAAATTAGGTTATTATAATTTCTTATTATTTATTGTATAAGAACCAGTTACGCTGTTTAGCGAAAGCGTTATAAATTCTGATATTACCTGAATTCGTAAAAGTGCTTACGAAGGAAAAAGGGGAGTTATATCTTGGGAACCATCTTTTGGATTGAGAATCACTTCGCTAAAACAGACAGAGATTAACCTTTTACCTAATAAGGAGCAAGACATGTCAAAGAAACTTGTTTTTGTTTGTGTTCTGAGCATCGTCCTGCTAGGCTGGAGTTTGCCGATTCTGGCTGCCAAGCCGGAGCTTACCACTAGCTATAAAACAAATGCCACCAATATTAGTGTTCCAGCTAATCCCAATCCTATTCTTAACCAGTCTATAATATGGAACAACGGTAGCACAATCTCCAGCGGAAGAGTAGAATCATCACAGAAAGATACCGTCAATCCGTTCGTCTCCCAGGGGGCTGACGATTTTCAGTTTACCCAGAATATGCTGGTAACCGGCATTCACTGGTGGGGATATATCTGGAATCCGATTCAGGAATTTGATCCCATGCCTTTCTATATATACATCTACGCAGATAATGGTACGGGTAACTATCCTACTGGCGGCGGAATGCCTGATCCTTCGTCCACCGCTTTAGCCACCTACTTTTTCCCCTCAGTCACGGGATTGCTACAGGATGCTAACGGATTCCGTGAGTATAACGTGAATTTAAGCCCGTCTTTCGATGCCACTGCCGGTGTGAAATACTGGATTGCCATTCAGGCGAAGCTTCCCTTTCCACCACAGTGGGGTTGGGCGCAAACGAGCGGTATACAGCTTCATCAAGCAGTTCAGGGTTTCCCTTTGTTGGGTATGAACTTTTGGACTAATATTAACACCCCAACAGCTCCTGACATGGCGTTTTACCTGACGGGGGAACAAGCGGAATCACTCTACTGGAAACCCTCCTATCCAGATTATGCCCCCCATGGCATGCCGGATCTGGACCAGCACCAGGACAACTGGTATAAATACGAAACGTCGGAGTTCTCCTTCTGTGGTCCGGTAGCGGTAGCCAATTGCTTCAAATGGTTCGACTCGAAGTATAACAATCCACCCGGTGTCCCCGGTGACGGGATGGACATGTTCCCGCTGGTAAGGGAGTACATTGACGCGCTAGGCGGAATGCTAGGTCCCTGGGATGACCACGATCCTTATAATATGAATCATCTGGCGACTCCTTGGCTATTTGGGGGAACACCTCCGCCACCTCCTACTCTTCAACCTTTCATGCCCGGTCACCAGAATCCAGGCATGCCTCCCTGGGGTGAACTGGTGGAAAGACTGGTTTACTACTTTAATACCGATGGCGTCCGCACTGGTTATTGTCAGCATTCTGGAACGAACGTGATGGAAATACAACAAGGAATCCAAGCATGGTTTGAATCCGAGCATTTCCCGAACGGCAGCACCCTGGCGGATACCTTCTGTGAGAAGACCTGGCAGATGCCCACGTTCGCAGAGGTGGGGAAATTAGTGGAGAAATGCGAGGACGTGATTCTGCTTCTGGGCTTCTGGTTTAATGAAGGTCCGGGAGAGCAGAAATTTATAAGAGGAGATATTAATGGAGATGGAGTTGTTAATGGTAATGATGCGATAATTTTTTGCCAGTGGGGTGTCATTGGAACGTGCAATGATGCAGCCGATATCGATGATGACGGGATGATCGACATAGGAGACTGTGTCTATCTAATCCAGTTTCTCTACCAGGGGGGAAACCCGCCGCCGCCACCTTTCCCGAATTGTGGTCCAGATCCAAGCCCGGATAGTCTTGGCTGTGCCAGTTTTGCTTCCTGTCCAAGTGCATCATGGCGGAGAGTGGGGGGGCATTACGTGACTGTAGCAGGAGTGAACTCACGTGATCTTCTGATTGGAATATCGGATCCGGCTTTTGACAATGCCGAGATGGGAGCGCCGGGTAATGTCGGTGACGGTCAATACATCACCCATTCTCATGGATCGCATGATGCAACGGTGCATAACGACGAAGGGAATGTCTCCCATGACATTTACCCGGTGGAACCTTCGTCTCCGGTTCCTGCAGGGCTTTGGATATTACCGGACTATCCGGTATCTTTGAATCCAGCCTATTGCTATGATTTCAGCCTGCAGAATATCCCGGATGAATTTGTTGGGGTGTCAGCGCCTTGGCCTGGAGCCTACCCCATCGTTACTGTGGTAGAATATGCGGTGCAGATATCACCGTGGGATTACCGGGGCGATATCAACATCCCGGGTGGTGATGGGGTGGTGGATATTGGCGATGTGGTCTTCCTGATCAATTATCTATTCAAATCAGGACCTGTGCCGAATCCGCTTTCGGAGGGGGATGTCAATTGCGACAACGTCGTAGATATCGGAGATGTAGTGACCCTGATCAATTATCTATTCAAGCACGGGAACGTACCAAAGTGCTGTGATTAGGGATTCGCTTCAGTCAGATAAGAAAACAAAATCAAAAACCCCCGCTTTTTAAAGCGGGGGTTTCTGATTTACGGGATTTGGTGACGGCAATCTGACTATCCTTACTATAAAGGATATAGCGGTAGCAAGTTTCCTGACCTCCCGATATCTAGAAGTCCCCGATTTCAAAATACAGGTCGGACCCAAAAGATACGATCCAATCATTCGTATCCAAGGATTTTGCCAGATCGAGACGGACTATGCGCCAATTGTAGGATTTGGTGAAACCAAGAAGCAGACCCGCTCCCGCATCTGCATGAAGTTTTTGTCCAAACAGATTATCTTCCCCCATGTAACCCGCATCGAAAAATAAAATTCCTCCCAGGGCAACCGTCAAAATCCTCCACGGAGAAAAGATTCGATCCTCGAGATTCAAGATTACCTCGTTCTTTCCGGAAAACCGGGATATTTCGAATCCTCTTAAACCGTTGGTGCCACCCAGGAGCAGCTGATAGCCCTTTTCCTGCCTGGTGGAGGAAACGGACAAGGCTCTCATGACCAGAGTCTGCCAATAGGGGGTGGTCCAATATATCCTGGCTTCGGTCTGGGACAACACCCTCTCCCACCGGTAATTCTCTAATTCTCCCTTGGTCAAATGAGCCAAGAAGAGAAACTGTTTTTTCCCCAACCGGAAAGGGAGAAGAAACCGAAAGGAACCCATATCGGTTCTTCTCTTATCAAACGGATGGCAGACATCCCAGCCCCAGGTTCCCTGAAATCGCCAACCCAAATCAACGTCCTCAATTCTGCCGAAATTATCCAAATAGCTCAATTTCTCGAATTCGGGATGCCAGAGTTTGAAGGAGAGACCAGACTGCCTGAGTTTTCTGTTCTGAGGGAGCAATTCCCCATAATTTTGCGAGTCGGAATACTGATAGAATGAGTTCGACAAATCTTGCGATTGATAGAACCAATAGATAACCCCTTTCTTCTCACTTCCGGATGACCTACCCAGTTCCAGATAAAGCTGTTTATTCTTTTTCTGGAACGAGAAAAGCTCCTCCCCTTCCTGAAAATAATCCATGTCGCTTTTTTCGTCCAAATATTGAACGGTAAAAGCAGATATGGTCTCCAGAGAATAAAATGGCCGGGAAAACAGGAAATTATAGAGATGACCATCGGATCGATCATACAGGTCTGTCTGGAGCAAAAGATGGGTTCCCCACATATTTCCATCCCAATAGGTCAATTGTCGCTGGTTCCTTTCGGAGTTTTTTAAGTATCCAGCAATCAAACTCTTGCCCCATCCCAGGAAATTATGCTCTTCCATGTATGCTTCCACAGAATAAAACTTGCCTACCGCCTGGGCAGAGAAATTGACCGTGGTGCTCCACTGGTCCTGAGTTCTTACCAGAACATCCATCCTCTCCCGGTCTCTTTTCGCCTCTAGTGTGACCTTTCCCAGGAAGTTCAAATTGCGCAGATTCCTTTCACTCTCTTCCATCAGCTTTTCGTCATACACCTCCCCCTCTTTGAACAATAGTTCCTGCCGAATAACTCTCTCCTTGGTGAGAAAATGAAATTTGTTAACCAGCAAGAACAGTTTTTTATTCTCATCCTTTATCTCCGGGTCGAAGACATTCTTGCGGATTATTTCTATCTTTCCGATGTAAAGAGTTGAGTCATTTTCTGCAGAAGTAGATTCCATGCTGCTTTGAGCAAACGCCGGGAAGGGGGATAAAAGGATAAAAGTAAGGAGTAGCGCGAAAAGGATTCTCTCTAATATCTTTCTTTCCAGAATCCTCATTTTTATAAATTCATTTTTTCCCATAATAGGTGAATTTAAATCAACTTGGGTTATCCCTTATTTCTCCACACGATGAAATATATGAGTTATAATCCTTTTGTCCATAGTCAGGTTACATACTTTCCGATCAGGTTACAGGTTTTGCAAAGCTTGTCAACCTGTTATCCATTCAATCTTTGTATTGACTTTAAATCTAACTGCCCGTATATTCCAAAATAATTGAATAATAAGCGATAAGCAGACTTTTTATCAGCATATAGTTCAAAACAGAGGATACGAAAAATGAATTCCAAAGCCACTTCTTCTACCGAACCTGAGGTTACGCTGGATTTGGTCAAGCAACACGGTCTGAATGAGGAAGAATACGAGATGATCGTCAAAATCCTGAACCGGAAACCCACTTATACCGAATTGGGCATCTTTTCGGTGATGTGGTCGGAGCATTGCAGCTACAAAAACTCCATTGCCATCCTGAAAACCTTCCCCCGGGATGGAGCCAGTCTTTTAGCTAAAGCGGGGGAGGAGAATGCGGGAGCGGTGGATATCGGAAACGGACAGGCCATCATCTTCAAGATAGAAAGCCATAATCATCCCAGCGCGGTGGAGCCTTACCAGGGTGCAGCCACCGGGGTGGGGGGGATCATGCGGGACATTTTTACCATGGGGGCAAGACCCATAGCCTGTTTGGACTCCCTCCGGTTTGGAAATCTATCGTCTCCCCGTGTGCGCTACCTGTTCGACGGGGTGGTGAGAGGGATCGGGGATTACGGTAACTGTTTCGGTGTTCCCACGGTGGCGGGGGAGGTATATTTCGACGAATCCTATACCGGAAATCCTCTGGTTAATGCTATGTGTATCGGGGTGGTTAAAGTGGACCAGATAGCCCGGGCTAAAGCAGAAGGAGAGGGCAATCCCGTATTGCTGGTGGGAGCCTCCACCGGCAGAGACGGAATTCATGGAGTCACCTTTGCTTCTGAAGAGATCTCCGAAAAATCGGAACAGAGACGTCCCTCGGTTCAAATCGGTGATCCTTTCATGGAAAAACTTTTGATGGAAGCCACCCTGGAGATAATCAAAGAGGATCTGATCGTGGGAATACAGGATTTGGGAGGAGCGGGGCTAACCTGTGCTACTTCCGAGACTGCCGCCCGGGGGAAAAGCGGAATCGAAATCGATATTTCTTTAGTCCCGGTGCGAGAGGAGAATTTGATCCCTTACGAAATCATGCTTTCCGAATCGCAGGAAAGGATGCTGGTGATTGCCAAAAAAGGATATGAAAAGAAGGTTCAGGAGATATTCCACAAATGGGGGCTTAACTCGGTGATCATCGGCCAGGTAACCGACGACCGGATGTTAAGAGTGAAAAACGCAGGCAAGGTGGTGGCGGAAATTCCGGCGGCATCATTGGTTCTGGGAGGTGGAGCTCCGGTATATATCCGGGAAAAAAGGAAACCGAAGTATTTGGAAGACGCCAACCGGTTTAATCCGTCCGAATTGGAAGTCCCACCGGATTTCGATTCAGTGCTTTTGAAGCTTTTAGGTTCTCCCAATCTGGCCAGCAAGAAATGGGTGTATGAGCAATATGATACCATGGTCAGAACCGCTACGGTGGTGGGACCGGGATCGGATGCAGCGGTGCTCCGGTTAAGAAAGACCAACCAAGCCATTGCCACCAGCACCGATTGCAATGGGAGGTACTGTTACTTAAATCCAAGAATGGGGGGGAGAATCGCCGTGGCGGAAGCGGCCCGGAATGTGGTTTGCTCCGGAGCCAAACCATTAGCCATTACCAATTGTCTTAATTTCGGGAATCCTTACGATCCGGAAGTGTATTGGACTTTTACCGAGTGTGTGGCCGGGATGAGCGAAGCATGCCGTACTTTCGAGACACCGGTGACCGGCGGGAATGTGAGTTTTTACAATGAAGATCCGCAGAGAATAGTCTATCCCACACCGGTGGTGGGGATGATCGGTTTGATAGAGGATTTGAAGCATGTCACCACCATGTGGTTCAAAGAAGAAGGGGATTTGATCGTCCTTCTGGGGGAGAATCGGGAGGAATTGGGCGCGAGCGAGTACCTGAAGGTTATCTACAATCTGGTCAAGGGAGAGACACCGGAGCTGGATTTGCATAAGGAGAAAGGAGTTCAGGATGCCTGTTTGGAAATGATCCGGAACGGTTGGATCAAATCGGCGCATGATTGTTCCGAGGGGGGGATAGCGGCAGCTTTGGCAGAGAGTTGTATTTCTTCTCCAAACCGGCTGGGAGCAAAAATCAGGTTGGGTGATAAGATTAGAGCAGACGCTCTTCTTTTTGGGGAAACCCAGTCCCGGATAATCGTTACGGTGAAACCGGAGCACTGGTCCGATTTAGAAAAGATCGCCCAAAAGCATCAAATTCCTTTTTCGGTGTTGGGAAAAGTGGAGGGTCATAATCTGAACATCGAGGGTTGGATCGATCTCCCGGTGTCGAAACTGGCGGAAGTATATGAAAGTGCAATCGATCGAATCATGGAGAAAAAAGTAGAAGCAGTTCGAAAATGAATCTTTTCTCAAGTCGAATCTATTCAGATGAGTGTGATTTAAGGAAAATGAAATAGCTAAAATCAATGAAGTTAGATAAATCGACGGAATTTAGGTGATGGATCAATTGTATTATTATTAGAAACGGACTTTTGGGGTTCGTATATATATGAAGGCAAAAGTGTTAGACCGGTGTTAAAAAGACAGATATCTTCTTAGATTCGTATTGACAATCAAAGTTGCAAAATATAGATTTGGTAGACGAGAGAGATTCAAACAGTCGAAGGAGGTGAAAAAGGAGAATGAGAAAACTTACACTGATCTTGGTTCTAATTGCCGTAGCATCTTTCCTCACTTTCAGTTTGGTTTGTTCTCAGACTGAGAACAAACCGGGTTCAGCAGATACGACCAAGAAAGATACAATCAAAACAGAAACAACCACAACAGAGACAACCACCGGTGTAACCGATACCACCAAAAAAGTGACAACCAAGCAGGAGACTACAGTTAAAGATACGACCAAAGCAATAACCAAGGTGGTTAACAAGTATATCGGAACTGCCAAATGCAGAATGTGCCACAATAGCGAGCTTAAAGGAAAGATATACGATCAGTGGACTGCCGAGGGTCATGCTAAAGCTTATCAGACCCTACTCAATGAACAATCAAAGGGCATTGCCAAGGGGATGGGGATAGCTGACGCCAGCAAGAGTGAAAAATGCCTCAAATGCCATATCACCGGATATCAGCAAGCCACGGGAGACAAATATTCCATGGAAGAAGGGGTGACCTGCGAAGTCTGCCATGGGCCGGGTGAGAATTACTGGAAAGCGCAGATAATGAAAGACAAAAAACTGGCGATGGCAAACGGTTTGGTTGAGCCAACCGAAGGGCTGTGTGTCAAATGCCACAACAAAGAGAGCCCAACTTATAAACCCTTCAAATATGCGGATGCAATTAAGCTGGTGCAGCATAAAGTTGGTCCAGTTGCCCCAAAAACTGAGAAGAAGTAAAATGGGGTATAAGATTAGAGATCGAGAAAACCCCCGTCTTTGGCGGGGGTTTTCTTTTGGGAGAGAGGGGATTTTGAATAAAATAAATTTGAAGCTTCAACCGTAATAGTTCCAACGGTTTTCGCAAACGAGAGGAACAACCGTATATAAAAATTGATTGACAGTTGATTCTGTATGCGTAAATTCGAGGGGATGGTCATGGCAGGATATTTATACCAGAGGGTTTTATGGATTATGTGAAGAGAAAGGTTTTAACCAAAAGATTCAAAGGATTATTCTGGGTATCTTTTGGTAGCATACTTCTTTTGGCACAGTTAACGTTTTCCCAGGAGAAGAGCGCTGCGCTGACAGCATTTGAATATCCGGTCGAAGCACCTATAATCGATGTCAAAACACAAACCTACTTAGAAAGCATTCCATCTGATTCTGCGGTGGCAGTATGGGTGTTTTTTACCGACAAGGGGATAAAATCGTCTGGCGAATACAATACTGCTTTGGATATGTGCACCCGTCAATTCACTGAAAGATCGATAAGGAGAAGAATCCTGAGGGGAGCAACTCCCCATGTGGATTTCACCGATCTTCCGGTTAGGAAGGAATATTTGACAGAACTGGAAAACTACGGGATTAAAATCAGAACCATTTCCAAGTGGTTGAATGCGGCTTCGATATCGGGAAATAGAGGGCAGATTGAAAAGGTGAAGGATTTGCCGTATGTGCGAGCCATAAAGAAAGTGGCGAGGTTCATCCGGAAGAACCCTATGGTGGAAGAAAAACAATTAAACCGGTTAGGGAAGCTTCAAGAGGGCCAGGTTTCCGGATACGGAAAGTCATATGCCCAACTGGCGCAGCTTCGTGTTCCGGAATTACATAATTTAGGTTACAGCGGAAAAGGGGTATTGATCACCATACTGGATACCGGCTATTGGCTTGGTCATCCGGCTTTCAGTTCTATCTTGAATTCTGGAAGATTGGTAGCCACTCATGACTTCATCAACGGAGATGACAATGTGGAGGATCAAAACGATCAGCAGAGAGATCATGGCACTTCGGTCTGGTCTGCCGTGGGTGGATTTGTTAATGACACTTTGATCGGAGCTGCTTATGGGGCAGAGTTTGCCTTAGCTAAAACCGAACAGGTGGACTCCGAAGTGGTATCGGAAGAAGATAATTGGGTGGCAGCGGTAGAATGGGCGGACAGTATAGGAGCAGACGTGGTCACCAGCTCGCTGGGTTACAATAATTGGTATACCTACCAGGATATGGATGGGAAAACGGCTCGGTGTACCATAGCGGCCGATTTAGCGGTTTCTAAAGGGATTGTAGTGACAAACTGTGCCGGAAACGAGAGAAATAATGACTGGCATTATATCATAGCGCCAGCCGATGGATATGGCGTCATCGCAGTCGGAGCGGTGGATCTGCAAGGGGATATTGCCTATTTCAGCTCGATGGGGCCGACTTCTGACCTCAGGATCAAACCGGATGTGGATGCCTGCGGGGTTTTAACCTACTGTGCCAGCTCCAGCGGAGGTTACACTTATTCAGGCGGCACCTCTTTAGCCACCCCTCTGATTGCCGGGGTATGTGCCTTGATTCTGGAAGTACATTCGAATTGGAATCCTGCCAAAGTAAGGGAAGCTTTACAGAGTACCGCTAGCCAAGCGGATTATCCGGATAATTCCATGGGATACGGAATCGCGGATGCAGCCAAAGCCAGTGGATTGAGTCTGGTGGTTTCTCCCCAAACCTTAAATTTTACCGCTTCCTTCGGGGATACGCAATTCCAGGAAGATACCTTGAGTTTAACAAACTGGCAAGGAGGAGGGATTAAGTGGGAGGCTTACTCCTCGTCTGGATGGATAACTGTTTCCCCCGATTCAGGGATCACACCCGACTCAATCGTGGTTCGGGTCAATCCAAGCGATTTGAAAGCGGGCATTAACGTAGATTCGATTGTAGTTTCGGCTCAGGATACCCTCAATTCCCATCAGAAAATAAATGTTATTTTTACGCTTGCGCCTGAGGTTAAAATACGGACATTTCCCAATCCTTTCTCCGATAGTCTGACCGTGATCGTAAAAACTGCCGATGTTTCTGATAAAGTCAAAATCAGTGTTTTCACCGTAGCAGGGGAATTAGTTTACCAGTTCCCGGAAAAATCGGGTTTTGATTCCGGTGGAAACGAGAATGGGATCTACGAAAGAATCTGGTATGGACGAAACGAACATGGGGAAGAGACGGGGAGTGGGGTATATCTGTTGAAAATAGATGCCGGGGGGAAGTCTCGGATCGTTAAGGTGGCGAAAATAAAGTGAATTTTAAATACCGGGAAGTATGATTCGTATTCAACAGATGCAGTGAGTATAAAGCCATTGCTTTTGATGGCAGAAAAGAATATAATAGAACAGGCCGGAGAAGCTTTTTATACCAAAGAGGAAGCTTATTCAAGAGAGAAACAGATCAAGAAATATAATAGTGGAAGAGCTTTTAAACATCTGTTAGATAGAAGTAATGGTTCAGACTAGTTTTTGAAAACGGAGAGATGTCCGAGTTGGTCTAAGGAGCACGCCTGGCCACCGCCTGTGGCGGGGTCCCGCCAAGGGCGGGAAGAGCGTATAGGGCGATAAGATGTATTTCGTATACATTTTAGAGAACGCAGAAGGAAAACACTATGTT
>CAIVRH010000034.1 GCA_903908285.1 uncultured candidate division Zixibacteria bacterium
ATTGGTCATGAAAAGTGAATCATTAAGCTGTATTGCTACAGCACGGAGTACTGTATGAATTACATTTTTTACTATCTGCGGATATTTTGGCGAAAATGCCCCCTCAATGCCTTCAGAGCAATTTGTTATGGTGTTGTTTTGAATTAAAGGTGTGCATAGATAACTTAAATATATGCCGATATGACAGTTATCTATCAAGTTATTACTAACTTCAGGACACAATCTTACAAATATCGATGTCCAACAATTGGTAACCATGTTGCCCCTTATAAACTTCATTGGTATTCCGTTAGGATCCTCAATACCGTCCAAAGAGCCCGCATATCCATTTCCGATAACATGGAATCCTTCCATAGAAGAACTATCTGCTCCATCAATTACATCTTCGTAAATATCTTGCTCTACAAAACTGGCATCAATGATACAGGAATCTATGCCTGCACCAATCAGAGTTATTCCCGAAGTCATAGCGATAGAGTATTCCCGGTAAGTTCCCGCCCCCACCTTTACCGTATCGCCGTAAGAGGCGGCATTTATCCCCTTTTGTATAGAATCCGCCGCCGTTGCCCAGGAGGTGTAAGGATATGTATCAGAACCGGTTTTGGAGATATAGTGGGTGTCAGCAAAAACTGAAATCGGGAGAAAAAGAAAACCACAAATTATAGCGATCTTTCTCATTGCCGCCTCTACGAATCTTTTACATGGTTGCCTTTTGTAGCATTATCAATTTAGGTGGGAAATTAAATTTTGTCAATAACTTTTGTACCTTTGTTCTAATTTTAATACATTACTAACCTTAATCCGCCCGTCGATCATCAACCTTTTACTTTTCCCACGATCCTAAAAAACCCCCTCTTTCCAATCCTCACTAACTTCTCCCCGGCTACCAGAACTTTCAGGTTTTCATCGTCGACTCTCAGGTTGTCAATATACAGTCCACCCTGTTTAATCAATCTTCTGATCTGGCTGGTCGACTCGGCACATCCGGCATTGACCAACAGATGGGCTATCCATATCTCTGCCTGGTCGTGTTCCACAATTATCACCGGAATATTTTCCGGAAGCTCCTTTTTCGAGAAGACCCGTTCAAACTCTTGACAGGCTTTCTCCGCTTCAGTTGCATCGTAATACATCCGAACGATCTCTTTCCCCAATCTCTTTTTCAAAATCATGGGGTTGGTCTTCTTTCCCTCTAATTCCTTTTTGATCTGCGCCAGCTCATCCGGCTTCACATCCGTCACCAGCTCGAAGTAGTTATATATCTGCTCATCCGGGATGGACATGATCTTGCCGAAAATCTCCTTGGGTAGCTCTGCCACACCAATGTAATTTCCCAGCGACTTGGACATTCTCTGCTGTCCGTCCGTTCCCACCAGAACCGGCATGGTAAGGATCACCTGGGGCTTTTGTCCGTACAACTCCTGAATGGTTCTGCCGGCTAAAAGATTGAACTTCTGCTCGGTGGCGCCGATCTCCATGTCGGCATGAATCATGACCGAATCGTATGCCTGCATTAAGGGATAAAAAAGCTCGTGAATGCTGATGGGAACTTGATCCTTGTACCTTTTGCAGAAATCGTCCCGCTCCAGCATCCGCGCCACGGTGAAATTGGATGCCAGTTTCATCACCTCGCCAAAACTCATTTTACTGAACCATTCCCCGTTGAAATGGACCTCAGTTTTGCTTTCGTCCACCACCTTGAAAAACTGTTCCTGATAGGTTAGAGCATTTGTTTTTATCTCGTCTGTGGTAAGCTGGGGTCGGGTTTCGGACCTGCCGGAGGGATCGCCCACCATACCGGTGTAATCGCCAATGATCAAGATCACCTTATGCCCCAGCTCCTGAAATTGTTTAAGTTTTCGCAGACAAACCGTATGCCCCAAATGTATGTCGGGTGCGGTCGGATCAAACCCCTGCTTTACCCTCAATGGTTTGTTTTCCCTAATACAAGCTTTCAATTTCTCTACCAATTCCTCCTCCGGGATGATCTCCACCGTTCCCCTCTGGATTACCTTTAATTGTTCTTCCAAGCTCAACATTTATCCTCCGAAAGCATGAATGGTCATAGCAAATTACCAGATCAAAGATGAACTGGTTTATTATATAAATTCAAGTCAGTTCAAAAGCAAGATATTTTCTTTTATCTGGGAAACAGACGACATTTGTTTATTGGTCAGGGCAGGGTCAAATGGAAGTGTTGAAAAGTGGTTTTGGGAGTGCAAAAGCTTGTTGGAGCAAAGCGGAAATCCCGCCTTGCGGGGCTTTTGCAAAGCCGTAGCCGGGGCACCCTGCCCCGGTGTTTTTTTCGTTGCAATAAAACTCTCCCCCTTAGTCCCCCTCTCTTACTAAGAGAAGGGTTCACCCTGCCCTTCGGTCCTGAGACCTCAGGGTTGAAGGAAAGGGATTCACCCTGAAGGGGAAACAGGGGGTGAGTTATGGAAGCTAAATACCCTGCCCAATGTTGACATGCGTCTGAAGACACCCAACATATTCACAAAGGAGAAAATCTTTTCAATTTTTTCGGAAGTTCATCTTAGAGAACGAGGATAAACAAAAGCCCCCCGAATTTTCTTCAGGGGGCTTTTGTATTGCTTACATTACGGAAAAACCGATTACAGGTCACAGCATTTGGGGACGTTTCCGTTCTTGAACAAATAATTGATCAGGAAAACTACGTCGCCGATATCGACTTTCCCGTCGCAATTCACATCTCCTTCAACCAGTGGAACCGGCGCCGGTCCATGCTTGAACAGGTAATTGATCAGGTAGACCACGTCGCCGATGTCGACTTTCCCGTCGCCGTATGGGACATTGATATCGCCACGGTAATCCCACGGGCTGATATGGATGGCATATTCTACCTCGGTGAAGACCGGAGAGACACCGTTCCAAGTTCTGGTTTGCGGTATAAACTCATCCGGAATATTCTGCTGGTTAAAATCATAGCAATCTCCCGGATAATCGGGCAATGCCCAGACTCCGCCCGGACTGGGGGAAGGTTGAAGGACTGAGTAGATGTCGTGGGAAATGTTTCCGGCATCATTGTGAGTCGGGGCAGGATGCCCGGCCAGATGAGGAATGATGGTGCCGTTTCTAACTCTTCCCGGCAGGCCCATCTCCGCCGCATCTAAGTATGGATCGGAGATAGCGATCTGGGACTCTAGCGAGTTCACTCCCGCTACGGTGACGTAATGCCCGCCGCACCGGAACCAGTTTCCGCTTCCCGCCGGGTCTTCAAACCAGAATCCCAAGAGCAGGATGACATCCTCGGATTTCTCCACCAGCGACTCCACGTGAGCAAAGGTGGGCTTGGCTTGCAGAGCCACGCATAAAGTATCCATCAGGAAAAGTTCGCTGGACAGCCACATCTGGATTCCCTGATACATCTGGTTGATTTTGGTGCCAAAGTGCAGACCGTACCCGGTTCGGATTCCATCCGTATCGAAGAGCCAGGCCAACCGCTCCACTAATTCACCCCAAGGCGGCATGCCGCTTGGCTGGAGTTGTGGCCCCGGAACGAACGGCGGGGTTGGCGGGAAAATAGGTATATTCGGAGGAGTCCAGGGGGTGGCCACATGATCCACATTCCAGGGATCGTGGTCGTCCCATATTGGTCCCATCAATGGCGGATTGTTATCCATGTAGTCGCGCACCAGCGGGAACATGTCGATGCCGTCTCCCGGCGCTCCCGGAGGAACGTTGTACTTGGAGTCGAACCACCAGAAACAGTTGGCTACTGCTGCCGGTCCGCAGAAGGTGTACTGGGCGGTTGCCATCTGCTTCCAGTTATCCTGCTTTTGATCGAAGTCCGGCATACCCGACGGAGCATAATCCGGATAATCAGGCTTCCAATACCACCCGACGGTCTCCAGTAGTTTTACATAGGTAGTACAGTAAGAGCTAGTGCACCCATCGGACAGATCATGAATCACCAGATACGAACCCGCAACACAGCCACTGGTCTGCCAAACTACGTTCCACACTCCGGACGATGTTCCCTGACCCGAAGTTCTGGTTATGGAATACGAACCGCAGCTGGGTATGACTTGGATCGATGCCTGATCCAGGATGACATCTCCGTCCGGATCGTTTCCGGTTATATCGTAACTGACTACATCCCCCACGAAAGCGGTCAGAGAATCCGGCTGACCAATGTGCGGGGGAAGGTTGGGCGCCAGGGTGCAATAGGTGGTGCAATATGACTTGTTCTGCAGCACATCGGTCAGATCCACGATAATCTGGTAGGAGACGCTTGCCTGGCAACCGGCGGTGATCCAGCTGACCAGCCAGGTTCCGCTGGAAGTTCCCTGTCCGGATATTCGGGATACGGTGTAGGTGCCGCATGACGGCACAATGGACAGCGACGCTAAGTCTTGGATCACGTCCCCGTCCGGATCTATGCCGTGGAAGGTGTAGTAGATGGTATCGCAGAGCCGGTAATTATACAAAGTATCCGGCTGGATGATCTCCGGCGGACGATTGGTCGGTGAAACCACCACCGCATATTCCACCTCGGTATGAACCGGATCCATCCCGTTCCAAGAGCGGGTTTGAGTCAAGAATTGATCGGGGATATTCTGCGAACCGAAATTATACATCCAGTCATAGGGATTATAGGAAGCGGGATAACCGGGAATCCACCAGGAGCCACCCGGGCTGGGGGATCCTTCCATAATAGTATAAATATCATGGGAGACATTTCCGGCGTCATTGTGAATGGTCGGATCAGCGTGCGGAATTGGCGCATGGGGGATTATCTGACCATTACCGATTCTTCCGGGATTTCCCTGTTCTGCCCAATCCACGAAAGGATCGGAGAAGGCGATCTTCAAAGAATCGGAACAGACTCCCGCCACCGTTACGTAATGCCCGCCGACCCGGTACCACTGTCCCGGCCCGTAGGGACATATAGAGAAATGTTGGCACCCCAGCGCATCCACGGTCGGATCGACACCGCAGTCGGGGAATGGCGGAGGGGGAGGGGGACCACCCATGAGAAAATTATTCAAATAGGTGCAATCCATAGAATTTAATACCCCGTCATCGTTCACATCCGCTGCATCATCACACATGTAAGGTGGCCCATTCAAGCATATGTTAAGGTCCATAAAGTTAACTATTCCATCCGCATTGAAGTCTCCCCGGATGAATTGCTGTTCGCCCGTCCCGAAATACCAGAATCCTAAAAGCAGGATCACATCCTCGCTTTCCTCCACCAGACTCTCCACCTGGGCGAAGGAGGGCATCTCGATAGTCCGCTCGTACAATCGGTCTGCTAAAGTATGTCCATCCGCAAAAGTCTCGCTGTTGAGCCACATGTCGATTCCCTGCTGCATGGTCATCACATTGGTCCCGGTGTGGGTGCCATAGGTGGTTCTGATGCCATCCGTATCGAAATACCAAGCCAAACGTTCTACCAGCTCACCCCAGGAGGGAACCTGACCAGGCATCTGGGGTCCGGGAACGAATGGCTGAGGGGTAGGAGGCGGTGCCGGTATGTTGGGGGGATTCCAAGGAGTGTTAATGTGATTCACATTCCACGGATCATGATCGTCAAATCCAACTAAAGGCGGATTACCGTCGAGATAGTCTCGAACCAATGGGTATTGATCCAAACCATCACCGGGAGCCCCGGCAGGATGGTTGAACTTGGAATCGAACCACCACCAGCAGTTTGCCACTGCCGCAGGACCGCAGAAGGTCCACTCCTGCTGGAGTCCCACCTGCTTCCACCAATTGTCCTGCTTTTGATCGAAATCCGGCATGCCCGAAGGGGCATAATCCGTATATTTGGGTTTCCAATACCAGCCCTTTTCGCAGCGGACTTGAACGTTATCTGCTCTCCCGGCGAAATCCCAACCCGAACCAGCCACTCTAATGCGGTTAATTATGGCTGGATTAGTCAACTCGGTTAAAAGATTAAAGGAATTCAACACCCAAAGACCCGCGGGAATCCGCTGAGCGGTTACCACCCCGTTCCCGGTCACCTGTTTGTGATCCGGTGGCGGTCCGGTCGATTCATCTATCCACAGATACCAGCCCCATTGCCAGTACCTGGGGGTTCCTCCGGCATCGGTATAATAAACCACCACGGTCACCGGATATTCCCAGTCTTCCGGGGTAGTGCCTGATCCTCCCAAAGTGTGGGAAAAAGCTTTTACATCGATGGTCAAATTGAGGATGCGGCTATTGGTGACGTCGACATTCAACACCTGCTCACAGCCGGTCCAGTCGCCACTAGCACCCCCATTCGATCTCACCCAATCCAAGGACTTAGTACCGGAAGACGTAGGGCCGTTATCCGGAGCCGGTTTGAGGATGGAGGTTTCACCCGGACCACCGGAAAAGGTTTCTAATTTTGTCCAGCTGTTGGGAATAGAATCGTCCCCGTCAGCGAAGAACCCACCTTCAAAATCACCATTGGAGACCAAATCCCATGCGTTAACCCCTGACCATAAAAAGCCCGTCACCAGAACCAAACCCATTAAAATAATTTTCCTTATCATCTTTCTCTCCTTTCTGTCTTAATAAAATTTTGCTAAATATTAAGAAAAGGACATAATTATTGGGGACCACCTCCTCTTATTTAGGGTAAATATTCAGTCTTCTTGGTTTTGATAGATTGCAGTACTTCCGATCCTGGGTTGGGGGGGTCACCTCCTTTTTAAGATCGGGGAAAGTTTTTGAATCTTGATATTTATTTAACATGGTTTTTCACAGACTAGAATGTTCAAATATCGAGTTAATCAATACCAAAACAAAACCTGTGGAGATAGAGCAAAAGACACTATAATTTCCACTGCAGGAATGGAAAATAGATCCGGTTATCCCGAGCGTTTCTTGTTAATGCAAAATGTCGTATTTTCAACTTGCTAAAGAATGAAACAAACATATCCCCTTCTGGAAATCAAAATAATTCAAACACCTTTTTTGTCAAGCATAAATTTTCTTAAATCTCGAATCTCCTTTTCTTTCAATTTAAAGATACCAAGCAGACTTAAGAAAAACTTTAAAAAAACAAGACAAATCATGTCTTCATAAAGGAAGACAAACCCTTTATTGGGCTTAAACTTAGCTATAAGGGTTGGTCCGTTTTAAAAAATCCACTTAAATTTTCTTGTTGAAAGTTTCATTTTTAAAAAGGGAAAAAGAGTTAAGGTGAGGATTTAACCTGATAAGATTCACCCTGAAGAACACTTTTAACCATCCGGTGGAATTGTATAAAAAAAGAGATAGCCTTTTAGGCTATCCCTTATTTTATCTCCTTAAAATGAAGATAGTATCTTCTTTTCCAATTCTGCAGTTTACCAGACGCCCGGACACTTCGGAGCGACCCCATTTTTGTACAGGTAAGAGATTAAAGTTACGATATCTCCCAACTCGACCACTCCGCTGTTGTTGGTATCTCCCCGCATCATTGGACCGGCCGGTGCCGCACCATTCTTGTAGAGGTAACTGATCAAGGTAACGATATCTCCGATCTCGATTACCCCGCTGTTGTTGGCATCACCGCATATGATGGCGGGATGACTTGCCACCCAGGCACGGGCAGCCGTCACTCGGGCTTGCAGGCCAGCCAATCCGGTAGTGCTTACGGCTTCCACCAGGGTGAAGGAAGCTTTGGCTTTCGGATCACTCCCGGCTGCAATCTTGCGCGCAGTTACAAACTGGCTGCGATCTACGATCGAATCCGGATCCCAAACCGTGCTGGGTACATTGAGTGAAGCAAACTGATAGAACTTACCGTCGTACCAGCCCCACGAGTTCCGCTTGTAAACCGTGCTGTCATTACGCACGTTGTAGGTGCCATAAGGCGTGGTGCTTTCCCCTGCCTGGGTGCCGGCAATCATAGCCATACCCGCATAGTAATCGTTATACGCGGGATGGGCGCCGGTGTAATCCCAGCCTCGGGTCCAGGCGATCTGGTTGGTGGCATCGTATCCCGCCCGGTTTCTGCCGTTTTGTTTGCAGCAGGTGTCATAAGGAGCATCAATGTCCATGAAACTGCCGATATAGGTATCTTCATAGCCGGTAAAGGGCGGCTGAGAGGGCCACCAGGTTGGAGGAGCATGCCGCTCGACGGTGATGAACTTGATCACGCAATTCTGCAGGTCAGTGGAAACGGTATTGTTGAAGAAGAAGTTCTCGTGCAGAATCTCAAACCACCACCACTTGGTATCCATGGGTGGATTTATATCTTCTATGGCAACGTTCCAGCTGTACTCCAACCAGCCGAAGATACCATAGCTGTTGTAAGTATTCACATGCAGGGACTCACGGGCCAGGGTATGCTGGTCGTTGGTGCCATAATATCGGCCTGCCAGGGTGTCGCCACTCTCCGTGGTAGCGGCAAAGGCTCCGCCCCGGAAGAATACGTTATGAACGGTGTCGGGAAAGTTACCGATATCCTCAATCCACTCTTGAGTGTTGGCGTTGACATAGAATCGCAAATAATTGTTTTCCAGACTATCGTAAGTAACCGGATCGTTGGGGCACTCATAGTAATCGTTCGCCACCACTGCCTGAACCGGTATGTAGGTCATTGAGTGGGTCGGATCGTTGGAGGTGATGATGATATTGCCGTCGACGAAGGTGCCGTTGCAAGCGCCGGAACCTTGGACGCTCGCGGATACATCATTGGAGGCGTGGGGCGCCAGGGTGGTAGCTCCAATGTTACATATAATGCAGGGATCGTCGGTGGTTACGCTGTAAACCAGGTTGGCGTTACCGATGTCGGATACCGTAAAGACCAAGGTTTTGCTTCCGCCCGGAGTAACTTTCAGCGGAGGTCCGGTCCATGCCGCCGGTGACTTAATGGCATAAGAAAGCCGAGGAATTAGGTCAATCCGCCATCCTTGGAGTTCATAATAATACACCGGGTTGTCCGTCCAACCGCCCTGGCCGTGAACGCAGCTGCCCGCATCCTTATCGCAAATATACATCATTTGCAGATTGCCATTATACATATTCGCCGCCTGCGATGACCAATCCTCGCTCACGCATACTCCCGCGGCACAGCCGTTGCTATTGGTGCTGGTCAGGTTATGTACTTCTTCCCAGGTATATCCGCCGTTATTGCTGCCGCATCCCCAGAGATCGCCGTTGCCGTGGGTGGCCGCCGATACGTCCGCGCTGTCGAACTGAACCCAGGTGGCATAGATGTAAACCGAATCGCCAGTCGGATGATAAATCGGGTCATTAGCCGAAACGCCCACTTTGGCTATATTCAAATGGTGAGCCACCGGATAGGTATAATCCTGTATCTTGGAGGCAATCAGACTCTTTCCGTCTTTCACGCTCCAGTGATACAGATACGCCCGGTAATATAAACTGGTCGGATCAGCCGGATCCCATACTCCCGCGCTCCAAACGATGTGCAGACTGTCCTGAAAATCATAACAGGCCGCCACATCCCGGTAGGCGCGCTCCAGATTGGTTGCGCCATAATGGGTGATGTTGTGCTTGATGGGAGGCCAGTGAAATCCATCGATCCAGTCGTTGCCGCAGCTGTCTGACTCGAAATATAAAACATCCTGGAAATAATCGCATGAGCCGAGAGGGTCAGTGGGCTTCATATAAACCACCGCCACGCTCCTGGCTACCGGCGAAACCGCCACTACCGGGCTGACTTCGCAGGAGGAATCGAACGGGCTGACGGTGAAGAAAGTTGAAGGATGGCTGATTTCCGCCACCGACTTAAAGGTCTGGGTGGCTCCGCCCCGGTAGGTTTGGCAGATCATGGTGTCGGCAGTTCCGGGTCCGTCTTTTATGTAGCATCGCTCGTAAATCATCATCGCCGGATCAACCCCCGAGGTTATGCCTTCCTGTGCCACTACATGGATGTAATCTCTACTGGTGATCGGATCGTGCTGCACCTCTCCCTTGGGCCATTGTCCCGGCTGGCCGGAAGTGGCACCTTCGATGTAATCCGGAATATCCCAATGACGGTTCCAGCTGTTGCCGCATGCCTCTTCTTCCGCGGCAATGGTGCTGTACCAGGTCGGGGTCCCGGCGGTGCGGTGATAAATTGAGATTGAGGTCCCGTCGGACAGGTGCGTCTGGTTGGGATATCCCGCATTCTTATTGATTCCACCGTCCGCATCAATGTAGCCAATCCAGTCCACAGGATTAGGTCCAAGTCCCTCGTTGGACTTTACATAGCGGTAAACCGTTCCGCCATATACCCCGTTGGTGTAATGCCAGGTGGTATGACGGCAGCCGTCGCTGCTGACCGATATCATCCGGCCCATAGAGCCGTTGGCTTGGTAGTCGTACCAGGTGTCGCCGATCTGGCTATGCTCTATAATGGGGATGGTGGTGGAAACACCTGCGCAGGTGGATTTGGAAACGATTCCCGGAGTATACTTGGAGGGAGCCGGAGCCTTTACTGCTCCGTTATCGTTTATCCGATCCTCGGATTTATAACTGGTCTTGTTAGCATCCTGCTGGTTAAGTGCCGCCAAAACTCCCCCGGCGATGAAAGCAACCACTAAGAAAACTATAAACACTACTGAAAGTCTCTTTATCATTTTTTACTCCTTTCAAGTAATTAAAAGCTACTTGAAATGTTATTGGAGATTAGCTTAAAAAGCCCCAGTGCCGATTGATCTACTGACAAACCAATAAGAGATCTGATGCGTACTCAAAGAAAAGTAAAAGCAGGCAGATTCTATTCCTCTAATCTTTAACCCACAAGGCTACTGACCATGTAAGTATTATTATAAATGGTTAGAGCCGGTTGTTGTCAAGTAAAATATTACATATTTTATATTTTTCTGAGTTATACTCGTTACTTATTGCGAATTGTCTTATGCGCAACAACTTACGATAAATTCTTAAAATAATCTAATAGA
>CAIVRH010000035.1 GCA_903908285.1 uncultured candidate division Zixibacteria bacterium
GATGACTTGGATCACCTGGACATCGCTTTTTTTGCCATAATCTGACTCCAATCTGAAAACGTTTCCAGTTTTTCCTCCATTATGCCATATTACTCAACCGATTACCACATTTTTACCAACACGAAACTTCCATTAACCCCGTTTTTAATTGGGACAAAATAAGAAGAAAAAACCGAGCGAAAGAAGACTAAAGAAAAAGTTCATGGTACTCCCTCCAAAATTAGTTTTAAGGAGTCGTGTATGAGGAAACTTATCTGGCTGGTAATGGGTGTCTTTATTTTATCTGGACCTTCATGTGAAAAGAAATTACCTGTGGTTAATGAGCCTGTTATCCCTTATCAAAAAGACCACTTTCCGGATGTGTTTACAGATTCATTGGGCAAAATAGCAATTGCCTATTGTTATAGCGGTAGTACGGATTCTTCTTTTATTGATGCGGGAATTTATCTTTATGACTTTAAAACAGAACCGAAATTACTTCTTCGTGCGGGGGTAGCGGGAATAGGTTTTCCCGGATCAGTAAGTTTTTCTCCCGACGGTAATTGGATTGCTTTTTCTGACCAAAGAATTTGGAAAATCAAATTGAATGGGGATAGTCTTTCCTTTTTGGCTGCTGACAAAGCAGGTAGTTATTATTGTTTTCCAGACTGGTCGCCAGATGGCAAGAAAATTGTGTTTGACAGCGATGACGGTTCAAAAGGGATTGGTATAATGGATCCGGATGGGAAAAATCTTCAATGGATAATTAACTGGGCACGTGATCCAGCTTGGTCGCCTGATGGAAACAGATTGTACTATTCAAAATACACTACACAATATCAGACTGATACAAGTTATATGGAGATTTATTGTTATGACTTCTCGACACAAAAGGAGAAAAGACTAACATATTTATATCTTGACACCTATACTTCAGAACCATCTGTGTCCCCTTCAGGCGAAAAAGTGGTTTTTACTATTTTAAAGCCTAGGGAATTACCGCAAGTGTGGAACATTGGAAAGGATGGAGAGAATCCCAGACAAGTTACCAGCCAGAGCGGATGTAATCCGGTATTTATTTCGGGAGAAGAAATTCTTTACGTCAAGGTCACGTGGGGTGACGGGAAGATGTGGACAATTGGAATTGACGGGCAAAACGATAAACCAGTTTTTAATAAGTAAAAGGGAGAAGGGAAATGAAAAGGAAAATTTCTTATTTAGGAATGATATTAACCACTATTTTTGTTTATACCTATGTTTTGGCCTATGAAGCTGATATAAAAGAGGTCATTATCCACATGAGTTCTTCCGATATATTGTCATTCCCCAACGAAAAATCTGAAGCGAAACTGGAAGAGGTTAAAATTAGTTCATTTTCACTCTACCAGCTACTCGCTAAAACGGGAGTAGAAAAAATTGCCAGAGCTTATCCTGAGTTTTCAAAAGATGATACAGTTATTTCAAGCGCTCAGGGCATACAGGTTCGTGTTGGAGATTTGACCAAGGTTCTTATCTTAAAGTTTAAGACGGAGGAAGGTGCCAATCAATTTCTTGAACAGGTAAAGACCCCTGCTTCACTCCAAGAGCTGGCCGATTTGACTAACAAACTAATTCAAGAAAAAGGTCTTTCCAAATCAACCATTAATGATATAATAAACGAAGTCAAACAAAACGGTAGAATTCAAAATCTCATCAGAAAAAATAAGCAGTATCCGGAGGTTGAGCTGGCTGAGCCAAATTATCCCGGTCAATATTTTGCTGTTCCTAATGACCCGCAGTTACCCAACCAATGGGGTCTTTTTAGTGGTTACGGGGGAATTTCTTGCATTTCTGCTTGGGATCATTACAAAGGATTGAATTCAAGGGCTATTGGCATATTGGATACTGGACTGTATCCTCATAGGG
This sequence comes from uncultured candidate division Zixibacteria bacterium, assembly GCA_903908285.1. GTDB lineage: Bacteria > Zixibacteria > MSB-5A5 > MSB-5A5 > SM1-73 > CAIVRH01. Next base: position 1,885 of record CAIVRH010000035.1, read on the forward strand.
ATCTCAATTTCATTGGAGATCAAACAAACTCCTATGACCATGGCACAGCCGTCGCTGGTGTAGCCTCAGCTAGAACAGATAATGGGTTAGATATTGCCGGTGTAGTTTGGCAACATTCTTCGTCCCAGCTTCGCTCATATTTTATTGGTGCATATGACAACAATCATCCTACAGCCGGGGAAATAACGAACGGTATCAATAGAGCATTAGGTGAGTGTGGTATCATGAACATTTCCGCTGGAACTCCCAGCTCATCAATCGAGATGGGAATAGCCATGAAAAATGCCTTAAGTGGCGATGCCCTCGTGGTTTGTGCTAATGGCAAACAAGGGGATGCTACCCCTATTTACCCTGCAGTATGGGGTTTTTCCGTTGGGGCAACCGATGAGAATGGATTTTGGGCAACTTATTCAAATTCGAATCCAGACGTAGTTGCACCAGGAGGTAAAGGAGGAGATCCTGATTACAATGACATTATGACTCTCGCCATAGTTGATCCATGGCATGCTTACAATTCAGGAACATCATTTGCCGCTCCCTTTGTCAGCGGAGCAGCCGCACTCATTTCCGGTTACATATATGATAATTTCAATCATTTTGGAGCTACAAGAAACGATATACAAAGAATTCTCGAGATAACTGCCGTTGATAGAGGTGGAACCGGTTATGACTATCAGTATGGTTGGGGTCTGATCAACGTTAACAATGCACTTAACAAGGTCTTAATAACAGGTTCTAATCGATTGAAGCATGAGAGTATTTCAGGAAAGGACTGGGAAGAACAAAGTGATGTGTTTGCCATGACTCTCATTGATGTGCCTGGATTAGGATATGGCACATATTTTGTTAAAAAACATACATGCTATAAAAATGTTAACTGGCAACATCCCTGCATTGGAGTACCAAGTGCTTGGGTTAATGGCACTTATACCCAGGGTTACGCAGATATGAATCCCCAATTTGGTGAAAAATGGGGTACTGTAGTTGATGGGAGTATAACTACCACGAACGCCACATTAGAAACTAATGTCTTTGAAATCTGGGATTTTGGAGGTGATCCTTGCGGTTGGCGTCCTTGTGAACCGAATCAAGTTTCTTTCAACTATAGCGTTCTGGGCCACTTCAATATGTTTGCCCCATATAATGCCATAAGCCAACTGGTCTACAATGGGAGCACAAGCCATCACATCAAGATCGACTTCAGCGATAGTAACGAATACCATGATGGATACCAGCTATACATCTCACATGAACATGGTTATATGACCGTAGACCTTCCTCCTAATTGTAGGACATATAACTATAGCTGTCCTTGGGGTAGCGCTAACATATCTGCCCAGATCAGACCATTCATCGGCAGCGATTATGGACCGTGGAGTAACATCACTACCACGCACAATGCCCCTAACAAACCATCTAATTTGAGAGTGTCCATCCAACATGTCTGTGGCTGGCCGGCCTATGCCAAAATAGTTCCGGGTGAATTATACAATGGATTGCCTGTAGAAATTATAAACGATTTCTGGGTCTCTGCTGATAGCACAGAATCAACGGATAGCCTAAACTTAATGCCATGCTGCCCCGACCATCATGACCCGCCTTGCTTTCCAACCAATCGGGTTAAGGTTTCTTGGAATACTCCGGAATACCAATGCGGAGAGCCGGACTATTATAGGGTCCGGATACAGATGCCTACTATGCCAATACAGGTATATTATATTGGTCCGGTATACGGCCATGAAATTGAATTCTGTGACTGGCCTAATTTTGGGCCGCAGTGGATAAGCGTAATTGCATGTAAATATGGAATCAATAGTAATGAAACAGAGGAAATGAAAAGTATGACAACAGGCGCTGCAATATGCAACAACTATCCATTTGGCAAGGAAGCACCAGGGGATGGCCAAGGTCCTTTAGCCAACAAGAGTACTCCAAACTCACTCTCCTTATCCCAAAACTACCCTAATCCTTTCAATCCAGAGACCAATATAACTTACTACCTACCCAGTGATTGTCATGTCAATCTGTGCATCTTTAATGTCATAGCTCAGAAAGTAAGGACCCTGATAGATGAATACCAATTGCCCGGGTACAAAACTGTTCAATGGGATGGGAAGGACGAGAGTGGTAACAACGTTGCCAGCGGCATCTATTTCTATAGCCTTCAAGCAGACAAGTACAATCAAGTCAGGAAGATGATATTGATGAAATAAATAGGAACATTTTATGAATATGCCCCACCTTTTCTTCTTCAGTATCCGAAGAAAAGGTGGGGCATATTTTTTTGTCTTCTTCTTCTTCTTCAAAGTGGTGTGCGCTCTCGTTATAATTTCGCGGGTACGGGCTCAAATTGTGTAGCCGAGTTACCCATAAGTTTATTCGCTACTTCTCTTAAATCAGAAAGCAATTCTTTCTTCTCACTATCATTCATATAATTTTGCTTCAACTCCTCATCTTTGATATTCTCGCTCAGCTTCTTTAATATCTTTCCGGCGCTCTGTAGGTGCTGATAAGCTCTTTCAAAATCATATGCCGACAGAAATAGTTTACCCAGTTGATGATGAATTCGCCACATTATCTCCATATTATTAACCTTTTCAGCCAGCTTGGATGCAGTTTTAAGATCTTTTTGAGCAGATACTGTGTTTCTTTTCAACAATTCGAATTTTCCGGAAATCAGATAAAAGGCGGGTTGATACAATGCATACCTCTCTATTCCGGAACTTCTGACTTGGTCCAGATACTCCTTTGACTTTTCTGTCTCACCGCAATGCAAATAAAGCTCGGCCAATTCTAAGTTGGTAGATAGAATTTCCTCTTTTGCGTTTAATTTAATTGCCAAATTTCTGGCTTTATCCAAAAACCTTAAAGCATCTTCAAATTGTCCATTTCTTCTGGCAAGCCGGCTTTTGATCTGGTAAACACTAATCAAAGACCTCTCGTCATCTATGGTATTTATTATTTGAATAGCTTCTTCCAAAAGCTGATGCGATATCTGATCGTTATTGAAAACACAGAAGAATCTTCCCAAACTTATAAGAATCAAAATGTGTAATTCCTTATCTTCTATTCTTTCTGCAATATCCTTGGATTTTTGAAAATATTCGTAAGCTCTTTGATATTCACCCAGCTCAAAATATGTTATACCTAGATCTTTTGACATGCGCCCAACCCTTTCCGTAAATTCGATCTCGAGAGCCAAATCCAATCCCTTCTGTCCATATTCCAGTGCACTGGCATAAGTCCCGATTGTCCGATAGACTTCACTTAGATTCTCCAGGTTGAACGTCTTTTCCTTTTTGTTTTCTATCTTTTCATTTATAGCCAGGGATTCTTGGTAGTGCCTGATGGCTTCAGTGTATTCTCCCAAGCAAAAATGGGTTTGCCCTATATTATTTAAACAGCGGGCAATCCACTCCTGCTCATCCAGTTCTCCGTATATGGTCAAGGTTTCAGTAAAGTATTTCAGTGCTTCAGAGTATTGATGCAATGACCAGTATACCAGTCCTATGTTATTAAAAGTAGAAGCTCGATAGGATCTATTGTCTTGTTTTTGGTCAATTTCGAGGGCATTCCTGAAAGAGGTGAGAGCATTTTCATATTGACTATCTGTCCAGTAAAGTAAACCCAAATAGCTTAGGGTATTGGCGTGCTCTATCGGATCGTCCAACTTTTCGTGGATTTGCATAGCTTTTTTGAGAGTCGTTATCCCCTTCTGGTAATCATGCTTAAGTCTATAGACCTCAGCTAAATTATTATATGCTTTCGTTTGAGCTTTAAGATCGGAGGAGGTTTGGATCATTCTCAACACCGTTTTGTAATCTCTTTCCGCCTGGTTCAGCTCGCCCACCTTTTTGCAGAAATCCGCTCTTCTGGTTAGAACCAGTGCACGTTTATTTTGGACACTGGACATGTCGGTAAATTTAGAAGCTAATTTCAGAGCCTTATCTAAGTAACCCAAAACCTCCTGGTTGGCAAAGCGCCGCTCCATTTTTTCTGCGGAGAGGAGGGCATATTGATATGCCTTATCATACTCCTGGCCTTCAAGGTAATGATGGGTGATCTCGAAGACCGATTCCTCCGCTTCATCCGGATTTTGCTTCTCTAAAAGCTCCGCTACCGCCTTATGCCAGAAGATTCGTTTTCCCTTTTTGGATCTCCGATAAAGTATGGTCTGCAGGCTCTGATTGGCGAACTCGTAATACGTTCCCTCTTTTTGAAACTCATCCTTTCTGGTTAATAGCTGTACATTGGTCAATGTGGTTAAAATCTCCGATAGGGTTTTAGCATCGAAGAGATTGAGAGCCTGCATCAAGCCATAGGAGAATCTTTTTCCGATTATGGCTGCCACACTAAGAAAATCTAAGATACTATTATCATATCCCTTTAGATTCTGAAGCAAAACAGATTCAATGGAGTCGGGAATCGTGTATTTCTTCAGGTATTCGGGATCCGTTATCCAAACGGAATCTTTTAAGAAAACTACGTTCTTCTCCAACAGATATTTCAGAACCTCTATTACAAAATATGGATTGCCGGAGGTCCTTTGATAAACATAGGAGGAAAAATCTTCAGGGAATTTGTTCTGGCAAAGTTTAGACGAAATCAGATTCTTGGTATTAGAGAGATCAAATCGATCGAGTTTCAAACAGCTTTCTTCACCTTTTCCGGAGTCAAGATCAAGGCAGGCTTGGAGCGGTGCATTCTCTTTTTGCCTTTCTTCCCGAAAAGCACAACACCAAAATATCTTACCCCTGTTCTTTTGTGACTGACAATATTTTAAAAACCGAAGGGTGGAAGAATCTGCCCATTGAAGATTGTCGATGATCATTACCAGAGGAATGGTACAAGATATATCCACGAGAAGATCATAGACTGCTTGATGGAAAACGGCTTGGGCTTCTGCGGTTCCAGTGAGGGTACTGCCCGGGACTGATTCCGTGGAGAAGAAGGAGCCTTCTTTTAATTTCTTGAAGATATCCTTGAAGTTAAAAACGAACTGGGCGGGGCACTGATTTTCCACATAAGACACCAGCTTATGCCAAATATCTATCAAGGGTTGATAGGCTATGGTTTGATCTTGCAGACAGTTTGAGTCTACCACCGTAATCCCTTGAAGTTGACAAGTCACTTTGAGATGTTGAAGAAGCAGAGTCTTGCCTACCCCTTGTTCCCCGGATATAAATATGCAGCTTCCCTGTACGGAGGTGGCCTTTTTGAGATTATCTTCGAGGCATCGGGATTCTATTTCCCGGCCCACCAAGGGACCACTATAGAGATGGCTAAGCCGGTTTTTGGGGTATGGATGATCCAGCTTCAATTTTTTTTTGAAGTCATTTAGAAATCCGAGTTCCAGCATTTGTTTAATCCGGTTGGCATCTTTTGGTCGTTCAGAAGGAGATTTTTCCAAAAGTTTTATGACCAGCTCATTTAGAGATGGAGGGATGTACGGGTTGATCTCGGAGGGTGGCAGTGGTCTTTGTTGCAGGTGGGCGGAGATTATTTTAACCGGATCCTCAGAGGAAAAGGGAAGTTTCGAGGTAACCAGCTTATATAAGATAACCCCCAAGGAGTAAAGATCGGTTCTTTCATCCAAAGGCTCCTCTTTGAACATCTCCGGGGCCATATAAGGGAGGGTACCTTTAATCTCCTTTACTCGCTTTGATCCGATTTCCTCCGCTAATCCGAAGTCCAGTATTTTAGGACGAAATATCTGGTCCGTTATTTTTATGTTGTCCGGTTTTAAATCGCAATGAGCCAATCCCCGCAGATGAAGAAATTCCAAAATATCGCAGATTTGCCAGATTAAAAGGTAAAGTCTTTCAAATTCGGATGCTGGTTTAGGGGATTGGAATGGATCAATAAAGCTTTCTGACAGGCTTTTCCCCGCCACGAATTCCATAGTGAAATAGGGGATAGGGGCAGCTTTCAAATCGGCTTGGTTTAAGTATCCGAAGTCAAAGGCTTCCACTACTCCGGGGTGTTTAAGCTGGCAGAGAAGGTGGAATTCCTTTTGAAAGCTCTCCGCCATTACCGGATTTGCCAAACCGGAAAAGAGAACTTTGATGGCTACATTCTGGTTGGTCCATCGATCGAGAGCCTGGTATACTTTGCCAATCCCACCTTCTCCCAGATCCTGCAATATTTGATATCGATGTGATAATATCTGCGGATTTTCCTGTTTGGACATCGGCTCAAGAAAGAGGAAAGTTTATTTGCTAAGGAAATCTTCAATGATTTGCTTATTTGACTGGATAAATTTTATATAAAAGGATTCAGCATATATAATAGAGCTATAAGCAGCTACTCTTTAATCATCGGCAGATTAATAGTGAAGGTGGTGCCAGCCGGAGAGCTTTCCACAAAGATTTTGCCATGGTGATTCTTCACAATTTTTTCGCAGATGACCAAACCAAATCCATGCCCGCTGGTCTTGGTAGTGAAATGAGGTTCGAATATCTTAGAGAGAAGCTCCGCCGGTATTCCCGGACCATTATCCGTGATCTTTATCTCAGCTATCTCCTCTCTTTTAACATAAGCGGTAGTGATGCTCAAGATTCCGGCATGTGACGTCGGGGGTGTATTCATGGCTTCCGCCGCATTGTTAAACAGGTTTAAAAGGACTTGCTGAATCTGCCCGACATCCATAGGCAGCGGAGACAGGCTGGGATCAAAGCTGGTCTGGAAACTTATTCTCGAATACAACTCCTGGGGTTTTAAAGAGAAGATCAAGTCTTCGATTAAGATTCGCAGATCATACTCGGTAATCTTCGTTTCCAGCTTGGAGAAATCTACCATCCCCTCGGTAAACCGTTTCATCCTCTCCACATTCTCCTGGATGGCCTTGACGTTTTTCTCAGATTTGACCAGCTCACCTTTATTCAAGTTCAACGAGAGGAGCTCGGCGTTGTTCATGATGATGGTGAGATAATTATTCAGCTCATGGCCGATATAGGCAGCCATTTCCCCCTTCACCACCAGGTTTTGCGAGTAGATTAAATATTTCTCGGCGATCACTTTCTCGGTGATGTCCTCGATCACGATAATCAGCCCCAGGATGCGGTTATCGTGGCTGTTGAGCGGGCTCACCTTCAACGACAAGGCGATCTCCTCGGACTGAAATTTGTGGTAGGACTTTGCCTCTTCGAAGGGCTCTCCGGTATATAACACCTGATAGCATATCTTTTTCCAGCGCGCCTTCTCTTCCGCCGGGAATAGATCCAATAAGAACAGGTTTCTTAAAGGACGGTGCAGATCCTCGCTCCAGCCGGTCTTTTTGAAGATTTCCTGGGATGCCCGGTTGGCAATGGTTATCTTAAGATTGTTGTCCACTACCACTATGCCTACCGGGGTTTTGTTCACCACGTTCTCGTTATAGATTTTCATGGACAAAAGGTTCTCGTAAAGCTTGGCATTCTCTATGGCGATAGCTGCCTGACTGGCAAAAAGCTCGAAAAGATAGAGGTCGCTTTGGAGAAAAATGTTGCTTTTGGAGCTGTTGTCCAGATACAAAATACCAATGATCTTTTCCTTGCTTTTCAAAGGAACGCACATGATGGATTTTAAATCCAGCTCCACTATGCTTTTCTGCTTGGAATATCTCTCGTCGTGCTGGGCATCGGAGGTGTAGGTGGATTTTCCGGTTTTGGCCACATTGTTAGCGATGGACATGGATATGCGGAAGTCCTCCTTGGACAGGGATTCCTTGCTAATATTATGTGCAGTTTTGAACTGCAAGGTTCCCTCCTCATCCAATAACATCAAGAATCCGCGTTCCGCCCGCAACAGCTTGCTGGCCCGGCGCATCACCATCTGAAGGATATCATCCAAGACCAATGTGGAATTGATGGCTTTGCTTATATCCAGCAAAGCTTCCAGATCATCTCTTCTTACCCGGGCAGAATCGGGAGAGGAGGATTTTTCTTCCTCCGTTTCCAATCGCGGTTGAGCTGATTTAACCTGCTCGAAGATCGCTTCCATCTGAGCCAAAGTATCATCCAGATCCATTTCTTGATGGTCTGCATTTGTATCCGGAGTCGTTCCCTTGGAAGCAGTATTTTGTGGAATTTTGGTTTCTCCGAATACAGCCTTATCTTCAGCTTTAGTCATTTTTCTTGCATCTGGGGTAGACATAGTCTTTTCCCTTCATAAAAGAGACTTTAACTAAAATGCCTAAGTTCTTTAATATTATCGGTTAAGAGGGCAAATTGCTTAATAGAAAATTGTTTATTTGGTGAAAATATTCATGGAGTTGATTTGATCAAAAAATGGTGGATGGTTTGTGATTTTTGATATATCTACTCTTCTGCATTGGACACCCTTTTCGCTACGGTAAGGTTAATATAGAGTTGTGGTTTTCATGACGAAAAAGAAGAAGTTAGAGATAAAAAATACGTAATCTCCCAAATTCTCTGTAAGAATTCACTTTTTGCTCAAACCAGCGATTAAGATGAGAATTTAGGCTAAAAGCGAAGATTTATTCTAGCTCCAATCTCTTGACTTTCAACTGCTTCCGATGTTTCTTCTGTGGTTTTATATTTAAAATGAATCACCTGAATATCAGAATAGGTATTGACATTAATAATTAGTTGAGTATCTTATTTATAGTATCAAATTGATAGCTTTTATTAACCCAGAATAGCATTGGGGATAAACAAATGAATGGATATCCTGCCTATTCATGTTTTTTCTCAATGTGTAGTTTGCGTCTTTGAGTAACCGAAGATAAGGATCCGAACCATTTAATCCAGGAGGATGGTGAACACGCGTATCAAGATCATTTGTTTTATGGTGTTTATGTTAGGTTGGGTTGTAGCAACAGACATTACGGCTCAGACCAATGTTAATTGCTCCTCAATAAATCCGAAGGATCAAACCATTGCAGCCCCACCATCCCAGGGAGAACCAGCCATTCCTACCCGGGATGAGGTATACTCGGTACCTCGTAAACAGGTCTTATTAGAAGGTTTCACTAACCTGGGCTGAGTATTCTGTCCCTGGGCGGCAGTTGCCGAAAACCAATTAAAAAGTGAAAAGGGTGACAGTATTGTGGTGGTGAATTATCACACCTTCGGGCCGGATACAACCGAAGCCTTCATTACCCCAGATGCCAACGGACGCGTTTCCTACTACGGAATTGCATATGTACCCACTGCCGTTTTCAACGGAACCAAGCAGCGTGTAGGGGGTTGGAGTTATAACTATGTGGAATACCGGGATTCAGTTGATCAGCAGCTCACGGTGAATACTCCGGGTGTTCTTACCCTCAATCTTCGATATGATTCTTCTACCCGCACCGGCAAAGTCTATGCCATGTTCAATTCGGTGGATCAGATTGTGGAGTCAAACTTACATCTGCGCTATGCCATCACCGAAAGCCATATGTACTACCATTGGGGTGGCGGACAGGGAATTCCCTCCCTGGATAGTTTGCAATTCATTCAAAGGGACATGCTTCCCAGCGATACCGGAGTGGCGTTCACCATCAACCAGGGCGATACTTATGTGGACTCCCAGAGTTTTTCTATAGACCCTTCCTGGGTGGATAGCAATTGTAATGTGGTTGTCTGGGTGCAAAGTGACGTATCATCGTATTTAAAGAAGGTTCTGATCTCCGATGAAATTCCTATATCTCCACGAGCTGAAAATCAACCGCCGACTGCTTACATTGACGACATAAGCCCTAATCCAGCCAGACCAGGAGAGAATATCACCTTCAGCGGTCATGGAGTGGATACGGACGGCTCGGTAGTTGCTTACCACTGGAGATCAAGCATAGATGGATTCTTGAGTAACCAGGCAGCATTCAGCCCGTCCGGTTTGTCAGTGGGAAGGCATACTATCTATTTCAAGGTCCAAGATGATGATAGCCTTTGGTCAAACGAGGTTACAGAAGTCCTTGAAATAGAGGGGACAGAATGCTACCCTTATCAACAACGTTATGCCATTATTGTCATGGGAGGCAATGTAACCGGCCAGTATTACCAATGGTATTGGGGGGATACTCGGGGGATGTACCTGGAATTAATATCTATCGGTTTTACGGACAACAATATCTACTTCTTATCTTACGGTGACAGCGCTAATGCCTACCCCGAGGAAGTTGATGCAGTGAGCACTACAGCAAATATTAGAACCGCTTATCAGTGGGCGCAAGCCCGATGCACAGCTCGCGATCTCTTATATATTTATTGGGTAGATCACGGAGATAGTATTGGGCATTTTGAAACTAACGATGGTCTCATAGCCCATGCTGAACTCGGAACGTTAATGCAACCAATTGTTGCCAAGGTGATTATTGGAGCCTATAACCCATGTTTCAGCGGGGCGGTGATCGATGATATTTCTCGTAATGGGGTAATCACGATAACATCACAGGATGCTTTTCATCCCAATTCCTGGGGATGGGCCGGGATGTGGCGTCGAGCTTTGCGCGGCGCTCCGGAAGACTCAATTGACACGAATGGAGACGGTTATATTTCCATGACCGAAGCCTACAACTGGATTGCCCCGCGTTCCCAGGCCGCCGGTGAGCATTCGATGTTCGACGACAATGGAGATGGTGTGGGCCACGAATGGGGTCAACCCGGGTATAATCCTGACGATCCTTCCGTCGACGGATACAACGGTGTATTTTATTCTTTACACAACTGGTGCAAGTCTTTTATCCTCGGTGATCCTAATAACGATGGCTTGATAGACATTGGGGATGTGGTTTACTTAATAAATTACCTCTTCAAGAGTGGTCCCGTTCCTAATCCTTTATTAGCCGGTGATGCTAATTGTGATTCAGTAGTCGATATTGGAGATGTGGTTTACCTGATCAACTATCTCTTTAAGAGTGGGCCGGCACCGAGTTGTTAGTAAAATTCGTCCCTGGGGTGTGCCATATGGCACACCCTGCAGTCTACCGCCCGCCGCAAAAGCAAATCCCGCGCTTACGGCGGGTGTTTCTTATGAGTGCTCAGATTTACTCATACGAGCATTCACCTATTAACCCGCAGTTTATTCTCCTGTTGGTTAAGCTTACCAGCTATGGAATACCAACGAGAAATGAAGAAAAGAACTCACCCTTAATCCCTCTCTTAAGAAGAGAGGGACTTATACACCCCTTCTCTTAGTAAGAGAAGGGGTTGGGGGATGAGTTTGAGACTATAGAGAAATAAAAAACGCTTGGATTTTTAAATTCTCTGTAAGAATTCCCGTTTTGTTCAAACTATCTATTGAGAAGAGGTTTCAAGCATAGGGGGAATAATTAATTTTAGCTTCAATCTCTTGACTTTCAACTGCTTCTGGCGTTTCGCATATGACTTTATACCTTAAATGATTCACCTTACTCCTAAAATAGGTTTGACAGAAGAAATTAGCTAAGCATTTTCATTCTAAGAACAAAGGAAATCTCTTATTAGCCCCGGATAGTCTTTGGGATAAGAAAAGGATTGGATATCACACCTTTTCATGTTTTTTCTGCATAGGTAGTATGAGTCAAAGTATCTCTTGAGCTTCTAATCAATTATGATTTGAAATGAACTTGTTGAATGTTTGCATTATGAAATGTATAGTAAAATACATTTCTAATCATTTTGACAATTTTCAAATCGGAGGTGAGCAATGATGAAAGCCATTGTCTTTGAAAAGAAACCTGTTTCGCTTGGAATTTGCTCATAGCTTGAGCACCGGCCAATTTTAACGGCAAAAAGGAGGTCATTATGCTAAAAAAAGAAACAGTTAGGAAGATTCGATGTATAGCGCTATTAGTTGTTTCCTATATGCTTTTCGGATCATGGATTACCTATGCATCAACCAGAGTCTTGGTTGACGGGCTTCATGGAACTTCTTACATACCACAGGGTTTTGGATATCCTGACTCAATTGATCTGCAGGCTCAATTTCCAGAATATCAGTTTGATTACCTGACTTCCGATGATTTCCCCATCGAGGAAGTTATAGATTCAGGCTCTATTTCCATTCCGGAGACAACCATAGTCTTCACCGTTCCCGCAGGTGTAGAGATGCTCTATTTCCGATTTCGGTTTGAAGGGGTCCCGTCGGATCAATTGCCTTTCATCGGTATCAAAAATCCTAATGGGCAGAATGTGGAAAGCATCTCCTATGGCTCTGCTCATATAGAGAATCCCATGGCTGGGAATTGGACCATTGAATACTCCAGTTGGGAAGTGCTCACATCGCGCTATGAGATTGGCATTGGTCCCCATTTCTTTAACACCACCCTACTTACGGATTACGACGTTTTGATACGGATCTGGGATGATACCTGGGCTTTTTTCAAGGGTTGGCTCCCAGATTACAGCCAGCAAGAGATGTATACCATTAACGAATTTTTGACTGCGGGAGGTGGTTTGTTGGCGGTCAGAGAAAGCTGGGGATCCATAGTTTTGAAGCCGGTGCTTCGTCTTTACTCGAATGAAAACGTCAGCGTTGACTTATCTTTAGACTTTCCCGGAGTACCGTTCTACGCTAAGCCCGAAACAAAGCAGGAGTACTTTTCAGACTTCACCCGTATGAGTTGGGATAACATCTATGTGGATCCATCTCAACCCGCCGAGATACTTTATGAAGGCAAGCTACTTCGTCCGCTTAAGCATCTGACGGTCGATATTGTTGGTACAAAAGCCAGCATTCTTAATAACTCAGATCATTTCCTATACGATATACACTTATTCCAGTATCTGGGCAAAGATTCCTACTGCTATGGCTATATCAATAACATTGGACCGCATGAGAATCGTCCGTTGGATATTAATCAACGATTTTCCACGCGGGAGCTTAACCACTACCTTCACCAACAACTGATCCTAGAGGGAATACTGTCGGGATTAACCGAGGAGGAGTCGGTCGAGTTCTTCAATAAATACCACTGGGTCAAGAGGTACCTGGACCGGTCAGCCGAAGTAGGCGGATTCTGGGGCATATATAGATTTTGCACGGACGTTTACGATGACCTGATTCCTCTTAGAACTTCTCTTGGATCTGAAAGCAGAGTGAGAACAATGTGGGTAGTACTGAAGAACATACCATCAAACGAGAGCGGGTATGACGTTGAGACGATTAGTTCACCACGGTTGAACTCTTACCAGATGGATAACGCGAGTAACCAGAAGCTGGTCCTGCATGAGTATGGCGTGATTGAGGAAGATTATGGGGATTTCTGGAAAGGAAGCAAAGAAGGCGACTTTTTTGACTTTCATTTCTACGACGATTACTTGCTGGATGAAACGAATAATGGCGGAGCACCTTGGTTTCCCATATTTCATAGCTGGGGGAGCAGCGCACTGGCTCAAGCACTTCGATCTGGAGTCAACCAGGTGCAGGCAAGAGCCTCAGCTCCAATGACCTCTTATTTCCAGCACCAGGAAGAGATTCTAATTGGCGATCAAGACACACACTGTGATAATCTTCCGCAGTTTCCTCCCGGCAGTTTTCCGGCAGTGGCTATGGGCAAGTTGTATCTGGGAGGAAGGGTTATCGGCATAAACGATTCCCAGATTTTGACTGATCAGCTGGATAACCTGCAATTTATAAGGAATTGTATAAGCTGGCTGGAAGCTGGAGCAACCGGAGATGGACCTGATATCGACGTAGTGCCAGACGAATTTCATATTTACATGTCTTTTGGCGATTCTTTAGAAAAAACCATGAAAATTTTCAATCATGGGGACTCAGCTTTAATCTTCGAAATCACACCGCCTCAGGTTGACTGGTTGACCATATCTCCACTTTCTGGGGAAGTGTCACCAACTGATAGTTTGTCGCTCTTTCTAACGTTGAATACCGTGAACCATTTACCTTCAGAGAGTTTGGAGACCTCCTTAATAATAGGGAGCAATGATCCAAATGAGCCACAAATTGCGGTCCCGGTAAAGGTCATCATCATCGGCGACGCCAACGGAGATGGCGTAATAGATGTTGGCGATGTGGTTTATCTAATAAACTATCTGTATAAGAACGATTCTGCCCCTAATCCTTTACAAGCTGGAGATGCTAGTTGTAACGGAGTCGTTGATGTGGGAGACGTGATTTATCTGATCAACTATCTATACAAGGGAGGACCGGCTCCAATCTGTTAGCAAAATATGTCCGCAGGGGTGTCCTATACGGTACACCCCGCAATCTACCGCCCGCCGCAAAAGCAAATCCCGCGCTTACGGCGGGCGTTTTTATTAATATGCATAAGCACTCATACAAGAATATACATTCTTTGTTAAAATTCACGTTTTGTTCAAACTAACTATTGAGAAGAGAAATTAGGTTCAGAGCGCTTGATTTATTTTAGCCTCAATCTCTTGACTTTCAACTGCTTCTGTCGTTTCGCCGATGGCTTTATACCTTAAATGATTCACCTTACTCCAAAAATAGGTTTGACAGGAGAAATTAGCTAAGTATTTTCATCCTAAGAACAAAGGAAATCTCTTATTAAGCTTCACTAGTCTTTGGGATAAGCAAAGGATTGGATAACGCACCTTTTCATGTTATTTTGCTTTCACAGTTTTATCAGAAAATCTCTGAAGCTTCTAGTTATTTGTGTTTTGAAAAAACTTCCTGATACTATGAATTCCATAGTCAATTATATATCAAATTATTTTAACCATTTCCAAAATGGAGGTTAACAATGATATAATGTATTACCTTTAAAAATTCGGTTACGGGGTATATGTTTAATCTTCTTTTTGAAAGGAGCGAAAGATCAAATTGAGATAGTCTTAGGAAAAACAGTTTAACGAGTAACGGCGTAATGATGTGCAGATTGCAAAACCATCCATCATGGGAGGAATAAATGGCTAGATTATCAGAAAACTCACGGAAGCAGGTCGCATTTCCCAAACCTGCTGGCTCTCAGACGAGAAGAACGCTCTTATGGCTTGTATTGTTGTTAACATGCACCGTACTCCTCCCTTTGAGTTCAGCAGTTGGGCAAATCTTCACACTTTGTTCAACAGATGATGCGTACATCATTCACGGCAGCCCGGACTATAACACAGGTACCGAGCCAGCGCTTATAATCAGAAACGATTATGGAATTGGTGGCACATCAGGATGGGGAACTGATGCACTAATAAAGTTCGACCTGTCGCAGTATGCTAATCAGACGATCACTTCGGCAAAGTTGAAGCTGCGCTACTACGCCTGGTACGACAATGATCCAGCCGGTCGGGTTCTCAAACTGTTCCGCAATATATCTGATTGGGATGAGTTTACTGTTATATGGAATAATCAACCCGGCCATGCTTCACTACCAACATCCAGTTGTGCAGTCCCCGCAGCAACAGAAACCTGGATGGAGTGGGATGTAACAACAGATGTGCAAGCCATGCTTCTGGGAAGCATCTCCAACTATGGCTGGCACTTGCTCGACGATAATTACTGGGGTCAGCCTGACATCCCATCAATCCGTTTCAGATCAAAGGAATTTGACACAACCTATTGTCCGAAGCTGGAAATCGTCGTTGTTAAGCAGACCCTTTATCCAACAGATGATGCGTACATCATTCACGGCAGCCCGGACTATAACACAGGTACCGAGCCAGCGCTTATAATCAGGAACGATTATGGAATTGGTGGCACATCAGGATGGGGAACTGATGTACTAATAAAGTTCGACCTGTCGCAGTATGCTAATCAGACGATCACTTCGGCAAAGTTGAAGCTGCGCTACTACGAATGGCACGACAATGATCCCGCCGGTCGGGTTCTTAAGCTGTTCAGCAATACGGCTGACTGGGACGAGCTGACTGTTACATGGAATAATCAACCCGGCCATGCTTCACTACCAACATCCAGTTGTGCAGTCCCCGCAGCAACGGAAACTTGGATGGAGTGGGATGTGACAACAGATGTGCAAGCCATGCTTCTGGGAAGCATCTCCAACTATGGCTGGCACTTGCTCGACGATAATTACTGGGGACAGCCTGACATCCCATCAATCCGTTTCAGATCAAAGGAATACGGAACATACAGCCCGCGGCTGGATATTGATGTCGTTTCATATATCCCTGGTGACGCCTCTGGTGATGGTGTAGTAGATATTGGTGATGTTGTTTACTTAATAAACTACCTCTTTAAAAGCGGTCCTGCCCCTTATCCTTTAATAGCTGGTGATGCTAATTGTGACGGAGTCGTTGATGTGGGAGATGTTATTTACTTGATCAACTACTTGTTCAAGGGAGGACCAGTACCGAGCTGTAAGTAAAATTCGTCCGCCGACCGCCGGGGTATACCGTATGGTACACCCCGCTGTCCACCGAAAACCCAGAAAGACCTGACCACATTTAGTCTCTCTCTCCACATTTTGGAGTGGAGGATACTAAGGGAGAGGTTTTTCTTTTAGTAAGTGTATTATGTTAATAACCATGGCTAGTTTATCCTTCATTCTGTTTATTATTAAGGAGGCGTTATGAAAAAGCCTTAACCGATCGGGGATAAGAGTCTTTTGGATAGATTCTCTATCATATAGCAATCCCACCAAAATGGAGGTAAAGGAGATGAAGAATATTAAACGAATTATAAGAAGTCAGTTTATGGTATGGATTATTCTGGTGATGGGAGCTTTTTTGCTTTCCGCTCAAAAAGGGAATATCGCAAATGCAATGGATCTTAATGATTACTGGAACCAATATTCTATAGATGATGAGACCACACCAACCGCCCCAAGAGCCGTCTTTGCCATAGACATAGATGGTGATGGTGACTTTGATGTGGTGAGTGCTAACAGTGATTGGAATATTGATAACAAAATAGTCTGGTACGAGAACCTGGGTGGTTTTCCACCAACATGGGCTGAACATCTCATAGCTAACCTGCCAATCCCGACTGTTTTAACGGACGTCTTTGCCATAGACCTTGATGGTGACAAAGATGCCGACGTGATCAGTGCAGCCACGGGCGGAACTGCCTTAGCCTGGTTTGAAAATCTCGGAGGTTCTCCCCCAACATGGACTACCCATGTCATACCTAACAATGCAGCATCGGCAATTTCCAATACCGTGCCTTATACAAAAGGTCAAAACGTTGGTCCGAGCATATTTGCCATAGACCTAAACAATGATCATAGGATCGATATCTTGTGGGGAGATGGGAGTCGACTAGGCTGGCTTGAAAATCTCGGAGGCTCTCCGCCATCCTGGTCGGAAAAGCATAATATACCCAATACACTCTGGGAAAGCGCTCCGGGTACGTCCGTCTTTGCCATAGACATTTATAATGATGGGGATATTGATGTAGTAGCCGGAACATGCGGGTCAAATTCGAAACTAGCCTGGTATGAGAATCTTGGAGGCACGTCACCAAACTGGGTCGAGCATGTCATGGATTCATCGTTAACCGGAGGTTTCATGGATGTCTTTGCCATAGACCTGGATAAAGATGGCGACATGGATGTGTTAGCTGGCTCATACTGGTATGAAAATAATGGGAATCATCCACCGATATGGTTCGAGCATTATATTGGTTCTCCAGGCACCGATATCTTTGCAACAGATTTAGATAATGATTGCGATATTGATGTAATAGGGATAAATGCTTCTACCAACCGCATTTACTGGTCTGAGAATCTTGGAGGTTCACCACCATCATGGAGCTGGCATCCTATTGGTGATGGATCTTGGATTTTTCCGGTAGACATGAATAGAAATGGTAATATGGACATAGTAGCTGGATTAGAGGAATATTATTACGGGATATATTATGGTGAGATTCTATGGTATGAGAATCCATTTACATCTAGTCATGCTAATACTATCACCATTACCAAAATCTCTGACGTGGGCAATGATCAGGGCAAGCAGGTTCGAATAGATTGGTCGAGTTTCTTTTGTAACGATACCTTAGTTACCCACTTTACCATATTCAGAAAGATAGATACTCTGCTTGTTTCTTCACTCGGGGTTAATTCAGAAATCTTCTCTTCCGGGGACTATCCTCCTGGCCAATGGGAAATGCTTGGGACATATCCGGCTTATGGAGAGACCCTCTATTCAGCCACGGTTCCGACCCTGAAGGATTCTACTATTACTGAGGGAATGTATTGGTCATTATTCTTTGTGAGAGCAGGTACGAACAATCCTATCAACTATTTCGATTCTCCGGTTGATTCCGGGTATTCGGTGGACAATCTGGCACCCTCGACTCCTATTGGACTTTTTGCATCGCACCAGCCTACTAGAACCAAACTAACCTGGGTCCGCTCCTCGGATTCGGATTTCGATTACTATACCATTTATCGAGATACTGTGAGCGGATTCATGCCGAATTCAAGCAACCGATTGGGTTTCACTATAGATACGACCTTCTTTGATACGACTCCTCCTTGGGGCATAACATATTACTATCGTGTTAGTGCAACCGATTTCTCCGGAAATGAAAGCAATCCATCTGATCCAGCCGAAATAATCCACTACATCACCGGCGACGCCAATAGTGGTGGAGTAATCGAGATTGGTGATATTGTTTACTTAATAACTTACCTTTACAAGAACGGCCCTGCTCCAATTCCTTTACAAGCTGGAGATGCTAGTTGTAACGGAGTCGTTGACGTGGGAGACGTGATTTATCTAATCAACTATCTATTCAAGGGAGGATCAGCACCAGGCTGTAAATAATAGAACCCATCGATCGCATAAATGCGACCGCTACAACTTCTGCAATGTAAATAAAAAAGCCCCAGTTTTGTCATGCTGGGGCTTTTTGTTTGTTTAAAAGTTAAGATATTTACTCTTTGAGCTTCACTATGGTGACACCTGCTCCCCCTTCGCCCCATTCGCCTAATCTTATATTCTCCACCCGATGATGATGAGTCAAGAATTCACCGAGCTTTTTACGCAGGGCACCGGTTCCTTTGCCGTGAATGAGGGAGACGGTGGTCAAGCCGGCCAGATAAGCATCATCCAAATACTTGTCCACAATACTAGAAGCTTCCTCCGCCATCAGCCCTCTTAAATCAATCTCAGGAGAGACCTGAGGAATGCTGTAGGATGTTCCTGAGTACTCTGATCCGGTGTCCACTTTTTCCATATCTTCGATTCTGGTTAGCTTCTCTTCTTCCACATCATAAGTTACGTTCCCCACCAGAATTTTGAATTTCTTGGACAATCCATCCTTGGAGATCACTTCCCCCTTTATGCCCAGCGCTTCGATCCACACCGAGTCGCCCGGTTGGATGATCCCCAGCTTCTTGCTCACCTTATCCTCAAATTTCTCTAACTCCCGGGTTAAACTCTCTTTCTTTTCCTCCAATACCTTATGCGTTTCTTTCACCACCTCTTTTTGCGCCTGGGTTTTTCTGATCTGTGCCACCAAACGCTCCAATTCCGCCCGGGTCGCCTCCACCATCAATTTCGACTCTCGCAAAGCGGTGATCTGCAATTCCTTTTCTCTGGCTTCCAGCTTCTTCATCCGGTCCTGGTAAAGCCGCATCAGCTCATCGGTGATCTTCTTTTGCTCGTCCAAAGATTGACGGTTTTCTCGCACTTTTTTTAGATCGGTCTCCAAATTCTCCAAAAGTTTCCCCAAATCCCTTTCGTCACTTCCCAAAATCTGATGTGCTTTTTGGATTATCTCCGGAGGCATTCCCAATTTTTGGGCTATGTGGATGGCAAAGCTGGAGCCGGGATATCCGATCTGAAAGCGGTAGGTGGGAGCTAAAGTTTCCTTGTCGAATTCCATGCAGGCATTTTGTACCTGGGGATATTCCTGAGCCAATAGTTTCAACGCCCCGTGGTGAGTGGTAACGATAACCTTCGATTCTTTTTGAATCAGCTGGCCGATGATGGCTTCGCTTAAGGCCACCCCTTCTTTGGGGTCGGTTCCTCCGCCCAGCTCGTCAAACAGGATCAAGGTTTCGGAATCGGCGTTATCCAAAGCTTCTTTTATGTGAAGCATGTGAGAGGAGAAGGTGGAGAGCGACATCTCGATGGATTGTTCATCCCCGATATCGGCGTACACTTGCTTAAAAACCGAAATCTCGGAAAAAGGTTTGGCGGGTATATGTAGGCCGGAAAGAGCCATCAGGGTCAAAAGCCCGGTGGTTTTCAAAGCCACGGTCTTTCCGCCGGCATTCGGTCCGGTAATGATCAAAGTGGAATATTCTTTCCCCAAAGCCAATGAAAGAGGAATAACCTCCTTCGGAGTTTTTTCTTTGCTTAAGCTGAGCAGGGGGTGCCGTGCTTCGATCAAGTTAATATAACCCTGCTCATTTAACAGGGGAGAGCTGCCGTCATATTTAAAGGAGAGCTGGGCCTTGGCATGGATGAAATCAAGCTCCTGTAAAACCCTCACCGTAACATCCAGATCCGCCACCTCGGACCGGATTAAATTGGTGATTTCTCTTAAAATCCTCAAGATCTCGGCTTGCTCCTCCAAGGATAACTCTCTTAATTGATTATTCATCCCCACCACCCCCAAAGGTTCCACAAAGTAAGTGGCGCCGCTACGGGAGCGGTCATGAATTATCCCCCGGCTGGCAAAGAACTCCGATTCCTCTACCGGTATGACATATCTCCCATCCCGCATGGTTATGATATCGTCCTGCCTGGGTCCTTTGGCTTTCCTGGCGCCAAGCATCGATTCGAGCTTATCCAAGATCCGGTTTCTTAAGGTCTTTTCCTGATGACGGATGTCGGATAATCTGCCGGAAGCAGAATCTTTTATCTCACCGGTTGGATCAACCGCAGAATGAATGGCGGTAAAGATTTCATCGTAACTGCGAAGTTCCGATACCAGAGTGTTTACCAAAGAATACTTTTCTTTCTTATTCTTAAAAAATTTAATTAAGGCTCTGGATATGCTTATGATTTCTGCAATGTTTAGAAGCTCGACTGGCTCGAGAGCTATTCCTTCCGCCTCTGCCCGCTTCAATGAAAGCCGGATATCCTTCATGGAAGTTAAGGGAAAAGACTCCTCGTATAGCAGGATATCTTTCAGCTCGGTGGTTTCCCTCAATTCCTTTTCGGCAATCTCTTTATCCTTGGCCGGGAAAATGGAGGTGGCCAGCTCCTTACCCATCTCGGAGAGGCACATGCGAGACAGCATTTCTCTGACCTTGTCGAATTCCAAAACTTTCAAAGTATGTTCATTCATGATTTTATAAAAGCACAAAGTTAAAAACTCAAAACATCCCTAGATTCGACTTATTCAATCCCGCCATAGCAGTATGGGCATGCGCATAACCTGGCCGGAGATAAAAACATTTCAACCTATTAATACGTCAGGTAATTCGCCAGTCTGTGCACAAATCTTGAAAAAAGAAATCCCAACAGAAAGGTCAGACTAACACATCGCGAGTTAGCACCTTTGTTGGGAATATGATCCAGCTTCAAATGATTTAATCCATGCTACGATCCGAAATATTCCTCCATCGAACTTATGATTCTGGAAACCGAGGATTTATCGGTAGTGAATTCGCCGATACCCTTGGAATTGTCACTCGGTTCTGCCTTCAATGCTTTTTTCATCTTGTTAACCAGGTTGGGACTGTTCGGGTGCAGGAATGTGCTTTCGTCATAAATCATGGGAACCACACCCCGCATACCCGGGGCAAAAAATGATTTATTCATCTGGTCAACAAAAGAGGAGGGGAGGGGGAGGAATATGAACAGAAACAATATCACCCCCAATATAATCCATCCGTTAAAAATCCCCATGATGGCTCCTCCCACTTTATCCAAATTTCCCAAAGATTTTAAAGATGCGACTTTATAGAAGATGTATCCAAGCAGTTTGGCACAGACATAAATTAAAACCATGGTGACGACAAAACCCATGAATGCCACCATCACGGTGGAGACTTTCATGTGGGATAGGAACTTGGCGGTAATCCAGTCGACATAGTCGGTGGCAAAGATCACCCCGGCCATTAGTCCGGCTACTCCCATCAATCCGCTAAAAAGACCCCTTTTAGAACCTATGAAGATCGCTACCAGAAGAAGGCCGATCAAAACGAAATCAATCCAGTTCATTTCTCCCCTCTCTTTCTTTTGTCAGGTTTGAGGGAATTAGACAAAAGTAAAATAATAAAGAATGACGCATCCTGTCTCCCTCATTTGAACCCGGCATAAAAAAACAACACGTTACCCCGATTTTTCACCGGGGCAACGTGCGGTTTGGTTTGGATATTTTTAGAGCATTCATTTTGCACCAAAGGGTCATCCAAGTGCACCCATTGACTGCTTGGATCTACATCCGGCTACTCTCTTTTTAACGTCTTTTACTCGGAGCTTGAGAGCGATTGTAATTGAGAGGTGACCAGCTGATGTATGGCCTTCCCCTCTGCCTTTCCCTTTACCTGGGGCAGGATCAATTTCATTACTTTACCCAGATCTGAAGGGTTGGTGGCATTGGCATCCTGTATCGCCTGGCGGATGAGCTGGGAGAGTTTTTCTTCGGTCAACTGTTCCGGAAGATAACCTAAAACCACTTCCAGTTCAGCCTTCTCCTGCGATACTAAATCGTCTCTTCCTGCTTTTTCGAACTGCTGAATCGAATCCCTTCTTTTTTTAGTGGACGAAGACAGCACAGAAATCACTTCATCGTTGGAAAGCTCTGATCCTTTTTCTATCTCTTTGTAACGTATCTCCGATTTCAACATGCGGAGAACGCCAAGTTTTAAACTCTCTTTCCCTTTATGAGCCGCCTTCATGTCAAAATCGATTTTCTGTTTTAAAGAGATCTCGCCTTCGCCATCCTGCTTTGGGGTCACGAATTAGTAATCCTCTCTACGCCTGTTTTTCCTTCTGGCCGCTGCCATTTTTCTCTTGCGGCGCTCGGACGGCTTCTCAAAATGCTGATGTTTTTTGATATCCGCCAAAATGCCGGCCTTCTCGCACGATTTACTGAATCGGCGCAAAGCTTTTTCGAAGGTCTCGTCGTTCCTAATTATTACGTTGGTCATCTCATCCCAAACCCCCTCTCATCCACATAAAATCATCAACTCCTTTCCAAATTCATTATACGATATAAAGTTAAGCTTGTCAAGAGAGAATTGCATTTCTTCAAATTATTTCGATATAAAAAGGCATTTCGGGATTATATTAGTTAATCGGTTGTAATACATGCAGATACAACAAATTTAACTGCTGGATCAAATATTTAATAGGGAAATTATCTGTCAGAATGTGTCATAAAGAATAGCCAGATCTGCAAATCTGTCTTAAATTTTGATAAGGAATTTTGGATGAAAACAGTTTCGTGATGAGGGAATTAGACAAGGATATCGTACCGTAAATAGATACAATAAACTAGAGCCTGATAGTTAAGCCATCATAAGCCATTACCAGATTCTCCAAACCGATTTTTCCGGCTTGATTCTTTATTTCTTCTTCTTTACCTTCCACTTCCACCGGAATATGGGTAAAGACGGTTGATTTGACTCGACTCCGGATAATAAGAGGGATCAGCTTTTCCAGCCGGGGATGAAGACATTCTGTGATCAGAAGATCGGCATCATCGATTATCCCCACCAGATCTTCGGAGGATTCGAGATCACCCGAATAAACTATCTTCTTATCTTTAGTATTCAATCCATAACTATAACTCTGCATCCGATGGGGAAGATTTAATTCGTCAATCATCGGTTGATTCCCGGCCAGATGGCGGTTGGAGTAAGCTTTTATATTGATCCTCCCCTTTTCGAACACAAAATTATCCGACACCGGAATCAGCTGCAGATCGAAACTGATCTTGCCGGGGAAAAGATAGCAGGTAGCAAGAAAATTCCTCACTCCCCCGATGGCTTCATCCGGAAGGAAGACTTTCAAAGGAATCCGATTTCGCAAAAGATGCCTCATCTGAACCAAAAGAAAAATACCGCCCAGATGGTCGATGTGTGCGTGTGATATAAAAACTGCGTCGATCAATTGCGGATCGATATTATTCTTCAAGAGGGAGGAACTGGTTCCTTCCCCGCAGTCCAAGAGGAAATTTAAATCTTCGGTTTGAACGAAGACGGAGGAGCAGAAACGCGTAGGCGAAGGCATGCCAGATGACGATCCCAAAATTGCTATCTGGCATCTGTTCATTACATCTAACCTTCTTATCTTGGAGTTAAATTGACATATCGTTAATTAAGATTAAGCTATAAAGATAAGAATTCAACACCAAGAGAGATTGATTGGATGCAAAATTGAGCTACTTAAAACATTCAACGTGACTAAAGAAGAGATAGACCAAGTAATCATAGGCGAAAGCACCAATGGTAAAACACAGGTTATGTTTGAATTGCTTGAGACGCGATCTTTCCTATTTGTAGAAGGTGATAAGGGTCATTACCACTGGGGAATCGCAGAGTCAACTTTGAAAGAAGACGTTCAGCGAACTTCTTTAGACTTGGGTCTCGTAAAGAATCGTACGCATAGATAGCGACCCTATTCTTTTCATAATTGTCACTTTCACAGTATTCTTGAAATCGTTCCGTTTCTAATTCAAGTCGATTTAGCTTAATAAAATTATCCAAGCTTGCGATACGATACATTAAATTGTCGACCCTTTTAGATCCGATATGGCTAAGTTTTTGCAAAATAGGTCTGAACAAAGAAACCACAGCAATAGTGTATCTAGCAGACCTAACCTCTTCAGCTACTCTTACCCTCTTTTCTATTTCATCTAAGATATCTTGGTATGATACTTCCATAACCTCATTTACTTTTTTTTTTGAGGTGTTCAAGACTAACCATCCGAAGATTAGCACAGGTACACCAATCACTATAAGAGCTAAAATAGTGTAATCCAATGGAGTCATTTCCCCCCTCCTTCCGGAACGTAAAGGCTTATTGCTGAACCAATATACACCAAACATGCAGAAAATATGAGAAATACTAAAATAAGAAAAACCTTTACGATGAATAGGGAACAAGTTTCCCCTTTGACATTTGTCACATATTCAAATATCCTTATCGGCACAACTGAGGCGTACATTAGCCCCATGCGCAAAAAGAAATTCGACCAATAACGACGAAACTCTTCATGGTTTCTCTTAGAAAACCAGTTACGAATAAAAAAAAGTAACTGATCCCAGGTTGTCATAATTTGACTCATTCTTAACTCCACTTTTTTCTGGCTTAATTAGGTTTCATTAGCATTAATTTTACACATTGTAATATTTCAATCAAGGACTCAGGTTTTTCCAAAATCTGGACTGGTTCTTCCTTCATCACCTTTTCCTTTAAGGCAGGGTCCATATTCAACCTAATGAAAGTTAGTACTATGACTGGAACATTGTTCTTGGTTTGGAAACCAGAGCTTGCAGACCTGACTTCCTTAAGAAGCAGGTAGCCTGTTTCTCGTCCTAGTTTGGCTTCTTCAGCGGCATACCTCTTTGAATGTGGCATATATAAATCTAGGAACAGCAAATCATAGGCGTTCTTGCTTAGCTGCGCTATGGCATCATCAATGTTATCCGCAATTTCTACATCATGGTTAGAGTTTAGAATGTTTCTGATATCTTCGATGCTCTCAATATCATCATCGATCATAAGAATCTTTGCCATATCATACTCCTGTAATATACTTTTTTGGCAAGAAGACCTTAAAGATAATCTCTTTGCCTTGCTCTGTGGAGTACCCTCTCTCAAACCATATACTTCCACCTAACTTCTCCTCAACGTACATTTTGCAGATAGCGAGTCCTTGACCTGTTCCCCGAACATCAATCTGTGATACGTTACTACCTCTTCCTCCTGGTTTAAATATCTTCTCATCTTCACCGACAGGAATCCCAATCCCAATGTTAGAGATGAAAATGACTACTCCATTCTCTTTGTTTTCATATGAAAAAACGATTGTTGTGCCCTTTGAACTATACTTAACTGCATTATGTAACATGTTAAAAATAACATCATAAAGCAAGTTAAAATCTATATTAAGAATTGGCATTTTGACAAGGTTCTTATAATCAATATATAAATCTTCCCTTCCGTATCGCACTTCATGAACGACCGGCTTGGCTATCCTTTCAAAGAAGTCAACCTTTTCGAGTTTTATTTCGATCTCTATTTTACCAGATAGTTTAAGAATGGTTTCAGCTGTCTCTACGGCTCGCTTACACGAGTTGATAATGTCATCTAGTTTGCGAAAAACATCCTTTCTCTCTATCTTATTATAAGTCATCTTTATATACTCTGCATGCCACTTAACTTTACCAATCGGATTCATGGTTTCGTGAGCTACCCTATCTAAGTAATCTCTCCGATCCATTTCCACATAAGCGCGAGCTATCCCGTTTGACATTCTACTGCAAAAATTTTCCATCAGTTTTTTGTTGTCTTGGAAAAAGTCATCAAAAGGCGGCAGGTCCATCTCATAAAAGAAGAAAAATAACCACCTCCTATCCTCTGCCGTGAATGGGAAAATGCAGCACCTTTTCACGTTTATGATGGGAAAGAGAGAATTGATCTCTCCTAACAGTTTGTCAGTGTCAATATTGGATTTTTCATCAAATGGTCGCTGATCTAAACCTGGTTGTATGTATATTATCTTTCCCCAATTAAAGCATTTTTCCCAATTAACATTGATTTGAAAGCTTATTATTTCTTTTTGTTGTTCTGGTTTCAAAGTGCTGATATACACCTTAAATATGTTATTGTCTTTAGAATACATCATTAAAACAGACTTGGAATACCCGCAGAGCGCATTCATTCGTTCCAAAGCCCACTTGTAAGCTTCTTTAAATTCCTTCTCTTCTTTGAGCAAATGGAATTCTTTTACAAAGGTTTTTGGTCTCACTAGGTCGAAGAACTGATTCTCTATGTCGTACCTTTTTGACCTGAATCTCTCTCGTGCCATGCGTTCGATGAGTCCTACTTTATTTGCGAAACTATCATAATTCGTCTTATATTCATTCCAGGTCACTTCCTTACCGGTTCTGTCAACTAATACGGATCTGCAGCCTTTTCTGATGATTTCGTACATTTTGTCACTTTCGTAAGCAGAGATCTCCTCTATGCACTTCTTCTCCTCTTCCGTAGGAGCTAGATTTTTTATAATGCGGTATCCCCCTCCGATCGCAAGTGCGACAGGAACACCACCAACTTTTATTCCTTTTTTGAAGTGGACACCGTCATTCCAACAGAATTCGGCTGGTTTAATTCCTTCTTGCCTAACAAATCGCTCCAAGTCCCCTATTTCTTGCTTCTCACACTTGTCTTCCCATTCTTCCCGCGCTTTGATGCAATTTGGGTGGAGAAATTCGTTGAACCTATAAGGTTTGTAGGTTTTGAGTTGGCTGTTCTCGTCTAGCTCAACAAGGACAATCGGTAGATTCATGTGATAAGAGAAGCCGGCTGCCATTACAATAATCTCGTCCTCATCAAGTAAATCAGACAATTTTTTGACTTTGTAAAAATCAGCAATGGTTTCGAACTTCTTCGGCATTCCGATATTCTCCAAATTTTAGCCATCAATAAATGTTATACCTATGTAACTGTCAAGCAAAAAGTTACATCTCATGAAAATATATTTTTCTATAATTCTATCTTTTGGAGCAATGGCATGGAAGAATAATTGTATCTATTAGCGTCTATTTGTTACAGAAAAACAGTGACTTTCGATGTACTACTTAGTAGACATTTAACAGACCTTAGTTTTTACCCCAAATTAAAAGTTAGTTAAATAAAAGTAGTAAGAAGATGAGTCATCAGACAATTTTATCGACAAATTGCGATTTATTAGGAACTCATACTCGAGAAGTTTATAGAAATAAGAGGTATTAAACGCGGACACATTCCTTCATTTTCTGAAAAAACTCTACCGTCCGGGTGATTCCCTCTTCCAACCGGTATTTCGGTTTCCAGCCGAGAAGTTTTTCCGCACGGGTGTAAGAGAGGGCGCATCTTTTCAGCTCACCCGGCACCGCTGGACCGTGCACGGCTTCTTTTCTTGATCCGGTTTTTTCCTTCAATAGGTTAAAAAGTTGGTTTATCTCCGTTTCTATTCCGGTGCCGATATTAAAAATTTCAGTTTGGGGATAATCCAGCGCCTGAAGGTTTGCCCTTACCACATCCTCTATAAAAATGAAGTCTCTGGTCTGGGTCCCATCACCGTTGATTATGGATTCTTTTCCGGTTAAAAGCTTCTCCGTAAAAAGAGCGACTACGCCGGCTTCCCCCAGGGGATTCTGCCGGGGTCCATAAACATTGGCATAACGGAGAACAACATAATCTATTCCGTTGTTCTTATGGTAGAAATAAAGATACTTTTCTAAGGTGAGCTTAGCTACTCCATAAGGGGAGAGGGGATGAACGGGATGGTTTTCATCGGTTGGGAAATAATCCTGCTCCCCATAGATCGCACCGCCGGTGGAGGCAAAAATCACTTTTCTCACCTGGTGTTTGACACAGGCATGAAGAAGATTCAATGATCCCATAATGTTTACATCCGCATCGAAAATGGGATCGACGATCGATTTTCTTAAATCTATCTGCGCGGCATGGTGACAGAGAACATCCGGTTGCATTTTTTCAAATACCGTATCCATTATCACGCTTCTTATATCCGCTTTGATAAATTGCGCTTTCTTGTTTATGTTAGTTTCCACCCCGTTGGATAAGTTATCCACTACCGTTACCTGATGTCCTTCCTGGATGAATCCATCCACCACATTCGATCCGATGAAACCCGCACCACCGGTGACCAAGATTTTCATTGAATATCCTCCGTCATTTTCACCAAAATCTCTTGAAAAGAGTATAATCAAAAATTCTACAAATGTCAAGAAAACAAAACGTTTGTTCATCTGTTGCTGAATTTATTGTTACTGTGGGGGTTGGAAGAATCTGCGGACATTATTTCAAAAGCAACATCTTTCTGGTATCCCGATACTCTCCGGCGGTTAATCTATAAAAATAAATGCCACTGGCAACACCTGTTCCAGAGGTATTCTTACCGTCCCAATTAATTATATGTGAACCTGGTGGGTAATATCCTTCGAATCTTCTTATGGCTTGCCCTAGAACGTTATATATCGTCAACTCAACCAAAGATGCTTTTGAGTTGTTAAAGCGAATTTCCGTCGTTGAATTAAAGGGATTGGGGTAATTTTGAGAAAGGGCAAAATCTGTGGGATAAATCTGATCGGGTGTTTCCTCCACATCGGTGGTTATGAATGGTGCTTCAAAGACATACAGAGATTCATCAGACGCTATGCATATCTCTATAGTACTATCCTGATCTACATTTCCTAAAGCAAAATGATCGATTCTGGGCAAAGAATCGGATATGCCTAAGTCGGTTCCATCAATTCCACTTTTAAATTTTATAAATCCACTTTTGTAGGCGACACATATTACCCGGGTTGATTTATTTAATAGATCACAGATTGCCAAGCCGGTAATCTGGTCGGTTGAACCCGTGTCCGTCTTGCTCCAGATGATTTCACCGGTCTCTCCGTTGCAGCAGGTTAAACTTAAGTAACTAACACCTTGGATGTTATTTGACGATCTGTGAGCGGATAATATCTCAGTAATACCATCATCATTGCAGTCACCTACAGCCAATGCATCAAAAGATACATTCCAAAATCCATAAGTGTAAAATTCATAGATATAGGTTGAGTCTAGACCGATGACAGTTGTGCTTTCGGGATGAAATACCCGCATCTGAACCGATGTCTGTTGAGTATGGTTGCCATGACTATCATGAAGATGGGAATAATCACCACCTATAATCAGTTCTGATTTATCGTTACCATTTAAGTCATATGATTCCAATTCTCGTGCAGTATTGATTATTACAGTATCAAATGGAATCAAGCTTTCTGCATTATAACTAATCAGATGTCCTTCTGAATAAGAATCATAAATCTCAAGTGGTGGCAAAGAGACGTCTGATTCATGATGCCAGAAAGTACCGACATAGATCATACTTATTGAAGTGGTGTCCAGCCCAAAGATACCAACGGCAGTAACTGCGTTATCTATGCTGTCAACATTATAAACTGAATCAAATCCAGGACCATCAAATGTCCGAAAATACCCTATGTCTGCTGAATCTCCAGTAATTGCACCACCAACAATTATGTCTATATAGTTATCTTCGTTTCTGTATCCAGATGCCACGGTCAATGCAGACCCCGGTAGGGTTGGACTTTGAAAGCTGATGGTCTGATCCATCACATCCAGGATTCCTATTTGGGATGAATCAGAGTTGGTACCGTATAGAATTTCATTCGTACCATCTAAATCCAAATCAAACAGTTTCATATCACTGATAGATACAGGATAGGTCCATTGAAGTTGAAGTACTAGAGTATCTAACTCTTCAGAGTAGCTATCTACATGGAAAAGTAAAAGTAATGATACTATTCCAACAACAATCATCAATGACACTAATGATTCAGAAAACGAATTGAAGCATTTCTTCATTTCCCACCCAATATATGTGTTTGCAGTTCAAATCTTAGTTGATCTATACCAAATAAAATCAAACCTTTGGAAAAAGTCAATAGATTTTCAGAATTCGTATCAATTTCTTTAGGGGGTCCGAGGAGTCCCGCCGAGTGGCGGGACTCCTGGAAGGGGCTGTTTTACTTGAAAGAAAGAAAGAAATGCAATTGTTTGCATAGCAAAAGATATACCAGCTTTCAAATTCATGTAAAAATGTTTAATTAAAACATGTAAGTTGAAGTAATATAAAAAGATAGATATTCTTGAGGAAGGTATAGATTAGAGAATAGAGGGGTTGATTCGCAGAAAATGTCGAAAAATATTACGAATCGCTCGTAAATTATTTACGATGAGATAGTTAGGAGTGTCATAGTGTAAGCTGTATATACACAATCTGTTAAGTGGAATATAGGATTCAAATATGTCAGTACTGCCAAGAAGGTAAATGAGGAATGCTGGTAATGTCTATCTAACAAGCTTATGAATAAAATCAACTTAATGGAACTGTCTATCAACTAAATCTTGATTTCGTAAAGTCTGTATTTTTTATATAACGTAGCACCAAGAAGCTCCAGCATCCGGTTCATCAGGATATTATCCTCTAATATCCACGACATCTCCCCCCAGATATATCCTCTCTTGACTCCCAAATTGAAGGTTTCAACATAAAAAACCGTGTCGATCCCTCTCTTTTGGAATTCAGGCACAACCCCCAGGGTGATGATGCGCACACCGTTTATTTTTTTACTTATTTTAGTGTGCCACAGGAGCTTCAATATTCCTGTCGGAAAAAGTTTTCCATTCAGTTTTATTTGTACCTGGTTAAAATCAGGCAGAGCCAAAGAGAAACCTGCCAGTTTGTCTTCTACCTCGGCGATGAAAACCAGATTGGGATCTACAATTAATTTCAAATTCTTGGCCAGGTGATCGAATTCTTCGTCAGTCATGGGGATAAATCCCCAGTTTTTGCTCCAGGCAGAATTGTAGATTTGTTTTATCCTTTTTACCTCATTTTCAAAATCCTTCATATCGATAGTTCTGATTTTAATGTTCTCTTTCTTCTTAATACTTTCTGCCATTCTAACTACCCGGTCCGGGGGGTGTATGTTTTTGTCCATGTAATATGCATACAAATCCTTAACCTTGACCATACCGTAGGCATCCATGAAATCGAGATAGTATGGAGGGTTGTAGGTCATCATGATAGCCGGAGGCGAATCGAAACCCTCTAGTAAAAAGCCCCAGTCCTCATTGGAAGAAAAGTTCGCCGGGCCGCGCATGATCTCCATCCCTTTGGATTTCAGCCAGTCCCGAACCGAATCCAATAAAGCTTTGGCAATTTCAAAATCTTTCAAGCATTCAAAGAGCCCGAAGAATCCGACATTTTCCTGATGGGTCTTGATATGGTTAAAATTTACAATCCCGGCAATCCTACCGACAGTCTTACCATTTTGCTTAGCCAAATAGAAAACTACATCCGCATGTCGGAAAAAGGGATTTTTTTTCCTGTCTAAGAATTCCTTTCTCTCCATAATCAGCGGAGGGACCCAGTTGGGATCATCTTGGTAGATTTGCCAGGGGAGTTTGATGAAGTCTTTTAAATCACTTTTTGATTCAACCACTTGCATGTATAAATCTTTGGTCTGCATTCGTATTTCTTGATTATTCAAGGGTGGAGGTGAAGTCTATCGTTAAATTGACCAGAAAAGAGAATGTAAACTTTATCTATAAATGAGTATTTGTAATACTTCACGGGAAAGCACTTAAAGACAAGCTGAAGCTTGACACTCCTATATTCTATTAGCAGCTTTCGTATAGAAATAACAATATTAATTGCAGACTATTCTAGATCACTCCCATCTTCTTTCCTACTTTCTCAAATGCCTCTAAAACCCGGTCCATCTGTTCGTCCGTATGAGTGGCGGTGTAGCTGGTGCGGATCAACTGGAACCCGGGAGAAACTGCGGGGCTGATAATGGGATTGACGAAAATCCCCTCATCCGACAGCATCTTCCAGACCTGAAAAGTTTTCATGTCATCGCCAATAAATATGGGGATGATAGGTGTTTGAGTACCTCCGATATTGAATCCTAAGGACTTATATTCTTTATGCATTCTGCGAGTGATATCCCACAGTCTCTCTCTTCTTTCCGGTTCGGCTTCAATAATATCCAAAGCCGCCAGACAGGCTGCTACTGCAGCCGGAGGCGGGCTGGCGGAGAATATCAAGGCACGGGAAGTGTGCTTAATATAGTTTATCACTCTTTCCGGACCGGCAATGAAACCTCCCAGCGAGGCAAACGATTTGGAGAAGGTTCCCATTACTAAATCCACTTCTTTTTCCAAACCAAAATGCTCGGCGGTACCCCGGCCGTGATCTCCCAACACCCCGATGGAATGAGCGTCATCCACCATCACCCGGGCATTATACTTTTGGGCTAATTTCACGATATCGGGCAGAGGGGCAATCTCTCCCTCCATGCTGAATACCCCGTCTATCGTGATAAGCTTACCGCCTTTATCGTCGCAATTGCTCAGGATGCGCGCCAGATCATCCATATCATTATGCTTGAATTTCAACACCTCTCCGAACGAGAGCCGGCAGGCATCCACGATGCTGGCGTGGTCCGACCGGTCGATGATGACATAATCTTTTCGATTCACCAGAGTGGAAATGGTTCCCAGGTTGGTTTGGAATCCGGTGGAAAAAACTAAAGCAGCCTCTTTTTGTATGAATCGGGCTAATCTTCTCTCCAGTTCTTCATGCAGTTCGAGGGTGCCATTCAAAAATCTGGAACCGGAGCAACCGGAACCGAATTTCTCCACCGCTTTGATAGCCGCTTCCTTGACCTTGGGGTGTGAAGTCAATCCCAAATAGTTGTTGGAACCGATCATGATCATCTTCTTTCCCTCGATTATGACTTCCGTATCCTGACCGGAAGAGATAGCTCGGAAATAGGGATAAACTCCCAGGCTTTTCACCTCATCCGCATCGTTAAAGTTGAAACATCTTTCGAATATGTCCATTTTTCCTCAAGAGGGTTAGTCGGTTGATTTCATTAAATCTGATGCTACCGTTTATTTTGAGAAGATGCATATGCTGAGATGATGGTCCCGGCTTTCCATATTAAAAAAACAACTGGGGATTGTCAAGTGAAAAAGGTTTAGATTCCAGCCCGGTAAAATGTCAAGTTCGGATGATATGAATGGATTTAGTCCATTAAAATCTTATCTTTCTATTAGGTGGTTAAGAGATCCACTCTGAAATCATCCATAAATCCGGAGATGTTTTTGGCTTGTCTCTCGGCAAAGCGCTTCTGGAAATATTTGGCGAAAAAAGTGTTGCGTGAAGGGGTTTCCTTTTCCGCTATGCCGTAATAAGTTCCTTGAGCCACTCGGGCAATCATCATTCCCAGCTTGCTCCCTCCGTATAGGTCACCGCTTTTGGTCTTCCCATGAGCCGGATTTATGACCACTATGGGAATTTTTTCCCTTCCGAAGCTCCGGGAGATCCTCAAGGCTTCCCGGTAGGCCGGTTCTTCCAGCAGGTCATCAAACCGATGGGTCAGCGGCTCGGGAAAACAATCGCTGATCAGGATGGCCACCGGAATAGAGTTGGAGAATCTTCTCTTCTCCTGCTTGAGAACATCCAAAGCTCTTTTTAACCCGTCGGCTAAGGGAGTCAAACCGGATGGGGTAAGACGGCTCAAGTTTCCCAAAGTCACTCTCAGGTTATTGGTGGGATGATTCATGATGCGGGCAGAATCGTTCTGAAAAGCGATCAAGCCCAAACGGTCCCGGTTTCGATAAGCGTCCCGGTATACTATGGATAGCGCTTTGGAGACCGCGGGGAGAAAGTGAAATGTGGAGAAACTGGCGTCGGTGATCAGAAGTAAAGTCACCGAACACCTGCCTTCCCTGATCCAAATCCGGAGATCGGAAGGATATAGCCTGATCCTTGGCGTTCGTTCATTCAATCCGCGGCTTATCAAGGCCGATACGATGCTGGGTAGGATGGCAATGTTCTCTTTAGGCGGAGACTTCGGTTGTTTGAAGCTGGTGGGTCTTCCCCGGGCGAAAGTGGTGAGGCTGGCTGCCCGTTTACCCACGAACTGCCGGATTTTCCTACGAGGAGGTTTTTTGGAAAGTTTTATTTTCCAGCGATCGAAGTAGGAGATAAGTGATCGGATGGCTTGCTTGGGGTCCAATAACGGCATCCCCGCCATATGCTGTTTGGTGGAAGAGGGGGGAGGATGCTTTTCATCCGGAGAGATTAAGAGTTTTTTTTTACTTCACCGGCTTTACCGGAGTCATCTGCAGATTCCATCCCGGGGGTGGATGTTCCGGCAACACCTTTTTCCTTCCAGAACGCTCCCCATTTCTGGGAACTCTCCTCGAAGGCAGACTGGATCTCCTTTTCCGTTGCCGGAGGCTCGAGCCCGCCGTCCCGGGTGCGATGGGAAAGAGCCAAAAAAGATGCCTTCAGCAGATCTTCTTTCTTTATCCTGATTCTATCATGCAATGCAGCCGCAGCACAGGCGGCTTTGACGATCACGATGTCGGGGCGCTGCCCGTCCACCTTCAGCTTGACGCAAAGGGAAGCTGCGATATAGTAAATCTCTTCCCCAATTTCGATTTGAGGAAGAAGAGTTTGAGCTTTTGCGATTCTCTCCTTGGTCTTATTCTCTTCATTTAAGAATAAATTTTTAAATGCGGTCGGGTCTTTTTCGAACCGGAGGTTGTTTTTGACTATCTGCACCCTGGCTTCCTCTTGGTTGACTGTTTTAATCAGGGTGGAAAGAGGAAACCGGTCCAGAATCTGGGGACGAAGCTCCCCTTCCTCCGGATTCATACTGCCTATTAAAACAAATCGGGAGGGGTGGGAGATGGAGAATCCCTCGCGCTCAATCGTATTCCAACCTAAAGCGGTAACATCCAAGAGATCGTCGGTCACGTGATCCGGAAGAAGATTTATCTCATCGACATACAGGATATTCTGATTAGCTTGAGCTAACAGACCGGGTTGGAGTGCTTTTTCACCCTCTTTTAGTATTTTCTCCACGTCAATGGAACCGATCAGCCGGTCCTCGGTGATGCTCAAGGGGAGATTGATCACCTCCATTTTCTGTTCCTTTTTGGGGAGGTTTTCTCCTTTTTCGAACCGCAGTCTGCATGATTCGCAACGGTTGGCCGGATCCTTGAAGGAGCACCGGAAAGGACAGTCGGCTACTACCTCAACCGGCGGCAGGATATCGGTGAGAGCATAAACTGCCGTGCTTTTGCCGGTTCCCTTGACACCCCGGATCAGAAGTCCTCCAATCCGGGGATTTACCACATTTAATAGGAGACCCAACTTGAGATCGTCCTGTCCGACGATAGCACTGAAAGGTAAAGTCAAACTTCCCCGTTTTGACATTTTCTTTTCCTTTTACATCCTTATAATCAGATTACCAGCCCTGGTGATAAGTCCACTTGGGCTGGGCAAGGTGCCCAGCCTATGAACACCATAACAAACAGACGTGACCACACCACTTTTGGTTGCTGATAGTAGGTCTCACTATTTTCTCATATTACAATTTCATAAATACCAGGATTAAAGTCAATATAATTCTTTGTCTTCAAGAGTTAGAAATTCTAGGAGCGAAGTGTTTATCCCGCGTTCACCCTTTTTATGTGGTTGATGGAGGTTAACCGCTTAAGTACACGTGCGCTTTCTGGTTATCTCATATAATAGGATTCCACCCGCTACTGCCGCATTCAGGGATTCGGCTTTACCATATATTGGTATATGAACCAACTCATCCGACAATGCCAGCAGATTTTCCCTTAATCCCTCAGCTTCGTTGCCAATCAGAATGCAAATATTTCCGGAATAATCAACGCTATCCAATCTCTTTCCTTTTCGAGCATCCGTACCCAGGATTTTGTAGTTTCTTTTCCTCAATTCCGGCAGCGTTTTTTCCAAATCCACTTCATCCCAGACCGGGAGGTGGAAGATCGATCCCATGGTGGAACGCACTACTTTGGGATTCAATAATTCCACGGTATCATTGGAAAGTAACGCCCCATCGGCTCCAAATGCATCTGCGGTTCTGATCAAAGTTCCCACATTACCCGGGTCGCGGATACCATCGAGCGCCAGAATAAAATTGTTGCTTCTTTTCCATATTTCCTCTATCTGAATCTTTCTGATTCTTACCACGCACATTATCCCCGGGGGGGTCACCGTATCAGAGAGTTTTTGCAAATCATGGGTTTTCATCACAATCAGTTTTGCCTTGGATTTTTGAAGTTTTCCAAAAAAGGTTTTTTCCTTGATTTTATCCTCAAATGAGGTGGTTAGAAGAATAGATTCGACATCCCAGTCCGAATTCAGCGCTTCTTCACACAAACGCAGTCCTTCAAGCAGGAATTTTCCCTGTTGGCTGCGCCCCTTTTTGGTCTTCAATTTGAGCAGCTCTTTAAGCTTTTCTTTTGAAAGCATGATTTAGATTTTGCCCTCACCTAAGTCGAGTATTACTTCAGCTCATCTGACTAATAATAGTATTTAGATCCATTCGATGATCCCTAAACAGGGGATTAGTTTTCAAAGTACTCTACTCGGTCAGCATCCTGATCTTCTTGCTTATTCTCTCCAAAGGATGGGTTGCCTTTTGTCTTTTCATCTTATTATAGTTTTTCATCCCACCTTCATATTCTTTCATCCATTCCCGTGCAAATTTACCCTCCTTAATTTCCTTCAAGATGGTTTT
The DNA here is from genome assembly GCA_903908285.1 of uncultured candidate division Zixibacteria bacterium. Lineage (GTDB taxonomy): Bacteria > Zixibacteria > MSB-5A5 > MSB-5A5 > SM1-73 > CAIVRH01. Next base: position 39,020 of record CAIVRH010000035.1, read on the forward strand.
CATTTCCTTTTTAGCTCGCGGACCGATGATTCTATTGCCAGTAATATATGCCCCAAACTCCGCCGTTTTGCTGATGCGGTCAAACATTCCCGCCAAGCCGTAAGATTTGATGGTGCTTACTATATAGTCAAGCTGGTGAACACATTCCAAGTAAGCATTTTCCGGTGGAAGTCCACCCTCCACCAAAACATCATAGCCTGTTTTTAAAAGCTCGGAGAGCCCGCCGCAAAGCACCGCCTGTTCCCCGAAAAGATCCCCAATGGCTTCGTCTTCAAAAGTGGTCTCAAATACTCCGGCCCGGGTGCAGCCGATGGCTTTGGCATAAGCTAAAGCGGTATTTTTTGCTATTCCACTCCTGTTCTGATGTACGGCTATGAACGCGGGAACACCTTTTCCCCCAACGAAAAGCTCCCGCATCACTCTTCCCGGCGCATGCGGGGCTACCAGAATGACGTCTACAAACTCCGGAGGAACGACTAATTGGAAATGGATGGAAAATCCGCAGGCGAAGACCAATGTTTTACCCGGGAGGAGATTCGGCATAACCTGCTTCCGGAAAATTACCTTATGTAAATGATCCGGAGCCAGCATGGCTATGATATCTCCGCGCTTTGCTGCCTCCCCGGTAGAATATACTTCAAAACCATCTTTTCGGGCAAGTTTAACATCTGAGTTTCCTTTGGGTAAACCGATAGCCACCTTAAGTCCTGAGTCCCTTAAATTCAATGCTTGCGCTCTTCCCTGATTTCCATAACCTATCAAAGATATAACCTTATGCCGGAGATATTTTAGGTCCGAATGTTTATCCAAGTATATTCGGAATGGTATGTTTTTTCTCATATTTCTTTGCACCTCTGTAATTTTATAAATAATATAAAGAAAATCGGGATCGGGGTCAAGGATCAAGAAGGTGAATATTCATTCCGGTATATTTCAGCTTAACCGGCTCTATCCATAAGCTGGCTTTGCCTCTGATTTATTTACTCGGAAAGACATATAATCCGCCTTATCTTGTGTCATCGTCTCGATCAAAGCTGTACTACCGGATAAAAGAACAGTCAAAATTCTTTAAGAAATATTTTTCGCTATGACGCAATTTGACATAAACTCTGCGATATATACAATGAAGCCAATGGGAAACCATCGGTTTCACAAGACACTCCAAGTGAGTGTTTTAATCAGCCAGCCTTTAAGGGGACGGGAGGTTGGCTGATTTATTTTGTGTCTTTCATACATCCCCGGAAAATGTAATTGGATAAAGGGGTATTCCCAAATCACTCTTCAACATTTTCTTCCGATAAACTTATCCGGCAAGTTTATCCTGGTAGATTCTCCACTTTAAGGCAATTTCAATCAAAAGTCCCCTTTGGGTAACTTTAAACCCGATTAATTAGGTAGCCAGATAAATTGCAAGAATCGCTTGCATTCAAATGCTATTTATTTGACAATTCTCCTTATGCAGGTTATAATTCACTAAAGTATAGCATTGGCAATATCAGATTCTATAAATGGAGAAGAACCATTCATTTTTCGTACAATAGTGATTCTCCATAATCGGTTTGATATGAAATTCATCCAAAGGAGTTGGAAATGAAAACGCCGAATAAACCCGAGGCATCCAGTCAATCCACAAAATTGAAATGGGGCTTACCTGACAAACCTCAAATGATATTTCTTGCTTCGATTTTGGTTCTTTGCGCCATGATCTTGCTGAATGAGCTATTGGATTTTCCAGCTTTTCTTAGAGGAGCGAAAGCTAATCCCATTGATTGGTATAAGTTCGCTACCGAGATGTCTGCAATTATGTTAGTTACTCTTTCCGGTAGTGTGCTTCTAAGGAAAACAGAATCGAAACGCAAGCGGACGGAGGAGGAAGCGGTTCAGAATACCAAGAGTATAGAGTCGCTATCGAAAGTGTCGATGGGATTCTTGGAACTTCCGGCGGAGGAGGATATTTATCGGTTCATAGGGGAACAGCTTCGAGAACTGATAGAGAACCCTATTTATATCTTGGTAAACTCATTCGACCAAAAAACACGCACGATTCAAGCTCGTGCACTTTTAGCAGATGACCAGTACATGCAGCTTGTTTCAAAAACAATCGGCACAGATTTGTTAGGGATGTCCTTCGTCGTGAGTGAGGAGGCATGGAACGGTCTTATCAGCGGCAAGCTGGTGCGTGTTCCCGGTGGCATCCATGAACTGTCATTTGGTAAAATGCCCAAAGCAGCTTGTGATGCATTAGAAAAACTTGCCGGAACAGGTAACATCCTCGTGATGGGCTTCAGCAAGAAAGGAGAGCTATATGGCAGTGCCACTATCATAATGCGAAAAGGATGTGAGTTAAAAAACTTGGACATCATAGAGACATTCTTGCGCCAGGCGGGAGTGGCATTACAGCGCAAACGGGCAGAGGATGAAATAAAGACTCTAAAACGACAAATGGAGTTCATCTTGGGCGTCACCAAGACGGGTCTGGACATCATCGATTCGGAGTTCAACATCCGGTATATCGACCCGGAATGGCAAAAGGTGTATGGAGATTCGACCGGTATCAAATGCCATGATTACTTCATGGGACGGAGTGAGGTATGCCCCGGCTGCGGGATCATAAAGGCTTTGAAAACAAAGAAGGTAGCGGTTACCGAAGAAATATTGATCAAAGAAGACGATCGACCTATACAAGTTACTACCATACCCTACCAGGATGAACGGGGAGAATGGCTGGTAGCGGAAGTCAATGTCGACATCACCGGGCGCAAGCAAGTAGAAGAAGCGCTGCAGGAAAGCAATGAGATATTCAACAAGTTCATGGAAAACAGCCCGAATTATGTGTTTTTTAAAAATGACAAAATCCAAGCAATTCGATTGAGCAATAATTATGAGAAAATGTTAGGGAAACCGATGCATGAATTGCTTGGCAAAACCATGGATGACCTATTTCCGTCTGACCTTGCAAAAAGTATAATTGCCGACGACCTGCGTGTCTTAAATGGAGGAGAGCAAGTAACGGTTGAAGAGGAATTAAACGGGAGGTTTTATACAACTATAAAATTCCCAATACTTATTAAAGGTAAACCTCGCTACCTTGCCGGTTACACGATTGACATTACCGAGCGCAAGCAGGTAGAAGAGGCACTAAGTTTGAGTGAGCAGAGACTGAAAAAAGCGCAAGCTATAGCTCATATCGGAAATTGGGACTGGAACATCAAAGAGAACAATCTGTCTTGGTCCGACGAACTATACCGGATCTACGGTGTAGACCGTCGATCCTTCGTACTCTCGTATGAATCAATCGAAAAGTTGATTCATCCGGATGACAGGGATTGGAACAACCGGCAGGTGAAAAAGCTGTTAGAGAGTGCCGAGTCAGGAGAGTATTTTTTTCGAGTGGTGCGTCCGGATGGTGAGATCAGATACTTGAACCAGATCTTTGAAATCACTCGCGACCAGAAAGGCACGGTAATTCGGGCTTTTGGAACCATCCAGGACATCACCGAGCGCAAGCGGGCGGAGGAGGAAGCCTTTCAGCATACTAAGAATTTAGAGTCCCTATCGAAAACATCCATGGGATTAATGGAACTACCAGCGCAGGAGGATATTTATCGGTACATCGGGGAACAGCTTAGATATCTGATAGGGGATGCTATCTATATCCTGGTTAACTCATTCGACCAAAAAACACGAACGATACAAGCTCGTACGCTTTTGGCAGATAGCCCGCATATGCAGCTTGTTTCAAAAACAATCGGCACAGATTTGTCAGGGATGTCTTTCGTCGTGAGTGAGGAGGCATGGAACGGTCTTACCAGCGGCAGGCTGGTGCGTGTTCCAGGTGGAATCTATGAACTGTCATTTGGTAAAATGCCCAAAGCGGCATGTGATGCATTAGAAAAGCTTGCCGGGACAGGTGACATTCTTGTGATGGGTTTTACCAAGAAAGAGGAATTATATGGGAGTGCCACTATCATAATGCGGGAAGGATGTGAGTTAAGAAACTCAGACATAGTCGAAACATTTATGCGCCAGGCAGGAGTTGCATTGCAGCGTAAGCGGGCGGAGGAGGCCTTACGAGAAAGTGAGGGACGGTTCCGGCAGCTCGCAGAAAACATAGATCAGGTATTTTGGCTCACGGATTGGGAGAATGATAAGCTGCTTTATGTTAATCCCAGCTACGAAAAGATGTTCGGTCGCTCATGCCAAAGCGCATACGAAGACCGGTTGAGCTGGTACCAGGCCATCCATCCGGACGACAGGGACCGGGTGAGGGAATTGCTGGTCAGGAATGCGCAAATGGGCCAGAGTACAGAAGTTGAATACCGGATCATGCGGGATGATGGGGAGGTGCGCTGGATTCTCGACCGCAACTACCCGATTCGCAACCAGGAAGGTAAGGTTTACCGGATCGTGAGTATCGCAGATGACATCACCGATCGCAAGCAAGCGGAGCAAGCCCTTAAGGAAAATGAGGAGCGCCTGGAATTAGTGTTGGAGGGAGCGGAACTCGGAACCTGGGATCAGAATATGAAAACTGGGGATGTTATCCGCAATCGACGGTGGGCGGAAATACTCGGTTACACTTTGGAGGAGATCGAGTCAAATTCAGATGCATGGAAAGCCCTGATCCATCCCGATGATCTACCCGTGGTCAACCAGATTGCTCGAGACCATGAGACTGGTCGTACACAGTTCTTTAAGTGCGAACATCGTATGAGGACGAAATTGGGTGAGTGGAAATGGATACTCAATTGCGGGAAAATCATCCAATGGGACAGCGATGGAACACCGGTTCGGGCGACGGGTACGCACGCAGACATCACCGAGCGGAAAAAAGCGGAGGAGGCACTGCGAGAAAGTCAGAAACGATTCCAAGCGCTGACAGAAACCACAAGTGACTTTGTTTGGGAAATGGACGTCAACGGTGTTTATACCTATTGCAGCCCGCAAATCCATGAGCTCTGGGGATACCAACCCGAGGATATGATTGGAAGAACGCCGTTCGACCTTATGATGCCCGAAGATAGAGAGTATGCTATTGGGATGTTCCGTAACTTATCGGAGTCTCCGAGCTCGTTCAAAGGAATGGAAACCAGCAGCCGGGATAACACCGGCCGAATTGTTGTTCTGGAAACCAGTGGTGTTCCTTTTTTCGATATTGATGGCAGGCTGCGTGGCTACCGTGGAATTTCCCGCGACATCACCGAGCGCAAGCGGGCGGAAGAAGCACTTAGAGAAAGCGAAGAAAAATTCAGAACTCTGGCGGAATCAGCCCAATGTGGAATAACTATAGTGCAGGGGGAAAAACCTATCTATAATAACCCGGCGGTTGCATCCTTTACCGGATACTCCAAAGAGGAGCTTGAATCTATGAGCTTTTGGGATATGGTGCATCCGGATTTCAAAGACCTGGTTAGGAAAAGAGGTTTGGGCAGACATGACGAAGAGTCAGCTCCAGCTCATTATGAAATTCCTATTCTCACCAAGAATTCCGAAAAGCGCTGGATAGATATATCCGTAGGAACCTGCAATCTGAATGGAAAGCCATCGGTCATATCGACTGCTTTTGACATCACCGAGCGTAAGCGGGCGGAGAAGGCCTTGCGGGAGAGCGAGGAGAAATTCAGGCAATTATTCACCCGGATGCCAAGTGCAGTCGCGATCTATGCTGCCATAGATGATGGTGAGGATTTTATATTCAAAGATTTCAATACAGCCGCAGAAAATATCGAGCAGATCAAGAAAGCCGATCTTATCGGCAAACGCGTAACGCACATTTTCCCCAGCGTTAAAGACTTTGGCATCTTTGCCATCTTTCAACGTGTTTGGAGAACAGGACAGCCTGAGTTCTTCCCATCAGCAATATACCGCGATGAGCATGACCCCGGCACATGGCGCGAGAGCTGGGTATACAAACTGGCAAGTGGCGAGGTTGTCTCTATTTACCATGACATCACCCAACGCAAGCAGGCAGAGGAAGAAATTTACAAGCTTAACCAGTATCTGCAAAGCATTATAGATAATGCCAACGTGTGGCTGGATGTTCTTGACGAAAAAGCCAACGTGGTGATCTGGAACAAAGCCGCGGAGGAAATCAGCGGATACAGAAGGGAAGAAGTGATGGGGCACGGCAGGATTTGGGAATGGCTTTATCCGAATAAGGAATTTCGCAATCAGATCACTGCCAAAGCTGCCGCTATTATCGAAAAAGGCGAGGAGGTAGAGGATTTCGAAACGACCATCCGATGTAAAGACGGCGAAATCAGAACTATCTCATGGAACTCGCGGAACTTGGTCGATGAGAAAGGTACACCCATCGGATCGATTGCCCTGGGACGCGATGTCACCGAGCGCAAGCAGGCGGAGAAAGCATTGAAACAAAGCGAGGAGAGATATCGCACGCTGTTTGATCGCTCCTTAGAATGTGTTTATATAAGTGATTTTGAAGGGAATTTCCTGGACGCAAACCCGGAGGCTTTAGAGTTGCTCGGTTATACAAAGGAAGATATACTCCACCTAAATTTCAGCGCACTATTAACCGATGCCCAGCTGCCTTTGGCAATGGAAATAATGAGTGAGGTAAAAAAGACCGGTTCTCAGGAAAAGTTGATCGAGTATCGACTTAAGGTTAAAGACGGAGGATTCGTTTATGTCGAGACTCAAGCTTCGGTTATCTATAGCGAAGATAAATCTTTCGGCATTTTGGGTATCGCCCGCGACATCACCGAGCGCAAGAAGGCGGAGGAGAAAATTAAGATATTTTCCGATGCTATTAATAGCGCCTTTGATTGCTTTACGCTGACTGACGAGAATGGAAATATTACTTATGCAAATGAATCCGCTATCAGGGCATTTGGATATACCCCTGAAGAATTCTTGAAGCTAAACATAACTGAGCTCGATGCCAATCCAGGGATTGCCAATAAAATTATGCAGGATTTAGCGGTGGAAGGAAAATGGAGTGGTGAAGTAATGAACATCAGAAAAAATAAGGAAATATTTCCTTGCATTTTATCTGCTTTTATTATCAAGGATGTTAAAGGCAACCCAAAAGGGACGATGGGCATTCTTAGAGACATCACCGCGCGCAAGAAGGCGGAGGAGAAACTGCGGGAGAGCGAGGAGAAACTGCGTCTCATGTTCAAGTCCGTGACCGATGGGATAACAGTTACGGATCTAAGCGGTATTATTACTGAGTGCAACGAACAAACTCTAAAGACTCATGGGTATCGGTCCAAAGATGAGATTCTGGGAAAGAGCGCCTTTGCGCTTATCGCTCCCAAAGAACATGAAAAAGCCATGGCAAATATGAAGAAGGTTCTTGGAGAGAGGGCAGCAATAAATACCGAATATACTTTACTAAGAACGGATGGCTCACAATTTTACGGGGAGTTGAGTGTCAGTGGATTGACCGATGCTTCTGGTAATCTAAAAGGTGCTATCGCCATCACTCGCGACATCACCGAGCGTAAGCGGGTGGAGCAGGAGCTGAAAGATAGCTACGCGCGTCTCTCAACTATCTTTCACTCCAGCCCAATCTCTATCGCCATCACACGGCTACAGGACAGTCAGTTTGTGGATGTCAATGAAGCCTGGCAAAGGATCACGGGTTATAGCAAAGAGGAAGCCATCGGTCACACTCCGATCGAACTGGACACCTGGGTCGATCCCGCTCAACGCGACCAGTTGGTCAAGCAGCTTCAGAAGAGAGGGATGGTGCGGGATTTTGAATTCAAAACCCGGCACCGGTCCGGCACCATATCCGACCTGCTCTTGACAGCAGACTTAATCACACTGGGAGGAGAATCCTACATGTTGAGTTTAGCTCACGACATCACCGAAAAGAAGAAGATGGAGGCTCAATTGATCCAGTCCGAGAGGCTGGCAGCAGTGGGGACATTGGCATACGGAATAGCCCATGAATTCAACAATATTCTGGCCGGTATTTTAGGGAATGCTGAATTGGGAACAATCAGCCATGAGCCGGATGAGGTGAAAGAATGTTTGGGGATCATTATGGAGAATTGCGATCGGGCGAAAAGCATCACCTACAATCTTTTGGCATTTTCCAGTCACCGGGAGGTGAGAAAAGAAAAAGCCCAGATTGCGAATGCGCTGGAGTCGGTAATTGGATTGGTGGAAAGAGAATTAGAAAAAAGGAATATCAACGTGGTGCGTAAGTTTAAAGCCGTGCCGGATATTTATTGCGACATCGGCGAGCTGTCCCAGGTGGCGCTTAATATGGTTACCAATGCCCGGGATGCCATGATGCCCAAAGGAGGAACGCTGACGGTAGAAATAAGCAAGAATAAGGGTGATATTGAGATGATCTTTTCCGATACCGGTTGCGGAATACCAAACAGTATCAAGAGCAGGATTTTCGAGCCGTTCGTCACCACCAAAGGAGCTTTGGGACAGAGCGAAATACCGGGTACGGGTTTGGGTCTGTTTTTATCTTACGGGATCATCAACCGATACGGCGGGAAAATCGAAGTGGAGAGCAAAGTGGGCGCAGGCAGCAAATTCACCATCAAGATTCCCATATCCGCCAATCAAACCCCGCTGTTTCTGGCGGTAGAAGAGAGAAAATCGGCAGCCGTTCCCGAAAATCTTAGGATTCTTCTGGTGGATGACGAAAAACCGATCCTAAATTCCATAAAGAGTTTTTTGATAACAAAAGGACATTCGGTAGTAACCACAACCAGCGGGAAAAAGGGACTTTGGCTCTTTGGGAATAAAGCTTTCGATCTGGTACTTTCCGATATCACCATGCCCGATATGGATGGTTTTAAGCTGATATCTCGAATCAAGAGTATCGATAAGCAGGTTAAGCTCATTGCGCTGACCGGACACTTGGAGGAAGAAAAGCTAAAATCCGCCCAAAAAGCGGGAGCGGATCAGATTCTGGTAAAGCCATTTAAGAACGAGGATTTGTATAAAGCCATAGGCCAGGTGTTTGCAATTTGATCTTACCCACCCAACCCGGTACCACTTTATCCTAAGAGGAGCAGAAAAAAATCAGCTAGATTTTGGTACTTGGGCAGGTAAACTTTTTCCCCGAATACCGGAGACCTTACTGCTCCAGAAATTTTCTATCTTTGGTCCCAACCAAAAAGAGATGCCGCAAAGAACAAATCCCGCCAGAAGATCCACCACATAATGATGACGAAGGTAGATGGTTCCCAAGAGTAGTCCTATTCCAAAAGGAAGAAGTACCCAGAAAAGCCAGCGTACATATTTGAAGGCAAAAAGAAGAGAAAGGACCGTTATCGCCGAATGAAGGGAGGGGAAAGCACATCGGCTGGTGGAGGGGAAGATGTTTATAAACTGCATAGAAGCGTCCAACAGAGGACCATGAAGAGATCGGGTGAATTGTGTTAGGAGGGTATAGCGAGGGGGCGCTGCCGGGAAGAGAATATAACCAAAATAACCAAGATAGAAACAAAAAATTACTGAAACCAGAGTATAACGGAATTCCTTATATCTTTTCTGAAAATAGAGAACTAAGGCCACAATCGGAGCAAAAACGATGTACATGGCGTAACAAAAAGAAAATATGGCGGTGAGATACGGGTTAATAAATTTTTCGGCCCAGACACAAGGTTGAACTCCGAACAGGAATGCGTCCGCTTTTATGAAGATTTCGTGGACGTCATGCGGATTTACAAAGTGCACCGTGTCATGCAGGTTGGTATATATGGCGATGGCATAACCGAAAGGAAGAGCATCGCGCAGAAGTCTCCATTGGGGTTTATATTTGGCGATCAACCAGGCGACACTCAGGATAAACAACACCGCTACCAGGCGAACCACCCCGCCGGAAAAGCGGCGGGGAACGTCTCCTTGAGTTTGGAAAAAGAAAAATGCCTTAAAGGTAAAGTAGGTGACCGGTGCCAGAAATAGAATGGCAACAAATTCTTCGAAGCGGAAGAAGAAGACAGCCTTTTCAATCCTCTTTTTGATTTTCATCCAGCCAGACAAAGAAAGTGTGTGAATTGAGTTCATGCGATTTCTCTACTGAGTATGAAGACGAATCTTAGAATGGGCTTTTTGATTCTCAATGACGATGGTGTCCTTTTATTTCTTTTTGCCGGTACCATCCGGTTGGGGAAAGTTAGGTTTTCGGAAACTAATGTCAAGCAGAATTTGTGGGACTAAATAGGCAGTATATGAACCTGATACTTATTGTAAGGTTTAGGGAGGAACACATTACCCCTCTTGGTTTGCAAAATAAAGGTATAAAGAGAATAACGAAATGGAGAATGCAGCTTTTGCTCTTATAGTTACTTATTGGGGGTCGGATAAGAGCCGATCCAAATTGAGCTTGGATTTGAAAGTTTGATTAGTAAGGGAAATGTTTTCTATCCGTCTAACGTCGAGAAGATTGATTTGATCACTATCTTTAAAATTGCAGAGAACTAACCAGTTGGAATTTTTCTGCACTAAACCGCAAGGCTCAATTAAAATTTCTTGCTTTTTGTACTGTACCTTTACCACTTTCCTTTGGTCGATACTTTGATTGAGCCATTTAAATAACATGAAGAATCTGAATATATCCTGGGAAACATGGGATGTGACATCCGCATCTTTAGTTGGATCCAGCCCGGACGGTTTTTCGCTCCTAACAGACCCGTTCGGAACGTAAGAGATCTTTCGACCGGTTTCCAATTTGGCGAAAATACTCTTGGCCATGTTCGATAAAAAGGGATCGGATTTGATCGGGGAGAATTCAAAAGCAAATTGTAAAGCGGTAAGCTCCTCATCGGTTAAGTTAAGCGTGGGGAGAAAAGCATTATCCATAAATTTGTAACCATGATCATAATAAATGGGAAGCGAAGCGGCAGCAAGGCTATTGATGTACCGGAAAATGGTGCGTTCAGACACTCTACATTTCTCGGCTAATTGCTTTGAAGTCAAGTTATGGTTTGATTTTATCAGATTAACCAGATAAAGAAGTTTGTCTGCTTTAGCCAAAATAACCTCCTCTGCTTTTGTACAAGGAGAGAGTCCCCTCCGCTCTCTCCGTTGCATAACTAACCCCCAGTCATACCTGTCGAAAAATACAGTCTTAATAATAAGCAAATTTCATGCAACTTTTTGCACATTTCCTAACTTGTTTGAATCTAACAAGATGCGCGCATGGGGGGAATAAAGCACGGAAAAAAGATTGGGACATATTGACACACTTGCCATTCTATACCGCACTGATTATCCTGATTTACCATGAAATATAGGACTTCCGGAAGGATTGTGACATTTTATGTCATAATGTCACTTTTTGACACAATTAAAGCGGAATGGAATTATATTCGATTGATTACCGGCAAATTGGTTAGATCGGAAGAAATATCTTGAAGGAATTTTAGATCAATTATTAAGGTTGATAATGGGTACTCCATCTTTTACCATCGAGCATTATATAAAAGGTGTATGTGACGAATCCAGATACAATTTATTTCGAGGGGAATTTTTTGTTAAATTCGATACCGTATTTATTTAACTTGCGATATAGAGTTCGCCGATCAATGCCCAAGATAGAAGCGGCTTTTTCCTTATGTCCGCCGGTCTTTTTTAATATCAAGGTGATATGTTTTTTTTCAACTTCGCTAATGCTCTTTCCCTCCTCAACCGCCCGGCGAATATGCGTCTCTTCCGGGTATTGAATTTCCAAAGGAAGTTGTTCCGGGCAGATCTCTTCTGAATCGCATACCAAAACACCCCTTTCCAAAGCGTGTTCCAATTCACGCACATTTCCCGGCCAGTCATAATCCAAAAGGAGATTTAAAGCATCTTTTGAGATCGTATGCACTTCTCTTCCAAAAATTATATTATATTCCTTTAGAAAATGGTTGGCCAAAAGGGGGATATCTTCCCGTCTTTCTTTTAGCTCTGGAAGATGTATGGACATAACTTTAAGACGATAAAAAAGGTCACCGCGGAAGGAACCTTTGACTACTTCCTCTTGCAAATCGTGGTTGGTAGCGGCGATCAGCCTAATATTCACCTTTTCTCCCTTGGTCCCTCCCACCGGGGTAATGATCCGATCTTCGATAGCTCTCAATAATTTAACCTGGGTGGAAGCAGGAACTTCTCCGATCTCATCCAAAAATAAAGTACCTTGATGTGCCTCCTGAAAAAGGCCCTTTTTGTCCCGCGATGCTCCGGTAAAAGCTCCTTTTACATAACCGAAGAGTTCACTTTCCAACAAGGTATCGGTTATGGCACTGGAGTTGACCACTACAAAGGCTCTGTCTTTCCTTTCACTTCCCCGATGAATCGCTTTTGCCACCAGTTCCTTTCCGGTTCCGGTTTTACCGGTTATCAGTACGGTGGCATCAGTCTTTGCCACCCTTTTTATCATCTCAAATACCGCCTGCATGGATTTGCTTTTACCGATTATTCCTTCGAATTTATGTCTTTGTTCCGCTTGTTTGGTTAAATCCTTTATCCGGTTTCGAAGGTTTCTATCTTCCAAAGCTTTTTCCAAAACGATCATAATCTCTGCGGTTTTGAACGGTTTGGTAATGTAATCGAAAGCCCCGTTGCGTATGGCTTCCACGGCTGAATCGATGGTGCCATAGGCGGTCATTATTATCACGTAGGTTCCGGGAGAAATGGTTTTTACCTTTTTAAGAACCTCCATCCCGTCTATTCCTGGCATTTTCAAGTCGATCAAAGCGATATCAAAGAAATCCCGTTCTACTTTTTTTATGCCATCCGCGCCATGCACAGCCGTTTCAGTGCGTAATCCCTTGGAGCTGAGGATCTTATTTAAAACTTCCCTCAATCTTTTGTCGTCTTCGATTATAAGAAGATGATTTTTATAGGTTGTCACCTCGCCCTCATTTTGGTTAAATCCCCGATCGAATTAAACAAACCATAGGTTTTATTTAAGTACGAGAACAAATTAATTATATGTCTGATTTTGTCAATAAGCAAAATCTTTCATTTTGTCTTTATGAAGGTAGTAACCTCTATGACATAACTTGTCATGCCCCACAGGCTGAATCCGGTATTAACTTCCCACCTGGCACCAAACAGAAAGCAAAGCGACCAAAACATAGCCGAACCCATCTTAACGGAGTTGATGAAACCTCCCGATGCGGTGAAGTATCCGAGCCTTAAGTTTGGGATCCATTTGGCAATTTATTTAAGGCGACTCACACCTGTTATTGTTTAAGTCAAGATATAATCAACCGATAATATACATACTAATAATATACATACTAAGAAGCCGGATAGCTGTCGCAAAACCGTCCTCAATTAAGTCCCCCATTATTATTTTTATCCTAATACCATACTGCCGGTGTGCTATTTATATTTACGCACTTTAATTTGGTTTTAAAAGTGAGATGTCATGGATAAACCAGAAACGGAAATTTTGAATTTCACCTACTCCGATAGAAAAGCGTTACCGGAAAAACCACCCAATATCTTGGTGATAGATGACGATCGGGTGCTCTTGGAGCTTTTTGAAAAGATTTTCAAAAAACTGGGACTGGGAGTGGTGCTTACCAACAACGGGAAGGAGGCGGTGGATTGGGTTAAGAAGACCGCTCCCGATGTCATATTGCTCGACATCAAGATGCCGGGAGTTGACGGCATCACAGCTTTAAAGGAAATCAAGGCCGTGGATCCGGATGTGGAGGTCATCATAATGACCGGATATGCCAGCTTAGACTCGGCTTTGGAGGCCATTAACCTGGGGGCTTTCGATTACTTGAAGAAACCGTTCGAAAATCTGGATCAGGTGGTGAATGTGGTACGGAGAGCGTGGGAAAGAAGAAAGCCGAGCATGGAACGACAGAACGTAAAAGCCAGCCTGGAGAGGAGAATTTATGAACTTAAACTTCTTTATAATACCAGCCGAAGTCTGATATATTGCTCAGATCAAATGGAAATGATGACTCTGCTTTTGGAATCGCTTAGTAAAATCATCGGTTATGATCTGGGGGTCATAGTTCTGGCGGAGAAACCCGATCAAAAACAGCTATTTTTGCAGGTGGTCAACTCTTCTACTGCTCAGCTGGTGGAGGAAACCAAGCTCAATCTGATCGATGCATTCAATTCGGTTTCCCGGACCAGTCTACTTCGTAACATTGGTTTTGACAGGATTTTGGGTGAGGAAAACATAAAACTCAAGAATCCCGGTGAAGAATTCACCGCTTCGGTGTTAAATTCTTTTTTGAACGTTCCGCTGATGGAAGGCGGGAAGATGATCGGGATGGTCAATATCAGCAGTCAACGTGATTTGTCGTTTTCTTCGGATGACATCAGTCTCATCTATTCCATGGTAAGCCAGATACCCCCGGCCTTACAGAAATTAAATAATCTCAAGTCAGCAGAACAGGGTAGACTGGCAAAGCTGATGAAAAGCAGGAGCGACGGGGTGATAATCACCAATGAGAATTTTGAGGTGATGGTAACAAATCCGGTTGCGCAAACTTTTTTAGGAAAGGAGAATCCGGACGCAGCTTATGTCCAGGACAGTTTGGGTCAGGATTTTAGAAAACTGAAAGCGCAAATGGATCAAGAACAACTGGACAGGATCAAGAAAAAGGTTATAATCATGGCTCAAAATTACGAGGTGGTCTTCTCGATTATAAAAAACATCGCAGAAGGTTTTACGGGTTTTATGATTTCCATTCTTCCTATTACCAAACAGAAGAGGAATCATCTTGCTTCCGCCAAGGTCTAAACTTACCCGCCCCCCATATAGATCATTCAACTCTTTTGCAGTTTTCCTTTTAGCCGAACCATATCTTAAAGTTTCACCACACCCGGCATATAAAACCCTTTAAGTATTCCGTTTCAGGTGCTGTAACCATAATGGGATGATCCAAGGAATGTCCCAGCTTTTCTAAAATCTGTACTTCACGTTCTGCCTCCAGGGATGCGCTGAAGATGATTTTTTGGAACAGTTCGGATGATACCAGCCCGGAACAGGAGAAAGTTACCAGAGTTGCGCCGGCTCGCAGGATGCTCATGGCCACCCGGTTGATGTCTTGGTAACCGCGGGACGCGCGTTTCAGCTGCTGGGCATTCTGCGCGAACTTGGGAGGGTCGAGGATGACGGCATCAAACCTTCGTTCTTCGGTGCGAAAACGGCGTAGTTCAGTGAACACATCACCGGTGATATACTCCACCCGGGAGTCACTTCCAGCGGAGCGAAGAGTCTGCTCATAGGATGAAGAAGCTTCTTCGTTGCCCTGCTTCTGATGGGATTCCCCAGAATGGCCGAGGAGAGGTTGGTTGATGTTTATATTGCGCCGCGCCAGTTCCAAAACATCCTCCGATGTATCTACATTAGTGACGCTTTTGGCTCCAGCAGCTTGGGCATAAACGGCGAAGGCACCGGTATAGGAAAAACAGTTCAACACATCACCGCCTCGCAAGTATGGTGACACCCTACGTCGGTTATCCCGCTGATCGAGATAGAATCCGGTCTTGTGCCCATTTTTCACATCCACCATAAAATGCAAACCATTCTCCGTAATTTCGATCAGATCCGGGGGGTTCTCACCGGTTAAAACGCCGGTTAGTTGAGGCAAACCTTCTTTCGCGCGTACCTCCACATCACTGCGCTCGTAAATACCACTAACCTGGCACAAGTTTGAAATTTGCCTAAGGATTTGTTCTTTGGACCGTTCAACGCCCAAGGTGAGGAACTGGATCACCAACCAGTCGCCATAACGATCCACAATCAAACCGGGGAGACCGTCACCTTCTGTGTTGGCCAAGCGATATGCGGTGGTGCTATGATCGGAAGCCAATTCAGCTCGACCGGTAAAAGCACGCTTCAGGCGCGAGTACCAAAATGCTTCATCGATATTCTCATTTTCATCCCAGGTTAAAATACGCACAACAATCTGAGACCGGCGATTGATGGTACCGCGTGCTAACCAGGCTCCATCGGAAGCAATTACCTCCACTACTTCCCCATCGATTACCTCGCCTGTGATTTTTTCAACTGCACCGGAGAATATCCAGGGGTGATGTCGGTGTACAGGTTTTTCCCGGCCAGACTTGAGAACAACTTCTGCCATATTTAGCTCTTTCTTATCTCAATAACGAGTTATCAGGTTTTCCTCTTAGCCTATGCGGTTTACTACAGTAGGTGCAACTTATCTCGAGCTAATCAGCAAGTCAAGGGAAAAGTGGGGGAGAGGATATGGTGGAAAAGGTGTAAGGGTTTAGTATCTTCGCTTTGGGCTTGATTCTTATAGGATAGTTACATCAAAAGCTACCATTACAGTTTTGATAGGTTCATAAGTAACGGATGGTTGAAAAACGTATCCACAGCAGAACCTCATGCTGCATAAAATTCATTAACCTGTAAGAAACCCGGAGATTTGATCGGAATATTAAAAATCAGGATTCAGAGGTTGGCGCCTTGATTTAGACCCCCTTGTGACATAATCCATTTTTATGAGCGAACTTAAGTAGTTTATCCGAAAGCACCGAGGTTTTTATCGTATCGTAGTCTCTGGTTAAGGTGATGTCCCGCTCGATCTCGGCCCGCAGCTCAGAGAGATTGTTCGGCCAGTGGTACCGAAGGAACACTTCCAGGGCATCGGAGGCAATTTCCGTCACATTCCTCTTCAACTCGCGGTTTAATACGGATAAGAACCTATCAACAAACTGGGGAATCATTTCTATTTTTTCCCTTAAAGGGGGAATCTCAATTTTAAAGCAAAAAAGACTATTCAGAAATTTATTGAGAAGAATGTGATTCGGCAATTCACTCTCATTCATCTGTTCCATAGATCCAATGATCCCTAAGTTGAGAAGAGTGTTCCTGGAGAAAACCCCCCTCTTGCCCAACTTTTCAAGGAAATCGGAAAGTTGGGCAAGCAGGTGCACCTGTAGCAAATCGATTCTCCGGATGAGGAGAGTATCTTTATAGTTTGATCTCTTGAGTATTTGAAAGAAGCTGGGTGAGGTAAGCTGTTCTACTATGCTGGTTTGATCTCTTACGGTTCTTTCGCAATCGCAGATTACCAGTTTACCCCCCCAATTCCTTCTGCGATAAATCAACCCGGCCAAATAATCTTTGCCGACTCCGTTCTCGCCTTGAATGAGCACATTAATAGAGGATTGGACGGTCCGCTCTAATTCTTGATGAACCTCTGGAATGGTCTGCTGAATTAACGGATTATTCATTTTTGTTTATACTATATAATGATCTGTATAAGGGTTAATAAAGCGACAGTCAGAAGGTTACCATTAACATCACCGCCCGGAGTTGGGCTTTTATCAGGAGGCAATGGCGGGTTCCCACCCCCGTCTGCTAAGACTATAGTTCCAAAGGCAAAACTGATACCCAGCACAATGAGTACCAGACATATCAATAATTTGAATATTATTGATTTTGAAAACATAACACCTCCACGGTTAACTTAGTTGATCAGTTTCTGTTTCTGCAATTATCCGCTATTGCAAGAAGCGTGCCTTGAAGTGGAGGGTGGGGTTTGGTTAAAGGGGGAGAGCAGCTTATTGCATGAAATTGAAGAACTTAATGAAGGAGCAGAATTTCATTCGAAAATGGTTGCTGCAAATATAAAGGGACAAAAGCTCGTTGAATCTGACGAGAAGCTGGAAATAGGATACCGCTATATTGGAAACCCCTTAAACCAATAAAGCTTATAGATGTTTTTCAGCTTTGACGAACAGAGAAGGGGGGGGTGGTAGGTAAGTTGTGATGCACGTGCTTGTCATAAATACACTTACACTGAAGGCTCGTCGATTATGACGAGGAGATTTTCGTGGTTTTCTTTATTTTGTATCTTTTTATTCTTCTTCGCAAGGTGGGTTCGGTTATCCCCAACTCTTTGGCAGCCCGGGATTGATTCCATTCATTCTTGTCTAAGGTCTTTAGTATCTTTTTCTTTTCCACCCACCTCAATACTTCCTGGAGTTTCCCATATCTATCTAAATTAACCATGGATTTAGTTTTCATTACCTCCCGGGGCAAAAGCCTTTCAGGAAAAGAGCCGTCATCGCTCAATAAAATTGAACTTTCCATGAGATGCTCGAGTTCTCTCACATTACCAGGCCAGCTATAGTCTTTCAAAAGTTCAATGGTTCGCTTACTGAACTTGATCGGTGGTTTGTTATTCTCCCGGGAATGTTTTTCGAGAAAATAGTAGATGAGCAAAGGGATATCTTCCTTTCTTTCCCGGAGGGGGGGGATGTTGATCACTATGGGATTCAATCTGAAATATAAATCCTTCCGGAAAGAGCGCTCCTCGATCTTTTTCTCCAGATCCATGTTGGTGGCACTAATCACTCGGATGTCAACTGAGATTGTCTTTTGACCGCCGACTCTTTCGAATTCCTTCTCCTGCATTACTCTCAATACTTTGGCTTGAACCGAGAGGTTCATGTCGCCTATCTCATCTAAGAATATGGTTCCTCCGTCAGCCAATTCGAACTTGCCCTTTCTGAAACCTACGCCGGTAGCGGTTCTATCTTCAATGCCAAAAAGCTCGCTTTCCAGTAAAGTTTCGGGCAAAGCCGCGCAGTTGACTTTTATGAAGGGACCGTCGCTTCTGGGGCTTTTGGAATGAATCAGATTGGCAATTAATTCTTTGCCGGTTCCGTTTTCGCCTAAGATTAAGATGCTGGCCTTGGAGTAAGCTACTTTTTCCACGATATTAAATACCTCCTGCATCTTGTTACTTGTTCCGATGATTCCCGGATGTTCATAAATTATGTGCAATGTTTCTTTCAGCTGAAATATTTCCTCGTTGGCTTGAACATATAGTTCGCTTTTCTCAATGGCGGTAGCTATCAGATTGGCAAAAGCCTTGAGGAAATCCACGTCTTCGGAGGAAAAAATCGCGGGGAGACTGCGATGATCCAAATAGACGGTTCCGATGAGTCGGTTCTTGGTTTTCAAAGGCACGCAGAGAATGGATAAGATGTTGTACGTGATTACGCTCTGTCTTTTAGCAAAACGGGAATCTTTACGGGCATCTTCAACAATTAGGGGAGTATCGCCTTTTATTACATCTTTTAAAACCTGGCGACTGATGGCTATGGCATCCCTGGAGGTTTCTTTTTCTATTCCTTGCGCAATCTTCACCTCAAAACTTCTATCCTTATCCGAATAGAAAATGATCGCACCTCTTTCGGCGTTCAAGAGCTTAATGATCAATTCCAGCGCTTGGGTTAACAACTCATCCGTGTCCCAAATATTGTTTAATAATTCAGCCAATTGGTAAAATGTGCCGATTCGCTCGTTTTCCAATATCTTCAGATCTTTTATCTGCTCTAACACAGACTCCACCTCCTTTATTTTTGGCCGGACTTCGGCTTTCTTAAAAGCGTTTAGTGCCTCTGCCAGGAATCCCTTGGCTTCCTTGAATCTTCCTAATTCCATTTTGATCCGCCCGGTTTCCAAATAGGTTCGACCCAATTCCAATTTTGCTTGCAGTTCTCTTGAGGTTTTGGCACTGGCGGATAAAAGCAGAAGGGAGTTGCGGTAATCTTTGCGGGCTTTCATTAAGCCGGCCTGGATTCTTTGGAAGGTTGCACCAAGAAATTTAATGTCGTTTTGTTGAAGAAATTCCTGTACCGGTTTTAAATGAATTTCTGCCTGGTTTAAATCGCCAATGCTTACGGATAACTCGGCTAAGCTGAGCCTGACCTCGGCTTCAGCTTTTCTGTTTGCCTGCTTCCGATACCGACTTAAAGCTTCAAGCAGATAGGTTTTGGCTCGGTCATAGTCCGACAATTGTATGAAAACATTCCCTAAAATCGCTTGACTGTCAGCTATCCCCGCTTCCTCTCCCAGCTCTTGTCTTATTTTCAAACTTTTATTCAGATACCACATGGCCTGGTCGAACTCCTCTCGTTTCGCATACAGATCTCCGAGGTTAAAGTAAACTAATGCCACCCCTCCCTTGTACCGCCCGGTTCGAAACTGGACAATGGCCCGGTTAAAATATTCCAAAGCCAGCGACAGCTCACCTCGTCTTAAATAGATCAAGCCCATATTGTTGTGGATAAAAGCGAATCCGACCGGATCAGCAGTTCTTTGCTGAAGCTCGTAGGCTTTTTGCAGATACTCCAGAGCCTTATCCCAGGAATTTGAATCCAAATAAACTGTGCCAAGGTTAATGAATACTATGGAAAGGCGGTACTGATCCCCGAGACTCACTTGAAGGTCCAGACATTTTTGAAAATACTCTATGGCTTCTTTGATATCTCCCCGGATTCTGGCTATGGCGGCCAGATTGCCATAACTATCAGCTATCTTTTGCCTGTTTCCCAGTTGTATGAAAACTTTAAGTCCCTCATTATAAAACTGATTTGCCTTTAGGTAATTTCCGAGAGTCATATATAGGCTGCCTAAGGCACTAAAAACAGTCCCCTTTTCCCAGGAGGCGGTTTCCGTTTTCAGTATATTAGAAGCCTCATCGAATTTATCCCGGGCTTTTTGATATTTCGACTCCCTGAGATAAACCCAGCCTAACTCCATCAAGGTGATGGCATGCTCTCCTGACGGAGAGGTCATGCCTGAACATTCCAAGGATTTCTCCAGATATTTTACAGCCTGCTCATGTAGGGCCATCTTCCCGCAGATCTTCCCCGCCTTTTTGTACAACCGGGCTGGTCTCCGATTTCCCGAATCTTTTGCTTCCCCAATCCCCAGCGCTTTTTGGTAAAGTATTAGGCTCATTTCTGATTCCCCAACCAGACCATATTGGTCCGCCAAATACTCCAGTATTTCTTCCGGAGAGAGGGGGGATGAGGATGACTCCTGCTCCAGCATTTCCAGAACCCGGGTATATTGGACGATGGCCTCGGTGTGGTCGGATTCTTTTTCCGCTCTTTTGGCTGCGGAGAGGGAATATTTAAGGGCAGGTTCTACCTCCCCGGCCCGGTAAAAATGGGTTGCCAGCTGGCTGAAATACTCCTCGGGGTTTGAATGGCTCCATTTCTCTAATATCTCTCCCGCCTTTTGATGCAGTTTTTTTCTTCTTTCGGGATCGATCCGGTCATATATGTATCTTCGGAACAGATTATTTACAAATCTTACTTCCCTTTTATCTGCGCTAAACGCTGGCATCACCAAACCATGTGAGAGGGCATCATTTAACCGGGAGGTGAGACTCATTTCATTATAGCCGGTCATTTGCATCAGGTTTTCCAATTCGATTTCCCTTTCCCAGACCGAAGCATAATCTAAGAGTTCCATACTATCCGGATTCAAACTGGCGGTGCGGCGTGCGATCTTTTCCTTTACTCTTTGAGGAATCGGGTTTTCCTCTATACTCTGCGGCTTTAATGACCATTTGTCTTCCGACCGGAAAATGCTGCCGGTCTCCGCTGCCGAATCCATTATTTGGCCAATCAGCCATGGATTACCCCCGGTGGTTTCATGTATGAGCGCGGAGAGTTTTTCGGTTCCTCCTTTCCAATCAAACATCAAACCAAGCAGTTTCCCGGTTTCATCTCCGGTTAAGTCGTTCAAATTCATGCTAACTAATGAATCCCCGCTGGATAGGTGGATTTTATTTTCCCAATCAACTATCCTCCGACTATCTTCATGACCGGTTATCTCATTGATCAGGGTAAAACATACCAGAAAATTATCACCCTGCAGATGGGATGCAAATTCCGAGAGAAATTCAAAAAATGAATCATCGGCTTGTTCCAAATGCTCGAAGATCAAAACTTTCGGTTGAGAATTACCAGCCAGATGCGGAAGGAATCTGGCTTTAAAATCCTGCATGGATCTGATATCTTTCACCGGAACGGTCAACGATATAAAGCCTTCAACTTGTGATCTGGCGGAGAATTCTTCCACCAGCCGGGTCTTCCCGATTCCGGACTCACCGGAGATTAGGATAAATTGGAGCCCTTTGCTGCCAGCCTGCGCCAGGCTGTCTTTTAAGGCTGAGAGTTCTTTTTCCCTTCCTACGAACTCAGCTGAACGGATCAAACTTTTACTCAGCAGGTTTTCCGGTTGATCCAGTTTGATACCGGTGATACTTTGGATTTGATCCGCAGCCTCCCGGGCTGAAAAGAATCGATCCATCGGATCTTTCTCCAACAGTTTAAGGATCAGATCCCGCAGTTCCTTCGATAGAGAATCACTTTCCGGGATAACCACATCTTTTTCCAGGTGGCTTTTGGCCAGATCCATGGGATCGTCATCATTAAACGGAGGCTTTCCAAACAGGCTTTCGTAGAGCAGAACACCTACCGAGTAGAGGTCCGCCTGCATGGTATATTTTTCCCCTCGGATTATCTCGGGTGCAAGATAGGGGAGGGTTCCTTTCCAGCGGGATGGGTCTTCCACTTTTTCATATTCGGCCAAGCCAAAATCGGTGAATTTGACTTGGACTTGACCGTCGGGTAGTGCGGTGATCAGGATATTGGAAGGTTTAATGTCACCATGGATTATTTTCTTGGAGTGAAGAAAATCCAGAGTCGACAGAATCTGGAGCAGAAGCAGGTAGAGTCTGGAGTGGTCCGGGGGAAAGAGAAATTCCTCCCACCGGCAGGCTGGCACATATTCCATGGAAAAGTACGGTTCACACTTTTCGGTGAAGCCAAAGTCGAATGCTTGAACGATATTGGGATGATGAAGTTTTTTCAGTAAAAGGAACTCGCCTTTGAACCGCGCGATAAGTTCAGGCTCGTTGCTTGCAAGGATTTTTAGAGCAACGGTTTCCTGGCTTAATAAATCGACCGCCCGGAGAACTCTCCCCATGCCCCCTGAACCGATCTCTTCTATGATCCGATATCTCTTTAGACTCATTAATTCTAAGTCAGGCTAAGAGCTGTGTATGATCAAGTGTTTCGTCTACAGGTTAAATATAATGCATAATGTAGTAATTCCAAATGGTTTTTGGTTAATTCCCGTTAGGGTAACACTCCGGGAATTTCACAATACTAAAAAAGGAAGAAGAAGAGAGCACCATTATTCCCCCAGGTTAGCCCCTTCCGGAAAAACCACTTGCAGAGAGAGCACAACCCCCACCGGGTTTCGGGATATATAAACAAATTAAGGGTATGCAAAAATCCCCCAATGTCTATGGGGGATTAAGTTGATCAGAATGAGCGAGGGAACGCCGAAGCACCCGGTTTGCTACTGGAAGGTTTCCACTTTAATCAGATTTTGATTTTCCGAAAGGTACTGTAAAATGTACTTAAAAGACTGAAGGTTTAGGATATTTTTCGTTTCTTTGTTTGTTTTGGTGCAAAAACCGTGAAAAATCAAAATCAGAAGTTTTCGCTGGGTAATGGCAAGATCGATCCAGGATTTAACGGTATCCAGCGGGGTTTGGGTTTTGACATAATAACCCCTCAATACATAAGAATTAAGATTGTCTTCAAGCCCCGGGTCCGTGGTTCTGCCGGCGATGTGATTCAATTTGACTAAATTGACGGTCTTTTCATCGTAAAGTCCAGCGGGGTAAGCAAATACATTGGCATTAAATCCCTTTTCCTTCAAACATGAATAGCAGGAATTGATATCCGAGCTGTCTGGAAAGATCAGATGATTCCAGCCATGATTGTATATATTCCAGCCGTCTGTATGAAGAGACTCTATCTGATGCCAGGTCATCTTATCGCAAGGTTTATCTCCCCACCGGACCGAATCGGTGGGACCTTTGGAGTTTGGCTCATCCGGACAGACCTGCCCGCATATCACAAAACAGTTGCCTTTAAAACCCAGGGAGTCCATGAGGGGTTTAGCCAGATAATAGACACTGGCATAACCGTCGTCAAAAGTTAATATGCAGACAGCCGTGTTTTGGGTTGACAATTCAGGCACAGGCTCAGTGGGCTTATGGCTGCAAGACAGACTGATAAGGATCGTGACAGAGAGTAGCAGTCTTTTCATCTACTCCTCCTACTCAGACGATTTCCCTACCCGGACCACCCCACCCGGGAACAGTCCAATCCTTCTGGGAACCTTTAAGCCTTCTTTGCGGTATTGTCCGGTTAAATCTTGTTTTCCGGATACTCCGCTGTTACAGAACAAAGCAGAAGACTTTCTGGGAAACGACTAAGCAAAATCCAAGCTGCCAATAATCCGCATTTCATTATTTTGGTTTACATCCTTAAAATAAACCAAGAAAGTTTTATGTCAAGGATTAAATTCAGGATAAACAGAAAAATCCCGATCTACCTACTGCAACCATCATTGCGTATTATCAGGGTGAGTCGGCTGGTTTATTCTGCACCGTGTATTTTCATCAACCACAGGATAAGAAGGATAGAAGTTGACTTTTCAAACATTAATTTGGCTGACCACAGCACTTATAGGATTATTCCTAATAATTATTTTGGGCAAACCACTGTATCGTAATTACCAGCGTAGACAACTTATCGATAAGCCATTTCCCCCGGAATGGGAGGAAATCCTGAACCGGAGCGTTGTTCTTTACCGCTACCTGCCCGACCCGCTGAAGAGGGAGCTTAAAGGTCATATCAATGTTTTTTTGGGAGAGAAGATTTTTGAAGGATGCGGAGGGTTGAAAATAACCGATGAGATAAGAGTCACTATTGCCGCACAGGCGTGTATTTTGTTGTTGAACCGGAAACCCACATATTATCCTACTCTTTGCACCATTTTAGTGTATCCTGGTGCTTATATTAACAAAATAGTCACTATTGATGGTATGCTGCACACTGAGGTAACAGTCCCTCTGGCTGGAGAATCCTGGACCCGGGGGGAGGTCGTTTTAGGTTGGGATTTTGTAAGGAAACAAGTGTTAAATCTCGCCAAAGGGCATAATGTAGTTTTGCACGAATTTGCTCACCAGCTGGATCAGGAGGATGGCACAGCCAACGGAGCCCCGATTCTGGAGAAGGGAACCAGCTATAGGACCTGGGCGCGGGTTTTGAGTAAGGAATATGAGAAACTGCGGAAAAACGCGCTTTCGGGCAGGAAGGATATTATGGATGCATACGGTGCTACCAACCCGGCGGAGTTTTTTGCGGTGGCTACCGAAACCTTCTTTGAAAGCCCTAAACAAATGAAACTCTCACACTCTGAACTCTATGAAGAACTGAAAAGTTATTATGGACTGGACCCGTTGAAGTGGTTTGAGAAAGATGATCAACCTACCAAAGAATAGGGTAAGAGGCAAGTGCGTCACCTGTCCTACTACACCTAAAACTATTACCAACTTCTAGGCCGGGAATAGATAGTACTAATGCCTTTCTTTGTGTTTAATGTCTACGCGCTACGAAGAAGGCAACTCCGATGAGAGCCAAGGCGGCCATATCAAATAGGTAAAATCTCCCGAAACTCCAGCGCCCTGATGGTATTGCAACCATCAGTACAACCAAGACCAGCACAGCAGTCGTAAGTCTAATCACCCATTTGTTTGATTTTCCGACGATTGCAAGGCTGCCTCCCACAAGGCCAAGTATCAAGACAAGCAACGATATGATGCTAGGATTATCAGGTACTCTCCCGCCTGTGAATTGACTTACAAGAGTTCCGAGAATCAGGATAATGCCCAAAAAAACTCGTCTATCTTTCACGATGTTCTCCTGTCTTTTCCTGTTTTGTCAGATGCAGTTTGTCCAAGTGGATTTATACTCACTAGCCTTATAGAACAAGTGCCTTGCGCCCAAGCGGGCTCGTCTGAACACCGGATAAATGAATGGTGTCAGTAGCACAAATCTCCTGACTTACCGATTGGATTTAGGTCTTACTGAAGATATTCATAATCCATTCGCCCAGAAAATTGCTGACCGTGACCACCAGAACCGTAATGATCACATGCTGCAAAATAGCCCGATAGGGGTTGATCTTCTGCTCTTTGGCAATTAAGTAACTTAGAGCTGACAATAGTGTAATGCCATATATGATGGAAAAAATCACGGCATAGCTTATTTGCAGGAATGCGACCAGCAGCATGAAAATCAAAATCACCAGGAATCTGGTCAGGAAATTGGAGAAGGTGGAGGCACGTATGATTTTATAATTTAGAAGCTGTGATTCCTGGTAGACGTGAATGCCCAGTGAATCCGAGATGTTGTCGGCAACGGCGATGACCAAAAGCGAACCGATTATGGTGGGCTTGGGATTGGCATTTCGGCTCAAGCCGACAATGAATGCCAGGCTGGTGACGATGGCAGAGGTTGCGCCGAAACTGTACCGGTTAAGCTGAGCCATTCTTGTTAATCCTCTATCAGACCTTAAAAAAGGTCATTTTACAGTTCCAACATCTATAGACAGTTTTCCTCCAAAAGTCAAGTTTTTTGTTGACTGGATAATAAACCGGGGAGCTGCAAATGAGTGTATGGATTCTGACCTATCGGAGGGACTTGCGGGTTGTAGTTTTAATTAATCCCCCATAATTAAAGGGAGATTTAAGGGCAATCAAAGGAAGAATGGAGTCAGGCACACCAGGCTTGTGACCTACAGAACGGCTTTTATTGCTATAATTCGGAAAGGAGTATCCGCAATTTCAGACAAGGAAGCTATGCCACATTTCCTTGTAAAATCAAGTTTCCAATTTTCATGTCGACAATATAGTAAAAACTAGTCTGGGGGTGTAAACTTCTTATGGCCTAATTCCCCTAGAATTACTCTTTTTCCTTAGAATCATGAATCAAGTGTCCCGGGGCAAAGCTGGGGATAATTCGGATAGAATATGGAATTAAAGGCTTATATGGTTCTATGAAATCGAATGCAGTTTAAAGGTTGGAAAAAACTGCCGCGAAATTCAGGGTACGTTCCAAAAGCAAAACCAAGGAGGGAATATGCCGGAAATAATAGTTAAATATGAGGGCAAAGTGATCGAAAGGGTGGTTACTCAGAAGGGAAGGATAAGTATCGGAAGGACTCCGAATAACGACATAGTTCTTGATAACAAAGCAGTTTCCAGAAAGCACGCATCAATCGAATTCGATCAAAATTCTGCATTAATTCTTGATAATGAAAGCCTGAATGGAACCTTCGTAAATAGCAGAAAGATAACGGAAGAGACATTGAGGGATAACGACCAGATCACTATTGGCAAGTTTAATTTGATATATCATCAGGATATCTCCAAAGAAAGCCAGTTGCCGGGTATAGACATGACCATGGTCCTAAAAACCAAGAAGCAGAAAGAGCTTTTGCATAAGGACCGGAAAGGCCGGGAGATATCCGAAATGGCTGGTGGGTCGGTTCTGCTGGGTGAAGCGGAGACTATCCAAAAACAGTTTCCGTTAAATAAACCCGTCATAACATTCGGTAAATCTAAATTCGTGAATATACCGGTGAAAGGTTTTATGGTTTCCAAAATACAAGCTAAGATCAACCAGGAAGAACAAGGTTTCATGCTGGTGAATGTGGGCCGCAAAGATAAAACCAAGGTGAATGGAGAATGTGTCATCAATTGCCGGCTGAGGAATGACGACCTAATTGAGGTAGGCAAATCGGTTTTTCGTTTCGTTCAGGGAAACAACAAAAAAGATACGGCTCCTTCTTCAAGTTCCATGCCAACCTAAAAGCGCTGAAAGCGGTGATGGCAGATTTCGAGCACGAAGAATTGGATTAAGAATTTATTTTGGAAGAGGAAAGAGAGATAAACCAGACCCATGCGAGCGCGCTTCCATAATAGACAAAGTGACGGTCGTAAGCTGATGGGGGAACCATTAACACCTACTTCACCTACTTCTAATAGCTATCAAACCGAGAAAAGAAATACAAATGTGTTAAGGTAATGTTATGGTAAGATGCGATGGGATGAAGTCTCTATACTTAAGACTTCGCTCCTTTTCATACCAAAGGCAGATTTCCATCGGATAAAAAGAATAATTAGTTATGAAAAATCTAACGTCCCATTTTAATAGTCTGGATGGTGGTGGTTCCGGTTGTGAGTGTGATATCCACCTCCCCCTGAAGGATGCCGATCCTGAATACCCCACACAAATTCTCAAGGTTCCCCAGAGGAATTTAGCCATCGGAAGCATTTTTGCCGGTAGATATCAAATTATTGAAAAATTGGGTAAGGGAGGGATGGGTGAAGTATACAAGGCGCTGGACAGGGAGATTGACGAAAAGGTAGCACTGAAGCTTTTGAATCCTGATATCGCTGGTGATGAGAAAACGATTGAGCGTTTCCGAAATGAGCTGAAGCTCGCTCGCCAGATTTCTCACCGAAATGTCTGCCGGATGTATGACTTAAACAAGGAAGAGGGAACTTTCTATATAACCATGGAATATGTGGCAGGTGAAGATCTAAAAAGCTCCATACGGAGGATGGGACCGTTAAATCCCGCGAAAGCGGTTTTCATAACCCAGCAGGTATGTGAAGGTTTAATTGAAGCCCACCGGTGGGGAGTGGTGCATCGAGACTTGAAACCACAAAACATCATGATAGACCCAGAAGGGAATGTGCGGATCATGGACTTTGGGATTGCCCGCTCGCTTAAAACCAAAGGAGTGACAGATACGGGAGTGATAATTGGGACGCCGGAGTACATGTCGGTGGAGCAGGTGGAAGGTGAGGTAGTAGATCAGCGGTCAGATATCTATTCATTAGGAGTTATTCTGTATGAGATGTTGACCGCGGCAGTGCCTTTTAACGGAGACACCCCTTTGAGTGTAGCGTTGAAACATAAGACTCAGCTTCCTCCAAATCCCAGAGAAATAATTCCTCAGATTCCCGAAGATCTCAGTCAGCTGATTCTTAAATGTATGGAAAAGGAAAGGGAGAGACGGTTTCAGTGTGCAGAGGATCTTCTCATTGAATTGAGCCGGATAAAGAAGAACTTCTCTACCACTGAAATGCAACCATCCAGAAGAAAGCAATTGACTTCGACCGAGATCACGGTGACATTTAGCTTGAAGAAGATATTCATCCCGGCGTTGGTTTTTGTAGTAATAGTAATCGCCGGAGTGGCAGCCTGGCAGATTCTTCCCCAAAAGAAAGCCCTTCCGGTAATGACGAAAAAGCCTTCTCTTGCGGTTTTATGCTTTGTAAACATTTCGGGGGATGAGAATTTAAATTACTGGAGAAGTGGCTTAGCTGATCTGTTAATTACAGATTTTAGCCAATCCAAGTTTGTTCGGGTGATAAGCGAGAAAGAGATTTACAACCTATCCAGAAGGCTGAATCTGGTGGATGCGAAGAAATTTTCCCCGGAGGATTTAGCCAGAGTAGCAACTCAGGGGAGAGCAGATTACGTGTTGAATGGAAGCTTTGTCGCAAACGGGGTGAATTTCTTGGTAACGGTCATAGTCAGGAATTCCCATACCGGTCAGGTAATCAGTTCCCAAAGGATAGAATGTAAGGGAGAAATAGAGATTCCTGCCAGGATAGATGTGCTCACCAAGAAAATCAAGTCGGATCTTAATCTTTCCCCTAAGCAGATATCCAGCGATAGAGATAAAGGAATAGAGAAGATCACTACCGGTTCTCCCGAAGCTTACAAATATTATATTGAGGGGTTGAGGAATGACATGAATGAAGGAGATTCTCGCCAGACCATCGAATGCATGGAGAAAGCCATATCCATTGATCCGAAATTTGCTAGGGCATACAGAATTATGGCAGGAGCATATGACGAACTGGGTAACTTTTACGAGGAGTGGAATTCCCTGCATAAGGCACTGGGGTTGAAAGATCGTTTGACGGAAAGAGAGTTTTACTTAACCCAGGCAGAAATTTTCAGCATGTCGGAAAAAACATATGGTAAAGCGATTAAAGCATATAATAAGGTGTTGGAGATTTATCCGGAGGACGAGGATGCAAATTTCAACTTGGGGATTTTGTTTTGTCGTGATTTGGAACAATGGGAAAAAGCCATAGAACGATTTGATGTATTAATACAGAACGGGGCGGATGCCGGTGATCCTTATGTATATCAGGCAGAAGCCTATATGGCTGAGGGCTTATATGATAGAGCCCGGAATGTTCTGGAGAATTATCTATCCCGATCTCCCAATGAAGTTTGGATTCGTGAGGAAATGTCCCAAGTTTATTTGTCCCAAGGTAAGTTGGATCTGGCCCAAAAAGAAACTGAGGAATCTATGCATATTGATTCAACTTATATAAATCCCTCTCTTCTGGGTGATATTTTCCTTTATCAGGGGGATCTGGGTAAGGCCGAGAGAGAATATGAAAGGATGCTTAATACCGAAGAGATCACCAGTCAGTATGAAGCCAGGTCCAGGTTAGCTGCTTTGTATTTGTCACAAGGAAGATTTGAGAAATCAAAAGAACAGGTTAAATATATAGGTGAGTTGGCAGAGAAAGCTGGAGACCTCGAGCGTATTATCCGGTCGCATTCATACCTAGCCCAGATACATTTAGCTTCCGGCAACCCGGATAAGGCTTTAAAGGAATGGAAACAGGGATGGAGCATAGCTGTCGAAGAAAGCCTGGATGTGCAGCCGGATTTGTTTCTGGAAGGACGGATTTACCTCGGGGCGAAATCAATGGATAAAGCACAAGCAACTGCGGAAGATCTTAAGAAAATGTTCCAACTAAAGATGAACCAAAAACTTATCAGATATCACCAGCTTCTAATGGGCATGATAGAACTAGAAAGAGAAAATCTGACTGAAGCTATAGTTTATTTTGATAGGGCATTGTCTTTGCTTCCATTCCAACATTCGGAACAAGATGACCAGGCGTTGTTCATCTATCCTTTAGCCTTAACTTATTATAAAGCAGGCGATTTAGAGAAAGCTCAAGAACAGTTCCAGAAGATAATTTCCCTTACGACAGGTAGGCTGTTTTTTGGTGATATTTTTGCGAAAAGCTACTACATGTTAGGTAAAATCTACCAGGAGAAAGGTTGGGGGGAGAAAGCCATAGAGCATTACACTCGATTTCTTGAACTATGGAAGGATGCTGATCCAGAAATACCAGAACTCGAGGACGCCCGGGACAGACTAACCCAATTAAAAGTTCAGACCTAGAAAATTCCATCCGAGCCTTTTATCAGAAGTTACGATCAGAACTCACTATCAAAATTACCTTTTCAGTGCGTTTGTCTGCAAGATTTCTATCACAGCTCATACGTTTAAGATATACTCTTCAAACTTCCTTACCGTAGTAAGGAGGAGTTCCACATTCTGGTCCAACTCAAGAGGATCTCGAGGAATTATAATAATGGGGGGTCCAGACGGATATTCGATTGGATTTGTCCGGACGGACAAGCGTCTGCTTGCCCAGACGAGCGGACGGTGCCCCCGTATGGGCTCCCGTCTGGGGACATGTGTCTGCTTATCGCAGATACTGAGCTTGTGGTTCGACAGGCTCACCACCCTGAGCATATCGAAGGGGCGAAGGAAACTAACAATCTTCCCGCTTATGATGTTTAGACCCTGCTCCCCTCGACTTTGCTTAAGGAGAGTGAGCATAGCCGAACTGTCACCATCCTGAGTAAATCGAAGGACGGGATGTCCTACATGAGTTGTCCCTACAAAATTATTTCACCTGACATTGAAGATCTACAGGAAGGGAAGAAACACAAGGGGGTTAGCCAAGATCGTTTGGCAAACAGCTTCGGTATAAATACCGTCTATAGTAGACAAATGAAAGAAAATTTTATTACTAAAGAACAATGATGCAATTTTGGAAGGAAAAATGACACGACTAAGATATTTTTCATATCTG
This sequence comes from uncultured candidate division Zixibacteria bacterium, assembly GCA_903908285.1. Classification (GTDB taxonomy): domain Bacteria; phylum Zixibacteria; class MSB-5A5; order MSB-5A5; family SM1-73; genus CAIVRH01. Next base: position 70,612 of record CAIVRH010000035.1, read on the forward strand.
CTGGTGTTCTCATGCTTTCTGTTAAACGCCTGTAAAAGCGGTAAAAGCTCTCCTCCCCGGCTCCAGTCCGGTACATCCGGAGCCAAGATACCGGTGGATGCGATAGTTATCCAACCCCAGCTCTTAGACAACCGGATATTTACCACCGGAACCATCCTGGCCAACGAGGAGGTTAAATTGCAGCCCGAAATCGCCGGCAGGGTTACTGATGTTCTCTTTACCGAAGGGGGTAAGGTAAAAAAGGGAGATGTGCTGATCAAGATCAATGACCGTGAGCTTAAAGCCCAGCTGGAAGGGAAAGGGGTTGAAGAAAAGCAAGCCTCCGATTTGGAATCGCGGGCGCGACATCTATTCGAATCCAAGGGAATAAGCCAGGAGGAATACGACAAAGCGGCCAACACCCTGAAAATGATACAAGCTCAAAAAGAAGTCATCCAAGCCCAACTGGCCAAGACCGAAATCATTGCACCTTTCAGCGGAGTGATCGGATTACGATATGTCAGCCAGGGAAGTTATGTTACGACCAGTACGCTGGTGGCGACCATGCAGGAAATCGATCCGATGAAGGTCGAATTCTCCGTGCCGGAAAAATATGGGAAGCTGATAAAAAAGGATACCGAAATCACGGTGGTGGTGGGTGATTCCCCGGAGGTGTATAAAGGCGTGGTTTATGCGGTGGAATCGAAGATAGACTTAGAAACCCGGACCATCAAAGCCCGGGCCAAGATCCCCAATCCCAACGGAGATTTGATTCCCGGCTCTTTTGCCAAGGTGGATATCACCCTCGAGCAACTGCCCAATGCCATAGTGATTCCCTCCGGTGCGATCATCCCGGAGATGACCGGAGAGAAAGTCTTTATCTGCGTGAATGGAAAGGTCCAATCGGTCCCGGTCAAAACCGGCATCCGCACCGAAAACAGCGTTCAAATAGTTCAGGGATTAAATCCGCAGGATACTCTTATCACCACCGGTTTGCTTCAGCTTTCTGACGGCAAAGCCGTGGAGATAAAAGGCCTCGAAAGCAGCCCTCAATGAACCTCCCGTCTGTATGCATTAATCGTCCGGTTCTTTCGATAGTACTATCCATGTTGATAGTCCTGTTCGGGGTTATCGGATACACCTATCTGGGGGTACGCGAGTATCCCAACGTCGATCCCCCGATCATCACGGTCAGCACTTCCTATACTGGCGCCAACGCCGATGTTATCGAGTCACAGATCACCGAGCCTTTGGAAGAGTCGATCAACGGCATTGCAGGCATCCGCTCGCTTACCTCCTCCTCCAGCGACGGCAGAAGCAGGATCACCGTCGAGTTCGAGCTGGGGGTCGACATGGAAGCGGCGGCGAACGACGTGCGCGATAAGGTCTCCAGAACCGTACACGACCTCCCAACGGATGTCGATCCTCCCACCGTTTCCAAATCCGATGCGGATGCAAACCCGATCGTGGCGCTTACTCTCCGCAGCGACAAGCGCAACCTGCTGGAGCTTACGGCCTTTGCCAACGATATTTTCAAGGAGCGGCTACAGACCATACCCGGGGTGAGTGAGGTAGGAGTCTGGGGCGAAAAAAGGTACGCCATCAAATTGTTGATCGATCCGGCGCGTCTGGCTTCGCAGGGTTTGACCCCCTTGGACGTAAAGAATGCTTTGGACCTGGAGAATGTTGAGCTTCCCTCGGGTCGTATCGAAGGTTATAACACCGAGCTGCCCATCCGGACATTCGGACGTTTGTCCACACCGGAAGAATTCAACGATCTGCTCATCAAGGAATCGAACGGATCGGTGGTCCGGTTCCGAGACGTGGGCAGAGCGGTACTGACCGCGGAAAACGAACGTTCTATCATGCTGGGCAACGGAGGTGTTCCCATGTTAGCGGTTATGTTGATTCCCCAGTCCGGATCGAACCAGATCGCCATCGCCGATGCGTTCTACGCCCGTCTGGAGCAGATCAAAAAAGATCTGCCGGATGATATCAAGGTCACAGTGGCTATGGATGCTACCCAGAATATCCGCAAAGCCATATCCGAAGTGGTCGAAACCCTGTTGATCGCTTTTTTCCTGGTGCTGTTGGTGATTTTCATTTTCCTGCGCCATTGGCGCACCACCATCATTCCCATGCTGGCCATTCCGATTTCCTTGATCGGCGCCTTCTTCATCATGTACATTGCCGGATTTTCGATCAATATCCTCACTTTACTGGCCGTAGTTTTGTCCACCGGCATCGTGGTGGACGATGCCATTGTGGTGCTGGAAAATATTTACAAGAGAATCGAGAAAGGCATGAACCCGCTAGAAGCGGGCTTTACCGGATCGAAGGAGATTTACTTCGCCATCATCTCCACCACCATCACTTTGGCCTCCGTGTTCCTTCCCATAATGTTCTTATCCGGACTCACCGGGCGGCTGTTCCGGGAATTCGGGGTGGTGGTAGCAGGAGCAGTATTGATCTCCGCATTCGTTTCCCTCACCCTGACCCCGATGATGAGCGCGCGAATCTTGCATAAAACCAAGCACGAGAACAAGCTTTTTGCATTGAGCGAGAAATGGTTCAACCGGCTGGTTTCCGGGTATCACCGAACCCTGAGTCTATTCATCTCCAAAAGATGGCTGGCGCCGGTGATCATGGCAGTCTCGGTGTTGATCATCTTTGGGGTGGGATCGCGGCTCCGTTCGGAGCTGGCGCCCATGGAGGACAAAAGCCGGCTGATGGTCAGCTCCACCGCACCCGAGGGGACATCCTATGAAGCGATGTATGCCTACATGGGAAAGATTCTGGCCATCGTCGACACCCTGCCGGAGAAGGATGTTATCATGTCGGTGATCGGAGGTGGGATGGGTGGGGGATCGAATTCCGGATTTGTCAGATTCACCCTGGTGCCCCCTAATGAGCGAAAGCGCAGCCAGCAGGAGATTGCGGATGCGCTTACCAAAGAGCTCAGGAATTATACCTTTGCCCGGTCCTACGTGACCCAGGAGCAGACCATTGGAGGAGGCCGGGGGAGAGGTTTTCCGGTGCAATATGTGATCCAGGCGCCGACTTTGGATAAACTGAAGGATGCATTGCCCCGCTTTATGGACAAAGTCCAGGCCGATTCGGTATTTCAGGTAGCGGACCTGGATATGAAATTCACCAAGCCGGAACTGACCGTCGAGATCGACCGGGACCGGACACAGGCGCTGGGGGTTACGGTCAGTGATATTGCCCAGACTTTGCAGCTTTTTTTCAGCGGACAGCAATATGGGGATTTCGTCATGGACGGAAAGCAGTATCCGGTGATTGCGCAGGCAGACCGGGCGAACCGGGATGAGCCTTTGGATTTAAGCTCCATCTACGTCCGCAACAGCCGCGGAGAGTTGATCCAACTTGACAACATGGTGACTCTCTCCTACCGAAGCAGTCCTCCCCAGCTCTATCATTACAACCGTTATGTATCTGCCACGGTATCGGCTTCCACCTCGAAGGGTTTCACTCTGGGTGATGGGATCAACGAGATGGATAAGATCGCCAAAGGCACTTTGGACGAGACGTTTACCACCACTTTGGCCGGTACTGCCAAGGAATATGCGGAAAGCTCCAACACTTTGGTCTTCGCGTTCTTATTGGCTTTGATTTTGGTATATCTGGTTCTCTCGGCACAGTTCGAAAGTTTTCGCGACCCATTGATTATCATGTTCACCGTTCCTCTGGCGCTGGCCGGGGCGGTTTTGTCGCTCTGGCTGTTCGGACAGACCTTGAACATCTTCAGCCAGATAGGAATCATCGCTTTAGTGGGGATCGTAACCAAAAACGGCATCCTGATCGTTGAATTTGCCAATCAGCGCAAAGCCAAAGGATTAACCATCCGGGAAGCGGTGATCGACGCGGCTTCCCAACGATTCCGGCCGATATTGATGACCAGCTTAGCTACTGTTTTCGGTGTCCTGCCGATTGCTTTAGCCCTTGGCGCTGCCGCCAAAAGCCGGGTATCGATGGGAATTGTGATCATCGGCGGGCTTCTGTTTTCTTTGGGTTTAACCCTCTTTATCATCCCCGCACTTTATACCTATCTATCCAGCGCAAAAGGCCATATTGAAGTTTCGGAATCAAAGACGGACGAAATGATAAGTACCTTGTAGTTACTTACTTTTACCGCTCATCGCATTATTCCTTATTACTATTCTGGTCAAACTGCTATTTAGAAAAAACTAGCGTGAAAATCTTAAGAGCACACCATTTCCGCCAGAATGGGTGTAGCTATCTTTTTCACCATTGAAGTTGTTGTGAGAATACGCTCTCCGGTAGGAATGATATTATGGATGCTTACGGTGTAACCAATCTGGCAGAGTTTTTTGCGATAGCTACCGAAACTTTCTTTGAAAGACCTAAACAAATGAAACTCTCCCACCCTGAACTGTATGAAGACCTGAAAAGTCATCACGGGCTGGACCCATTGAAATGGTTTGATGGTGGGGAGTAAAGCTTCGGTTAGGTGCCCTGCGCTTGTGACAAATGAATAGTGTCAAGAAACCAAGGTTCCTGATTTCCTACTGATTACTCTTTTTTAGTGTCGTTGCAATTGTAGCAACGACCTCCTCCACTTGATAGTCAAAATACCTTGAGGCTTCCCGCATGGTTGATATCGATAGGACGAGAAGGATAAAAGCTGCAGGAATACCGAGAACTAACGGAAGATGCGGTAATCTGTTCACCCCCAATGTTGAAGAAAGCACCAAAGCAAACCATAGGAGGAGGGAAATTGTAACGCCATCATAAGTCGCCGCCATAACCCAATAGCGCTTTAGGAGTTGGAGTGACGGTGTAACAACCTCATTATGTCGCACTTCAGCCCAAAGGCGTACGTATAAACGCCAACTACCACGTGCACTTGTGCATTCGAGATATGTTTTATAAGGTTTTTCATCTGCTAATCCATGAGCTTCCAAAATACTCCTAAATTTATTGTCAAAATCGTCATAACTATTCTTACGACGAAATTTCTGTACAACTACTTGACGAAGCCATCGTCCTGCAGCAAACGAAACTAAACCAGAAATATATGCACCTATGATTCCGAGCAGAAAACCAAGCTTAGTTTGAAGGGCTGGCAAGAAGTCTAAGCCGAGAAAATGGGTTGCAAGGACAACTGCTGATCCTGTGGCAATGCCGGAAATAAAGAAGGAAAGGTCGAAGATGTCGAAAAAGTCACCGATCTTCATAAATAGAAGTTTGAGAGCGTCACCAAGTTCTTTCATGTCTGAAGTATCCCTCTTTAGTATCTAATAACAGGCTTTATCCGTGGGAAAATTACACATGCAATTTCCAACGATTGAACCTGCGCTATTTTTCAGGTGAAATAGTCAGCCTTGCATGTCAGATCCCTTGCCCACCTGACAAAGGACCAATATAATAAGAACGGGACTCGTTGCTTACTAACAAGTGATAATACTATAGGCGATAATCGCCCTATTAGACCAACATATATTGGGGTACAGGATAACCACGTCCCCATATCACTTCAAAGTGATATATAAAAGATTCAGTGACACCAGCTTGCTGTGTATCCAGTACAAAATGGATATTCCGTCTGGACCTTGTGACGGTCGAAACTACTGCAGTTACTATCTTCCTGTCGAATCTAAATGTGATCTGAGTTGGGAGATCATCATAAAGACGGATTGAGAAACGATCGGAGAACTGACTTCCGATTTCATTTAGTTTTTTGAGATTTTCCCTAAGTTCCTTTCGGTATGAATAAGTGTTGATATTGAGTTGCCTTGCCCTTCTTGAAACAAGATCGCTTTCAGGATCCATAGTCAAAAACCTTATCTGGAGAACAGGATGGTCCGTCATAGTACGAACTAAGCTCTTCGTATACTTCGGACTCAGGAAATCACTGACATTGGTGGTGTATATGTCGATACCCTCCCTGGTATCTCTGATGAGACCATCAATATCTACTGCTTGCCTATGACGATATGCGTTAACGGTGAATTCATCAAGTTGCACTCTTGCATCTATAATAGCCGTGACATCGATGATATATCGGGCCAGACGCGATGAGAGCTCACGCAGAGCCCTCAATTTGTAAGGTATATAGTACCATCCTTTGACATCAGCAAGTTCATGTCTAGGTGTTCGAGTAATGTGGATTGCTCTCTTGTCCAAAGCCCTAGCGTACCCAAGTTCGTACAGAACATTAGGATTGGCTCCAGTGAGATCTGCAATAATGAAATCGGCATCTTGTAGTTTCTTCCTTACGTTATCCCATAATCTCAGATCCTTTAAGCTGTAATCAGCTCTGTCAAACTTCAAAGTGATTTTTGAGTTTCTAAATTTGTTGATTGTTGATTGTATTCCATGTTTGTATATGCGATTTGCATCCTTATCAAATGGCATAGCAACGAAGCATGTGTACTTCTTTTGTTCTTCGATATCCTGAATTATCTCAGGCATAGTCAGGACAAGTGGTTTCGCCATCAATCTACGCAACCTTGGTTTTAGCTTATTGACTTCTGTAGATCTCACACGTTCTTTAGGTGGCACTATAACCTCCTTTTGTTTTTTGCGATCCGGCTGAAAATAAACCTGCTTTAGTAAATCTCGTAATTCTGTAACTATTTCTAACGGAGGATCGCCCATTAAACCCTTCTCGATTAGTTTTTCTGCACCTTTCTTATCAGAGCAATCGAGAGCTAACGATGCTGCACTCCTGTATAAGATTGACCTTGTTGGTTCAAGTTCAAAATTAGTTTCGAGTAATTCAGCAGCATTACGCTCCTTTTCATAAGCGGCTTCAAACAACGGCCGAGCACTTTCAGTTTTCCCATGAGTTTGTTCTACAGCTGCCTTTTCGGCCAAACTCATAGCCTCACTATGAAGTTTTTGGACTTTATTCATCTGTATTTGAATCTTGTTCTAGGTGAACTAAATTCCACTACAGCAATCACACCAGGGAATATACCATTTGAACGTTTTATTTGTCCTTCTTTTCTCTTAACTCTTGTCAATATTTCATTTTCAGTTCCAGACCTTATTCCTGACACCTCCAATCTTGCTTTATCTTGAAACAATTGACCTTCAGCATCCTTTTTCCCCAGCCAGTAATCAAACCCTGTACCTTTTTTTGATCTTTCAACTACAGTATAATCAGTCAATTCTGCAATAAGCAATGCTGCTAGTCCATATGCACCATATTCTGTTGCAACTTCAACGTCATTCCAAGTCCTTTTGCATTGATCAGCATTCTCAGACTCTCGCCATTTTAATTTCAGATTGTGATGACATTCACCATCGAGGCGTAATAGCACCCCTTGCTTATGATCCTTACTCACAAGGCAAAATATAGCAGCTTCAGCAAGACATGCTCCCATTTTTGGAGTGATTCCAGGCATGCCATTCTCGAGGTTACTAATATTTAACAAATCGGTACGCTCATTGTAAAAATCAAATGCCACTCAAATACCCCTACTATTATAGGTCATATAACTGGCGTACTTCATAAATGAATTGCGTCAGGAGCACGGGACTCCTGGCTTACTTCCAAAAAAACATCAGGATACTTTAATTTGTTGCGATTTAAAATATAATTCCAATAATTTTGTTTTCCAGTCTTGTGATTCTTTGATTTTTTCATCACTTATCGTCTTCATGAGCGGGATTCCATGATGAATCCTTTTGCTTATTTTGGTTACTTCATGAATCTCTATAGGTCTTATTTGAAAAGATTGTGAGAGCGGGAGAACAGAAATATTCAACATCTGTGGTGTACATTTGCTGTAGTAATCATTTTTAATTTCAGAAAGAATTTTATACGCATCTTCACGATTTCTCTGATATGTGGCTGCAAATTTTGACAGTTTTCCTGAGTATTCATTGCTAAAAGAACCAATAGAACCAAGCCAATCTGAAACTTTTTCTTGTGCAGTATCATCCACAACTATCACGTGATCCAGACTTGATATAAACGCTGAACCCAAAATATTCCTATAAAGGACGTTGAGACTAATTAAGACATCAAAAGCTTGATTAACAGGACAATCTTGTTCATCTGATTTATTCAAAGCCCTCAAACCTTCAAAGTATTCATCACGAATACTAAAGCTAAATGATGTTTCTGCATTTTGCTCTACGACAAAATGACGTCTTGAATAAAACATTTCTGGTTCAGTTTTTATATCTTTTCCTTTAAAATACATAAAAGAATCTACGAGAACTGCGGCACCGTTTCCAATATTCTTCATTTTTATCATTGAACAAAAATCAACCACCAAACTTACTGTTCCATCTTCAGGGGACACAACAATTCTAGGAGACACTATACCACTATCAATAATTTCTAGATTCGGAAGAGGTTGAATTTGTAGTTGGCGCTGCTTTTGCAACTCAATAATTTGACGATTTGTATATATAACATAGAAGGTTGTAAGAAAGAAAATACCTAGAGTAGAGATACCAGCAAGATATGAGGTAAAATTAATCACGGTCTGAGGTTTGAATATAAAATAAATTATAATCGAAGAAATGATTAGCAGCAAAGCGATCATGAAAAGGATTGTTTCTAATTTCAATCTTTTAAACATCACAGAGAAATCCAATCTCCTAATCATACGCTTAAGGACGATAGCCATAGATTATTTGGTTTCATTATAAGAACCTTTGTCTGCCTTAGCATCAGTCAAAGACACCCAACTATATTACTCGCAATATTCATTCCCCAACCCGAGATGCCCCAGTATATATTGGAGGCCACCGATTCTCTGGGGCATTCCATTCAATTCATTAAGTTCATTATAGACATTTTTGCAATATTGTCAAGTATTTTTCTTGGTAATATCCCCAAGTGGTAAATATGTTTGTTTGCAGAGAAGCTTGAACCTCCTGTTTTCCCCTTGTTCCTTCTCCTGTCTTTGGCAGTTCAGGACCTTATAGCAGGGGAAGGCAAATCCCCCCTGATATCGAAGATCTGTAGGAAGGGGGGAAACACAAAGGGGGGGTAACATCGGAAGTAGAGGGTTTTCGATGTATCGCTTTCCACAAACCAATATCACCTCCGAGACGTTCTAATAATACAAGGCAATTGATTAAGCAAGGGGACGAAAAGCATTTAAACCACCGAAGTTCACAATTACAACATCTGATAGAGCAAATGAACGTAAACTTAACAAAAGTAATATTGTGGTTATTCATCCTATTATTGATATCTAACTTACCAGCCTTGCCTGCTGAATGTATTACAGAGGAATCGCATGCTAACAGGTATTTTAAAGCGGATTTGATTATTTATGGCGAGGTACTTTCTTGCACCACCGGTGTAATAAAAGATGAAAATACCCCTGGTGATAGCGGGTGGATCAATCGGAGAATCACCTCTCGAACCTCTTGCTTCGTGAGAGTCGACAGCGTGCTAAAAGGATATTGTCCCGATTCCATAATTGTGATTTTCTATGAAAATACTCAAAATTCGCGAAACAGATTTTGGGGATTGGACGATAGGGGAGAATCACTCTATGTTGGAGAGATAGCAGCAATAGGAGCAGATGACAAAATCAACATTCCTTCCTTCGGTAATAAGTGGATAATTTTTCTTGTGGATAAAGATGGCGCCTTTTATTTCCTTTGGTATTCGGAGTATAATGGGGGAAATCTGAGCTTATATCGCAGGTTTGAGGATAAGGGGGAGGATTATTTTAGAAAGCATCCGTCCGAATTCTTTTTACAACAGTAAATCTTCAAAAATTTTCTGAACTTCCCTACTGTCAGGTGACCTCTTCTTAAAGGGACAAGAAAAGCAACCCCCTGAATCCCCTTCAGGGTGAATCCTTTCCTTCGACACTGAGTCTCAGGACGAAGTGCAGGATGAACCCCTTGTCAGAGGGATTTAATTTTTCTCCCCTGACTTAAGATCCTGAACCCGCCAAAGGCGGGAGAAGGAATAAGGGGGGAAATACAAATGTGGGGTTCAAATATGTCCGTCATGTAAAATTACTACGGGGTGCCGTCACCTAAGAATTCTCTTCATACAGGTGGAGACACCCCGTACATCACTTTGGTCTTTCCGGGACGGCTGAGTCAGGTTGCGATCGCCTGCTCACACTTCAACAGTCTATTGAGGCGGAGCACCAGATTGCGGTGGCCCTGGCACTGGTGTTATTGGTCCATGGACACACATCACATTACGAAAATCGATCTGGACACAACCATTGTTATCCCAACGGACTGTCTGGTTGAAACAACCTACCAGCTTTATCACATATTCCCCCACAACAGCAGGTGCTATGTGAAGACAATAATATCCACGAGAATCCGTTATACACGATGCAATTAGGCTACTTCCAAACCAAAGCTCCACCGTGGCACCTGCTACAGGAGGGACTATCACCTGCCCACCTGGAACGCTATGAATTGGGGTTGTGGACATGTAACCCCAGAAGCACGGGTTCATGCAGTCCGGGCTCTGTTCTCGTGGGTTATCAACCGCCAGCCCAGAGGTACTTCCTATCAGCAGCAGCGATAGAAAGACCAATGCAAGGAAAGGATATTTCTTCATTTTCCTTACCTCCAATGTATGGTTAATGGTTCATGGCGGAAACTTCCAAGCCATGTTACATTACACAATAGCACCGATGAATTGAGAGACTGGCTAGAGTCCTCTTGAAAATCCTTGAAACATCTGACTGCTAAGTTTCTCTTAACTAATTGTAAATATTAGCGAATTTTCAGTTTTGTTTCTTCCATCAGTTACAAGAACAATCTTTAAAGCGGAGGAATCCAAAGACTACCTAAGTGTATGCCACAGCAGCACTTAAGCTTGATAGCTTCCATACTATAATTTGATCTTCATTATATGATACGTAACAAAAGCAAATATGAATAAGTTCACGATTGAAATAACCTTAATTCTTTAGCTGGGAGGGATTGAATCACATCTGGAAACACCATAGCATTCAGTTTCATTTTCATTCGGAGAGCTGACCTAACAGTAGAAACTAATCTTTTGGCGCCTATAATCACAAAAAATCCCCCCTGACTTAAGGTCTTGAAGTCACTTGACAGAAGGAATAAGGGGAGAAATAAAAAAGGGGGGGTTAGGTAATAACCCCCCACAGTTTCAATAACCTGATGAATTGATCTGCTCTACTTCTCCAAATTCTATTTCAGCATCAACATCTTCTTCGTCTCCGTAAACTCTCCGGCTACGATTCTATAGAAGTAAATCCCGCTGGCCACTGTATTACCTCTATCATCCGTCCCGTCCCAATAGATGGATTTGCTTCCCGGTGTCTGGGATTCATCTGCTAATGTCCTTACTCGCTTGCCTAACATATCATAAATGGTCAATTTGATCGGGCCAGATGTTGATATGCTGTAAGTGATGTTAGTATTCGAATTGAACGGATTGGGGTGATTTTGACTCAAGCCGAAATCATGAGGTCCGGACATCAAGGTGTCTTCATCATCCACACCGGAAACCAGCACGGTAAAGATGGCCCTATTGGAATCGCATAAGCCGCTTGTATCGCAGGCTCTGAACCAGATGGCTTCGAAACCGGACCAGTCCGGATCAGGGGTGGTTACGGTAACTATTCGATCGGTTATATCGACCGACAACTCCACGTTGCCGTGGTAGGTCCAGATCAGGGTCGAATCGGGATTGTCCGAGTCCGCTACGTAATTGTCCAGATGGATGGACGAAAAGCTGCCATTGGCACCGACAGTCTGATCGGGAATATCCGATACCACCGGGGCATCATTGACCGACAAAACAATGTAGGTGGCTGAATTGGAATCACACAATCCACCCGAATCGCAGGCTTTGAACCAGACGGTCTCGGAGCCATACCACTCCGGATTGGGTACGGCTACGGTGGCAACGCGACTAACTATGTTAACATGCAGCTCCACTTCACCCCGGTGTGACCAGATAATAGTCGGATCATTATCGTCCGGATCAAGTACATAATTGTCTAAGTTGATCGGATTGATGCTCTGGCCGTCGGCAATAGTAGTATCGCGTATGTCGGAGACTTTAGGCGGATCATTCACTCTGGTAACGGTAAAAATTGCCTGATTGGAATCACACAATCCGAGCGGATCGCAGGCTTTGAACCAGATGGTCCTGGAGCCATTCCACTCCGAATCGGGTACGGCAATGGTAGCTACCCGGTTGGTTATGTGGACAGCTAAGGGAGACTGTCCCCGATATGTCCAGGTCATGCTTGAATCGGGGTTATCCGGATCTACCACATAATTGTCCAGGCTTATGGAAGAGAAGGCGCCATTCTCCGCGATGGTCTGATCGGGAATGTCGGAGACTGAAGGTGTATCGTTGAATGCGATAACGGTGAAGATGGCTTTATTGGAATCGCATAATCCCTCTGGATCGCAAGCTTTAAACCAGATAGTTTCAGAGCCTTGCCACTCCGGACTGGGGGTGGTTATGGTTGCCACCCGGTGGTTGATATTTACCAGTAGCGCCGATTCGCCCCGATGCGACCAGATCAAAACCGAGTCGGCATCGTTGGGATCACTAACATACTGGTCTAAGCTGATCGGACTGAAACTATTCCCCTCCGTGACGGTGGTGTCGCGAATGTCGGAGACCGTGGGTGGCGCATTACCGCAGAGGAAGTACGAGACTTTAAAATCATCGATACCTGCCTCCACCACAGAACCGGCTCCCAGATCCGAAGCCTCGAAACGGACTTTGACCTGGCTGGTGGGAGTGATGAAATCGTTGACTATAAAATTATGTTCGGTCCACCCGGATGTGGTTCCCGGACCGACGGTCTCGGTCAGAGTCCAGCTGGTGCCGTTGTTACTGGAAACATAGATCTTGAACAGTTGGGTATTGGGATTGCTCCCGAAATTATTGGTATACCACAAAGCATAATGAACCATGGCATTCCCACCCGAGCTGAGATCGAATGAGGGGGAGATCAGCCAGGTAATTCCGCCATCCACGTCGGAATTGCCATATTCGTTATCCGTAAGATAACAGCTGCCCGAACCGTCATAATCGGTGGGAGGGTCGCCCCTCTCGCCAAGTCCCGCAGGGACACCCCGGTTCCAGGCGCCATCGATAAGGTAAGCGTCGTTCTGCACGCTCCATCCGAGATCGGTTTCGAAGTTGTCGGAAAACACCGTAGTCAGCTCTCCCACCAGCGAGGAATAGACGGTGGCAGGAGCTCCGGCGGGGTTATAGGTTACCCCGGAGGTGACCCCCTGGGCGCTGAAGTAGTATTCCGGCTGGTCGTCGCAATCCGGTGCCGGCAGGGTGGCTTGGTAAAGACCGCCACCCAGAGAATTTAAAGCCGAGGTGAGATATGATCCTCCATTGTAACGATAATGCAAAAGCCCCGAACCCGGGACATAGGTGTCACCGATTTCCTCGATTTGCACCGTAATGGTCGAAGATTCACCGGGATTCAAGACCTCCGGAACACCATCCGGAAGATTGATCTGAAGTTTAGCGGTGCCGTTATAGACCACATAGCAGGCGGCATACCCTATGCTGGAACAGCCGTATGGGATTCGCATGTAACCCCCCTCGCCCCATCCTGCACTCCATGAGTTGCGCATGATCCAAACCCCTTCGGCTCCCTGACTGTCGTCCCACCCGACCAGTACCACCCCATGATTCACAGTCCCAGTCTCACATCCATTGAATATACCTCCGGTGTAGGCTTGCATGGCTGAATTGGCATAGACGGATACCGATACCGGACCATAATCCAAAATGGCCTGTTTTATAGAACCCGTCGACGGAACACCGTAACTGGTTCCGATGAAAGCCCAACCTTCGATGTGATATGGGTGAGGGTAAGGGCAGCTGCAGGAAGCGTTGGAAGCTACATAAGGAAAGTCAGCTTCCAGCACCGCTCCGTTATCGCCGCAGGGATCGTTTTTATCCAGGTGATAATCGTGAGCATACCAGCCTCCGCCGCAGCCCCAGCCGTCGGTATTGCAGCTGACCAGCCACTGCTCGGAGAGATCCACGGTTACTTTGTCCTTGATCTTTATGTTGCATTCCAGCGCACCCACCGTGCCAAATGCCCAGCAGCTACCGCAGGAGCCCTGGTTTTTGATGGGAGTACATCCGCCCGAGTCACACCAGCTGAAAGCTGCCGGCAGGCTTCTGGTAGGATTGAGGGGATTGAACTTTGCCCCCGCCTGCCAATTGTCCGGAGGCTTCATCCCGCACAGCTCGCTCAATGAATACTGAGTGGCCGGGTTCTCCCCAACGGTGAAGGTCCAACCTTCTATTTGTCCCTGCTTTCGTAAGGAGTCAATATCTGTTTTTGAAAGCCCCGCAGCATAGGAAATCGATACCATGAAAAGAAAGAGCAATAAAGCCAATCCAGCGGTCATGATTACTCTCGTTGGTTTCACCATACTCACCTCCTACCTAAGGCTTTTAGCGTTTGGGTCAGATGCCCAAGCGACTCCCCAAAAAAAGGCGATGGCTTACTTCTACCTTGAGTTCCGGTGATCCGAAATGTAACCCGGATTCTGTTTTTACCGATATCCCCGATTAAGAGCAACCGAAACACATAGAAAAAGCTGCAGAGATCATATTACCTCTTTTGATCCCTCAGCTCTAATAAACTTCAAAAACCAAGGTTCTTATCTTCTATGACCTCAGTTTCTCCTCTATTAAAATAGATCGGCAGGTAGTTTACCGAATCTGAGCGATATCAAATTTTTATGTCAGATTGCGCTGCTTTTGGACAGGGATCTGATAAGTACCCAAAAAACTGATGAGCAGATAATCATTTTCCAGTTCTTCTATCGGATTACCATGTACTGCAAATCCAGCAAAACAGCGGATGCCGCCATCAAGAATTTATGGAAAATAAGAATCCGGGAGGGATATCTTAAAAATAATGCGGAATCACTAAACTCAGAGACCTCAATCACCTTATTGGTGAAGGTCAGGATGTTCAATACTTAATTAAAGAGGACAGCGGGATGCTTTTCAACCGGTATTTAGGGTTACTTTAGTCCCGGTTCAAACAAGCTTGAAAAGGGTATCAATTGACGGAGATTAAGTGAAGGAGCTTCAAGTTATTCATATATGTGAATAGCTTTAACTTTGGTTTCTATGTCTGTAATTTTGTTGTATGAATTAAAACATTTTTTTATCATCTAAATTTTGCTTTTATCCGCTACAAATTTTTGCCTGGCGGTAATAGTAAATGTCCTATTTTGTGCTTTCACACAAAAATTTCGATTTAATCGATCCGCTTATCATAAATTCGAATTTACCAGTGGTAGTTATGCCTTCATCAGGATAAAACTCATTTCAACAAAATCATCTTTTTAGTCTCGACTTTATCACCGGCAAGGAGACGGCAGAAGTATATGCCCGTTGCCACGTGCTTGCCATCAGAACCTGTGCCATCCCAGTTTACTACATAGGTCCCCGCTGATTTATTCTCATCAATTAGAGTCCGCACTTTCTGGCCAACGAGGTTGAAGATTTCGATCAAAACATGTCCGCGCACAGGAAGGTTATACTCAATCGTTGTCGTTGGATTGAACGGGTTGGGGTAATTCTGCTTGAGGTTGAAATCTGAGGGTGACGACCATTCGTCTTCGCCATCGCCCACATCCCCAGGACTATGTTTTGTCCACTGGGCAATATATGCCGACACCTTACCACCGGCGGTGGTAAAAGTTCCCCCTGCAATCAGCTTGTTGTTATAGACTGCCAAAGCATGGATATAGTCATTCATCCCTGACCCTAGGGGGGACCAGGAGAAACCGTCCCAAGAGGCAATACGACTGGTACTCACACCCCCGGCGGTGGTAAACTCTCCCCCTGCAATCAGCTTGTTATCATAGACCGCTAGGGCACGGACATAGGGATAGAACCCCCCCATCCCCGATCCCAAGGTGTCCCAGGAGGAACCGTTCCAGGAGGCAATATAATTAGCACACACGCCACCAGCGGTGTCAAAATCTCCCCCCGCTATCAGCTTGTTGTCATAGACCGCGAGGGCACGGACATCGCTATTCATTCCCGACCCCAATGGGGACCAGGAGGAATCGTTCCAGGAGGCAATATAATTAGCACTCACACCCCCAGCGGTGGTAAAATATCCCCCCGCTATCAGCTTGTTGTCATAGATCGCCAGGACATGGACAATGTTATTCATCCCCGACCCCAAGGTGTCCCAGGAGGAACCGTTCCAGGAGGCAATATAATTGGCACTTACGTCCCCGGCGGTGTCAAAATCTCCCCCCGCAATCAGCTTATTGTCATAGACCGCCAGAGCATTGACATAGTCATTCATCCCCGACCCCAAGGGGGACCAGGAGGAACCGTCCCAGGAGACAATATAATTAGCACTCACGCTCCCGGCGATGCCAAACTGTCCCCCTGCAATCAGCTTGTTGCCATAGACACTCAAAACAAAGACCTGATTATTCATCCCCGACCCGAAGGAGGACCAAGAGGAACCGTCCCAGGAGGCAATACGACTTGCACTCCCACTACCTGCGGTTGTAAAAGCTCCCCCAACAATCAGCTTATTGTCATGGACCGCTAGGGTACGGACAGAATAATTCATCCCTGACCCAAAGGAGAACCAGGAGGAACCATCCCAAGAGGCAATACGACTCGCACCCATACTCCCTGCGGTGGTAAACGCTCCTCCCGCAATCAGCTTGTTGTCATAGACCGTCAGAGCATAAACAGGGTAATTCATCCCTGACCCCAGAGGGTACCAGGAGGAACCGTTCCACAAGGCAATACGATTTGCATTCACACTCCCGGCATCTGTAAACCATCCCCCAGCGATCAGCTTGTTGTCATGGACCGCTAGGGTACGGACAGAATAATTCATCCCTGACCCAAAGGAGAACCAGGAGGAATCGTTCCAGGAGGCAATATAATTAGCACTCACGCCCCCGGCGGTGGTAAAATATCCCCCCGCTATCAGCTTGTTGTCATAGACCGTTAGGGCATAGACAGGCCAATCCATCCCCGACCCCAAAGGGAACCAGGAGGAATCGTTCCAGGAGGCAATAAAATTTGCACTGTCGCCCCCGGCGGTGGTAAAATATCCCCCCGCTATCAGCTTGTTGTCATAGACCGCTAGGGCATCGACCCAGTCATTCATCCCTGATCCCAAAGAAGCCCAGGAGGAACCGTCCCAAGAGGCAATATGATTAGCACTCACGCCACCAGAGGTGTCAAAATCTCCCCCCGCTATCAGCTTGTTGTCATAGACCGCTAGGGTACGGATACCGCTATTCATTCCTGATCCTAAGGGGGACCAAGAGGAACCGTCCCAGGTGGCTATATTATTAGCACTCACACCTCCGGCGGTGGTAAAATATCCCCCCGCTATCAGCTTATTGTCATAGACCACTAGGGCATCGACACTGCCATCAATCCCCGACCCCAAGGGGGACCAGGAAGAACCATCCCAAGAGGTAACATTTGCTGCCAATGTACAATTCGCGATATGAAACAGTCCCCCTGCAATCAACTTGCCATCATACACACAGAGAGCTTTGCAAGAATAAAGACCTAAGCCTGCTAAGCATGAAAACCTATCTGTCCAGAATGTGTCGTCAGGGCTGCTTGAGATCTTGGCATTTGCATAAGGAGACAAAACTGGCTCGCCACTTTTTGGTTCCGTCCTCATATTAAGTCCCTTCAAATCAAGTGGACCCTGGTACCCGGATGCACGAATGGCTTTAAGATCAAAACGTCCATCAGGCGTCAAAAAATCTCTTACGTTTCGCCCCTTCAAACTGTCTTGTGAGAAAGTTTGTCCTTCTGCAGCATAGCGGTCAACAGAGAAAGAATCTCCATCTTTGAAGGTAGTCGATCCACCAACAGCCCATGTCCCTATCATCGATAGTATGATGAAAACAAAACTCAACCTTCTCATTTTTTCCTCCGGTAACTCTTAGGTTGTGACAAAACAGAGGTATTCAGTACACTTGACCTTGGATTGCATCAGGACAGCAAAATCCTGTTTTAAGATAGAAGCATCGAGTGGACATTCGTCAAGTCCACCACAGTGGTAATCATAATCACTATCACGCTCATAATACTATATAATTAGGCTTATAATACATACCCACGCCTTCGCTGTCAAGACAAAATCTCATTAAGCTAGTTTACAAGGAAATACCTTACTCCTACCTTTCGCCAGATCACAGAACGCGGGTAGGGGAGTGCTGAACTCTGAAACAAAATTGAAACCGGGGAGAGTCAGAATTGCACTCGGGAATTGGTAAATGAAGGTCCAAGAGGAGTCATCCATCTTTGACCTGCCCGATACTCTAATCCTAAATTCCATCTGACATTACGGTGAGCGCAGAGTGATTCTGACAATCTCACCCGGGGACCAGAGCCGCATGCGTGGTCCCCACGTTCCGGTTCCACGGCTTACAATGACCGGCATCCCGTTTATTTGGTACCTGCCGGCGAGAAGAGGATTTACGAGAGCGGAAATGTAGCTGAAAGGCCAGATCTGTCCGCCGTGCGTATGGCCGCACAGCATTAACCCCACGCCGGCCGACGCAGCTTCGTGAATCATTTGGGGCCGGTGAGACAGAAAAATGGTGGCAGTACCTGGGGGTTTCGCAGCGAGCACCTGTCTGACCCGGTCAGCGGAAGTGACAGACGACTCATGGTGCCCTCCATCATCCACCCCTCCAATTGCGAAACCGGGCAGAACCTCATTCCATTTGTTGCGGAGCACATGCACCCCGGCGTTTTCGAGAAAGCGGACGATGGAGTCCCTGTCGCCGTGTGATTCGTGATTACCGGTGACTGCCCAGACTCCATACCGGGCGGAAAGGCCCTGAAACATATATATCATGCTGTCTTGACGCTCCGACTGACTGTCGCCTTCAAACAAGTCACCCAACATGATTACCAGGTCAGGATGTAGCGCTTTAACCTGCTCAATTCGGGCTGACAGCCACTTTGCGTCCAGAAATCTTCCCACATGTAGATCGGAAATCACCGCGATCTCAGGGCCGTCGTCCCCAACCGGCAGACCGGCGAGCCGGACCTCGTAGTCATGGATCACAGGTGGCCGTAGACCCTGAAAGAGAGCCACCAAGGCAAGCACAATTCCCGCCAGAAGGCCAATACCGCGCAACATGGGCGCACGACGCCGAAGGACAAAACCGAAAACAGTGATGATATCAACGACAAGAAGGCAAAAGAATATAAGAAACAAAGTTCCCAGCCAGTTCATCCCGAACAGCTCGAGAGGAGCAGCCAGAGTCTCTAAACCCCGGCTGTCAAAGAACCGACTCAGAGGAAAACTAGCCCAAAGAATCGTAGCTATCACAACCAGATACTTGATCGATAGATGCCGAACGACCACCGATATTGACGCCAAACGCCAGAACACATAGATGTGCAGCCCGGTCCAGGCGCCGAAGAGGAACGTCATGAACACGACCGTATACTCCAATCACACAACCCGTATTGATTGCCTCACCCGGGAGAGCAAATCATGCGGGATTAACATAATGGTGTATTCTGAAAACTTGAATGCTTCGAACCATATAATGCTTACTGCGCCAGCTGGCGTGAAAAAGAGCAAGTTGCTAGGGTGACAGACTGATAAACAAAACAGGTTCCTAAGAAACGGTATGTACAAGATCAGAGAGAACAAAGTGATCATTCCTCCCGACACCAAGAGGAGAACCGAATCAGACAACATCAACATCCCCCGTATAATACGAGCCAGTGAACGGTTAGTTAGAGTCAACGCCGGTGCGTCAAGTAGAAATATCATTTTGCAGATATAAAAAATAGCGGGGGTCCAGACGGATCTTCGATTGGATTTGCCCAGACGGGCAAGCGTCCGCTTGACGCAGATCCTGAGCGAAGCGAAGGAAACCAACGACCTTCCCCCGTATGGGGGAAGGCTACCAGCCAATTGATATGATGTTTTATGGGAATAAAAAATAGCGGGGGTTGGATTTGAACCAACGACCTTCGGGTTATGAGCCCGACGAGCTACCAGCCTGCTCCACCCCGCGATGTTTTCCAATATATCCTATACGTTTATTATTGTCAAGCAATATAAAATAAAAAAGCAGAATGAAAATAAAACACTGAAGCTTTACGCTCTCACTTCTCAACGCCAAAAATCATGTTTGTTTTTTTTGGGTCTGTTTGATTATATTTTTTGCCCGGTTATGTTCGGCTAATGTCCGCGAGAAAATATGGGAACCGTTTCCTTGCGACACAAAAAATAGATAGTCTACATCTGCAGGGTAAAGAGCAGCTATTATAGATGCTTTTCCGGGATTACAGATCGGCCCCGGAGGAAGCCCGGGATATATATAGGTGTTGTAAGGAGAGTCTCTTTTTAAATCCTCCAGCGCCAAAGCCCGGTCGATTTCAGGTAACCCATAGGTCACAGTAGGACAGGATTGCAGCAGCATCCCCAGCTTCAAGCGATTATGGTAAACCGCTGAAATTATCGCTCTCTCTTTTTCCTCTTTGGCTTCGGCTTCGATCAAAGAAGCCAGAGTGACCACTTCAGATACGGAAAGATTGATATCCCTTGCCCGATTACGCAGACTGTCACTGAAGACCTTTTGGAACTGCTCCACCATGATTCGAGCCACTTTCTCGGGAGATATACCCCAGGTAAGTTTGTAAGTCTCCGGAAATAAATAACCTTCCAGATTCAAAACAGGCAGATCCATACTTTTAGCAATAGTTCCATTCTCCGTCACCCGGACAAATCCAACCGGATCCATCTGGAGCTCTCTTTTAAGAATTCCCGCAATTTCTACAGCAGTTGATCCCTCGGGAATAGTCACGTCTTTTAATATCACCTTTCCCTTGAATAATTCCAAAAGAAGCGCATACAAGGTCATTCCCTTTTTAAAATTGTATTTTCCCGCCCGAATGTGCTGATCCTGGTTAAGCATCTCCGCTAAAATCAATAAGCCGGTTCCGTCGGTGATTAGATTTGCCTGCTTCAACCTTCCGATTATTTGGGACAGGTTGTCCCCATCCCGTATGATCACATAAACAGAATCCGCCTGCGCCCGCCAACTGATAGGAATCACCGTCCACCGAATTAATACTGCTGATATTATCAAAACAAAGATTGAGGTAAAAAACAGAAGAGGCTTGGATTTGGCTAAACGAATAAGAAAAAAAACAGCTCCGGAGACGACTAAAAGCAGGGAGGAGAGGAAGATCAGGCAGGTGGAAACGAAAAAAATCAGCCAGTCCTTTATGGTTATATGCTTATTCGGGGATTTCATCGGTCGGAAAAATTTTTGCTTTTTGACTTAAGCTTTCTAAGTAATTCTGCAAAATCAAAGTGGCTGAAATTCTGTCCACCGTTTCTTTTTCTTTCTGCTTGGTTCCCATTTCCCTCATGCTTCGCAGGGATTCAACCGTAGTCAATCTTTCATCCCAGCTGACCACTTCCACCTTGGTTCTTGAGGTGATCCTCCGGATGAATTTCTCCACCGCTTCCCCTTTAAAACCGACGCTCCCATCCATATTCTTAGGCATACCCACCACTACTTTGATTACTTCTCTTTCGTCGATTATTTTTATTATATGGGAAATAAAATCCTTTATTTTCTTAGTATCAATGGTAGGAAGTCCCTGAGCGGTAATTCCGAGGGGATCGGATATAGCCAGTCCGATTCGTCTTTCACCGTAATCTATAGCCAGAATTCGACTCATCGTTTTTCCCTGCGAGTTATATTATCCGCCATCCGCCTAACGTTATTTTGAAATTCTGAATTAAGCGGTGATCGGTATTCGGTCGTCAGCGGACATCATTTCTATATTTTTACCTTTCTCAAATTAGTAGCCGCCTGTTCCGGGGTGGTGGCGTTGATATAAAGCCCGGTTCCCCACTCGAATCCGTCTATCCGGGTATATCGGGGCATGATCTCTATGTGCCAGTGAAAATCCTCGCCGATGGTCTTCCAGGCTTCGCCTCTTCTTCTAGTGCGGTTGGGACCGGTATGGAAAATGTAATTATAGGGGGGGTCGTTCAAATGGATTTTTAACCGCAACAACACCTCTTTGAATAAAGAAGCCAGTTTCTCGAACTGTTCGTCGGCGGTGTTCTCGAAATCGACCGAATGTTTTTTGGGCAGTATCCACACTTCATGGCTGAAACGGGAGGCAAACGGAGCAATGGCCAGAAAATCATTATTGGAACAGACCATTCTTTTCTCGGCGGATAACTCCTGCTTGATCATGTCACAAAAAACACATCTTTCCTTGTAATCATAATATTCTTTCGCTCCGCTTAATTCCTCTTTCACGTTTTTAGGAGTGACCGAGACGGCGATCAACTGGGAATGCGCGTGTTTTATGGGGGAGGATCCGGCTCTTTCCCCGTAGTTTTTGAAAATGAATATGGACCTGAACCTTTTATCTTTTTTAAGATCAAAAATTCTCTCCTTGTAGGTCTGCATTACTTTTACGACTTGACCGACTTCTAAGTCGGAAATATTCGCGATGTGCCGGGGGGTTTCTATGATTATTTCATGCGCCCCCACTGCATTCATCAAATCGTACATCCGCTCGGCTCTCTGGTCCAACTCCAGCTCCACTTTTAAAGCGGGGGAGATGTTGGGGACTACCCTTACTTCCCACCCGGGTCCATTGGGGGTGGAGGTTTTGCTTCTTATGGCATAAATCTCCGGTGGAGTGTATTTTTCATTTCCTTCACAGAATGGGCAGGTTCCGTGGGGAATGAGCTTTTCCATCTCGATTAAACTCGAGGCTTGATCATCTGCCAGATCCGGATTTATTACCCATCGGGCGGTGATGGGGTCTCTTCTTAAGGTAGGCATGGGTGAGTTCCATTTAAAGGTTCAAGGGTTCAAAAGTTCAAAGGTTCAAAAGTTCAAAGTTTAAAAAAGCACTTCCCGAAGCCCGCCGCCGCCTTTCTCTAACTTAACTGCGGGCAAGGCTTTGATGTTAATACGGAAATAGTAACCTTTTCGATAACCTGAGGCTACCCAGGTAAACCGTCCCTCCCAGCAGTGCATATCCCGGTACAGCTCGAAAGTCTGTTCGGTGATCTTGTTCTCCGAGAAGTCATAGCGATTGAGATAATTTAATAGCCATTTTCGGGTCAAGGGAAGGCGCACCGAGGCGCTCAACCAGTGAGTTTTGGTGGAACCTCTGCTTTGACTGTATCTATGGGTCAAATCCACACTCCAGGATTGAGTGATTTTCTCCAATATTCCGGTATCCTCTTTTTCACTCTGATTTAGTATATCGTTTTCAGAAACGGTGTCCTCCGATGCCTTGGGTACTTTTGTCTTTGCTTCCCCCCAGCTTCCCGAAAGACTTATGTGGGTATCAAAACTGAAATAAGTCCACCGCGGAGAATTAAGCTTTAGTTCACCCGCTTTGTCGTAAAAATCGTGGGTGGCGGAAAAAGCAAAGTCCACGTTCTTGATGGCATAGGTGCGCAGGGTGGTGGAGAGATTGGATAGCTTATGTTGTTTGGCTAAATAGTTATATCCGGAGGAGAAGTTCAGATTGAACAGGTCGATTTTTTTCTCCGTTTCTTTTCCATCCTCGACCGACTTGGTTTTGATCTGGACTAACTGGTTGACTCCAAAACTCATGGACTTGCTCTTTGATCCGGATCCGCCGCTTCCGGTGTATGAAAGATATTCTTTTTTACTGGTGAATTGAGGCTGCCAGTTGAAGCTTAAGCTGGGGGTTATCACATGCCTTATTCCGGTCAGCTTCCCGATTTTGGGATTGAATGTTCCGTAAATAGCGGTGTTGGCGGAGACGCTGGCAGAATAAGTACCGCGCCGGGCGGAGCTGTTGCCGGGGATGCCGGCGCTTTCCGAAAGGTTGGTTTTATAAATATAGTACCAGGTTTCCTGATATCGACCAGCCGGATTAAGCACCAGCCATCCAAAAATCTTTTGGGGGGCAGATAATGAAATAGAATTGTCCGATATGGTATATTCTTTTCGATTGAAATTGCTGCCGCTTTTGATCCGGTATTGGTAATTCTGAAAACTGGAAGAGAATGAATAGTAAATCGAATTGTACCATCTGTTCTGTGTCGAAGTCACCGAGCCGGTTTCGCTTTTTACGCTCTCTTTCGGAGAAATAAGAGGCAGGGAATTCCGGCTGAACCGGATTACCGGAATATTCAGGGTGCGGTCATCGGTATCCAAGTTCCATCGGTGATCCAAAGCCAAAGTCAAACTGGCGGATTTAAAGCTTTTGCTAAAGCTGGCTTGGGAGTATAACGACCGGTTTCTTCTTTCCTCCGCATCCAGATTCAAATCGCGCCAGTAATTCTTATCGCTCAAGAAGGTTCCGGTGGCATTAAGGGTGAGGGTGGGGGAGATGATGTGATGATGGTTGAAGGTCAAATCCCACCGGTCACTCCTGTTTTTGGTGTAAGTTGACAAATTCCAGCTCGATTTCCGGTTAAATGATACCGCCACATCTCCGTTCAAAACGTACCGCTGGGTATACCGGGAGTGCGATTTGATCAGCCAGCCCGATCCTTCATAGTAATCGAAAGCGGTTTCCAAATCGTAATAATCCGAAACCGCCCAATAGTAACCGATGTTCCGGATGAATCTATTTCCTGCCTGTAAATTCCCGAAATCGAAGGTCAAAAATCCGGAATGCCTGCCCGGCTTTATAGGAAAGATATAAAAAGGTATAGCCGCCACCGGGAGATCGGCAATATATAAAACCACCGGTTTGGCGATCACCTTGTCTTTGGCGATTATTTTCATCCGGCGGGCATAAAAGTGAAAATGCGGCTCGGGATTGTCGCAGGTGGTATAAGTGCCATTATCCGCCAAAAGTACGTTATCGGTGATCTTTCTTAATAGCTCGCCCCGGTAGGTCCCCTGTTGGATATTGGTGACTCCGGTTTTGACCTTGCCTCTTTTGGAGTGCAGGTCGTAGTTCATCCGCTCCCCTTTAAGCTCGTCCGACCCGTCTTTTAGCACCGGCGAGCCTTCTACTATCTGTTTCCCGTCCTTTTCCGTTTTGATCCCCTCCGCCACCATTATTTCTTCCTCGGTCTGGTAAACGATTTTTCCGGCTGCCAGGGAAATCTGTCCAAATTGAAGGGAGCTTTGACCGGTCAGGTTGATCAGATTCTCCTTTACCGTGTAATCGATCAAGTCTGCGGAATAACGGACCGTGTCCGCTACATTGGTACTGTCCTTGATTTTCTCCTTGGGGAAAAGATACGTGCCCATGGCGCCGCCCTTGATCAGCACCCGGTTTATTCGCTGATTGTCCAAGAACAGATTTATGGTATCGCCCGAGGCTTCGTTTTTTTCCACTCCAGCTGCTTTTCCGGGCTCTTTAGACACTTGAGGATAATAGATGCTCGAGGCATTATCGCTGGCTATAACCTGACTTAATTTTTCATTCTGCAACAGGAAGGTCATATTTTTGGCGCCTAAAGAGCTTTCCCGTTTGGCGTTGGTTGCAGAGTCGATCTCCGCGTGAGAAGCTTTCGTATCACCCTCCACCTCGATTCTATTCACCCGTTCATTCTGAAGAAACAGCGTCATCTTTTCACCCGAGAGATGATCGGCGAGTTTATCTGCAGTTGGATTTCCGCTCAAAACGATCTTATTCTCCTGATTCAACCATGTAGCCGTATCGCAGGTAGCGGTCATGTCCCCTTTGGTGATGTGCACGCTGTCTTTGGCTATACCTTTCCGTTCGTCCGGAAAATATTCCATGTCCTCTGCAGATACCTTTATGGTGCTGTCGCCTTTATCCGGTTTAATGGTCAGCAGGGGAGAGCCGGTGACCGAAACGAACTTCTTCTGCCGGTCGTATTCACCGTGGTTCCCCTTTATTTGTGCTTCCTCTTTCTTGCTGACTAAAACCACATTTCCGTCTGCAATGGCTGTGCCGGAATTTTTGCTATAGGAGACCCGGTCCGCGGTCAGAGTCTGGGTTGAATCTTCGATCCTCACGCTGTCGATGAAAACCACCTGCCCGGCAGTGCGATACCAAACCGCTCTCTGGCTTTTCAGGCTCAAATCACCCTGCTTAAAAGACACGTTCCCGTTCAGGTTAACCATTATATTATCCTTCTCCATCCTGAGCTCGGAATTATCAGCATTCAAAAGCTCCAACGGCTCCTTGGATGCTTCCACCTTCCCGGATTTTTCTTCTGGCTGGGCATAAGAGGTGAAGATGAAGAGAAAGAAAAGGCAAAGGATGATTATGATGGATGGGAATATTGTCTTATTCATTTTCGATCATTTTTAAAACAAACATCTAACCTCTCCCCCTCGGTCCCCTTCAGGGTGAATCCCTTTCCTTCGACCCTAAAGTCTCAGGACCGAAGGGCAGGATGAACCCCTCTCCGTTTTATGGTTCGCCTTCGCTCACCATCCTGAGCATGTCGAAGGACGGAGAGGGGGAAACAGGGGGTGAGGTTTCAAACTCCATCGCTAGTATTTGCTTTCGGCTCCATGCTCATATATTTATACAAACCAAGATATTTAAATGACAGCCAAAGAGCAAGAATATTAAGGTTTTATCTTGACAAAAACACGAATTGTTCTTATGTTTAAAATATAATGCACATAGTACCTAATATTAATATCCTTGGAGGTTGTCATGCAAAAAAGAATAGTTTTCTTCTTGCTTGTTTTAGTGTTTTTTCTTCCACTGTTTAGTTCCCCCTGTTTTTCTCAATCCGACTCGGTGATTGCCACCATCTGGCTACCGGATAGCTTGGGAGGAGTCGCTGGACCGTGTGCCTTTACTTACAATTCTGTTGACAATAGAATATTCGTTTGTGGTGGGGAGAGGGTGGTGGTTATAGATGGCTCCACCAACCAAAGGTTAGCTGGCATCACCGTCGGCAAGCGTGCCTATGCGCTCACCTTCGATTCTTTAGATGATAAAATCTACTGTGCCAATTCTGCAAGTGACAGTGTCATCATCATTGATGGAGCAAGTAATTCGGTGATAACCACTTTGGGGGTGGGAAATCAGCCGGTTGCTTTAGCCTACAATCATACCAACAACCAAATCTACTGCGCCAACAATGGGAGCGATGATATCACCATCATTGGTGGGACAAGTAATACAATTAAAGCCACAGTAGGACCTGTGGGAGATGCTCCGCGGGCTTTAGTCTATAATCCCATTAACAACAAAATCTATTGTTCCAATCAGGGAAGTAACAATGTCACCATTATTGATGGAGCAAGTTATGCGGTGATAACCACAGTGGCGGTGGGAGGCAATCCTTATGCTTTGGCTTACAATAACAGTGCCAACAAGATCTACTGCGCCAATAATGGAAGTGACAATGTCACAATCATTGATGGGGAAAGTGATACGGTGATAGCCACGGTGGGAGTGAAAGATCAACCTTATGCTTTAGTCTATAACCTCACCAACAACAAAATCTACTGTGCCGATATGGGGAGTGACAGCGTCACCATCATAGATGGAGCCGGTGATTCAGTGATAACCACGGTGAAGGTGGGAGATCAACCTTACAGTCTGGCCTACAATTCCACCAACAACAAAATCTACTGTGCCAATTATAACAATTGGAATGTCTCCATCATTGATGGAGCAGGTGATTCGGTGTTAACCACAAAGTCGGCAGGATGGGGTCCCTACGCTTTAGCATATAATTCCTCTGACAATAAAATTTATTGTGCCAATTACCTTAGTTTCAATGTCACCATCATTGATGGAGCAAGTAATTCGGTTATAACCACAGCCGGGGTAGGGGATGAAGCTTATGCGTTAGCTTACGATTCCACCACCAACAAAATCTACTCAGCCGATTATTGGACTAAAAAAGTCACCATCATTGATGGAGCAGGTAACTCCGTGATAACCACCGTGGGGATGGCAAATGGTCCTGAGGGTTTGGCCTCCAATCCCATCAACCACAAAATCTACTGTGCTAATAGTAGCAAGGTCACCATCATTGATGGAACAAGTAATTCAATAATAACTACCGTGAACGCGGGATCTGGTTCTCGAGCTTTAGCCTATAATTCTATCAATAATAAAATCTACTGCGCCAGCTACAATGGTGACAATGCCACCATCATAGATGGAGCGGGCGATACGGTGATAACCACGGTGGGGGTGGGAGATTATCCCTGGGCTTTAGCTTACAATTCCACCAATAACAAAATCTATTGCGCCAATAGAAATAGTGACAGTGTCACTATTATTGATGGAGCAAGTAATTTGGTGATCACCACCGTGCAGGCGGGAGATTTTCCCTGGGGTTTAGTCTACAATCCCACTAGCAACAAAATCTACTGCGCCAATGGTAATAGTGACAACGTCACCATCATTGATGGAGCGGGTAATTCGGTGATAACTACGGTGGGGGTAGGAGATTATCCTTATCTTTTAGCCTACAATCCCACCAACAACAAAATTTACTGCGCCAATAGAAATAGTGACAATGTCACCATCATTGATGGAGCAAGTAATGCGGTGATAACCACCGTGGAGGTGGAAGCTGATCCTTATGCTTTAGCTTACAATTCCAGCAACAACAAAATCTACTGCACCAATAGGAGTAGTGGCAATGTCACCATTATTGATGGAGCAAGTAATTCGGTGCTAACCACCGTGGGGGTGGGAGATTATCCTTCCCTCTTAGCCTACAATTCCACCAACAACAAAGTCTACTGCGGCAATTCTTATGGTTCTAGCATTTCAGTTATCGCTTGCTCCCCAGCCAGTGCGGTGGAAGAGGATCAGGAGACCCAGGTAATTCCCGGCTTTTCTTTGAAGCAGAATTATCCCAATCCGTTTAACCCAATAACCACTGTTACGTTCAAAGTTCAAGGTTCAAAGTTCAAAGTTCCTCTCCCCACCACTCTCAAAATCTACAACATTCTGGGGCAAAAGGTGAGGACTTTGGTGGATGAGCCGAAAAGAGCGGGAAATTATGAAGTGATCTGGGATGGAAAAGATGATAAGGGTATAGAGGTATCAAGCGGATTATACTTTTATCAATTGAAGTCAGGAGATTTCACCGAAGCAAAGAAAATGCTTTTGCTGAAATAGTCAACGGATAGTCCGTGGGACAGGTGTCTTAGGGCACCCAACATTCCTGTTCTACACTTTCCTCATCCCCTTCAAATGCGTAGCGCCCGACTCTAATTTACCCTGAGACTTGTCGAAGGGTGTCGGGCGTTTTTTCTGAAATTCATTGCCACGACCTTCAGGTCGTGGAATGAAATGGAGTCCTCTTATTTTTTCTTTTGGGCTTTAGCCCATGAAGTGCTGGGTTATATACCCTGTGCTCCAGGTTATTAATAATTATCCTGTATCGGGGCGGAATCGCGAAGCGTCCATAGGATTATCCCGCCAGTGGGTTGGGATCGCGTATGTGTTCATACGAATATCCCGCCCCAAAGTCTTATTTATTGCCACGACCTTCAGGTCGTGGAATGAAATGGAGTCCTCTCATTTTTCTTTTGGGCTTTAGCCCATGAAGTGCTGGGTTATATACCCTGTGCTCCAGGTTATTAATAATTATCCTGTATCGGGGCGGAATCGCGTATGCGTCCATAGGATTATCCCGCCCTCAACTACTCTTAAAATACAACACCCATATTTACTTTCTGCTGTTGTCCATATGTTTATACCGTCACCCATAGGGGCGGGAATTCATCCCGCCCTAAGATACCTTGATATACCACTATTTCATTTCGACCGCTTACCCATATCTTTATACAAGCCAAGATATTTAAATGATACCCAAAGAGCAAGATTTTTAACTGGGTGCATTTTTCCTCTCCTCTCTGGGGAGAGGGATTAAAGGGAGAGGGGGTACTTTTTCCTCTCCCCTTAGGGGAGAGGATTAAGGTGAGGGGGTATTGTAGGGGCGATTCAGGTGGTCGGACGACCACCCGTCTGGGTGGAACATCCCGCCATCGGCGGGGAATCGCCCTTCTATTCTCCTGAAATCTCTTGACATGAATACCTAAACGATTATAATGTATCAAATAACCAATGGGTAAGGAGTCCTGTGTTCTTGGCGAAACAAAAATTAGATAAAATCCATATTGTAGTATTATCAGGATGCAAAACCCGAATACGGATTTATAAGGCTGAAGTTGTTGTATCAGGCCCAGACAAATTAAGTAGGATATCGTACTAGTGAGAAGATATAGACCGCATCATTCATTGCAAAGTAGTGATAACAATGACCTCAGAATCATCCCAAGCACGCGATTTCAAGGCAGTAAGCGAAAAATATTACCTTGGCTTCACGAAATATTGAGTGACATCCGCTGCGATACTGTGTTGGATGCTTTTGGCGGTAGCGGATGTGTAAGCTACCTCCTGAAACGCATGGGGAAGCAAGTCACTTTCAACGACTGCTTCAGTTGGAATTACATCTTAGGTCAGGCTATTGTCGCCAACGACCAAGTGACTTTGAGTGATGACGATGTTGATCGACTTTTAGCGCCCAGAACAGAATATCCTTGGGGACAAGTGGTTGCCACGAACTTTAGTGGCATCTATTACCTGGATTCAGAAAATGAATGGATTGATAAGGTAACAACGAACATCCTTGAATTGACTGGATATTCCGAGGAGGTACTACATTTTAAACAAGCCCTTGCCTTCTATTCCTTGTTTCAGGCATGCTTGGTAAAACGTCCGTTCAATCTATTCCATAGAAGGAATCTCGACGTTCGTCTACGGGATGTGTCGCGCAGCTTTGGGAATAAAGTAACGTGGGAAAGACCCTTCTCCGATTGGTTCCGCCGATTTGTTATAGAAGCAAATAGTTTGGTATTTGATTCACAGAAGCCATGTCGTGCCATTAATTGTGATGTGTTCGACATAGATCCTTCTGGCTTTGATATGGTATATCTTGACCCACCCTACGTCAAGAAAACTCCGGTTAGAGGGTGTACAAATTATTTGAGATACTATCACTTTTTAGAAGGACTGGCGACATATCATTCATGGGCGGAGCGAATTGATTATTCGACACGAAATAGGCGTCTGAAAGAAAACCGAGAGGAACTATTATTTACACCGGACAATGTCATAGACAGTTTTGACCAACTTTTTAAGCAATTCAGAGATTCAACGATTGTAGTATCCTATAAGGCTGGTGGAATACCTTCGGTGGATACACTCAAAAGATTGCTTAAGAAACACAAGTCAAAGGTAAAATTGATCACTAAATCTTATGTCTATGCACTTAACAGACAGAATGGCAATAAAAGACTCAATCGTGAATGTGTACTTGTAGGAGTATGACGTGGATTGGCCTAAACACATAACCGTAGATAAAAGAATCGTACAGATCCTCAGTGGAAGCACATACGAGAACTTTCCCAAAGCTGTAAGAGAATTGGTTACAAATAGCTATGATGCTGACGCTACGGAAGTAAAAATTACTTTTGATGAAGTCAAGCAAAGCATGATAGTCTCTGACAATGGCACAGGAATGAGCGAAAGAGATTTTGACCTATATTTTCGCATTGCTGGCCGTCGCCGCGAAAAGACTCCGCGCACCAAGAGTGGTCGCCAGATAGTTGGGCAATTTGGTGTGGGTTTCCTCGCAGTCTTCCCATTCTGTCGCGAGTTCCGAATTGAATCAAAAATGAAGGGGGCAGAAGAGGTTGTGTATGCCAGGATACCTACTGCACAGTATTTCACAGCAGACAACCGTCTGTTAGACGTAAGTGATATCGTGATTGAAGGTGGTATGATAGAAAGTAGCGTAACGGACAAGGAGAAAAGCTATACTATTGTTGAATTAAAAGGTTTTACACGCTTGACAGAAGCTTTTTTTAGTGAAAAATATGGATCCCGAAAACGGAAAAGCAGCATTGCCAAGTATGATGGTTTTAGTAGATTGATTTGGCAACTAGAAGAGGACCTCCCGCTGCAATATGAGGATAAGTCTATTGAAAAGATCATGCAATCAACCCAAGGTGCTCCCCTGCGGGTGTTTGCTAACGGCAAAGAGTTACATAGGCGTACATATGGTAAGTCTGTATTGGACAAAAACAAAGGTCATCATGAGGAATTTGGAAAAATCAAGTTCCGCTATATCATACTAACCGATTATCAAGCCATACAGCCAGTCGAGGCAAGATTTCTTAAGATCAGGAATCTAAATGTTGGTGTTGGGGATAGGACAACTTTTGGTGTTGGTGCGACTGGTCCTCGCTCGCGATTGCATCACTTGTCAGGTGAAATACATGTCCTTGAAGGCTTGAATGATCTCCTAGCGGTGAACCGCGACCAATTCAATTATAGCCCTGATTATGAAGATATGAAGGAATATTTTGCAAGTAAGCTAAGATGGCTATCCGGACAACTTGAGGGGCTTCATGACCTGGACAGCCTATCTCCAAAGAGTGAAGGCGCTGCTCGAGTTGGCGACGTAAACCTCCTGGATCCTGTCAAGATGCATAAGATGGTTGAGAGGTTGGAAAAAAGCGGTTTCAAGGTGAAGACCACATCAGCCAAGGAAACGGCAACCAGTGCATCTATCACAGTAGACAGAAAGAGCAAGACAATCACGGTTCCCGCAGCCTCAGAAACCTTATATGGGAAAGTTGAAGTTCTAGGTGCCACCTACTCGCTTAAGCTTGACACATGGGATTGGCATACAGAGCCCCTTTTCCCGGCTTGTCGCATTGAAGACCAGACTATTGTTATTAACAGGGCATACCCTCTTTTCAAACAGCGTAAATATACTGATATTTTTGTTAAGCTTCATATGCTACTGATCAAAGAATACGAAAAAGGGACTTTAGCGCGAAAGGCATATCAGGCACTTGTAGAGAATTTGCTTGCCTATTTTGATGATTATTTAAAAGGAGCATAGAATGAAGATAAAGAGTGTTGAAGTTAAAAACTACAGAAGTCTGAAGGAAGTGACCGTGAACTCGCTGAAGACGATCAACATGATTTATGGTTATAATAATACTGGTAAATCTAACTTCCTTCGGTTCATTGATTTAGTGTTTCGCCGGAAGGTGAGATCAACTTTTACCTCATACATGGAAGGTCTCGTTCGGAAAGAAGAGCGAAACGAGGAACCAACCGGCTGGTGGGAAGGTGAATTCAGAGATACTGCATACATGTTTACTGACGATAAGAGAGAATCAGGAATAACCTTTATCATTCTTATGGACGTTGCACATAGCGAGTTGGGGGGACTGCAAAAAAAACTTTCTACTGACTTTCTTTCAACTACTCATAGTATTGCTCACATCTGCTTTGAGGGAAATATTAGATCTGTTACCTACGATAATTCTGAAATATCCCTCACAAAGGTAATAATAAACAACAAAATAGCATACAATCCCTCAGCAAAAGTAGATATACAGCGTTATTTCCCTTCGTCGAAAAGCCTACTTGGCAAAGCAGAAACATTGAATTCTCTGTTGTCTATTTTCAATGACTGCGTTCTTTTCTTGGGTAGCGGGCGATATCTGACAGAGGAGCAAGAACTACCGAAGGTGCCTGGCAAACTTCAGGCGCAAAACGCTAAAAATTGGCTTTTCGAGTATTTCATGAACTCGCAGAAATACACTAAGTTCAGAGATTTTATTGCTTTCGTCAAGGAGTACCAAACCGCACATAAAGATGAAGACGCTGCAAAGAGGGCTTGGCGCCAGTGGCCATTTTCCACTGGTGAGGTAGGTTTTGCTCGGTTCGGGCAAAATATTGAGATTATGTTGAGCAACACGAAGGGTAGGTTTCCTCTTTCCAGTTACGGCACTGGTGTCCAACAAATTTTATACCTCCTTGCTCGGCTATTCTTCACCCCAGCCCACATCGTGTTGATCGAAGAAATTGAACTGAACCTTTCTCCTACTGCCCAGAGAGAACTTTTCATCAATTTGAAACGGTTACTCGCGGCTCAATACCTGAATCAAGTGTTATTCACGACTCACTCGGACCACTTCAACTCCCGCAGTGACTTCCGTGTATATGAAGCAGTACTTGACCTAGATGGATATACGAGTATCAACCGAAAGCCAGCCCGTGGTGCAACCTTCTTTAAGAGAGTCTTTGTCAATTGGCCTTAACAAATACGTCATGAGGTTCGAGGTTCACACCTATAAGCCGAAAGATTGTTGGAGTCCGTATGTCAAGAGCCCCTAGGCTCCTGACAATATATATCTCTCCAAGTTCTAACCTGCAGTCTCTCTTTCCCAAAAAAGAACAGATTCGCTCCAACTTCGGTGGTGAAAACGACACCCTCCCAATAAGTGAAGGCACTAATGTTTTTGCATGCACCCAAATTCCTATGGAACCGAAGAATTGCTTATGCTTTTCCGCCAAAGGCTAATCCGTCCAGACTGACGCCCGTCTGGGCGTTCCATCCGTCGAAGATGGTGACAGTTCGACTTAGCTCACTGTCCCTGAGCGTAGTCGAAGGGAGCGTAAGTCGAACCATTCATCCGTTGACTGTTTTATCCCCCTCTCTGTTCTACGTTGAAAATCCCGTCCTTCGATTTATTCAGGATGGTGAGCAGCAGCGAACCACCAACGGCGGGAGAGAGGGGGAAACAGGGGGAGAGGTTAAACTACAAATTCGGTACCACTTTGGTGGTGAAAACGACACCCTCCCAATAAGTGGAGGCACTAATGTTTTTGCATGCACCCAAATTCTTATGAAACCAAGGAATTGCTTTTCCGCCAAAGGCTAATCCGTTGACTGTTTTATCCCCCTCTCTGTTCTACGGAGAGGGGGAAACAGGGGGAGAGGTTGAACTACAAATTCGGTACTACTTCGGTGGTGAAAACGACACCCTCCCAATAAGTGAAGGCACTAATGTTTTTTGCATGCACCCAAATTCTCATGGAATCGAAGAATTGTTTTTGCTTTAATCTTGAATCTTGAATCTTGAATCTTGAATTTTGAATTCTAAACTCTTAACTTTTAACTCTAAATTCTTAATTCAACCAATCACAAAGAACAAATTCAATACAACTTTGGTGGTGAAAGCGACGCGGTCCTAATAAGTGAAGGCACTAATGTTTTTTGCTTGTACCCAAATTCTTATTGAACCGAACAATTGCTTTTGCATTTATCTTAATCCTTGTCCTTGAACCTTAAACTTTGAACTTTAAACGCTTTTGCCTTTATTGAACCTTTGAACTCTTGAACTCTTGAACTTTTATTCTCGAACTTTCCAATGGACTTTCTGATGATGAAAAAAATAAAAAACCACCACCCCCAAGCCCCCCATCGCCCCCAACCCCCCTTTCGGCGGGTCACACTTCCCCTCTTCTTTTAAGTCGGAGATCCCGTCCTTCGATTTACTCAGGATGGTGAGCGGAGTCGAACCACCAGAGGCGGGAAGAGGGGACTCAGGGGTGAGTTCCAGGACATTGAAAAAATAAAAAAAATGCAATCCGCAAGTCCAGTAAGTCCAGTAAGTCCGGCAGTCGGGAGGTTTTCGGAGTGCAGAAGCTTGTCCACAAGATCCCGTCCTTCGCATAGCTCAGGATGGTGAGCGAAGCCGAACCACCAAAGGCGGGGCTTCTGCATGCATTAGCAAGCTAATGCACTCCCGTTATTCTTTTTCGGTTTTTTGTCCCCCTGATAAGGGGGATTCAGGGGGTTAAAAGAAGTTTCACTCTTTCATTTGTATTTCACTTGAACCCTTGACCCCTTGAATCCTCGACCCCTTGAACCCTTTAACAGAAAACCAGAACCCCGTTTCCGGAATTCTGGTTTTCGTTATCACCTAAAACCTATTACCTATCACCTAATTCTAGTACATATCTCCGCCGTACCCGCCGCCGGGAGGCATAGCAGGTCCCGATTTCTTCTCCTCGGGTTTGTCCGCAATCAATGCCTCGGTGGTCAAAAGCAGCGAAGCGATAGAGGCAGCGTTCTCCAGGGCGATTCGAGTCACCTTAGTGGGATCGATTACTCCGGATACCAGCAAGTCCTCGTACTTCTCGGTCTCTGCGTTGAAACCGTATGCTCCGGTCTTCTCTTTTACATTGTTGACCACGATGGAGCCTTCGACGCCGGCATTACCGGCAATCAAACGGATGGGCTCTTCCAGAGCTTTCTTAATGATAGCGACTCCGACTGCTTCATCCGCCTCTACTTTTAGCTTGTCCAAGGCCGGTAAGGTTCTCAAGAAAGCAACGCCGCCGCCGGGAACGATTCCTTCCTCCACCGCAGCGCGTGTGGCATGGAGCGCATCCTCCACCCGGGCTTTCTTCTCCTTCATCTCGGTTTCGGTGGTGGCGCCCACATTGATGACCGCCACGCCGCCGGCTAACTTGGCTAATCTCTCTTGCAGTTTCTCCTTGTCATAGTCGGAGGTGGTCTCATCTATCTGTTTCTTTATGGAATTGACCCTTCCCTTGATGTCCTCGGTCTTGCCGCCGCCTTCTACGATGGTGGTGTTGTCCTTATCCACGGTCACTCTCTTGGCTTTTCCCAGATCGGTAATTGCAGTATTCTCCAATTTGAAGCCCAGCTCTTCGGAGATCGGCTTGCCGCCGGTTAGAACCGCAATATCCTCCAACATGGATTTCCTTCGTTCGCCAAAACCGGGCGCCTTCACCGCGCAAACCTTCAAGGTTCCTCTCAATTTATTCACCACCAGAGTGGCTAATGCTTCCCCTTCAACTTCCTCGGCGATGATCAAAAGAGGCCGGCCCAGCTGGGCGGTTTTCTCAAGAAGAGGTAAAAGATCTTTCATCACCGAGATCTTCTTGTCGTGAATCAGAATCAACGGGTCTTCCATGACTGCTTCCATGGTATCCGGATTGGTGACGAAATAGGGTGAGATGTAACCCCGATCGAACTGCATTCCCTCGACCACTTCCAGTTCGGTCTTGGTAGTTTTGGCTTCTTCTACGGTGATCACGCCATCTTTACCGACCTTATCCATAGCATCGGCAATCAAATCACCGATGGATTTGTCGTTGTTGGCAGAGATGGTTCCAACTTGAGATATCTCGGTTTTACTGGTAACGGTTTTGGACATCTTTTTAAGTTCCGCCACCACTACCTCCACGGCCTTCTCGATTCCTCTCTTTATTGCCATAGGATTGGAACCAGCGGTCACATTCTTTAAACCCTCCCGGTAGATCGCCTGCGCCAGAACAGTGGCAGTGGTAGTGCCGTCGCCCGCCACGTCCGATGTCTTGGAAGCGACTTCTTTTACCATTTGCGCTCCCATATTCTCGAAGGGATCTTCGAGTTCTATCTCTTTGGCCACCGTTACGCCGTCTTTGGTCACGGTTGGTGAGCCCCATTTTTTATCCAGCGCCACGTTTCGTCCTTTTGGACCCAGTGTAACTTTTACCGTATCTGCCAGTTTATCTATTCCCCTTTTTAGCTTTTCTCTGGCTTGAGCATCGAATTCGATTAATTTGGGCATATTTCTTAACCTCCATTTTGTCCGCCGTCCGTCGACCGTCCAGACGGACGCCCGTCTGGGCGCAGTCCGCCGCTAAAACCACTTCAGTGTTGGAGGGTCGACTGCAAACTACGGACGATTTATCCTATGATTGCAAAAATATCGCTTTCCCTCATGATCAGATACTCTATATTATCTACAGTGACTTCAGTTCCGGAATATTTTCCGTAGAGCACCCGGTCTCCCTTCTTTACTTCCATCGGGATTTTATCTCCCTCTTCACCCACCCGTCCAGGACCAACTTCCATCACCTCACCCTGCTGTGGCTTTTCTTTTGCCGTATCCGGAATGATTATACCTCCTCTTTTCGATTCTTCCGCTTCCAACGGCTTTATTAATACTCTATCAGCCAATGGTTTAACATGCATAATTGAACCTCCTTTAATAGGTTTAATAGTTTCAGCTGTTTACTTTTGGCTACCATTTCCAATATAGATGGATTTGCTTTCGGCATAATTAGCACTCTACGATATCGAGTGCTAATGAGTTTGCAAAAAAAATTGACTGCGTTTCTTCAATTCTCCGATGAAAAGACCATATTGCCTTTTAATCAGAGGATAATTATATAATATTCACCTTTTTTTGTCAACTCTTTTTTTGCTTTTGTCAACGCAAATCAAAAATGTCAGGTTTTCTGCAAATTTAAAATGTCAGTAATTCATGGTTACCAGCTCTGATTCCTTGGGTTCGATAAAGGAATTAAAGGATTTGGTCTTCTGCTTTGATATTGGTTTGTGTTTTAGCTTTTTGCCTGGGTAAAGGATGC
>CAIVRH010000036.1 GCA_903908285.1 uncultured candidate division Zixibacteria bacterium
GGTCAGCGGACGGCGGACGGAAAGCGGTTTTTTACAGCGGTTCGTAGTTCGTGGTTTAAAGTTCGTAGCTTCTCCACCCCACCCCGAATATCAAAGGCGATAGATAGAAGTTGGTTTTGCGGCGGTCAGCGGACGGCGGACGGAAAGCGGTTTTTTACAGCGGTTCGTAGTTCGTGGTTTAAAGTTCGTAGCTTCTCCACCCCACCCCGAATATCAAAGGCGATAGATAGAAGTTGGTTTTGCGGCGATTGTATCATCTGGTGCATACCGGTAGTCGACGGACAGCGGACGAAAAGCAGTTTTCAACCTAACTTTAGCCCCAGCTCATCTCTCCATATAAAATTAGCCCAAGCCCAACACCACAGAAATAAAAGATGTCCGGCGATCGAATTAATACATATAGGATGCTTAAAGTTTATTCGGAATATACCGATTAGGAGAGTACCATCCGTGAATGACAATCTAAGCGTTATTACGTCCTCAAACAACGTCCCCATAAAGTAAAATTCCTAAAACCAAAACAATAGAATATGGTTCTGACTGGATCTGTGAGCCGATGATGCGATTTTAATGACACCGGAAATGGCAGCTTATTGAGAATTTTGGATTTTCTCGAACCAGTAAAGAAGAGAAACATCCAGGCTCATGCTTTTTCCAAGACGGTCAGCGCCATCGTAGATTCAAGATTCAAAAAACCCAACTATAGAGAATAATTTGAAATCAGAAAATATAAAACAAACCAAGATGAATTCCTCTTGGATTTTGAAGGATGAGGCTGGAGGGAAAGTAATGAATAGCACGGAAAAGACCAAAGACAAACCATTGGGAGAAAATGGAAAACTGTCACGAATCCGGGTGGCAGAGCTGAATAATTCGGAATTCAAGCGCAAAGAAGCAGAAAAAATCACAAAGGTGAAAGATACCGACAAGGAACTGGAGTTTCTTCTTAATAAGATCAAAAGGAACAAGAATATTGATTTGACTCAATATCGGTCCAGTATCCTGATGAGGAGAATCTGGCATAGGATGCAACTGGCTCACTGTGTCTCCTATTTGGATTACATCATGTTACTCAACAAGGACCCTGAAGAGTATGACAGAATGATAGAGTGCCTTAGTATAAAGGTGAGCGAATTTTTTCGCGATCCTAAGGTTTTTGATCTGCTGGGTGATATGGTAATCCCCCAGATTATATCCGAAAAGCAAATCAGGGGAGATAGAAAAATCCGTGCCTGGTCCTGCGGCACCGCCTACGGACAGGAGGCACACAGCATGGCCATACTTTTCTGCGAGTCTCTGGGCAGTAGAATTGGAGATTTCGATATAGAAGTATTGGGTACGGATATCGATAGGAGCGCTCTGGAAAAAGCCCCCTGGGGCTCTTATGACCGAACCGTCTTGCGCAGAATAAGTTCGCATCTGCTGTTTAAATACTTTACCCGGGTTGAAGATCGGTACATGTTAAACGATAAAGTGAGATCTTTAGTCAGCTTCCGGTATCACGACATAATCTCCGACAACTCCATACCGAGTATGGATCTGGTGTTGTGCCGGAATCTTTTAATATATTTCCGGAAGGAGAACCAGGAGGCCATTGCACAGAAACTAAATGCAGCTTTAAATCCTGGCGGATTTTTTGTTTTGGGTAAAACCGAAACTTTGCCACCAGGTATGGTTGAATGTTTTGAAGTGGTGGATTTACGGGAGAGGATATACAGGAAAAGATCACCAATAAATCAAAAAAGGGAGGGACGGAAGATGTCTGAAATATGCGCTATAAATACTTGACGATTTGGAGGAGGGATGAGCTAGTGATGATTTGAGAATGAATCTTGAACTAAAATATGTTCTTGCGGATTTTTCCCGCAGGACCAAGAGGAGGCAGAAGAAAATGAGACTGACGACAGGAAGGAAGTTAGCCGGCGGATTCGGCCTGGCTCTGGCTATTTTGCTGGTGGTCAACATCATTTCGTACAGAAATACCACCACACTGATTGAGGAAACGACCAAACGAAAGCAAATTCAAGAGTTTATGTTAGACCTGAATAAAATGATGATTTCGTTCATAGACGCCGAGACCGGACAGAGAGGGTACATAATTACAGGAGAAGAGAGTTTCCTGGAGCCATACAACTCAGCTGTCAGTAGGATCGATGATGAAGTGGAGAAATTGAAAGCAGACAGCCCTGAAAATAGTGAGAAGATACAAACTTTGAAGCGATTAGGCGACGAAAGGTTAGCCGTTCTCCAGGAGATCATAGACTTGCGCAAAAACAAGGGTTTTGCTGAAGTCGCACAAGTAGTGCAGGCCGGCAAGAGCAAAAAAATCATGGACGAGATAAGGGATCTGGTAGCGGAAATGGAAAAAGAGGGAACTCAAGTATTGGTTCAGCGACAGCAACAAGCGGAAGCATCGAGTCGTGCAGCCAAACTCGCTATCGTTATCGGGACCCTTTTAGCTACAGTGTTGCTGACCTCAGTGGGGATACTGATCACCCGAAGCATAACCGTTCCGGTGCAGAAGTTAATGAATACTTCAGCCATGGTAGCCAAAGGCGACCTGACCCCGGAGATAGAGGTGAAGGGTGAAGACGAAATAGGACAGCTTTCTCTTTCGTTCAAACAGATGGTTACCGGCTTGAAGGAGATAATTCGCAGGGTTTTAAGCTCTTCGAGCGACGTTTCCGCCTCGTCCCAGCAGCTCTCCTCGGCCGCCCAGCAGACCAATGCTTCGGTGCAGCAGTTGTCCACCGCCATCCAGCAGCTTTCCAAGGGAGCCCAGATCCAGGCTCAACGGGTGGAGGAGACCAATCAGGCCATGGAACAGTTCAACGTTTCGGTCTCGCAAACCGCCCAGTCGGCTCAACAGGCGGCTTCGACGGCAGCTCAATCCTCCCAATCCGCACAAAAGGGAACCGAGAGGGTAAGGGAAGCCATAGCCACCATGGACAAGATAGATAGCTCGACTGCGGTTAGCTCAGAGGCAGTGCTGAAGCTGGGCAAGCGATCGGAGCAAATGACCGAGATCGTAGATGTGATCACCAACGTGGCCGACCAAACCAACCTTTTGGCATTGAACGCAGCTATTGAGGCAGCGCGGGCAGGGGAGGCGGGAAGCGGTTTTGCGGTGGTGGCGGAAGAGGTGAGAAAGCTGGCGGAGAGTTCGGCCCGGTCTGCTACGGAAATCGGAAAACTGATCAAAGAGACCACCGGCGAGACCAACATCGCGGTGAAGAACATGGAAGCTACTACCAAAGAAGTTACTGCGGGAAAGGAACTGATAATAAAAGCCGGAACCTCTCTGGAGGAGATACTGCAAGGTGCGCAGAATGTTGCCACCATGCTGGAGCAGATCTCTGCTGCCACTCAGCAGATGTCCGAAGGGTCAAAAAAGGTGGGCAAAGCGGTGGAGGACGTGGCTACCATTGCCGAGCAAGCTTCCGCTTCCACTCAGCAGGCCTCCGCTTCCACTCAAGAGATGGTGGCAACCGTGCAGGAGATGGCCAGCTCCGCCCAATCCTTAGCTCAGATGGGTATAGATTTGAACAAGCTGGTGGCGGAGTTCAAAACCGGCGAGGAGCAGAGGATAGCAATTCCGGATAGCAAAATGTTCCGGCACAAGCCCACCAGACCAAGCGTTACAGAAAGGCTGGTCGAGGCCAAAAACAAGATGAGGTCGGAAAAGAAAACGTCGGAGCTGGTGGCGGTAGATTAGATGGATCAGAAAATTATAACAGACTAATGATATTGAGGCAGATAAGGGGGTACCCAGATGGAAGAAAAAGTAAAGAAACCGTTAAGCCGGGTGAGCCAGCTGGTCAATTTTCGCCTCCGAGATGAGGAATTTGGGGTAGACATCAGCTCGGTAAGGGAGATCACCAAGGTGACGGAAATCACCCGCGTTCCGGAGGCGCCCGGGTTTGTAAAGGGAATCACCAATCTCCGGGGAGAGATCATCCCGGTAATAGACTTGGCTTTTCAGCTTGGCCTTCCTCCCCAGGAAAAGCAGCCGGAGAGCGCCCGGATCGTGGTCACCGAGATAATGCACCAAACCGTGGGGATACTGGTGGATGAGGTGCCGGAGGTTTTGAGAATTCCGGAGGAGAACATCGAACCCACCCCCCAGCTGATCGATAGCGAAATCAACAAGGAATACATAAGAGGAGTGGGCAAACTGGAGCACAGGCTCATCCTCCTTTTGAACCTGGACAAGATCCTGACTTCCCACCAGATGGAAAAACTTGCCGGGGTGGAAGCTTAGATAAAAAATATGAGAACGGGGGAGAGAATATGGCTAAAATCCTGATTGTGGATGATTCCAAATTCATGCGTAAAATGCTCTCCGACATCCTATCCGAGGAAGGGCATGAGATTGTGGGGGAAGCAGAGAACGCCAAGGAGGCAACCTGTCTTTTCAAAAAACTCAAGCCGGATCTGGTGACCTTAGACATCATCATGCCGGAAGTGGAAGGGGCAAATGCCATTTCGGCTCTGGGAGCGATGGTAAGAGAGAGTCCTCATGCCAAGGTGCTGATGGTAAGCGCCCTGGGGCAGGAGGAGGTGGTGAAGGAGTGCATCCAGCAGGGGGCCAGTGATTTTATAGTTAAACCCTTTCAACCTTCCAATGTCGCAGAAGTGGTGAGGTCGGTTTTGAAGAGCAAAAGAATCGCAGATCCACGGAAAGAATCAATCATCGGCAGGTGACGGAGAGAATCATGGAGATCACGGTTGGTATGGGAGAGATCAAGATAGCCCGCCCCCCGGACCTTCTGGTAGCCATCGGTTTGGGGTCGTGCGTGGCCGTAGCGTTATATGATAATAAGACCAAAACCGGAGGTTTGGCTCATGTGGTACTCCCTTGTATAGGAGAAGCCCACGATAAGTCCCACCCGTTGAAGTTCACCGACGTAGCCATCGACAAAATGCTGGGCTTAATGAAAAACTACGGCGCTGGAATCGATAATCTCAAA
The DNA here is from genome assembly GCA_903908285.1 of uncultured candidate division Zixibacteria bacterium. GTDB lineage: Bacteria > Zixibacteria > MSB-5A5 > MSB-5A5 > SM1-73 > CAIVRH01. The sequence goes on from CAIVRH010000036.1 coordinate 4,971, forward strand.
GCCAAAATATTCGGGGGGGCGAACATGTTTCCGGAGATCATCCGTTCTTCCAGCAGCATGGATATAGGCAAAAGGAACGTGCAGGCCACCAGAAACGAGTTGGATAAAAACCATATCACCATCGAGGCCGAAGAGGTGGGCGACCACATGGGACGCACCGTGCTATTTGACCCGGAGGATGGTTCAGTTGTTGTCAAAACTGCTCGCGTGGAAGTTAGAAAATATTAGGGGGAGACAAAAATGACCGGAAAGATCCGGGTGTTGGTGGTAGATGATTCCGCATTCATGCGTAAGTTGATCACAAAGATGATCGAGTCAGATCCTCACTGTGAAGTGGTGAAGACAGCTAAAGACGGCATAGAAGCTTTAAAGGCAATAGAAGAGCTCAAGCCGGATGTGGTCACTTTAGACATTGAGATGCCGGAAATAGACGGCTTGACCTGTATTGCCTATATAATGGAAACTTTCCCCACTCCGGTGGTGATGGTAACAGGTTTCAGTGAGTTCTTGGGTGATGAGACCATCAAGGCCTTGGAATATGGTGCAGTTGGTCTGGTGCGCAAACCCGGAGGCCCCATTTCCCGGAACATAGAAACGATAAGACAGGAGTTGCTATATCAGATTAAACTTGCCCACCAGGTAGATGTGACAAAATTCAGGCCGGTACCTATTAGAGAAACCAAAGCGGAGGGGGAAAAGCCAATTCCTAAGACCACGGATAGAGTATTTGCCATTGCCAGCTCATCCGGAGGTCCTAGAGCCTTAAGTCAGGTAATTCCAAAATTACCCCCCGATCTGCCGGCAGGAGTGGTGGTGGCTCAGCATATGCCGGCAGAATTCGTTTTCTCCCTGGCGGAAAGATTGAATAAGGAGTCGGCATTGGAGGTCAAGGTGGCGGAGGATGGGGAGCCGATCAAACAGGGGAAGGTGCTGATAGCTCCGGGAGGCTGTAACTGCCTCGTAGAGTCAAGAGGAGAAGCGGGGGGAGCGATAAAATTAGTTCCAGTTCAAGAGAAGGTAAAACTGCCTCTCCCTTCAGCGGATAAGCTGATGATTTCCCTGGCGCCGGTCTACGGGGCAAACGCTGTCGGTATCGTTCTGACCGGCATGGGAAACGACGGGACCGAAGGATTGAGGGCCATCAAAAAACACGGCGGCAGAACCATGGCCGAGGACAAATCTACCTGTCTGGTCTATGGCATGCCCCGGGAAGCCGTCCGGGCGGGGGTGGTGGATCAGGTTGTCCCTTTGGACAAAATTGCAGATGAGATGATAAAAAGTAGTCAGAGGATAAAAATCAATCATGAAGATATCAGAATACCAACAGCTGTTCTTAAGTGAAGCGCAGGAGATCTTAAGCCAGCTGAACAACCTATTGGTCAGAATGGAGAAAGATCCTCAGGACCCGAACCTGCTCCACGAACTTTTTCGTCAGAGCCATACCCTAAAGAGCATGGCGCAGAGCATGGGATATGAGAATATGGCCAAACTGACCCATTGTCTGGAGGATGTGCTATCCGCTCTCAGGAGCGGAGAGATGCAGGTAAAAAAGCAGGTCATGAGCCTGTTATTTGAATCGGTCGATAGTCTGACCGAGTTAAAAGATGAGGCGGGAAGGGGGGGGACAAGGCAGATAGAGATTTCGCCGCTTTTGGAGAAGTTCGACCGGATCATCTCCGCATTGCCTCGCTCAGAGAGAAAACCGTCCCGGGAGATTCAGGCAAAAACCACACCGGACGAGCCCGAACGTTCTTATACTGGAGAAACTCAGACCGTGCGGGTTCCGTTAGCCCAACTGGATGGATTGATGGACTTAACCGGAGAATTGGTAATAAACAGAAACCGGTTTGCCCAAATAGCTCAAACCATAGAGGATGACGCCTTATATGATAATGTGGCCGAGATGTCCCGACTGACCTCTCAACTCCAGAAACAGATGTTAAAGGTCAGGCTGGTGCCCTTGAATTACATCTTCACCCCTTACCCCAGGATGGTGCGGGATATAGCAACCAATCTGAACAGAGAAGTTGATTTAGTGATCGAGGGGGGGGATATCGGTTTGGACCGGTGCATACAGGATGAGATAAACGAGCCTTTACTTCACCTGTTGAAGAATGCAGTCATTCATGGTATCGAGGAGCCCCAAGAAAGAGAGAAACTGAAAAAACCCAGGAGAGGAAAGATAAAGCTTTGCGCCAAAAGAGAGAGGAATTTTGTCGTCCTTGAGCTCTCGGATGATGGCCGGGGCATAGATACCGAGGAAATCAAAGAGGTGGCTTTGAAGACCGGCCTGATCACCGAAGAGGAACTTTCTGTCTTGACCCCCAAGGAGGTATTAAAGCTGGTCACCTATCCCGGATATAGTGGAGCCAAAAAGGTTACCGAGGTGGCAGGCCGGGGGGTAGGGCTGAACGCATCCAGAAGCAAGGTGGAGGCATTCGGAGGAACGCTGGAGATAGACACCCTACCGAACCAAGGGACCACTTTGTCCATCAAATTGCCACTGACCATGGCCATTGCCGAGGTCATGCTGGTAGGCATCGCAGATGAAACTTACTCCATCCCGCTATCTTCCATCATCGAGACCCTCAGAGTTACCCCCCGGGATATCAAAAATTTGGGGGAAAAAGAGGTGGTCTTATACCGGAATACGGTCCTTCCTTTGATCGACTTAAGGAAGAGATTCGGCTTTTCCCCTTCCGGGCATCATTCACCCCATTCCTCCATATCCAGCCGGATCTCTTCGGTTCTCCTGGTGGTGGTAGAGGCAAAATCCAGGAAGGTGGGGCTGGTGGTGGACAGCCTTTTGGGGCAGCAGGAGACGGTGATTAAACCCCTGCCCGGAATCTTGAAGAAGATCAAAGGCATCTCGGGAATTACCATTTTAGATACAGGAAAGACAGCACTGGTGGTGGATGTGGGATTATTACTTTAGAAGAAGGAGAACCTATGATAAAAGCAGAGTTCGAAAGAATCAAGCTGGACACGTTCCGGGAGATCACCTCCATCGCTACCAGCCATGCGGCCAAAAGTTTATCCACCATGCTGGGAAGTAAGGTAAACATCACCGTGCCCAATGTCATAGTGGAGAAGGTGGAAAATGTCCCGGAGCTTTTAGGGGGAAGGGACAAAAGCACGGTGGCGGTCTTTTTCACCATCTCCGGGCATATCTCGGGAAGCATCCTATTGGTGCTGTCGGCTTTAGAGTCTCTTAGATTCACCAACCTTCTCACCGGCCAAAAGCTGACCAAGATCGAGGACTTGGATGAGATGGGGCGATCGGCATTAAAGGAACTGGGGAATGTGGTGGCCGGTTCCTACGTGCGGGTTTTAGCCGACGGACTGCAGATGAAGGTTAGCTATTCCGTCCCCGGATTTACCTACGACATGCTGGGAGCCATCTTAGACGAGATGCTGGCTTGTCACTCCCTGGAGACGAACTATGTGGTGGTCATGGAAAGTGAATTTGTGGTCATGGAACAAATCTACCGGGGCCACCTGCTCTTCATCTTGTCTCCCAAAGCGGTCAACGCCATCATCAACTCGCTGGGGAACTTGCAGAAACCGGAGCCTGACAGTGAAAGTATGGATCCAAGCGGGGAGGAGAAGAAAGATGAGTTGTCGGAGATATTCCACCTGGAGGTGCAAAATTCGATCGGGCAGATGAAAAAGGATCTGTCTTGTTTAGCTCAACTAAAAGAACCTGCCGGAAGAGATCCAGACCAGAAGATGCCGGCACTCGACCGTCTGTTCCGCCAGGCACATATGGTGAAAAGTTCTTCAGCCAGCATGGGTTTTGATCAACTGCAAAAATTGACCCAGTCTTTGGAGCATATCTTCAAGCTGGTCCGAGACGAACAAATATCCCTAACCCCCCATTTGGTCTCCCTGCTTTCCGAAAGCATGGACACCTGTCAGGGTCTTCTGGATCAAAAAGAGGTCGGGGACTACCGGGAACTAATGGAACGCCTGGATCTTACTTTATGTCCTTGAGGTGGAGGAAAAATGGAAGAAAGACGTATCCGAATTCTTTTGATAGAGGACAGCGTTTTTGCCACCCGTTACACCCAGAAATTGCTGACGGAGGCGAAAAGCCCTCAGTTTGACGTAGAGCTCAAAACCGCATCTCAGCTCTCTTCGGGACTGGAGAGTTTGACTAAAGGGGGAGTCGATGTGGTCCTTTTGGATCTGACCCTCCCCGATTCCATCGGTCTGGATACATTCCAGCAGGTCAGAGATCATGCCCCCGAAGTGCCGGTTGTGGTGCTAAGCGGAATGGAAGACGAAACGCTGGCGATCAATACAGTTCAAATGGGAGCGCAGGATTATCTGATCAAGGGGCAGGTGGACAGCAATCTGTTAAAACACTCGGTGCTTTATGCCATAGAGCGGAAACGGGCAGAAGATGAGCTAAAGAAATACCGCGCGCACCTGGAGGAGATGGTGGAGGAGCGGACCGCAGAGCTTCGACTGGAGATCACCGACCGCAAGCGGGCGGAAGAAGCGCTGCGCGAAAGCGAGGAACGGTTCAAGAGACTGTTCGTAGAAGCGCCCTTGGGCATTGCTCTGATTGATTCACTGACGGGGCATATCTATGAAGTTAATCCTATGTTTGCCAAGATTGCGGGCAGAACCATGGAGGAAATGGCACATATCGACTGGATGAGCATTACGCACCCGGATGATGTCCAGGAAGATCTTGATAATATGGCACTGTTGAATGCCGGGAAAACAAACAGATTCCAGATGGAAAAACGTTATCTTCATCATGACGGAACCCCCGTCTGGATCAATATGACGATTGCTCCGATTTATGTAGAAGATAAAGCACATCCGTGCCATCTCTGCATGATCGAGGACATTACCGAGCGAAAGCGGGCGGAGGAGGCGCTTCAGCAGAGCGAGGAGAAATACCGGGTGCTGTTCAATTCTTCCAAGGACGCGTTCATGACCCTGGCGCCGCCGGATTGGCGTTTCACCTCGGGCAACCCTTCCACCGTCGAGATGTTCCGGACTAAGGACGAAGCCGACTTTTTGTCCAAAACCCCCTGGGAACTGTCACCCGAACTTCAACCGGACGGCCGCCTCTCGTCCGAAAAGGCCAAGGAAATGATCGAGACGGCAGTTCGGGAGGGGTATCATTACTTCGAATGGACGCACAAACGTTTAGACGGGGAAGAGTTCCCGGCAACGGTGCTCCTGACGCGCCTGCAATTGAAGGGCCAAATGCTGCTGAACGCCAGCTTGCGTGACATCACGGAACAAAAGCGGGTGGAGGAAGCGCTACGTGCTTCGGAGGTCCGGTATCGGCGGCTCTTTGAGACGGCGAAAGATGGAATTTTGATCCTCGATACCGAGACCGGGATGATCGTAGATGTGAATCCGTTTTTAACCGAGATGTTGGGTTTCTCGCACGAACAGTTAATGGGAAAGGCTATCTGGGATATAGGGTTTTTCAAGGATATCGCTTCCAGCAAAGATAAATTCATGGAATTGCAGCAGCAGGGATACATCCGCTACGAGGATATGCCGCTGGAAATGGCCGATGGTCGGCGGACCGAGGTGGAATTCGTCAGCAACGTCTATACAGTTGAACACCAGAAGGTGATCCAATGCAATTTCCGGGACATCACCGAGCGCAAGCGGGCGGAGGACATATTAAAGAAAACTCTCCTTGATTTAGAACGCTCCAACCAGGAGCTGGAACAATTTGCTTTTGTGGCATCGCATGATCTGCAGGAGCCTTTGCGCATGGTGACAAGCTATACCCAGCTTTTGGAAAAGCGGTACAAAGATCAACTGGATCAGGATGCCAAAGATTTCATACGGTTTGCCGCAGATGGGGCTAACCGAATGCAGAGGCTGATTAATGATCTCTTGGTCTATTCCAGGGTGGGCACCCGGGGTAAACCTTTAGAGCCAACGGATTGCCATGCCGGGCTGGGACAGGCTATCGCCAACCTTAGCATGGCCATCGAGGAGAATCACGCTATTGTCACCAGCGATGAACTGCCGACGGTGATGGCGGATGCCTTACAGATGGTGCAGTTGTTCCAAAACCTGATAGGGAATGCCATCAAATTCAAGGGTGAAGAATTACCGCGCATCCATGTTTCGGTTCAGGATAAAGGAAATGAATGGGTCTTCTCGGTGAAAGACAACGGCATTGGCATTGAAGCGCAGTTCGATGATAAAATTTTTGTAATCTTTCAGCGTTTGCACTCCCGGGAGAAATATGCGGGCACCGGCATAGGCTTGGCCATCTGCAAGAAAATTGTGGACCGGCACGGTGGAAAAATCTGGGTCGAATCCGAGTTGGGCCAAGGCTCAAATTTCTATTTTACCATACCTAAAAGAGGGGGTATAAAATGAACCAAGAAGTAAAGATCAAGCTGGCTGACATTTTGTTGGTGGAAGATAATCCCGGCGATGTGCGCCTGGCAAAAGAAGCTCTTAAGGATAGCAAACTTTTAAATAAGCTTTATCAGGTCAGTGATGGGATAGAGGCCATAGCTTTCTTAAGGCAACAAGGTGAATATTCCGACGCACCTCGTCCCGACTTGGTATTGCTCGATCTCAATCTGCCCAGAAAAGGTGGTCGTGAGGTCTTAGCCGAAATCAAGGCGGATGAAACCCTGAAACGCATCCCGGTGGTGATACTGACGATTTCAAGAGCGGAGGAGGACATTCTCAAAAGCTATAACCTTCACGCCAACTGTTACATCAGCAAGCCTTTTGATATGGAGCAGTTCATCAAGGTGGTAAAATCCATTGAGGACTTCTGGTTTAGCATTGTGAAACTGCCGCTGGAATAAAAAATGAAATGAGGGAAGAAGATGGAAATTCTATTGGTGGAGGATCAGCCTTCGGCAGTGCGTTTGGTGCGGGAGGCCTTAAAAGAGAACGGGAAGGGTCACCATCTATCGGTGGCGAAAGATGGGGAGGAGGCCATGGCTTTCCTGCGTCGGCAGGGAGAGTACACCGGAGCTTTGCGCCCCGACTTGATTCTGCTCGATTTGAGCCTGCCGAGAAAAGACGGTCGTGAGGTTCTATCCGAGATCAAGTCGGATGATGACTTAAAACGCATTCCGGTGGTGATTCTGACGGCTTCGGATATGGAGAAGGATATCATCCATGCTTACAACTCGCATGCCAACTGCTACGTGGCCAAGCCGATCCACCTGGAGGGTTTCATCGGAATTATTAAGTCCATTGAAAAGTTCTGGTTGAACACGATAACTTTACCGCCGGAGTAATCCCAATGAATAACCATAAAATCAAAATCCTGTTGGTTGAAGACAATCCGGGAGACGCCCGGTTGATCCTGGAGATGCTCAATGAGAGCATAACGGATGAATTTGATTTGATCCGGGCGGAGACTCTGGAGGAGGGCTTGAGGCACTTGGGTAAAGAATCATTTGACGTGTTGCTGTTGGATTTGGGACTTCCGGACAGTTCGGGAATAGAGACCCTCCTCAAAGTGCAGGCGGAAACGTCGGAATTGCCCATCGTCGTCATGACCGGTCTTAGCGATGAGTCGATAGCCCTCAAAGCGTTACAGATGGGGGCTCAGGATTACTTAGTCAAAGGGAGGGTGGAAGGCAACTTAGTAACGCGATCCGTCCGCTACGCCATCGAACGCAAGAAGACGGAGAGGGCTCTTTTGGAAAGCGAGCAGAAGTCCCGCACCCTGGTGGAAAGCATAACCGACGGGATCATAATGATCGACCGGGATTTTAAGGTTTCCGTGATGAATCCTGCCGCACAGGGGATGATAAATCCGAAAGGATTCGATTCCCCTCCGGATAAAAAGACGATAGAGGATATTCTGGACATAGATTTTAATGACCTGCAAAACAGGTTGAGCCAGGGGAAAGAGAGTTTCGTCAAAAAGGAGATAGGAATCGGTGAGCTTACATACAAGGAACTGGTCTCGCCCATCCGGGGGGTGAACAAACATCTCACCGGACTGGTGATCTCGCTAGAGGACATCACCGAAGAGAGAAAGCTGGACAAACTCAAGTCGGAATTCGTCTCGGTGGTTTCGCACGAGCTGCGAACCCCCCTTTGCTGCATCAAGAATGCGGTGGATCTTCTTTTTTACCGAAAAGCCGGGGAGACCAACGCGCAGCAGAATAAATTCCTGGAGATGGCCTCGCGGAATGTAGACCGTTTGGCGCGCATCATCGACAACTTTTTGGATATCTCCAAAATGGAAGCAGGAAAGATGGAGTTGCAGTTGGAACAAGTCAATCTCGGAGAGATCATAGAGGGGATTATCGCGACATTTGCACTTGAATTAGAGAAAAAATCCATCCGGTTTGAAAGAGAAATCTCACCGGATCTCCCTGGTATCTTGGGTGACCATGACAAACTGGTTCAGGTGTTGTCAAATTTAGTAAGCAATGCCATTAAATACACTCCAGAAGGCGGGGAAATCCGGATTGAAGCCGCTCAGGTTGAAAAATCTCAACCCCCCGTTCCAGCTATGCTCATCCTCCCCCACCGGCATTTTATTCAGGTAAGTGTTTCCGATACCGGAGTGGGCATTCCGCCGGAGGAATTGGATCGGATATTCGACAAATTCCATCAGGTGGAGAAATCATTGGCCCGAAAAATAGGCGGGACCGGTTTAGGCCTTCCCATCTGCAGGAATTTGGTGGAGGCGCATAAGGGGAAAATCTGGGTGGAAAGCGAGCCGGGGAAAGGGAGTAAATTCATATTCGTTTTACCCCTGCTTAAAGGATCGGAGATTTTCAACCACCATCTGCAGAGCTTGATCGGTCGGGCAAAATCGACGACCTCATGTCTCTCACTCGGGCTCCTCCAGGCCAGATACTTAGATGAAATCAAAGCGGGGATTGGAAAAAATATAGGAAGGGGCGTTTTTGAAACCATGGTTATGCTGGCTCAAAAGACCTCATGCAAATCCACCGACCATGTCCATCCGGATGAGGAGTCGGGACTGGTATATATAATCATGGAGGACACCCCCAAGGAGGGAGCTTTAGCCGTCTGCAATAGATTGAAGGATAGCCTATTGAATTACGACTTCTCATTTGAAGGCAAATCCACTGAGCTGGAATTTTCCTTGGGAGTAGCCACCTATCCGGATGACGCCAGTAATGCCCTGGAATTAAAGCAGGTGGTGGAGCGCTTTGAGTACCTTCCGAATCTGACGGTAAGACAAAAGACCGTTCTGGTGATTGACGACGACGAAAACTTTGCCCATGCCATCACCCGTCAGCTCATCCGAAGAAAATACCGGGTAATTGAAGCTTTCAGTGGCATGGAGGGAATCGAAAGAGCAAAGCAGGCTGACCCGGACTTGATCGTGCTGGACGTGATCATGCCGGGAATGGACGGCTATCAGGTAATGGATAGATTGAAACAGGAAGAGGAGACCAAAAGCATTCCCATCCTGGCTCTGTCCGGGGGCATCCACTTGGATGTTGACCGAATCGCAGCTTTGGGAGCGAACGAGTTTCTTACCAAGCCATTCTCGGATGCAGTCTTTATCGACACCATAGAAAGACTGGTCAAAAGAAGAGAGGTGAATCATGTATACCATACTGGTGGCTGATGATGACGAGGATATTCTGGGCGCACTCGGTTACGTTTTGAAACAGAAAGGATATAATGTGGAGCAGGCCAAGGATGGGGCGGAGACGATCGTTAAGTCGCGGCAACTGAAGCCGGACCTGATTCTTTTGGACATTATGATGCCCGATTTGGACGGTTTCTTCACCTGCCGCGAGCTGAAGAACAAAGAGGAGACCAAACGCATCCCCATCATCATTCTGACCGCGAGGGGGGAGGCGGAAGATATCAAAACCGCATTTAAAGCCGGAGCCAACGATTACCTGGTGAAGCCCTTTGGAATGGACCAATTGCTTTATCGGATAGATGAGTTTTTGGGATCAAAATCCCAGGTAAAAAGCAAACCCGGATCGTAGCAGATGTTCCGTTTTTGCGTTTTTTAATCTATGTCTTGAAGGGGGTGAGAAATGAATCAAAAACGAATACTGATCGCCGACGACGAAGAGGATGTGGTGGTTGCCTTGAAGTTCACTCTGGAGAAGGAGGGTTATGAGTGCCTGGCCGCTTATGATGGAAAAGAGGCATTGGATAAAGCCAAAAAGGATAATCCCGATCTGATCGTGCTGGATATAATGATGCCCAAGCTGAACGGCTACGAGGTCTCCAGACTCCTGAAATTCGATGCCAAGTTCAAGCAAATACCCATAATAATGCTTACCGCCCGGACCCAGGAAAAGGACAAAGTGATCGGGCAGGAAACCGGAGCGGATGTGTACATCACCAAGCCTTTCGAAATGAATGATCTGATCAGAACCGTCAAAAATATGTTGAACCTTTAGTCGGCACAATTTCGTGTTTCATGCGGGAGGTTACTTTGCGAAAGACCGAAGGCGTTACCCCCATCTCGCAATTGATAGATAGGTTAGAAGAGAGATTGGTCGAAGAGAAAATCATCACATCATCTCAGCTGGAGATAGCCAAAAAGGCGAGCCTGAAAGACCAGGAACATCTGGGTGCCGTTTTAACCAAGCTGGGATTTGTAACCGAGGATATTCTGCTGGACTATTTGTCCAAACAGCTGAACGTCCCCAGCGTTGATCTCAACCATTACGACATTGATCCCCGGGTGATTTCGCTGGCCAGCGCCGAGTTGGCCCACCGGTACAGGTTTATCCCGCTTTTTAAGATCGAAGACACGGTCACCATCGCCATGGCCGATCCTTTGGATCTTTTTGCCCTGGACCGGATCAAATTCGAGATGGGTTATAAGATCAAACCGGTCATCTCCACAGAAAAAAGCGTCATGGCCGCCATCGATCAATTCTATCCTCAAATCAGCCCCCTGAAGGCGATCTTGGATAAGGTCGAAGAGCAGATGATGGAATTCGAAGATGACGGGAGGTTGTCCAAACTGCAACTGGAGAGGATAGCGGAAGAGCCGCCCATCGTGAAACTGGTGAATACCTTGATAACCCAGGCCATTCAAATGCAGGCAAGCGACATTCACATCGAACCGCAGCGGGAAAATGTCTATGTGCGTTTTCGGGTGGACGGGATGTTGCGGAAAATCTCGTCGCTCCCCAAAAGCGTTTGTCTTCCCGTAGTTTCGAGAATAAAGATCCTGTCCCGGCTCGATATCACCCAAAGAAGAAAACCCCAGGACGGAAGGATACCTTTTGAACATGAAAACCAAACGATCGATTTAAGGATCTCGACTTATCCCACCATTTTTGGAGAGAAAATAGTCATCCGGATATTGGATTTGAGCAAAATCCATCTCGAGCTTCCAGACCTGGGAATGCCTTCCCAGGTGGAAATCAAATTCCGTCAGCTGATCCAAAGACCGCATGGAATTATTCTGGTTACCGGACCTACCGGGAGCGGCAAAAGCACAACCTTGCATGCGGCACTGAAGTGCATCAACTCTGAAGGGATCAACATCACCACCATCGAGGATCCGGTGGAATATCAGGTGGATCGCATAAATCAGGCCAATGTGGATGAGAAGGCGGGATTAACTTTCGCCGATGCTTTGCGAAGCATCTTAAGACAGGACCCGGACATAATATTGGTCGGGGAGATAAGAGATGCCGAGACCGTACAGCTGGCCATTCGGGCGGCTTTAACCGGTCACTTGGTCTTTAGCACTTTACATACCAGAGACGCGGTGGGAGCCATTACCCGGCTTTTAGATTTGGGAGTCGAACCCTTTTTGGTCTCATCCTCTCTTCTCTGTGTCTTGGCCCAAAGGTTAGTAAGGGTAATCTGTTCCCAATACAAAGAAACCTATTGCCCGCCTGAAAATACTCTGAAGAATTTGAACCTACAGAGAAGTGAGCAACTGTTTTTTTCCCGCGGTAAAGGCTGTCCCTCCTGTGAAAATACCGGATATAAAGGACGAGTGGCGATCTATGAACTTTTGGTTCCCGGCAAGGAAGTCTTCGAGGCAATAATGGCCAAAGCCTCATCCGAGCAGATCAAGGAAATCATCCATAAGTTCGGAACTAAGACCCTGGCGGATGACGGGCTGGAAAAAGTATTGGAAGGGGTAACCACTATCGAAGAAGTCTTAAGAGTCACCACGGCTTAATCTATCAAACCCCGGATCCAAATCCAAAATAAAGACCACCGGTTCTGACTCTTTAAAATTACGGCTTCAATCTTTTCTGATCCTCTTAAACTTTTTTGCAAAAAATTAATCCAGGCAGTGTCTCCCCGATCCGAAGACGAAGAAAGTTCTAAACTCGTCTCGTAACTCCCGCATTTTTAAGTCGGTTCGTAGTTCATAGTTCGTAGCTTCTCAATCCCACCCAGAATATTAAAGACAAAAGACTGAAGTTGGTTTTGCGGCGGTCGACGGACGGTGGACGGAAAGCGGATATTTTAAAGCGGTTCGCAGTTCGTGGTTCATAGTTCATAGTACCAACTCCACTACCTCCACGAAAGCAGTCCTAAGTACTCCGGAATCAAAACTGAGAACATCCCTTCCGACTCATCCAATCTCCCATAAAAAGACTTGACAAGGCTCTAATATCGGCGTTCCTTGGTATGGTTATTACATGTCTGCAAAATGGGAAAGGCGTCACTAAAAAGTCGATGAAAAAACGCCATACCCGTTTGATTAGTAATAAAGGCAAAAACTCAAATTCCTAATGGGTAGAGAAGAAACTTCCCATTAGTCAAAACAAAGAAAGGAGAAGTCCATGAAGGCAAAAATTGTTTTTGTGGTTTTGTTGTGCTTTGCTTTTATAGCTATGTCATCCCCCACCCAGGCACAGTTCAAAAAGCTAAAAGACAAAGTAAAAGAAAAAGCGGAAAAGAAGGTTGAGGAGAAAGTCGAGGGGACGGAAGAAACAACCAAGGATACTTCCAAAGCCAGCCAAGAGTCTACCGAAAAGCCCGCTTCCGATGAGACGAAAGCGCAGCCGGCTGCTTCCGGAGCATCGGAAGATATGGCGCTTTATACCAAGTATGACTTCATCCCCGGTGACAAGGTCATCTTCTACGACGACCTCTCCGGCGAGGAAATGGGTGAGTTCCCTTCACGGTGGAGGTTAGACGATGGGGTTTTTGAAGTCGCCAAGCAAGGAAGCAAGAACTGGATTTTGTGCACGGACGAAGGAACCATTCGCCCCAAAATCGTAATTGGTTCCCTTCCGCCCAAATATACCATCGAAATGGAGTTTTACGTCAAAAGTGGCGAAGCTAAGAGCCACTGGTTCTCCATCTTTTGGTACAACGATCAGAATCAGGAGATCGGCAACTTCAGGATACAAGACAAGTTCCACACCAACCTCAGGCTTCTGGATAAAGACCTTGCCAGCAAGGACCTGGCCGCCCCCCTTCCCGGAGGGATTCACACCATGCGCATTATGGCAACGCAGACCACTATGAAGTGCTACATCGACAACGAGAGGGTGGCTAATGTTCCGGCGGTCGAAGGCTTCAGTCCGGTCGACATCGGTGTTCACATGGATCCCTGGAAGGATGAACCCGACAATCCGATGCTGATTGGCACGTTCCGCTACGCCGAAGGGGGGAAGACCCTCAAACAGCAGTTGGATGAATCGGGCAAGATCGTCACCCATGGCATTCTCTTCGATTCGGGCTCGGATAAGATCAAGGGAGAATCGTACAAGACGCTGGCGGATATCGGTGCGCTGTTGACCGAGAATCCCACCCTGCGTCTGTCCATCGAGGGGCATACCGATTCCGACGGTGCTGATGACTACAATCTGACGCTGTCACAGAAACGATCTGAATCCGTACGAACCTATCTGATCAATAACTTCAAAGTGGATGCAAGCCGCCTGGAATCCAAGGGCTGGGGCGAATCGAAACCCATCGACACGAATAATACCCCCGAAGGAAAAGCCAACAATCGCCGGGTGGAATTGGTGAAGTTGTAACAGGTCCTCTTTTGAAATCGGTTCAGGGTTTATGGTTAGTAATGCACAGTCCTATCGATTTGCTTTAAGGCTGTCATGTAGGTTTTTATGCCGATCCAGATAAGAAACCATGATAAATTCGGTGTAACGGTGCAATATCCTAATATTACATTGCTTACGCACCAAGCGACGCCTTTTTCGCAGGCGTCTTATATGGCACTCAAAGCCATGTTTGGAGTAATACTTGGATTCATATAAAAAATGTTATGCGGCAAATATAGGTACGGGCTGCTGGAGATGACGCTACAATGAAAGTCTTTATCAGTTGGTCAGGAGAGGCTAGTCGGCGAGTCGCGGATTTATTGCGGAAGTATCTTCCCTGCATGATCCAAGACCTTAAGCCTTTCATGTCCCAGCATGATCTATCGTCCGGGGGTCGGTGGACCGAGCAACTGTCCAAGGAACTTGAACAGTCCAATTTCGGCATTATATGCCTGACACCAGACAACCTCCAGAGTTCCTGGATACTCTTTGAAGCGGGTGCACTCACAAAACACGTCGAAGGGCGAGCTTGCTGCTTGCTTTTGAGAGGGCTCGGACTTGCAGACGTTGCTGGACCCTTGTCTCAGTTCCAGAACCGTGTGTTCTCCCGAGGAGAATTCCAGAAGCTCCTGTTCGATATGAATCACCTTCTCGAAAAAGGCCTTGAGGAGACCAACCTACAAATGATCTTCGACAAGTGGTGGCCTGATCTTGACAAAGAGGTGACTGCTGCGCTCACAGATCCAAAATTAGACGCGCCGACCAAGCATAAGCGAGATCAATCAGACTTGCTTGAGGAACTGTTGCTACGGATTCGAAACATCCAGCGTGCTCTTGAGGCCGGGTCGCCCGCAGAACCATCGCTGGGATTTTCCCAGCGTTCGTTGCGTGATGCTCTGGACCAGATTCTTGGCAAACTGTCACCAACCCAGTTATCAATACTGCGAGAGTTTATCGCACCATCAGGAACCACGAAAGTTATTGATCCCAGTCAGCTCGAAGCCAAGTATCCGAAGGCCGACGTTGACTCGCTACTACAGTCCAGTTTGCTGATCCGAAGGGACGATGGTGTCGTGATTGCCCACGACCTGATCGCGAAGTACATCGCCGAGAATCTAAGATCGCGGTGAATGCACCTGCCGCATAAAAAAATAACTCCAGTTCGTAAGTCAGGTGTCCTGCACACCTGATAATAAAAGTGTCAGAAGCACTGGGATATTGACCTGTCATCTAGCAAATGGTTTAGAGGATTGATTTTACGAAAAAAAGAGAGGAACTTCTTGTATAAAAGGAAACAGTCTGCGTTTCCAATGTAATATTGATTTTATAATCATTATTAAATTCAAAAAAGAGTGATTCTATGCCTAAATCTGAAATCATAGATAAAATTAGAACATGCGATGCTACTGAGTCGTTGACCAAAGAACAAAAGTTGGCTTCATGTCTTAGAACATTGGACTGGGATGTTCTTCATAGTGCTTTTTATAAGGATACTGAACTAAACAAATATCGGGAGATAGATGTACTCGCTAGTCAAGCATGGACTAAGGGTAAGAAAATGGGAGATACAGTAGTAAGAATAGAGATGTTGGTTGAGTCCAAATCTGCTGATGGCTATCATCTAATTTTTTCACCTATACAAAGATATGTTCTGTCCGCGATTTATCAGCGTATTTGGATCGGTTATGAAGAGGGTTTTCACTCTAAGCTATTTCAAATCTTTAAAGAAAAAGGTCTTAAATTTGACCAAATTAATAGACTGAACATAGCCTTCAAGAATATATCTTTTCCAAATGAAGTAGCCATTCTTGCGAATGTGATGATTGATCCCCCCCCTGCATCCCATTTAGCTTCGGCTTATAGAGAAACTAATATCGGAAATACAAAAAATCTTGACAATTCAGTTCTTTGGAGGGCTAGTCAAGCACTGTATTCAGCATTTAGAAGTTTGAAACAGGGTCTCTTGGACTTTCATACGGAAGGTATTATCTCGTCTTTAGAAGATAAAACCCTTCCTCATTCAAATATTGAAAAAGATATTTTAACTTGGTTCGATTATCACATTCATATGCTCGATATTTTCCATCCAGTTGTCGTCACTGATTCGATGCTTTGGTTAAAAGACGAATTGTCTGTCAAACAGATTGAATGGTGTAGATTCGTTCAACTATCTCCGAACAGTATTGTTACTTTTTGGTTTGATGTTGTACGGCATCCATATTTTGATAATTATGCAAAAGAAGTTTCTAGTTATTATAGGAAGTCATTTAGTAAGCACAGGTTAAGAATATTACGACTTCAGTTATAACTATTGCGTCCATATTAACTAGTGTCAAAAGACCTTTTTTTTGGCTTGCATTCAAAAGCTGTATCAGGAGCTAACGCCTGACGCATTGAAATCAAAAAATGATAGGAGTAGGTCCTTACACAGCGTGAAGGAGACAAAATGGCAAAGTGCCCGTATTGTAAACAAACGTTAACCCTCGAAAAGACCAAACGGGAGACAGGTGAATTTCCCGAAGAAGTCCATAAGGAAGTTGTTGGCTTCATAAAGAAGGAGATCATGTATTCCTGTCCTCACTGTGATGCTGTTCTTGGCTTCAGCTTCTTCCCTGGAGGGTTGACCACGGGACGGCCGTAAGGAAGCTTTTCTGTCAATTTTTCCTCACAGACAGCCGCCTAGAAGCCGGATCGAGCGACCACCCCCGCATTGGGCATCTGGGTAGAAACCATATAACCATAGTTTGGCAGCCGGTTCAACCTCACATGAAGTCGGCGGCTAAGAAATGTGTTTGAAGGAGGATCTCATGCAAAGACTGACCGCACTGGTGTTCCTGCTTGTATTGGCTACAATCCCCTCGGATCCCGCTGTAGGCCAGGCGGGTGCCGACGGTCGCAGGCCACCCATCATCGACATGCACCTCCACGCCTTCCGGCTGGATGATGGAAAGCCACCCGCAGTGAATCCGGTTACCGGACAACCGTCCACCGCGAGAACGAGCGCCGAACTTCGCGACTCATCCTTGGCCGCGCTCGAGCACTATAACATCGTAAAGGCCGTCACCAGTGGGCCACCAGAAACGGTAGGCCAGTGGTACGAGGCGGCTCCGGACAGGATCATAGTCGGCGTGCACGTGGACGAGGCGAACCCGCTGCCTGACCTGGAGAAACTTCGCGCTGAGATACAAGCTGGTCGTGTGCAGTTTCTGGGCGAGCTAGCCCTGCAATACCGAGGCATGGCGCCGAATGACCCTCGCATGGAGCCGTATTACGCTCTCGCCGAAGAGATGGACATCCCGGTCGGGATCCACACAGGGATTGCCCCCCCGGGAACGCCGTACGACCCGTGCTGCCCGCACTTCCGTGTGACGCTCGGTAACCCGATCCTCGTCGAGGAAGTGCTCATTCGTCACCCACGGCTGCGCCTTTACCTGATGCACGGTGGGGCACCGTATCTTCAGGAAACGAAGGCAATCCTGTCGGTGTACCCGCAGGTCTACGTCGACCTCGCGGTGATCGATTGGATCCTGCCTCGGGAGGAATTCCACAGCTACCTGCGGGAACTCGTCGTCGCCGGCTTCGGCAAGCGGCTGCTCTTTGGGTCAGACCAGATGGTGTGGCCTGAGGCCATCGGTATGGCAGTGGAAGGGATCGAATCAGCCGACTTCCTGACAAAAGAGGAGAAGCGGGACATCTTCTACAACAACGCCGTACGTTTCCTTAGGCTGGATAGAAAGTGATGTCCGGCGGGTGGCTCGATCTGCTTACCAGGCCAGGTTTAACCTAGCTTAAAAGTTGTTCGTAAGTCAGGTGCCCTGCGCCCACCCGGACGGGTGCCCGTCTGGGCAGTCGGTTTCGTCCGAGCACCTTTCATTATTCTTGAATCTCAAAACTCCGCATGCATACAAACTTATCTGTTAAAGAGCATCTCCGGGAACTGGAGGAGCAGCTACTTCAACCTCACGTTCGCAAAATGCCGGAGCGTGTGGCTGAATTGCTGGCAGAAGAATTCGTGGAATTCGGGAGTTTGGGGTGCAGGTACAACAAAACTCAAATCATTGAAGCTCTCCAGTCGGAATCCTCCTCGCGGTGGTCGCTTTCGGAGTTCGATGTGTCTCTTTTGGCGCCGGATGTGGCATTGGCAACCTACCGGGCGATTCAACACACCGAGCCGCCGCTTCATTCACTGCGCAGCTCGATATGGATGCTTCGGGATGGTCACTGGAAAATGGTATTCCACCAGAGTACGGTGACAAATGGAGAACAATAGTATCATCCGAACCTGGAAAGAGAATTAATTGCCGTTCGCTTTAGCGAACGGATAAAGGGAAGATATGCGGATTGGTTTTAACCACATAAAACAACTAAAATCAGATAGAAATATAAACTTGTTCTATCCGTTGCTTGAAAGCAACGGGAATAGATAAAACCATGAAGATCAATTGCCGTTCGTTTTAGCGAACGGATAATAGGAAATAAAACTGATTGGCTTTAGCCACATAAAAACGGAGGACAAAATGACGGATATTAATATTTCAACCTCGCACGATCATAAGAGGAACAGAGGATTTCATCGCGATGGTATCTTTGGTGGTATCTACAGTTTGGTTTTCCTCGGTGCGTTGATCTATTACCTTCAGCACGCTACATCGTTCTGGTCTGTGGTGCTGGGCATCTTCAAAGCCATTTTTTGGCCGGCAGTATTAATGTACAAAGTGCTTGAGCTTTTGAAAATGTAGTTGGTAAGATCGATTTCCTGTGCCGACCCGGGTGGGGGTTTGTCAGGGTTGATGAGACCCCCTCATCCCATCAGTTATATGGTAAAAATATTCTTAAATTTTACCGAAAATACTCAAGATACTCTACCATTTACCGATAAATTAATTTGTTACACGTCCTCACAAAACTTTATCTATTAGAAAACAGATAACTGTCCCCACATAAAAATAGAGCATGGTTAAGAGAATACTAATCCTCCGGGAGAGGAAAATTATCTCAAACCAAGTGCTTTAGGGAAAGCTGGGGACGGTTAAATGCTGCAAAAGAAACTTCTCGCATCAAGTTCGAATGATCTTCAGGAAAAGAGTTTACTCTTATCCGGGACAATGTTATTTAAGAACCGCTCCGAGAATTCCCTCACTATTTCCCAGTATAGAATAAAGGTAAGAAGAGAAGCAACACTAGCTCGGATTATCTTTATTTCAGAATTTTCATCAAGTCGCCAAATTTTTACTTTATAGGGATATAAGGGATATAAAGGATAGTTACAGTCAATCCTAAACTAAGGGGGTAATTATGAGAAACCTGATAAAGGTTCTCACCGTTTTTGGGTGGTGTCTGCTGGGAGTGATAATCGGAGTCGTTGGTGTGCAGGCAGCTGCGCCCACGGTAACAACTACCGCTATCACCGCTATCACCTCAACCACTGCCTCTTCCGGTGGCAACGTCACCTCGGATGGTGGACTCCACGTCTCGGAACGGGGAGTCTGCTGGAGCACATCTCCTAATCCACTCGCAGATGACCACCACACCCACAATGGAGATGGAACCGGCACATTCTTCAGCAGTCTCACCAGCTTGACTCCGGGTACACTCTATCATGTCCGCGCTTATGCTAAAAATTCGGACGGCACTTCTTATGGTGTTGAAAGGGACTTTACAACAACCACGCCCACGGTAACGACTACAGCTATCACTGCCATCACCTCCACCACCGCCACCTCCGGTGGTAATGTCACCGACAGTGGCGGTGCAACCGTAACTGCTCGGGGTGTCTGCTGGAGCATATCAGCCAATCCAACCACATCAGACAGCAAGACCACCAACGGAACCGGACTCGGTGCATTCACCAGCAGTCTCACCAGTCTTACTCCGGGTACACTTTATCATGTCCGGGCGTACGCCACCAACTCCGTAGGCACTTCTTACGGTAGTGAATTGGATTTTACAACTTTAACGGTAACGACAGCTACTATTACATCCATCACCTCCACTACTGCATCCAGTGGTGGAGCTATTCCCGACAGTGGTGGAGCAACCATTACCGCTAAAGGGGTTTGCTGGAATACCTCGCCTCTTCCGACTACTGCAAATAGCAAGACCACGAATGGCACAGGAGCCGCCTCCTTCACCAGCAGTCTTACCAGTCTTACTCCGGGTACACTTTATCATGTCCGGGCGTACGCTACCAACTCCGTAGGCACTTCTTATGGTGATGAATTGGACTTTACAACTTTAACGGTAACAACAGCTACTATCACCTCCATCACCTCCACTACTGCATCCAGTGGTGGAGCTATTCCTGACAGTGGTGGAGCAACCATCACCGCCAAAGGAGTTTGCTGGAATACCTCAACTCTTCCGACTACTGCAAATAGCAAGACCACGAATGGCACAGGAGCCGCCTCATTCACCAGCAGTCTTACCAGTCTTACTCCGGGGACCCTCTATCATGTCCGGGCTTATGCTACCAACTCGGTGGGCACTTCTTATGGTGATGAATTAGACTTTACCACTTCAACTATCGCCCCTACGGTGACCACAACCGCTATCACTTCCATCACCTCCACTACTGCATCCAGTGGCGGAGCTATTCCCGATAGTGGTGGAGCAACCATCACCGCCAAAGGAGTTTGCTGGAATACCTCAACTCTTCCGACTACTGCAAATAGCAAGACTACGGATGGCACAGGAGCCGCCTCATTCACCAGCAGTCTCACCAGTCTTACTCCGGGTACACTCTATCATGTCCGCGCTTACGCCACCAACTCCGTAGGTACTTCTTATGGTAGTGAATTGGACTTTACCACTCTAACCACGCCCACGGTAACGACTACAGCTATCACCGTTATCACCTCCACTACTGCATCCAGTGGCGGAGCTATTCCCGACAGTGGTGGAGCAACCATCACCGCCAAAGGAGTCTGCTGGAGCAGATCCACCGGCCCAACGGCGGATAGTAGTCATACCACTAACGGAACTGGAGCCGCCTCATTCACCAGCAGTCTCACTAGTTTGACTCCGGGGGCTCTCTATCATGTTCGAGCGTATGCTACCAACTCCGTAGGCACTTCTTATGGTAGTGA